>NZ_SMBP01000020.1 GCF_004341945.1 Longicatena caecimuris
TTATCTTACCAATAAACAAATAAAAATGATGCATACTCGTTAGCTATAATTTCGAGTTTACACCATTTTTTTACTTTTAACTTCTAAAGACAGGTTTTTTCAAATCGCAAGTGTTTCTCGCGAAAAAGATGGTAAAATACATTAAATTTTTATAGCCATTCCCCACTTCATAATCATCATAAGAAAGGCTTATGACAGAATTCATTAATAATTTATCACATCATTTGAAACAGTATACGTATAGTCTACGGATGCATTGATCTTACCTTGCTTAGCCTCTTCATGATATTCATCAAATTTAGGTAGGATGATTCCCTTTGTTACAGCATCTCCTATACTATAAGTTCGACTCATATATCGTCCGTTACGATACGTATATAGGAAGGTAATTTGTGTTGAGCCACCCTCATGCTTATCTGTGCAGACATCTAGCACATCATTGTGCAGCTCATAGATGCTTTTATTTAACGTTTCATTCTTTGTCTTACCTACTAAGGAAAGTCCATTTATAGTCGTTTTATTATGGTTAATTTCTTGGCTCATTACAACTTCTATATTTACCGAACTTATTTTTTCCAACTGTGGTAATTCTTGTACTACGCCAAAGCCATGTGTATATTGGAATGCCTGACCAAATGCTGCACTGCCAATAAGCAGACCGACAAAGACAGTAATCGTTTTTATATTTAAGACGATTTTCCTTTTTGAAAAGAAAACAAGGAATAAATACATAAAGAATATAATCGTTAACCCGACAAGCAGAGAAACACCTCTCGCTGTTTGGACAGCTAGAATCATACAGAAGGTTACGATAAGAATAATGAATGAATAGCCCAACCAGAATGTTGTACGCTGCTCACTATCTTCAGCTTTTCGATTGATAAAATAGTGATAGGCGAAATAAAGAGCAATCGCACAGAGGATGATCCAATAAAAGATGGATAACCAATCTGGTGAATAATCAAAAAGGTAAGCTACATTTCGCAATGCCGCATAAGGAAGACTTAGAAACGTTAAAATAGTATCTGTATTAAAGATATATTCTATATAGTTCCCATAGCCTAGTGTGATGACATTTACCTGTTCCTTTAAGAAGATGTTCATCGAAATGTATAAGATAAAAGGTAAAATCACATAAGTTCCACTAATAAATAAAGCATCCATCATCGTGTTACATCGAATACACAAAAAGCAAATGATAGCTTGTATACATAACATGAAGATAGCAAAGAAACCCATGACCTTGATGTTCATTAAGATTGTTGAGGATAACACATTCATGAATTGGCTGGCAATGATCGAAGTTGATAAAAAGTATACTGCAATCGGGATCAGGATAGCCAGATAGCCAAAGAGAAAGGTTGTAGAGAATAATTCCTTTTTGCGAATCGGCAAGCCGTAATATAAATCACAGCTGCGTTTCCGATAAAGGAAGCGAAAGAAATAAATTGGCACAAACATCGAAATACTAATACCACAGAACCCACTCATTGCAGTGACAAATGCTTGTACTTCGCTGTAAGCAGTAAAATCATTTATCGTGAAAATGGTAGTAAAGAAACAGATACAAATAAATAAGATTGCCCAGATCAGAATAAGCAGGCGTCGATTACTTTTATATAAATATTTGAAATATTGTTGATTAAAGAGCTTATTCATACAGACCATACCCCTTTCTCTCCATTTCATAAATAAAGATTTCTTCTAAATTCACCGGCAGTATTTCCATCATCAATGGATTCATGGTTTTTAAATAATTCTGAATCTTATCAATATTGCCTTTTGCGACAAGATTCACGACTTTGGATTGAATATGAATGGATAACAGATCAAGCTGAGCAAAGTCTTCTTTCTCTTTTTCTTTTGGGAAAGCCAGTTGAATCTTATGGATATTATCCTTTGTTGTATCTAAATCACCACTGGTAGAAATGTTCCCATTTTCCAAAATACCAAAGCTATCACAAATATCCTCCATCTCTCGTAAATTGTGTGAGCTGATAATCACGGTCATTTCTTTTTCTTCAATCATTTCCATGATAGCTCGTTTAAAGGTAAGACGCATAATAGGATCTAACCCATCAAAGGCTTCATCTAAAAATAAATATTTAGGTGCAATCGCAAGCGCAATGGCAATAAAAGCTTGTCGCTTCATACCTTTGGAGAAATCTGCCATCGGTTTTTTCTCATCTAATTTAAAGATTGAAAGAAACTGATGATAAATACGTTCATTGAATTGCGGATACCATACTTTATAAAATTCTTTCATATCTGCTATGCTGGCATGGAAGAAATAATGTGGATCATCACTGATCATTAGGATATTTTGTTTTACTTCAGGGTTTTCATATACATTGTTTCCATCATATAAAACCCCACCGACATCCGGTTTCACGATTCCTGACAATATGCGCAGCAATGTAGATTTTCCGGCACCATTGGGCCCGATCAAACCAAACACACTACCATCCGGAATGTTCAGATTTACATCTGTTAACACGATATGAGAACCAAAATTTTTAGATAACGCTTTTATTTCAATCATGATATTCCTCCTCATAAACTTCATTGATTGTCTGATAAAGACCATCTTTCCCAATATGATATTTCTTCATTTCTTTTACCTTATCTTTAAATTCCTTCATTTTTTCTAAGCGAATCTGTGCGTCTGTATCATTATCTGAGATAAAGCAGCCTTTCCCTTTCACGGTATAAATATAGCCTTGTGTTTCCAATTCCTGATATGCCTTGGCAACCGTATTGGGATTTACACCTAATTGTGATGCAAGCGAACGTACAGAGGGTAACTTGTCATTAGGTGACAAGACCTGAATGGAGATAAATTCCAATATCTGTTTTTTTAATTGTTCAAATATTGGCGTTTTACTTTGTACATCTATGAGAAACATCATCTCACCTCCAACTGTATTACTGTATCTAGTACACTAATACAGTATACCATATTTTCATATCTGTCAAGGATCGATATGTATTTCTTTGTATATTTCTCTTCAACCGGCTTTAAGCTATTCTCATTTGTAAGCCTATTTCTTACTAACAACAGATGATGAAAAGTGATAACGGAACTTAGCTAATTCACAAATTATCAATTCTTTTTGACGGCGAAACTAAGATATTGAAATTATCGTAAGAAATAATTGTTCCTTCTACATCACAATAAGATTTTCCATAACAATTAAAAATAATAAAAAAAGAAGCACAAAGACGATCAATCTTCATGCTCCTTCATAAGTTTTTTCACCATGAGATATCTGGCAATTCCCATAGCCAATAAAATACTACCAATCAAAAGAAATGCGATGTTACTAGAGGACAGCCCTTTTAAGAGAAAGCCACCACCGGCTATCATCAAAACAACTGCAGCGCTATACAATGCGGTTTTTTGTTTCACATCCATATAGCCTTATTCATCTCCATGCTTCATAAAAGCAATTGCAAAGATAATCAGACGAATCACTGCGATAATCAATAAAACAGCCGCTATAACGGAAAAGACGATTTGATCCGTGTGTACTCCATGATAAATAAAATAGATGGAGATAAAAATCAATAAGATATCCGTTCCCATTGACAACATCACATACTTGCTATCCAATTAGCTCACCTTCGTTCCATTTGGCAAATCTTTTAGAATCGTCACAATATCTAAATCCTTATCATTGCTTGCGCAAAGAATCATGCCCTGACTCTCTACTCCACGCAATTTCACCGGTTTCAGATTGCTGACGACAACGACTTTTTTACCAATGACATCTTTTGGTTCAAATGTTTTTGCGATACCACTGACGATCTGACGTGTTTCTGTACCCAAATCAATTTGTTCAACAAGCAAACGATCTGCTTTTGGATGTTTTTCAGCCGCAATAATCGTACCTACCTTCAATTCAATCTTTGTGAAATCATCAATGGTGATTTCAGAAGGTTCGATTGCTTCTTTCTTTTCTGCTTTTTTACTTGCTTTAGCAGCTTCCTTTGCTTCTTTTGCTTTATCCTTTTCTAAGGTTTCCATAAATTCTTTGACATCGATACGGGCAAACAGAATTTCTGGTTTCGCATCTACTGTATGTCCACATTCCAAATTACCGAATTCTTCCAGACTTTCAGCAGAACGCTCTGATGTACTTAATTCATCCAGAATTTTTTCAGCAGTTTCCGGCATAAAGCTGCTTAGTAAGACAGCGGCAATACGAATGCTTTCCAATAGGTTGTACAATACAGTTGCCAAGCGATCTTTCTTACTTTCATCTTTACCTAATACCCAAGGTGTTGTTTCATCAATATATTTATTGCAGCGCTTTAATAAAGTAAAGATTTCTTCAATGGCATCACCGACATGCAATGTTTCCATTTTCTTAGCTACTCGTTTTGGTGTATCCAACGCTAAGTCCATCAGTTCCTTATCAATATCCTCGCGTTCTAATGGATTAGAAATTACACCATTAAAATATTTATTCTGCATAGAAATCGTACGGTTTACCAGATTTCCCAAGACATTTGCTAAATCAGAATTTATTCGTTCGACCATCAAATCCCAGGTAATAGTTCCATCCTGTGCAAATGGCATCTCATGCAATACGAAATAACGTACCGCATCCACACCAAAATAGTGGACCAATTCATCCGCATAAATGGCATTGCCTTTTGATTTTGACATCTTGCCATCGCCAACCAACAGCCAAGGATGACCGAATACCTGTTTTGGCAGTGGTTCCCCTAAGGCCATCAGCATGATTGGCCAATATATCGTATGGAAACGAAGAATATCCTTACCTATGATATGCACATCTGCCGGCCAATATTTCTTGTAGTTTTCGCCATGATTACCATCAGCATCATAGCCCAGAGAAGTGATATAGTTACTCAATGCATCAATCCAAACATACACAACATGATCTGGATCAAAGTCTACCGGTATACCCCATTTAAAAGATGTACGGGAAACACATAGATCCTGTAATCCCGGTTTTAAGAAGTTATTGATCATTTCATTCTTACGAGATTCTGGCTGAATAAATTCCGGATGTTCCTCAATATGCTTGATTAGCTTAGGTGCATATTTTTGCAAATTGAAGAAGTAAGCTTCTTCTGTTGCCTTTTGTACAGGTCTGCCACAATCCGGACACTTTCCATCAATCAATTGACTCTCGGTCCAGAAGGATTCACATGGAGTACAATACATGCCTTCATATTTTCCTTTATAGATATCGCCTTGTTCATACAGCTTTTTGAAGATTTTCTGTACTTGACGTTCATGTCCTTCATCCGTTGTACGTACAAAATAATCATAAGAAGTATTCATCATATCAAAATTCTTACGTACGATATCGGCAACTTTATCTACGAATTCCTTTGGTGTTACACCGGCTTCTTTTGCCTTTTCTTCAATCTTTTGTCCATGTTCATCCGTTCCGGTTTGGAAGAACACATCATAGCCTTGCTGACGTTTATATCTGGCAATGGCATCGGTTAATACAATTTCATATGTATTCCCAATGTGTGGTCTGCCGGATGTATACGTAATTGCAGTTGTGATATAATATTTACCTTTTTTACATTCTTTACACATAACATACGCCTCCTTATAAAAGAAAAACTTCCGCCAAAGGACGAAAGTTCGTGGTACCACCTTTATTTATGTACTTGCTGTACACCTTAACATCGTTAACGCCGATGCTACGTTTTTTCCTGACTATTCAGAAAAACGGTTCCAGGGCCATCTTCTTTTTATTTCACCTGTGAATTTTCACCAGCCATTCACTCTCTGTAAGGCTTTCATAAAAATACTCTTCCTGTCTTTACCTTTCTATCAGTTATCATTATATAGAATATTCTGCCCATTGGCAAGGTTTTCAAAACGAAATCACGAAAAAAGATGAAGATATAAAAGCCTTACCTGTGTGCTTATGTAGATGGCACTGCTCCTTACAAGAATATTGAAAGCTTCCTTTTTTGATAATGAGATGTAAAGTCCTCGATTTTCCTTTCTATCGCCTCATCTAAACAAATCTTATGAAAAAGAAGAGATTACTCTCTTCTTACTCTTTCGCGTAAAGCAACATATCGATGAGTGGCTCTGCTTCTTTTGGACAATGACACTCTCCAATTGCTCTGCCCGTACCTTCTTTATAAAAATCACTTCCACAAGTAATCAGCAATTTTCGATCTTTCGCCAATTGCATTAACGTTGCCATTTCTTTGCGCGTATAATCTGGACGGAATACTTCCAAACCTTCTATCCCCATCTGTAATGCAAGTATCAGGAGATTTTCATCTTTTTCAAATAAAGGATATGGATTTGCCAGGATGGCAATACCATTACTTAAGGAAATTACATCTAAGACGTCCTGTAAAGATGGATGTTTTGCGTTTACATGACATGGTTTCCCTTGCGCAAAATAATCAGTTGCTAACTGGTGATAAGGATTTTTCATTTTCCCTAATAAATAGGGTTTTATTATCTCACAGTCTTGAAAACGCGGATGATTTAAAACATGACGTGCAATCATTTCACCGGATATCTGTTGAAAACGGTTATTTTCCAACAAATCATCTACATGGATTTGCTTTCCAAGATATTGTTCAAATAGACGCACACGCTGTATACTAGCACGTTTTTCCGCCAATAAAGCATCATTTTCAATCGTTCTATACAATTCATTTTGATAATCTACAAAATAACCAAGCACATGTACTGTATGCCCATGCAGATCGGCTAAAATTTCCACACCATTCACATAACGTATTCCATACAATTCACTCATTCGTAAAGCGATGGCATTTGATTTTGTTGTATTTAGATCTGTGATCGAAATGGTTTTAAGTCCTTGACGTTTTGCGCTCTGAAAAATTTCTTCGATATTATAGTCAGCACCAATACTGAAATTGGAATGAATATGCAAATCAACGCTATTTATAGAAACGGTTTTCTGAGCAGCTGCTTCACTAATCGATGGTTGTTTTACCGTTTCTTTTACTGACTCTGCTATAAAAGTAGAACCTACGATTTTAACCACACAGGTACGTGTCAGAAAATCAATTAAGGAGCGATGTTTTTTGTCCGCTAGTACCACGATGCCATTTAACAGCCAATATGCCATAACACCAAAAATACTAGTGAATAGCATCAACACTACAAATGGTATTGCAAAACCAATAAGATCTCGCATATACATCTGACGAATATTCGCTTTCTTTCCACTGATGCTGATAAGCTGAAAATCATATAAATACATTCCCAGACTCTGTCCACCTGTTTTACGACAAATGATAGTATTTAAAAAGAAAATGGACCCGATCATCATGACACCGACAATCACATTCACAACTTTCACACCAGAAAAGCTCATTAAGCTTCCTAAGACGGCAAGCATGACAATATTCCATAACATCATGGGAGATAAAGCTACACTCACATCTAACATAAAAGAAAGAAGTCTGTCACCGAAATCTTTCTTTTCAATATAACGATATTTCTGAACTGAGGTTCCTATTTTTTTCTTTACTTTCTGCATAGTTTCACCCAATTTCTTCACTTTTTTCATAACGCAGGATACCTGCTTTTACACATAGCCATTCCATGAGTGCAGCACTCACGAAAGAAACACCTAATATATAAATAAACTTAACATCAATCGTTTTCCCCTGTAAGAGCTGTAAACTGCTACTAACAGCAATTGCCACAGATACGAATGGTATGAGCATATATTTTTTAACACTCATCGTATTCAATTGATACTTCTGATGGCAAGATGGGCAGACGATATGCACATTCCCCTTTAGGATACTTAGTTTTATTGGGGCATGGCATTGTTCACAAGTATATAATTTCATTATCTTAAACCTCACATGCATATTATACTACAGATTCATGATTTGTATATGCTTTAAGAAAAGTTTAAGGTTTCTTATCTTGCAACATCGCATAAAATCTTATATGATAAAGTCCTATGAAAGGAGCGGACTCTTATGGTACAAAAGTATCAAAAAATAATAGATTTTCTACTGTTCGGCATCTTACCGGCCGGACTGATTCATACCTTATATCTGCTCTTGTTTAAAACACCTTTTTCCAACGATGCCATATTGATGATTACTGGCTCTATCATCGTGTTGGGAATCCTCCCATGGATATTTTACCACACTCATGAAAACGAGGATATTCTCCATGATGCACAACATCAGATATGGATGTTGCTGTTTCTAGTATATGTCTTCCAATTGGCTTATTTGTTATTTTTTTCAGCTGATTTTGCGCGCGATAAAGTAAATCTGTTGGATGGAAATTATGGAACGGCCTTGCAGATACAGTGGGAAAACGGAACCAATCTTATGCCCTTTAAAACCATTAAGCAGATGATGATTATTTTCGATATACCAGCCATTTCCAATCAAATCGCTATTATCAATTTATTTGGTAATTTCATTGCATTTATGCCTTTTTCCTTCTTTTTACCAAAGTTATTTCCATGTATGAAGAAAGCCAGATGTTATCTTCCCTGTATAGCATGTATCATAATCGCAGTTGAAGTAACACAGTTTTTCACCTTAACCGGTACGATGGATATTGATGATTTCATTCTGAATTTTGGCGGTGCCTTATTATGTTATCTTCCCTTATACAGTATCTACCATCTGCATAATCAACCATATAAAAACACATCACTTTAAAGGATGTGTTTTTCATTTTCTGATTTGTATATTATTCAGCTTTACCAGCAGAACCAAATTCTTCCATCATAGCAATAACTTTTGCTTTGATTGCATCAGCACCTGGTTTTAACAATTTACGAGGGTCATAACCTTTGCCTTCTGTGTCTTTACCAGCTTCGATGTATTCACGAGTTGCAGCTGCGAAAACCAACTGTAATTCTGTGTTAACGTTAATCTTAGATACACCTAAAGAGATAGCTTTTGCGATCTGATCTGCAGGGATACCTGAACCCCCGTGTAATACTAATGGCTTACCATTTGTAACATTCTGGATTTCGCCCAGACGTTCAAAGTTCAATCCAGCCCAATTTGCAGGATATTTACCATGGATATTACCGATACCAGCAGCCAAGAAATCAACGCCTAATTCAGCAATTGTCTTACATTCCTGAGGATCAGCTAATTCACCCATGGAAGTAACACCGTCTTCTTCACCACCGATGCCACCAACTTCACATTCAATAGATAAACCTTTTGAATGAGCCAGTTCGATCATTTCTTTTGATTTTTCTAAGTTTTCTTCAAATGCATAATGAGAACCATCAAACATTACTGAAGTGAAACCAGCTTCGATACATGCTTTCGCACCATCGTAAGAACCATGATCCAAGTGCAGAGCAACTGGAACTGTAATTCCCAAATTGTCGTGGATTTCTTTTACCATAGCGACTACGGTTTTAAATCCGCACATGTATTTAGCAGCACCTTCAGATACTCCTAACATAACTGGGGATTTTGCTTCCTCAGCTGCCAATAAGATTGCTTTTGTCCATTCCATGTTGTTGATGTTAAATGCACCAACAGCATAATGACCTTCATGTGCTTTGTTAAGCATTTCTGTTGCAGAAACTAATGCCATTTTAAATTCCTCCTTGTCAATTTTACACTCTTATTCTACTTCATTTTTATCTTTTTGAAAAGCTTTTCTGCCATATAATTTTGAAAATGCCTATAATATCAAAAGAAAGCATGGTACCCCATGCTTAGTATTCTTCATCCGCTGTTTTCTCAGCCACAGCTTCATGTTCAAATTCTTCATCACTTTCTTCGTCAATCAGAATTTCTTCTGTATCTACAACAACTTCATGATATGTGTGACGCTCACGCAGATCCCAGCGGTTTTCACCTACGCATACAAAACGATCGTCAAGAGACAAATCACTGTAGAACTGTGCGATATTATCCTCTTCTTGTTGTTTTGTAAAACCGGCAATCTGGCAGACTTCCTCCCATATTTTTAAAAATGTAACAGCTTTTTTCTTAGTTTTCATGAGATCGAAGGCTATATCAATCATTGCTTTTTTCATAGTAAACGCTTTTCCTCCTACATTTTTTCAATGGCATCTACACCAATCAGAAACAGTGCATTTTTTAATGTGATTCGTGTAGCTTTTAAAAGAGCCAGACGTTGTGCGGACAACGCTTCATGCTCAGGGTCAATAACTTTACATGCATTATAGAAACTATGGAAATGCTGGGCCAGTTTCTGTATATAGTTACATACTTTATGTGGCGCTCTTGTTTTAGCGGCATCACTTACGACATTTGTGAATTCATTGATATATTTCATCAATGAAATTTCTTTTTCATGCGTCAGCAAATCATAGTTTGTTGCTTCCTTAAAATCAGGTGCCTGACGTAAAATAGAGCATATTCTCGCATGTGCATACTGTGCATAGTATACTGGATTGTCATTGCTTTGTTTTCTTGCCAGACCAAGGTCAAAATCCAGATGCGTATCAACGGCACGTTGTACAAAGAAATAACGGACAGCATCAACGCCTACCTCATCACAGAGTTCACGTATGGTTACCGCATTCCCTAAACGTTTACTCATTTTCACTTCTTCACCGTTTTCTACAAGTCGAACCATCTGGATGATATCTACCTGCAATTTTTCAGGATCGTTTCCTAACGCCTGAATACTAGCCTTTAATCTTGGGATATAGCCATGATGATCAGCCCCCAGCAAATCAACAAGTAAGTCAAAACCACGGTCTAACTTATCCTTATGATATGCAATATCAGGTACCAGATATGTATAAGAACCGTCAGATTTACGTAAAACACGATCTTTATCATCACCAAACTGTGTTGTTTTAAACCAAAGTGCACCTTCTTCTTCATAGGTCAGCCCTTTTTCATGCAACACTTCTAAGGCTTTTTCTACTTTTCCATCATCTCTGATCTTTTGTTCACTGCTCCAAACATCAAAATGAACGCGGAAATTATCCAGATCGCACTTAATCTTATCTAATTCAAACGCGATGCCTTTTTCTTTAAAGAACCTCAAATTTTCGTCATTTTCTTCTGCATACGTCTGACCATATGCTTGCGCAAGTTTAACGGCAATCTTTCTAACATCCTCGCCATGGTAACCATCTTCCGGTAATACAAATGGAAGACCTAAGTATTCACGGTAACGTGCCTGCAACGATTTTCCCAAGTTGACAATCTGATTACCGGCATCATTCACATAATACTCACGTGTCACATCATAACCACTTGCTTTCATTAAACGTGTAATACTGTCACCCCATGCAGCACCACGAGCATGACCAAGGTGTAAATCACCCGTTGGGTTCGCTGAAACATATTCTACATTTACACGTTCATGATTTCCTGTTTCGTTATGTCCAAAGTTATCTTCTTGCGCCAATACGGTTTTAATAATCTGTGCAAGAGATGTATTTTTAATTTTGAAGTTTAAAAACCCCGGCCCGGCTATTTCGCAATGTTCAATAGCAGCTGCTTCCATATCCAGGTTTTGCTGCAACGCTTCCGCAATGACACGTGGATTGTTTTTCAATAATCTTGTCAGTTGCATGGCCAGGTTTGTAGAATAATCACCATGGCTTTTGTCTTTAGGGATTTCAATTACGATCTTTTCAATTTCCACTTCTGTATCAAACGCTTTTTTAGCAGCATCTGCTAACGCCTTCTTTAAGTTTGTTTCAATCTGATTCATGCCATAACCTCCTTCATCGTACATAAGAAACGAAAACTGTCGCTCACTTCCCCATTCACCATGACATCATATTCTACAGCGATAATATTATCCTTTTGAATATATTTATGCGTAAATAATGTAAGTTCTATGGTTCCATATTCCGAACGGATCGTTCCTCTTGTTTTTTCATTCTCCCGAAAGCATAATTCAGTTATCATTTCGCCACTGCGTTTTAGATAAAAACTATCTTGTTCTGCACGCACTTCCACCACGGTTGTTTGATCACTCTCTATATAATGAAAAGAAATGTTGTCTTGCTCTGGCAACAGTTCTAAATAGCCTTTAAATAGAATGTTTTTCTGCTTTGTACCCAGATGTGTCTGCTTTAACGTAACGTGTTTTTTCATGCTTTCACCACTTATCATGAGCATTATAGCAGAAATAGGCTAAGGTGCAAGCCTTTTTTATGGAAATTTAAACTTTTTTATGATTTTGTGCTTACCCTTACTTTTTTATTCAACATGATAATCTAATTATGGAATATTATTCTATAATTGGATGTTCTATTTTTATAATATGCAGTGTAGAAAGTTTTATTAAATCTTATTTTTTTAACCTATTCCAAAACTTCGTCATCATATTTATCCAAACGAAACGAGGTATCTTCATCATTTGGATACAAGTTGAGTACTTTTTATTATGGCTTTTCCCTATCCTTATATTATATAGCGATTATTTTTGCACGCCCTTTTTTCATATTTCTCTTCCTTATAATATATAGGACCTTCTCTTGCAAAAGTCTTCCTTATATTATATAGAGCAATTTAGAGCAAAAACTCTTCCTTATAATATATAGGGGCATAAGAAAATCTCTTCCTTATAATATATATGTCTGTCATGCAGTTATATTGCTTGCTTTGATTCCTATATATCACATGTGGTGAATTCTTTCTAGACGAATCTATTCTTCTTCGCTATATTCCATTATTAGAATATATCCTTTTTATTGATTATAGAAAAAGAAATTAGATGCATCCTTTGCATATGTAACCTGTTTTTAAATATAAAAGCTTTACCTGCTTCTATACGCATAACTTTTCTGCACGAACGAAACAACATATATATTTATAATATTCTATTAATAGAATATATAGTTCTACGTCTTTCTGTATCAGTTTGTTTAAAAGACAAGGAGATGTTCAAACTAATATCGTAAAGAGGTGTCGCTTATGAAATGGTTTCGCAGAATTATCTTTGGCAGTATCTTTTTTATTCTGACGGCTTTTATCTTGTTATACACATATGCTTTCATAGACAGATTGCCCCTGGATGAGCAAAGAAAAAATATCACGATTTATGATTGCAATGGCAATGTCATGTATGAATCCAATTTTAAAAAAAATATGCAGTGGACTTCGATTGACGATATTCCTGAATTCATACAAGATGCCTTTATCAGTGTAGAAGATAAGCGCTTCTATTATCATGCCGGTTTTGATCCGGTTCGCATTATCAAAGCTTTATCAACAAATCTTGTACATGGGGATATTCTGCAAGGGGGTTCTACGATTACACAACAATATGCCAAAAATCTGTTCCTGACAAATGAACAAACGGTTTCACGCAAGATTCAAGAATTTTTCTATGCCACAAGACTGGAAATGCAATACAGTAAAAAAGATATTTTAGAAGGTTATTTAAACACGGCATACTTTGGACATGGCATTTACGGCATACAATCAGCTGCACATTATTTCTTTGATTCCGATATGAAAGATTTAAGCGTTGGGGAAACGGCCATGCTAGTAGGTATTCCAAATGGTCCCAGTATTTATTCCCCATATCTTCATAAAGAGAATGCTATTAAGCGACAACACCTCATTTTAAAACTTATGCGTGAACATGGGGTTATCACAAAAGCTGAAGAAGCACAAGCTCGCCAAGAACCTCTGGTCTTATCACAAAACCATAAAGATAGTCAAAATGGTCTGAACGAATATTACGTTGATGCCGTGATTGCAGAACTCAACGAACTATCCATCGACTTAGATCAAGAAATCCATGTACATACAAACTATGATCCAGATGTACAAGCAGCCTTAGACAAATCCATACGGGCTCACATGGATATGGATGATGAACTAGAAACCGCAGGTATCATCGTTCAGCCCTTTACTGGTAATATCCTGGCAATTGCCGGAGGAAAGGATTACACCATTTCCCAATATAACCGGGCCAGCCAGTCTTCGCGTCAAGTTGCCAGCACGATTAAACCACTGTTATATTACTGTGCCTTACAACAGGGCTTTACCCCAGCCACACAATTTACTTCACAGAAAACAACCTTTCGCCTTGCGAACAACGAAACTTATGCCCCAAGCAATTATGATGATCAATATGCCAATGCAAAAATCTCATTGATCAATGCCATTTCATTAAGTGACAACATCTATGCCGTGAAAACTCATCTGTTTTTAGGTGAAGATACCCTGCATCAAGCACTATTGGATTTTGACATTAAACAATCACAGCCAAACCCAAGTGAAGCCTTAGGCACTGTGAATATGAATTTACTGGAGCTGTCGCGCATTTATACGACGTTTGCTTCTGAAGGGCTTTATGTTAAACCAACGATGATTTCATCTGTAACAAGCGATGATAAAGTTTTATATGAACATAAGACAACTCCTAAACGCATGCTGCAGCGAAATGAAACTTTACTGCTCTCACAATTGCTGACTTCAACTTTTGATATCCGCAATAAAGGCTATGCGTTTCCAAGTATGTATGGCTATCAGCCGAAAGTGACAATGGCTGCGAAATCCGGAACGAGTGATTGGGATTCCTTGGTCATGGGGTACAATCCGGAATATGTCATCGGGGTATGGTGTGGCTTTGATGATAATCGCAAGCTGGCAAAACAATATTACGCAAACAGTAAAAAGATCTTTCAGGATACAATCAACACACTGTATAAAAATCAGAAAAATATCTGGTATCAACCAAGTGATGATATCATGGAAGTACAAGTAAATCCGATTACAGGAGTACCTTCCAGTAACGGCTCTACCTACTGGTTTTTACGCAATAGCTGATAAATAGGGCTTTTTTGTCGAAAGTCAATAAAAAACAGGCAAATTTAAAAAAAAATAAAAAAAATTTTAAGAATTTTAAAAAATGTCATTAAGCCTTTGTTCATCGGTTAAATGCGGATTTCAAATGGGGTCGGAAAGTGACAAAAACGTAAGATTTTCAAAAAATGCGGGTTGCACGATTAAAAAGTCTTTGTTACAATGAGGACGTTGATGTCGAGGTGATAACATGAACTTTATCGAAAAGAACACAAAAAAAGTTGCTCTTGTCTTAGGAATTGCTACAGCGCTCTCTGCTGTTACAACAGTATATGCAGCATCCAATACAGACGGATGGCACGATGGCGTCTACATGGTAGATGGAAAAGTTAAAACAGCTTGGCTGTTTGAAGAAACAGGTGCTGTCTACTACCTGAATGATGAAGGTAGAGCTGTTACAGGATGGAAAACAATCAACGAAAGCACTTATTATTTCAACGCAAACGGTGAACGAGTAAGTGGTGACGTGGTGATTGATGGTCACAAGTACGCTTTCCAGAAAAACGGAAAACTGTTACTTGGATGGCAAGATGAAAACACTACATACTATAACCAGTATGGTGTAAAAGTTACCGGTGAACAGAAAATTGATGGTAAGACTTATAACTTTGATGCTAACGGCAACATCCAGAAAGGTTGGATGAAGCTGAATGGTAAAAAAGTCTACTTCAAAGAAGATGGTTCTCTGGCAACAAGTGAAACTAAGATTGATGGTAAAAAGTATAACTTCCAGTCTAACGGTACTTTAAAATCCGGATGGACACATGAAAACGATATGATTCAGTACTATAACAAGTATGGCTATCGTTTAAAAGGTTGGCAGACCATTAAAGGTAAGAAGTACCTTTTCAGTAAGAATGGAAATGCCTACACAGATACGAAAAAAGATGGTTACAAATTCGATAAGAAGGGTGTAGCTAAGAAAATAAAGAAGAAAGCGAAAGCTGAAACAACAACTTATGAAACAGCAGCGTCTACTTCTTATTCAGCTCCAAAAAAGAATAACAATGCAAATTTGAATCCTGCTGGTCATGCCGGTAATGGTTCTGCTGCATCAATTGCATCTTCTTATGTAGGTTATAACTACGTATGGGGTGGTGCTAGTCCTGCTGGATTCGACTGTTCAGGTTTAATTTACTATGCATACAATCAAGTCGGAGTAAGCGTACCTAGATCTGGTTATGGCCAGGCTGGTATGGGTTCTGCGGTTTCTTACAACAACATGCAGTATGGAGATGTCATCGTTTGGGATGGCGGATCTCATGTGTCTATTTACATTGGTGGTGGACAGATGGTTCATGCAGCAAATCCTAGTATGGGTGTTATTGTAAGTGGTGTCAGTGAATGGGCTTCTTACGGACAGAGTATTACAGGAATTCGTAGAGTATAAAAAACAAAAAAAGAGAGTTTCTCTCTTTTTTGCTTATTTACATTAGGTGTTGCTATCTAAAGTCTCCTAAATCGATGTTTTTAAGCGATTTAAGAGACTTTTTTTATTTTCCGCAACATCTTCCTATTGAATCTCGTTTCTCTTCTTAAAACGAATAAATCTTAATTTTTCTTAAGTAACTACTTTCATCTGCTCATCTTCATCCACATCATCTCTCATCACAACCCTTTTTTTCCTCTTCCCCCTTCCTCATACAAAATAAAAAGCATCCAAAACGTTACGTTTATCGGATGCTCATTATGCACCATATGCTATAAAACACTGCGACCGTTTATTACTACATCTAACAAATGCAATTCACTATCCAGTATGACCAGATCAATCTTATGACCTAGGCGAATATCACTTGTATAACTCTTCACGATATGCGCCGCATTTTGCGAAGTCATCAAGATGCTTTCAGCAAGTCCATAGGCATCATATAGCTTACGAAAGATATCCAACAGGTCTATACAGCTTCCTTTTAGAACGCCTTCTTTATAAACTGCATGATGTTGTATGTAACTGCCATCATCTAGCACATGACCTTCAGGATAGGCCAATCCGGAGTTTATCGTACCGTCGCTGATTGCGATGACCCGTTTTGCACCCAACAGTTTAATCAGCCATTCTAACATTTTTGATTGTATATGTGCACCATCCATAATCATTTCACAGCTGCATTGGGATAAGAGCACGGCATCAAACATCGTCGGTTCATGATGATCAATGCCAGGCATAGCATTGCATAGATGCGTCACCTGGGAGGCACCTTCTTCAAAAGCCTCCAGCATTTGCTCATACGTTGCCTTACTGTGACCGATTGATACTTGAACACCATATAGATGCAATAAATGTATCGCTTCCATGGCATTTGTCAATTCCGGGGCAATCGTCATCACACGGATATCTTCATGATATTCACTTAGAAATGTATCTAATTCATTTAAATCAATTTCTTGTAACTGATTTGCATCTAATAAACCATGCATCGCTTTTGATAAATAAGGGCCTTCCAAATGAACGCCTGCATAACGTGCTCCCATCGTATTTCCTTGAAAAGCCTTTCGATATGCTTTCAGAATTGGAATATACTCTTGTAAAGGACGTGGAGATAAGGTCGGACAAAATGTCGTTACCCCTCGTTTGGCATATGCATTGGCCAATTGACGAAGATTTTCGATATTTTCATCATCACAGCTATATCCACGAAAACCATGCGTATGAATATCGACAAAGCCTGGGATAGCGATATGTCCTTTCCCTCTAGGTGTCTTAAATTCCATGCGCTCCACAAAACCATCTTCTAAATAAAGATCACCAAAAACCATCGTGCCATCCAGCATAAAGCTTACATTTTCAATTATCTTTTTCATGCTATGCACCTCACTCCTTACATTGTATTTCATAAAGGATGCTTTTACAAGGATAATTATGTACACCTAACATTTCTTTACCGCCACATTCTTTTTCCCATCTTATCATGCTATCAAGTATGCTGATTTAATAGCTTCTTTTTGCGTATAGTTAAAAACAGTCAAAAAGTTCATTTCATTGAACATGTTCTTTCTTCCCTTTGAAAATACCAAATCCTTATCCTTTCAAAAGACTTCAACGAAAGGAAACCTTTCATTTTACTATTTAACGTATCATGAACAAAAGCAAAGCGAGAAAATCGATGCTTGTAAACAATCATTCAAGAAACTTATAAATATCTACCGTTTATGCAAACTACTAAGCTTTCTGAACACCTATCACTATTGGTGTTGTGTATACAAAAAAACCCTTATAAAGCTAAATAGCATTATAAGGGTCATTCAGTAATCACGAATTATAATTTGATAAATTTCTCTACATCAATTACGAAAATAGTAGCTCCTCCAACTTGAACCTCGACAGGGAAAGATGCATATCTTCCAATATCATAAGATGCAGTGCTCGGTACAACTTCTGTACGTCTTCTACTGTATTCGCCAATAACTTCTATGGCACGTTCAACCTTATCATCATCCGTACCAACAATCAAGGTAGTATTTCCGGCACGCAGGAAACCTCCAGTCGTCGCAAGACGTGTTACCTGATAATTTTCCTTTGTCAACGCACTGGAAACTGCGGGACTATCATCATTTGACATGATCGCTAAAATGAGTTTCATATGCAATGCTCCTTTCTTCAATTTATATGTTTATTCTAACACTTAATAGGAGGTTTTACAATTAATAAATCGTGAATATGTTAAATGGTTTCACAAGTATTTTCACTTTTTTTCAATGCTTTATGCTTTTTTATGAAAAGGTGAAAAAGTATGTATTTTACATAAATTTATGAACAAATTGAAAGGTTTTTCCTATTCAAAATATGCTATAATAGGACAGTCAAAGGAAGTGATCATATGGATAAATTAGGTTTAGTTCTTGAAGGAGGCGGCATGCGCGGGCTTTATACAGCCGGTGTGTTAGACTTTCTTATGGATCATGATATATATACAGATGGCGTCATTGGCGTCAGTGCCGGTGCCTGTCATGCGTGTAGTTATGCTTCTAAACAACGTGGACGTGCCTATCGCACAAATACAGACTACCTGCATGATAAACGTTATATGAGCATGCAGTCTTTGCTTAAAACGGGTGATTTATTTGGAGCAGAATTCATGTATAACGAAATTCCAAACAAATTAGACCCTTACGATTATGATGCATTTAATCGCTCTGGCATTAAATTATATGCTGTGGCAAGTAACTTGGAAACAGGAAAAGCCGAATATTTACAATGCATTAATATGTTGCATGATGTCATCTATGTAAGAGCCAGTGCATCCTTACCGCTATTATCCCGCATTGTGGAAGTAGATGGCAAAAAGTTGCTTGACGGTGGTGCATGTGATAGCATTCCCGTAAAACAATTCCAGAAAATGGGATATCAGAAAAATATCGTAATCCTTACCCAATGCAAAGACTATCGCAAGAGAAAAAACAACCTTCTTCCTCTCATCCGTCGCAGTTATCGCAAATATCCAAAGTTTGTTGAAGCATTAGCAAATCGTCATATCAACTATAATCGCACGTTAGATGAATTAGGGGTAATGGAAAAAGAAGGCCGTATTTTGGTTATTCGCCCTAGTTCTCCGGTTACGATTGGACGTTTAGAAAAAGATGAGAAAAAGCTGAAAGCATTATATGAGCAAGGTTATGAAGACGCTAAAAACAGCATGGAAGCATTGATGGAATTCATCAAGCGCTAATGCTGCTTTTTTTGTGCTTATATCGTTTTCTCTTTAACATCCTCATCTGTTTGCAGTATCGTGATATTCTATTTGTCACATGCTTATTTCTTCTATTTCCTATGTCCATTCCTATTTGTCATCTGCTCTCTCCTTTTTGTCATATGCTCATTCCTTACTGCCATATGCTTTTTTCTTCTTTTTCATACATTCTTTTAGAATATTCCATTTCGTCCACTTTTCTCACTTCTCATTTATATTCTTCCTACTTCATGGTAAAATAAGAGATATAAACGAGGTGCAAGTATGAAACGAACAGGATGGTTATTTTTATTAATTTTTACTTTAATACTAAGCAGCTGCAGCTCTTCTAATGAAGAGTCGGCATCAGATACGACAAAGACACAGGATGTAACGATTACCTTAACGCAAAAAGAAACCTGTGAAAAGTTGGCAAACATCATTTGTGATGGCGATATACAAGCACTGCAAAATGACTTTACGTATTTAGATGAAATGGGAAAAGCTGTGAAGGAAAAAAACTTTCAAACACAGATTATGAGCTTTTCAAAGAGCTGTGGCAGTGTGGTATCTTTACAGACACCTTATGCCCAGTCCTATCAAGGAAATGTTGCCGTTTTTCAACCGGTAATAACGCAAAAACAGAAATTCAATCTGCAAGTAACCTTTGCGGGTGATAAGATAGCCGGTATTTTCTTTCGCCCATATCAACTTCCTGAAGAAACGATGAAGATGGATGGCATAAAACAAAAAGAAATGGATTTAAAAATAGCAACTGGCGGTAACATAAAAGGTTATTTGTGCACGCCTGAAAAAGGTGATAAATTTCCTGTAGTGATCCTGTTGGGAGGTTCAGGTCCCAGTGATCACAATGAAACCATCGGAAATCAGAAACCTTTTTATGAGCTTGCCAAGGAATTAGGGAAACAAGGTATTGCGACGTATCGCTTTGATAAGCGTACCTTAGAAAATACCTTTACCCAAACCGACACCATACAGCAGGAATATATAGAAGATGCCTTATCTGCTATTCAACTGATGCAGCAGCAAAAGCAGATTGACAAACAGCGTATTTATG
Source organism: Longicatena caecimuris (assembly GCF_004341945.1). Classification (GTDB taxonomy): domain Bacteria; phylum Bacillota_I; class Bacilli_A; order Erysipelotrichales; family Erysipelotrichaceae; genus Longicatena; species Longicatena caecimuris. The sequence continues at coordinate 20,557 of NZ_SMBP01000020.1, forward strand.
TGTTAGGGCATAGCCAGGGAGGTTATATTTTACCTCGCCTAAATGAACAAACAAAGGATATAGCAGGCTATATCTTTATGGCTGCTCCTTCTCGACCAATCGAAGACAGCATGGTAGAGCAACTTACCTACTTGGCGAAGTTGGATGGCAAAGTAGATGCTGAGGAACAAAAGCAGCTGGATGAGGCTGAAACAGTACGAAAACAGATCAAACAAATAGCTTCCAGCAAGCACGATGATACGCTTTATTTGGGTATGACACGAGCTTATCTTATGGATCTGGCCACATATGATCCAGTAAAAACAGCAGAAAAGATCCAAGTGCCGGTCCTGCTTTGTCAAGGACTACGTGATTATCAAGTGACCAAAACGGATTTAAAGCGTTGGCAACAAGCATTTGCTGAAAAAGCGAATTGGACCATTCGTACGTATGCAACGGCAAATCACGCAATGAGTAAAGGTAGTGAACAGCCTTCACCAAAAGATTACAACCAGGAGGCAGGATTAGATGTAACCTTTGTGAAAGACATTGTACAATTTATAAAATAAAGCATAAAAAGAAAAGGCAAGTTTCCACATGCAGGTGGTACTTACCTTTTTTTGTGATACTATAAAATCCTTTGTATAACTTAAGTAGGAAACTTACATAGCGAATACTTATACATTGAAGCGGAAATGTAAGACATCACCGTCCTGCACTTCGTATTCTTTCCCTTCTAAGCGTAGTTTGCCGGCTTCTTTGATTGCCTGCTCACTGCCTAATGCATCAATATCTTCAAAGCGGTAACATTCCGCACGAATGAAGCCTTTTTCAAAGTCCGTGTGAATGACACCTGCACACTGTGGTGCCAGCATTCCTTTACGGAATGTCCAGGCACGACATTCATCTTCACCGGCAGTTAGGAATGTACAAAGATTTAAGATTTGATAAGCTGTTTTGATGACTTTATCAAGTCCGCTTTCTGGTATACCTAATTCCTGTAAAAAAGCATTCTTTTCTTCTTTATCCAGGCCAGACAATTCCTCTTCGATCTTAGCGCATACAGGTACAACCTGATTATGTTCACTATCTGCCAGCTCTTTCACCTTCTGATAATAGGGATTATTTTCTGGCTCTGCGATTTCTTCATCTGACATATTAGCAATGTAGATCATTGGCTTTAAGGTCAATAAATTAAATGCTTTGATAAGCAATTGTTCTTCCTTTTCCAAATCCAAGCTTCTAACAGGCTTTCCGGCTTCTAAAGCTGCTTGTAATTTTTTTAGTACATTGACTTCGGCTATCGCATCTTTATCTTTGTTTGTCATCGCCTTGCGTTCTACTTTGCTTAAGCGATTTTCGATTGTCTGTAAATCCGCCATAATCAGTTCCAGATTAATGATTTCAATATCGCGAATGGGATCCACACTGCCTTCGACATGCGTAATATCTGCATCATCAAAACAACGGACAACATGACAAATAGCATCTGTCAAACGAATATTACTTAAAAATTGATTTCCTAAACCTTCACCCTTGCTGGCACCTTTTACTAAACCGGCAATATCGGTAAATTCAAAAGTTGTATAGATGGTTTTCTTTGGATGAAACAGCTCTACCAAACGATCAATACGATGATCCGGCACTTCTACGACACCAACGTTCGGTTGAATGGTCGCAAAGGGATAATTGGCTGCCTCTACCTGTGATTTTGTGATTGCGTTAAATAATGTAGACTTTCCAACATTAGGAAGCCCAACAATTCCTGCTGTTAATGGCATACTATCCTTCCTCTCAACTCTAACATTCTACCGTTTTTTTTAAGGTTATGCAACTGTTTGCGCACGTATTTGTATATACATTTTTATTGATTCGTGAATTTAATTATCCCAATCTTTTTTCTTTAACCATAAGCTAATGGTGATTGCTATCATCGTAATTGTTCCAGCAAGAACTACATAATCTATTGGCGCTTGTTCCATTCTGTGTTTTATGAATAAATCGATATCCAGAATAGATAGTACGCTAAATCCATATAGAGCTATTTTAATCGATGCAGCATTCACTATACCCACATAAGCATCCTTCCAAATCAAAGATAGCGTCACATATAAGATGAGTATAAAAAATGTGATAAAGCCATAATCCGTAAAGCTTACGGTTTTCCCTATTTCTATGACCTTACATTCATTCAAAATGATTGCCCCACATAAAAGAATAATTGCTAAAGCAAAGGCTTTCGTCATAATCTTATTGCGTATGGCTTTTTGTCTTTCATCAAATTGTTCCATGTTCATTCCTCCCAAAATAAATCATTCAGTGTTTTATCCAATGCTTTACATATCGCAATGCATAAACGAATACTGGGATTGTAATCTCCCTTTTCAATGGCGTTCATTGTTTGTCGCGTAACACCTACACATTCTGCCAGTTCTTTCTGTGTCATATCTTTTGCTGCTCTTGCGGCCTTTATTCGCAAATTCTTTGCCATAACACCACTTCTCTTTCCACCTATATAGTATAACCAATATTACTTTATGTCAAGTATATATTACTTTTATTACGATTTAAATTACTCTATTAAAACTAGGTGAATCTTTCTTGATGTTTCTTTTAGTTAGCAAGACACGCTGAGAAAGCATTAAAAAAACCGCGATAGCTGCGGTTTCATTCTTCCGATTTTGGTGCATGTTCAATAACACGTTTTAATTTTTTTTCAAATTCCACACGAGGAAATAACACGCTGGTACCGCAGCCCTGACATTTGATACGGATATCAGCTCCCATGCGGATAATTTTCCAGTATTTCGATTTATGACATGGATGCTCTTTCTTCATCTCTACGATGTCATTCAAATCATATTCATGCTTTATCATGTGCTCATTCCCTTCTCTTTATTTAAGTTATCTTCATTGTATCATAGTTTTTATCGTTCGTCCCATGAAACATGCTCTCTTTGTTCATAGGATTGCAAAGTATTTTCTAGCAACATCGCAATGGTCATAGGCCCCACCCCTTTCGGCACAGGAGTTATATAACCAGCAACCTCACTAACGTTTGCAAAATCAACATCCCCACACAGCTTATTTTGATCATCACGGTTGATACCGACATCAATTACGACAGCACCTGGTTTTACCCAATCACGTTTTACAAGACGCGCTTTTCCAACCGATACAACTAAGATATCCGCACGTTTGGTAATACTTTTAATATCCTCTGTTTTGGAATGACAAATGGTTACCGTTGCATTATGATTTAATAAAAGTTGTGCAACCGGTTTACCAACAATATTACTACGTCCAAGAACAACAGCCTGTTTCCCGCTTAAATCTGTCATGCCGATTTCCTCTAGCATTCGTATAATACCTTTTGGCGTGCAGGAAAGGAACGTTGGTTCTTGTAATAACATCTTCCCTACATTCACCGGATGAAAGCCATCCACATCTTTTTTTGGATCAATCGCATGTAGAATCACATGCTCATCCATATGTGCAGGCAAAGGAAGCTGTACCAAAATACCATCCACCTTGGTATCGGTGTTCAACTGATGAATGATCTGTAACAATTCATCTTCACTTGTGGTAGCCGGCAGTAAAATGAGATCATTTTCCATGCCGATTTCATGACAAGCTTTCTCTTTCCCTTTCACATAAGATACACTGGCAGGATGTTCTCCTACCAAAACGACAACAAGCTTAGGGAGTCGTTTTTGCTCATTTTTTAACTTCATGATCCGCAAGCGCAGATCTTTTTTTACTTGCTTAGCAATATCACTGCCATATATCACATTTGCCATACACTTAGCCTCCTATAATTCTGCACTGTCTAAAATGATCGTAACCGGACCATCATTCAGCAATTCTACCTTCATATCAGCACCAAACACGCCTGTTGGTACTTGCAATCCATAAGAACGTAATTCTTTATTAAAGAGCTCATAAAGCGGGTTTGCCTGTGCAGGGTGTGCCGCTTTCTCGAAACCGGGACGTCTTCCCTTCTTACAATCCGCATACAATGTAAATTGCGAAATTGAAAGAATATCTCCCTGAATATCCGATAACCCACGATTCATCTTTCCTTGTTCATCCTCAAAGACACGCAATTCAGCACATTTTTTTGCCATTTTCTTCACAATGCCTTCATCATCACTCTGGGTAATACCTACCAAAGCTAAAAAACCATTTTGAATGGCGCCATGCACTTGTCCATCAATTGTAACGGATGCATGCCGCACTCTTTGTAATATCACTCGCATATCATTTTCCTTCCATTTTCCAATACTACTTGCTATAATCTTTTCCTATTTGAAAAACAAGGGCAACCCCCTTGTTTAATATGTCAAAATTTCAACACCTTTTTCGGTTACCAGTAAGGTATGTTCCCATTGAGCAGAAAGCTTGCCATCCGCCGTATAAGATGTCCATCCATTATCTTCATCAATATAGAGATGATAATCTCCCTCATTGATCATCGGTTCAATAGTAAACACCATACCGGGAGCCAGAATCATGCCTTTTCCCTTACGCCCTACATGTGAAACGATAGGATCCTCATGGAATGCTTTCCCAACGCCATGTCCGGCAAAATCTATCACGACACTATAACCTTTGCTCGTTGCATATTCATGAATCGCCGCTCCAATATCGCCTACATGCCCCCAAGGTTTGACAGCTTTTATACCGATTTCCAGACATTCTTTCGTCACTTGTACCAAACGCTTTGCCTCTTCACTCACTTCACCAATCATAAACATTCGCGAAGCATCGGAGTAATAACCATGAAAAATGGTGGAAACATCTACATTGACGATATCGCCTTCTTGTAAGATGATTTCATCATCCGGAATACCATGACATACCTCATCATTAACCGATGTACAAACACTTTTAGGAAAGCCTTCATAATTCAAAGGAGCAGGTATTGCCCCATGACTTACTGTGTAATCATACACCAATCGGTCAATATCACCGGTACTCATACCGACATGTATATGCTTTGCGACATGATCAAGTACACCGGTGTTAATAGCAGCACTCTTTTTGATACCAAGAATATCCTTTGTACTTTTGATCAAACTGCGATCTGGCACAATCTCGCCATTTCTAGCAAATTCGCGAATTTTTTCATCAAACTTTTCATGACATTGTTTATATTTTTTGCCACTGCCACACCAGCAGCGGGAATTTCTATGCATTTCCATATCTTTACACCTCTTTACGTCGTATAGTATATCACGTATCTCTTAAATTTTCATACCATTTCCTAAAAAGTAATACAATTGCCATGACAAAGCCGAATTAAAGATTGACTTTCCTTATATACACCGATAAAATTATGCATAAAAGGGTGTGAATGTATGAAAACAAGAGAAAAATTCTCATCGCGCTTAGGCTTTATCCTAATCTCAGCGGGATGTGCAGTCGGACTGGGGAATGTCTGGCGGTTTCCTTATATCACCGGCCAGTATGGCGGAGCTGCCTTTGTATTGCTATATTTATTATTTCTGATGCTGTTAGGCTTACCTATCATGGTAATGGAATTTTCCGTAGGACGCGCATCTATGAAATCGGCCGCAAAATCTTTTGATGTACTAGAGCCAAAAAAGACAAAATGGCATTTCATCAAATATGTGGCAATCGGCGGTAATTACATGCTGATGATGTTTTATACGACCGTTGGCGGATGGATGTTGAATTACTGTTTGAAAATGATAAGTGGCACTTTTGAAAACCAGTCAACAGAAGCAGTGGGGCAGATATTTCATGATATGCTCGCAAGTCCTGCGCAGAACCTGTTTTGGATGGTCGTAATTACCATGATCGGCTTTCTCGTCTGCAGCAAGGGATTACAAAATGGGGTTGAAAAGATTTCCAAATATATGATGTCCTGTTTATTTATTGTTATGCTGATACTGGTGATACGCGCTGTCACTTTACCAGATGCTGTAGAAGGTTTAACGTTTTATTTAGTGCCTGACTTTGGTAAAATGATGGAAAACGGCTTATGGGACGCCATCTTTGCGGCAATGAGTCAAGCCTTCTTTACGCTTAGTCTGGGTATCGGAGCGTTGGCTATCTTTGGCAGCTATATCGGAAAAGATCGTTCTTTACTAGGTGAAAGTCTGAATGTCTGTATCTTAGATACTTTAGTTGCCTTTATTGCCGGTTTGATTATTTTCCCTTCCTGTTTCTCTTTTGGTGTAGATGCCGGAAGTGGCCCAGGATTGGTATTTGTGACATTGCCAAATGTCTTTAATGCCATGGCTCAAGGACGCTTATGGGGAACCTTATTCTTCTTATTTATGTCTTTTGCAGCATTAACGACCATTATTGCCGTATTTGAAAATATCGTTGCCTTTGCTATGGATAGCGGTTGGTCAAGAAAGAAAGCCGTATGGGTAAATTTCTTTGCCATCCTGATTTTATCACTGCCTTGTGCATTAGGATTTAATATTCTATCCTTCTTACAGCCATTAGGTGAAGGAACAACCATTCAGGACTTAGAAGATTTCATCGTTTCCAGCAATTTATTACCATTAGGTTCCTTATTATATCTATTATTCTGTACCTTCCGTTATGGTTGGGGATGGAAAAATTTCCTTGGTGAAGCAAATACAGGAAAAGGGCTAAAGTTTCCTAGCTGGATACGAGGCTACGTCAGTTTCATACTGCCTGTCATCGTCATCTTTATTTTCTTCCAAGGTTATATCGAGAAGTTCTCAACACCATGGAATGCAATCTTACCAATTGTTTTGATCCTGTTTATCATCTTTATACCGATACATGCATGGATCATACAACATAAAAAAAGCAGTAATTCAGCTAAAAATGACTCCTTGAAGTAGTAAGGAGTCGTTTTTTATGGAAAGGTAATGGCGGTTTGTTTATGGAATGAACAAATGCAAACGAGGGAGTAAGTACCATTACCAAAGTCTTTCAAGGTATTACTTACCTTGTACTTTTAGTATAAGACAGCTTTGTGAAAAACATATGAATTGTATTTGAATTCTGTGTTAATTTATTAAAGAGCACATACAATAAGACCTCTACGAGGGATAGAGGTCTTAAGCATGAAGGCCGGTAATGGAAATTATAAAATTATGTAAACATGATAGCTGTTGTTACTATTACTATAGGGATGGGGAAACGATTTCCATTACCACACAAGCAGTAAGTCTGCCTGTACCTATACTATAACGCGCGAATGTGAAGGATATGTGATGGTCATGCGTTTTTTTACAACTTTTTGATAATCATAAGAGAGGATATAAGACCTTCCCCATACAAATACCCATCTATGATCGATCATCATTCCACTCTTCCCTTTTTCTTTATTTGTGTTAAAATACCTCTGACATTATAAATTCACATAGGAAGGAGATTATTATGAATCGTTTCTGGGGACATCTTTCAACGATCAATCATCATAAAATACTGGTAACTAAATTATGCTTTCGCTGCCATTTATATAAGCAAGGAATCTTACACGATTTATCGAAATATTCACCTGTTGAATTTTGGGCAGGAGTTACCTATTATCAAGGCTTTCGCAGCCCTATTAATCGAGAAAAAGAAGTAAAAGGGTATTCCCTTGGATGGTTGCATCATAAAGGACGGAATCGTCATCACTGGGAATACTGGTTGGACAATGGAAATGTAAAAAATGGTGTCATTGCTATTGAAATGCCTGTCAACTACGTTGTTGAGATGATTTGCGATCGTATTGCGGCATCCATGACCTATCAAAAGGAAAACTATACCGATGCCAGTGCTTTAGAATACTTCTTAAACGGTTATGACAGAGTCATGATGCATCCTAACACAAAAGCATTGACACAGCATATATTAGAATATTTAAGAGATCATGGTTTAGATCAGACCATTGCTTATATCCGGCATAATATTTTAAAAAACAAATAATTTTTTATACGACCTAAAGAATTGTGCATATGATTGTACTATCACAATTCTTTTTTTATTACTAAAAGTTATACTATAGTCCTTTCTATCGTCTTTATCACCATGAAAATTCGCAAACAAAAAGACACGAATACATCGCATCTTTCTTACATTTCTTCATCTAATCCGCCAATCATCTCAAGTACACGATTGAGGTCATCGTTGCCATGATACTTAATGACAATTTGTTTTTCATCAATTTTTACTTTTGTGCCAAAACGACTCTGTAATCGTTTCTCTACCTGATCCAGATTAACGTCTCGCTCTTTTTTCACCGGTTCCGGCTTAGGCTCATTCATATTTTTAACAAGCGTTTCCACGGCACGCACAGATAAATGCAATTGTATTGCCTTTTGCGCTACCTCTTCCATGAGTTTTGGATCTTTCAAGGATAACAGGGCGCGTACATGCCCCATGCTGAGTTCATTATTCACTACATGCTGTTGCACAGATGCAGGCAATTTTAATAATCGTAACATATTGGCAACATGTTCACGGGATTTCCCAATACGATGTGCTAATTCTTCCTGTTTATATCCTAGTTTCTTAATCAGCTTTTCATAGCCTTGCGCCTCTTCAATAGCATTCAGATCTTCACGCTGAATGTTTTCCAATAAGGCAATCTCCATCATCTGCTGATCATCAAAATCCATCAGGATGGCCGGAATACGCTTTAACCCAGCTAGCTTGCTGGCACGTAAACGACGCTCACCGGTAATTAGTTCATAACCTTTGACTGCTTTTTTAACTAAGATTGGTGTAAACACACCATGTAATTTAATCGAATCTGCCAATTCCTGAATCTTATCATCATCAAAGTGTTTTCTTGGCTGATAAGGATTTGGTTTTACATCCTTAACATCCACCTCAAACTTGCTGTCTTCATGAACCTCGCTTTTCCCTTGCTGAATGTCTTCTAAAACATTGCTGACATCTTCACCAAAGATAGCCGATAGTCCTTTGCCCAGTCTGGCATTGTTCTCTTTTTTTGCCATATTGACGCTTACCTCCTATCTGGCCTTCGCCTTCTTATTCATGCGGACAACCTCATTCGCTAATCCGGCATATGCTTTTGCTCCTTCACAACGTACATCATATTCAAAAATCGACATACCGCGTGATGGTGCCTCGCTTAATTTTACATTTCGAGGTATATAGGTTTTATATACACGATCTTTGAAATGCTGACGAACTTCCTGTTGCACTTCTACGCTTAATTTCGTACGTCCATCATACATCGTTAAGATCACACCTTCAATCATCAGATTCTTATTAAACAGCTGCTGTACCAGACGAATCGTTAATAAAAGTTGTGTCACACCTTCCAACGCATAATATTCACACTGTACTGGAATAATAACCGAATCTGCCGCCGTTAAGGCATTGGTATTCAACAAGCCTAAAGAAGGCGGACAGTCAATGATAATAAAATCGTATTCATCCTTAATCGGTTCTAATTTGTTTTTTAATAATTCTTCTTTTCCAACCTCAAATTTTACCATCTGCAAATCGGCACCTGCTAAAGATATATTAGCTGGTATGATATCTATCGGAGGTGATGATAACTTTTTACGAATGTCTCTCACCTCATAATGTTCCATAATCAAATTGTATACAGAAAGTTTATCTTCACCTACTTCAGCACCGACTCCCTGTGTTGCGTTGCCCTGTGGATCAAAGTCTACCAACAGAACCTTGTTACCTAAATATCCTAACCCTGCCGCTAAATTAATCGAAGTGGTCGTTTTACCAACGCCCCCCTTTTGATTTGAAACAGCAATAATTTTTCCCATATGTAACCAGACCTTTCTATTTCGGAATGCGTATGGTTATGATGACATCATCCTCACGTTCTTCTTCCTGCATGAGTGCCTCACAGCCTGCCCGATTCACCATGCTTACCGCTTGATGAATGGTATTTAAAGCAATACGTATACTCTTACTAATGCCTTTCAGCATAACTTTTTTCTTTGGTTTTGGCCCTTGTGCCTCTTCCTTTAATAATTTTTCTGTCTGTGCAACGGTCAGACCTCTTTTTTCTATTTTCTGCAATGTCTGTTTCTGTTTTTCTTCATCTAAGCCTAACAAAGCACGGGCATGACGTTCACTGATACGGCGTGCACTGACTGCCTCCTGTACTTCCTCATCCAGATTTAACAAGCGAATTTTATTGGCAATAGAGCTTTGTGATTTACCTACACGTAAAGCCAGCTGCGATTGATTAATGCCAGCATATTTCATGATTTCCACATACGATTTGGCTTCTTCTATGGCACTTAAATTCTCTCTTTGAATATTTTCAACCAATGCCATTTCTGCCATCTGTACTTCATCAGCATCCATAATATTTGCCGGTACTTCCACAGCACCATTTAAACGTAATGCACGGAATCGACGTTCACCGGCGATGATTTGATATTTATCATTAACCTTTCGTACGGTGATTGGCTGAATCAAACCATTTTCACGAATTGATTGTGCCAGATCCATTAGCGCGTCTTGATCAAATTCCAAGCGTGGCTGATATGGATTCGGTTCAATCAAATCGATTGCTATCATCTTTGTATCTTCCATTCTATTCCTCCTCAAAGGGGATTTTTCTTTATTTGCGCAAATGCTCTTGGATATTTCAATGGGGTTTTCTTTACCTTTTCAAAGACAAAATTGACCCTTTTGGAACCATCCGACAGCACTTTTTCATCCCTGCGTTTCTCCTCACATCCAAGAAGGCGAATTGCTTTTTCAGCCAACGCATACTCCTCTTGCGCATTGGCACCCTTTAATGCCAAAAACATACCGCCTACCTTTACCAACGGAATGCATAATTCTGAAAGCATTGTTAAGTTTGCAACCGCTCTTGCGCTGACGATATCAAAGCTTTCCCGATGTTCTTTCGCATAATCTTCAGCTCTTGCATGTACACAATGCACATTGTTTAACTTCAGCTGATGACACAGAGCTTCTAAAAAAGTAATTCGTTTTCCTAATGTTTCTACAATCGTAATTTCTAAGTCAGGGTAAACGATTTTCAAAGGGATGCTAGGAAACCCAGCACCTGCCCCAACATCACAGAAAGTACCCTTCAGTTTTACATCAAAGGAGGGCAATATAGAATCCAGAAAATGTTTTTCATAGATTTCATCCATATCCGTAATCGCCGTCAAATTCATTTTTTGATTCCATTCAAGGAGCATAGCAGCATACATGGCAAATTGTTGCAGCTGCGTATCCTGCAAAGTTATGCCATATGATTTTACAACATGAAAAAAATCTTCTTTATGAAATGTATTGGACATAGTATCCCTCCAGCATCTACTATTATAACAAACTTACCGTATGAACAAAACATTAAGTTTATGATTTTCAATGATGGGCATCATAAAAAGAAGCAATCTTTGAAAGAATTGCCATGAAGTTTTCTGTATCTTTCTATACGTTGCATGGCTTCCCCGTCGTTTAACTGATTACAATTGATAATTTTTTAATACATCCATGATAGCATCCACATGCGCACCATACACAATCTGAATTTCTTCTTTTGTCTTTAAATAACCGGCAGCACCATTTTGACGAATGCGCTTAAAAACAAACTTATCCTGATCTTTTAATGTGATATGAAGACGTGTGATACAGGAATGAATCGCAATGATATTTTCTGCCCCGCCACAGCCTTCAATGATGACTTTTGCCATCTCATTCAAATCTTCAGCAGCAATACTTCCTTCTTGAAACGGCTCATTTTGATCATTCTCTCTTCCCGGAGTACAAAGATCAAATTTCTTGATCATTAATCGAAATAGCACATAATATATCACAAAGAAAAGCCCACCTTGAACGAATAGCATATATGGTTTTACTGCCATAGGGAGCGAACTCGCCAATACAAAGTCAATAGCCCCGGCACTAAAGCTAAAGCCTGCAATATATTGTAAGCTGGCTGCCATAAACACCGAAATACCAGTCAGTAAAGCATGCATCACATAGAGCAATGGAGATAAGAACATAAAGGAGAATTCTAATGGCTCCGTAACACCGGTGAGAAACGACGCAATAGCAGAGGATACAAAAAACGGCTTCATCTTCTTTTTCCGCGTAATAAAACAGCATTGATACATCGCCAAAGCCATGGCTACCACACCAAACATCATGATTGGATAATACCCTGCCTGATACATGCCCGTGACTCCGCGTATTCCCGTGCCTGCCCAATAATTGCCAATATCATTAATACCGATCACATCAAACCAAAAGATAGAATTTAACATATGGTGTAATCCCAATGGAACCAACAGGCGATTTAAAAACGCATAAATACCTGCGCCCAAAGGTCCCATATCCTTGATCATGGTGCCAATGGAAATAAGCAATGTAAAAATGAGAGGCCAGACGATATATAAAACGATGGAACAAAGCATAGCAAAGATGGAGGTATAAACCAAGACCCTAAAATCAGCAGGTAAATAGTTTGTAGAAACATGTTTACGACGATAACTAAATGCAGCTAACAGACCACTTAAAATCCCAATGAACTGATTATTAATATTGCCAAAAGCTTCATCTACCCGAAAGCGCAAGGTATCTTCTAAAAAAGAGACATTCGATACCGAAAGCAAACTGGTGATAATAAGAAAACATAATAATCCATTACAGGCAGCTAAACCACTTTTATCATCACTTAGTTCATAAGCTACACCGATCGCAAAAATCATTGGCATCTGGGAGATGATAACATTTCCTGTTTTCTGCAAGATCATTGCCATAAAATATAGATTTTCCATACCACTTTCTTCTAATGCATAGCCAATCCCCATAAGCAATGCCGCAGCCGGGAAGACGGCGATTGGCAACATGAGGGCTCTTCCTAATTTCTGTAGTTTCATCTTAATCAATCAGCTTTCCAATATGGATCATCAGATACACCTGTTCATTTTCCTGTAGCTCATAATGATATTTTTCTTTGATCGTTTCTCTGATCTGATGAATACAATGTTCCATTTTATCATTGCGTTTTATCAAAAAGGCATACAAATCGCCAAGCTCTTCTTTTTTCGTCTTTTGATTTGAAAACATATGCTGTCCCAAAAATTTTAAATGCGTAATAAAACGTGAAAAGTTAAGTTCATTCTCATCAAGATGAACCTGATACGTTTCCTCAACGATTCGCTGTACATCTTTAATGAAACGTAAGATTTTTGATACATTACTGCTACGCCCACCATTGTTTAATGTGGCATTGACGATATGCATGGCAATATAACCAGCCTCATCCTCTGGGAAACTGATTTCCGTATTTGCCTGAATGAGCTTTAACGCCCACAGACCCACTTTAAATTCTCTTTTATACAATGTTTTGATTTCATTTAACATGAAATTAGGGACATTGATATTCTGTTTCTTACGTTCTGCCGCATAATGGATGTGATCACTCAATGAGATCAATAGCTGTGGGCTCACTTCTATTTTTAAAGTCTCGCATACCTTACGGGCTATGACTTCAGCAATTCGAAAATACAAAATAGGTGTACGTTCCAACAGCATATGCAGCTGTTTTTTCTGTTCATCTTCAAAGGTATATGTCTTTTCAATGCGTTTTTCATCTACCGTATCGCCGGGCCGTTTATGAAAGCCGATTCCTGCTCCGACAATGATCATTTCCTGTTTGCCTCTAATTGCCGAAACAATATTGTTGTTGTAAACATGTATGATTTGCATGATGTCCCTCCTTTTACAACAGCAATTGCTGTAATTCTTTTTCCTGTAACCTTTGCAACGCTTGCTGCAAAGCAAATGCCTGGTTACCTGCCGCCAATTCATAGCAGTATTCATCCTTTGCAAGATGATAAGCGCACAGCTTTAGTAATCGTTGTTCATCTACAAAATCCATGTCATACACAGTGATAAATAAGCTGCGATCCATCACTTTCATCACTCTTATATTCTCCATGCCGCCAAAAACTTCTAACAGTTCTACGACATATTCATCATGGATAGCACCACGCTCTTCCTGGGGTAAATAAAGCCACTGTCTTTTATAAGAAAGCCATAGCAAGCTGATATAGATACTACCAAAAACGACCGTCAGCAATCCACCTGAAACAGAAAAGTAAGCCAAATAAAATATACAGCCACTCCCTATGCAATATACAAGCCATAATAGCGGTGCGCTGATAAACAAATACAACACAAAAGCGTCACTAGCCTGTGATAAGAGGCATTGTAACAGACACAAACTCACAAAAATAGCCATGGGATATCGTTTCTTATGAAGAAGGAATACCATCCAGGAAAGCATAAATGCAGGCATTACACCATATTGCATGACGGTAATGCCCTTCTGAAAACCGGGAAGGATATAAAAACCATCACTGATATCACGTAAACCAACAATCACAAGTCCACTATTCAGTACTTTACTAATGCTTGCCCCAACTATTCCATGCTCATATAATACAGCTGTTAAAGAGAACAATTGACGTATTGTAAATGTCCAGATAAAGTAATACGGAACAGCCAATCCCAACATGATGAAAATAGTTAATATCGGGACCAAACGACGTCCACTGAAAAAAGCCAGACTTTTGGGTAACTGTACTTGTGAAAACCGCTCAAATAGCTTTGCCGCAACCAATCCGCATAAGATGGCAGTCAATGGATTTTGAATATAATCTACAGCCACATCTACATGCCATTGATAAGCAAAAGCCTCATTCAAAACCTCACTTTGTAAAACACTGATGATGAGTAAATAAGCAATCATTGCGGATAAGACAACACTGCCATCCTTATGTCTACAAAACTGATAAGATACAAAGCCTGCCAGTAAGAAAGGCAGCGCCTTAGCATACAAGGCATCCAGACGAACAAATAGTGTCATAAAAGGAAGGATTTCAGCTAGTAGCTGACTGATACTAGCCACGATGGAAACTATAGGAAGAAACAACAAAAGAGGCATACAGGCAACCCATAATTTTCGATACCAAGTCATGAAACCACTTCCTTTTCTAGAATTATAAAACGTTTTCATGATAACATTTTTTCACAAATTGTAAATATCGCAAATAAAAATTTTTTAAAAAAAGGGATTGACAAACGAAATGTAAACGCTTATCATTTGTGTGTAAAAGTTAGAAGCGAAATGATAAAACGTGTTACTGTTCAATCAGGCATGAGTTTTTGGGGAAAAACTTATGCCTTTTTTTGTAGTTTCATGTAGATATCGTTCTGCTCTGGATCCAGCTTTACATGTTTATGTTCGTAAAACAGGAGGAAACTATGAAAAAATTATTATGTGCTTTATGTGCCATGACTTTATTAGCAACTGCAACAGGATGTTCTAACAACAATGCCGACAAGGACAAAAAGGAAACAAGCGGCAATACACTGGTTGTCGCATCAAACAACATTGACGCAAAATCACAGCCAGATGTAGATGCACAGCGTAAATTATTGGAAGAAAACGGTGTTGAGATTTTCGGACTTCAAGAAGTCGATAACATGACAAGACGTAATCACTATGATGTAGTCAGCAAATTCAAAGTTGATCCTTACAAGGATGCATTCTTCTCAAATGCCATCGCTTTCTCCGGTGGTGAATATGGTATTGCGACAGTATCGAAATATGAATTCAAGAGCAAAGATGCTACTAAATTGTATAGCGATTTATTTGCTGGTAAAGAAATCGCACAGGAATTGGCGGATGCTTACAAAGACTATGATCCAGACAATAAAGAATCCGAAGCAAAGATGGATGCTGTATCCGCAAAGAATCCTATTGAACCACGTTTATATCAGCGTGTCGTGATTGAAAAAGACGGCAAAGAAATCGCCTTCTATAACACTCATTTAAGCTATGAAGATCAGAAATTGCGCAAACAGCAGATGGAAACCTTAATGAAAGCCATGGACAGCGATACTTGCAAATATGTAATTGCAGTTGGTGATTTTAATGCCGATCAGTCCACAAAAGAATTTGATGCATTTAAAGAAAAATATCATATTGCCAATGGTTTAGATGGCAAATGGTTAGATACGTATAATGGCGTTGATGATACTATGAAAGTAAACAGTGTCGACAACATCATTGTGTCAAAAAACATCACGATCAAAGAAGTTAAAATGATTCCTTCTAAATTGTCTGACCACAATCCTCTAGTAGCTACATTAGAGCTAGGAGAATAGTTTCATAACATTACCCTTCATTTCCTATTATGAGAACTGTTAAGCGTTACAGTTCTCTTTTTATGATTATCAATTTACATCTTTAACATAAATGATATTCGAATATTCAGAATCATTAGGAGTCAATCTGTCACTAAAAAAAGCCTTCTATCTCAATTCACTTGTATAGAAGGCTCTACTATTTATTTGTATGTTTATCACGACCATTCTCTTTCATGTCTTTGTATAAGATATTCATCTTTTTACTTCGCGATTTCCATCAAATTACAATACATCAATCAAGAATAGCGCTACGTATCTGTTTCATTATGTCCACATAGGTCTTTTCCTATTTCCTTATCTAGCGCAGTTATTTCACCTTACTGCATTCTTATTGCCTATGTTTCACATTTTCACTTACGCTTTTGATTTCTCCTGACTTTGCTTGAATTCCAATGACGCTGCTCAAATCTCATCAGTATACTTAACGTTTGTGAATATCATGTTACCCTTTCATTGTTTGATACACTTACGTAATTACTACTATTTACACAACCAATATGTGAAACACTTTCTTACGGTTCTCTTTACAACGAAATTATCTTAACATGATTTATATAATTTATCTTCTCACCACCCTTATACATCTATTGTTATTACGAAGTAGTTTCTTGATAAATTCTATAATCCTAATGGAACAATACTATGGAGTTTCCTCATATCCCTATGAGTGATAACATCACTGTTATCGTTTCCTGATACCTTGTCTGCTGTCACCAGTACTTCTTCAGGCTTTAACTTCCGATGATCCTCACCGTATTTTCCTAAATTATGTTGAGATTATGATATTGAAATAACTTTCCTCTGATGGAATACCTCTACAAGATACCCTTTCACGCATCAGCCTTGGACAAGTTCCATAATTCAACGATCAAACGTTCCCATCTTCTCACCGCTTTCTTTTGTTTTCTTTTTCTTTACACTTTCATTATATTCGTCAATCTGATTATGTAAAGAGAAGTGGAAAATCTGGCGTTTTTTTGGAATAATCTGTTACTTTATGTATGCTTAGTGAAATCTCTTACTTTGGCAATGACTTCCGGTCGTCTAGCTCTTGCAAAAGGTAATTCTATTTTCTGCAAAAATACACTTTCTGTTTCAAATCGCGTTACATATTGCAAATTAACCAAAAAACTGGAATGAATCCGTAAAAAGTGATATTTTTCAAAATACTTTTCAGCATCTTTAATACTCTTGCGTTCACTGAATTCTCCTCGTTTTGTATGATAAACAAGGTTTTTATTGTCTTTTTCAATGTAATAAATATCACTGATTTTCAAAGGTACACTGATATGGTTATAAGAGAAAAAATATTCTTCCTGATTGGCTAATAAATTTCGCACAAAAGGATCAATACGCTGTAATTCATGTCGTAATCGTCTACGATCGATATATAAAATACGTTCAAAGTTGCCAACTTCATGTTCATAACGTTTTTCTTCTACCGTTGTAAATATGACAACACGTTCCGGATAAGGTTGAATAAAGGTGCCGGCAATTCTTTGCGTGTCAAATTTATCTTGAAGAATAAGAATCTGATATTCTTTCTGCTGTTGGGCTTTCACAAATTGTGACAACTTTGCGAAATACTGAAAGGTCCAATCTTCATCCTTTAAAATATCCCCTAAAATGAATAAGATATTTTTTACCATTTCTTCACTTTCTAAAATTGCCACCCTTAACATGACCCTCACCTCATCTTTTCTTATAAATCACTATAACGCAATCGTTGTATTCCTTTTGCTTGTAAATACTCTTTTAAATCCTTATTACATAATATGTCCAATTCATTTATACGTTGTATATTATAGGAAGTTGTTTGTTGTAAAAACATATCGAGATAAGCCGGATGACACATTAAATCATAGCAGTTTGCTTCCTCTAAAGAATCCACAATTTGTTTCAGATTTGAAATTGTTGCACCATCTGCATAAAACTGATCAAGCAAGAGTGCATGTGGCATCATTGTTTCGTATTGAAACCCACCACGCACCGGCAGATCATATTCCTTTTGCAGCCGCTCAAATACTCCTTGCACATGAGGAAAGGTATGGATATGATGATGAGAATCTAAATGATCAGGATGCAAACCGGATGCCAACACTTTTTCAATTTGGAGCTTTAGTTCTTCATACATTTCCTCTTCGTCAAATTCATTGATATCCCCTTGTTTTTTAAAGGAACCATCCCTTCTTGTTAAGCTCTTATACCCCTTACCTAACGGATAGTAACAGGTTAAGGTTAAATGGACACCGATACCTAAATCGCGATGCTGCTTTGCCAATGTGACCGCATGCGCAAATCCGGGCATATTTGCCATCATAGATGTTGATGTAACAATGCCTTCCTGATAGCCTTTCAGGATGCCATAGTTTACTGCCTCATCGAAACCGAAATCATCGGCATTAACGATTAATCGCTTCATTTCAATGCTCCTCCTTTGACATATCGTCATCTTCATTATACTCCTTTTTTCCTCTCCTGCTTAGGAAGGTTCGAAATAAAGCAATCCTTTCGCTATTAGAAAAGCAGGCTTTTACCTGCTCTATTTTACTCTATCGTTTCTCTCCAAATCTTAGCACCTAAAGCACTCAGTTTTTCATCAATGTGTTCATAACCTCTTTCAATATGATAAATATTACGAATGGTTGTCGTTCCTTCCGCAATCAATCCGGCAATGACAAGGCATGCTCCACAACGCAAATCGGTTGCAGACACTTCAGCACCGGATAATGGTGTCGGTCCATTGATGAATGAGCTTGGTATCATCACATTAATATTAGCCCCCATCTTTGCTAACTCCTGACAATGTTTAAAACGCTCTGTATAGATCGTTTCCGTCACAATAGACTGTCCATGTGCTTGTGTCAGTAATGCCGTTAACGGTTGCTGGATATCTGTCGCGAAGCCAGGATATGGGAGTGTTTTGATATCTGTTGCTTTTAAATTTCCCGTATTCCCTTTTATAATTAGGCGATCTACATCTACCTTAATATCAACACCGATTTCATGCAGCTTGCTTAATAAGGACTCTAAATGCTGTGGAATGACGTTTTCCACAACAACCTCATCGGCCGCTGCTGCTGCTAATACGATATATGTCGCTGCTTCAATACGATCAGGTATAATTTCATGGAAACAGCCGCCTAATGCCTCAACACCATCAATCGTGATGACATTCGTTCCTGCTCCACGTATCTTTGCGCCCATCTTATTTAATAACGTAGCCACATCAATGATCTCAGGTTCTTTTGCGGCATTTTCAATGGTTGTTCTGCCTTGTGCATGAACAGCAGCCATCATGATATTGATCGTAGCCCCGACACTGGCAATATCCAAGAAAATTTTATTCCCGATCAATTGTGGTGCATCTAAGATATATGCTCCATGATCATAATGAATGGTCGCTCCTAATGCTTCAAATCCTTTTAAATGTAAATCAATCGGACGAGGGCCTAAGTAACAACCGCCGGGCATCCGAATTTCCGCATGGCCATATTTACCTAATAATGCCCCCATAAAATAATAGGATGCTCTTAATTTATTTACCGCTTCATGGATCAAAGGTTTATTTTCCATCTGTGTCGGATCAATGACAATGCTGTCAGAGGAACGTATATCGACAACAACCCCAAGATCACGAAGGAGTACAGATAAAGATTCTACATCGGATATACTTGGTACCCCACATATCGTAACCGGTCCGTTTGCTAATATTGCTGCTGGTATAAGTGCTACCGTCGCATTTTTTGATCCGCTGATGCGCACGGTACCATTCAATTTATGTCCACCTTCTATTTTGATAACTTCTTCCATGTTTATCTCCTTCCAGTATTACTATTTTATTATGAAATCTATCACTCGTGATAGTTGCGTGTAAAAAAGTGCATTCTTATTATAAAACATTTTATCCCGTATAGCTATGAGAAAATAGACAAATTCACATTTCCCTATGAAGCACAATGAAAAGCGGTAATTGCCTATACATAATTATAACATAGCTTTTTAAAGAAAAGCGATTTTCCATATATTGTTATACATCCTTAAATTATAACTCTTTTTGCTTTCTCGCTTGATTCCATATCGTCATGCTTTCCTAAGAAATTACTTACATAGCTATTGGACATATAGGTAGCAAACACCTATTTCACATTGGATAAGTTAAAACGAATGGCAATTATTGTATTCATGAATATCATCATCAATCATACTGTAGAAACGGTCCATAAAGTATACACTTATTGGCTTTTAAATACCGTATACACTTATTGACTTTTCAAATACACTATGAAAAGATACCCTGTAACAGCATAATATCTTTGTTTGCGAATAGCCTATTCCTACTTTAGTTATCCTTACCCTGCCTGTTTTTCTTTTTTACATATTGCATGCAAAAGGAGTATTCATCATAATCTTTCGCAAACATATTGAAATTATATAAACCCATTCTATTCGCCTAATTCTTCCTATCTAAAATCCTTTGTTAGAATTTTCTTATTTCTTGCTATTTTAATTAGTAAATATACAATTATTTTGCTATAATAAGACTTAGTGATTTAAACGATTTAAAGGAGAGTGGAACGATGAAAGAAATCGCTTTTGATAACGACAAATATCTAAAACTGCAATCAAAGCATATCTTAGATAGAATTTCTAAATTTGACAATAAGCTATATCTGGAATTCGGCGGCAAGCTGTTCGATGATCATCATGCTGCACGTGTCCTTCCGGGATTTCAGCCGGATAGTAAATTAAAAATGTTGTTAGAACTGAAAGAAGAAGTAGAAATTGTTATCGCTGTTTGCGCAAGTGATATAGAGAAAAATAAAATTCGCAGCGACATGGGAATCACCTATGATGTAGAAGTACTGCGTTTGATTGATGCCTTCCGTGATACCGGTTTATATGTGGGTAGTGTCGTCATTACCCAATATGCGAACCAGGCATCCGCTGATACATTTAAAAAACACCTGGAACATTTAGGTATTCGCGTTTTCCTGCATTATCAGATTGCCGGTTATCCTAACAACATTCCGCTGATTGTTTCTGATGAAGGTTATGGAAAGAATGAATACATAGAAACCACGAAACCATTAATCGTGGTGACAGCTCCGGGTCCGGGTTCCGGTAAGATGGCTACCTGTTTGTCACAGCTTTACCACGAACATAAGCGTGGTGTAAAAGCCGGTTATGCGAAATTTGAGACTTTCCCTATCTGGAATCTTCCTCTAAAACATCCGGTAAATCTTGCTTATGAAGCTGCGACAGCTGATTTAAATGATATTAATATGATTGATCCTTTCCATTTAGAGGCTTATGGTGAAACAACGGTAAATTATAATCGTGATGTGGAAATATTCCCTGTTTTAAATACGATGTTTGAAAAGATTCTAGGCGTAAGCCCTTATAAATCACCAACGGATATGGGTGTTAACATGGTTGGTTATTGCATATGCGATGATGAAGCAGCACGCAAAGCAAGTACTGAGGAAATTATTCGCCGTTACTATAAAGCGAAGGTAGACTTCAAAAAAGGGCATACCAATGAAGACACAATCAAAAAAATAGAAATTATCATGTCTCAGGCAAATATCATACCGGAAGAACGTGCTTGTGTAAAACCGGCACTTGCCAAAGCGGAAGAGACGAATGCACCGGCTGTTGCCATTGAATTACCGGATGGCACCATTGTCACAGGAAAAACAACATCTTTATTAGGTGCCAGTTCGGCAGCATTATTAAATGCCTTAAAGAAATTAGGCAATATCAATGATATCATTCCTTTAATATCACCGAATATCATTGAACCAATCCAGAAATTAAAAGTGGGGTCATTAGGCAATCACAATCCTCGTTTACATACCGATGAAGTTCTAATCGCCCTTGCTATCAGTGCTACGACCAATCCGGTATCACATTTGGCATTGCAGCAGCTTGATAAATTAAAGAATTGTGAAGCCCATAGTACTGTTATCCTATCACAAGTAGATGCAGGAACCTTCCGTAAGCTGAAGGTCAATCTGACTTGTGAGGATCAGTATCAGACCAAAAAATTATATCATCGTTAATTAGATCACTCTTGAACTATCGTAAGGTTTGCTGTCTTGAAAGTAGCAAACCTTTTATTATCCCCTATCGGATACAATAATCTTTCTAAACATAAAAGATACGATAAAATAAGTAGGAATTGTTGCATACCAAAAGTCAAAACAGCATTATAAAAAAGAAGGTAAGTATGCCCCTTTTCTTAATCTTAATGATATACACTTTTAGAATTATGGTACAAAACAAAAAAGCAACCTAAAAGAAGAAATCTAATATCACTTACACAAGGATATGATTTCTTCTTTTTCAATCACTATAGTTTAACTTGTTTCTATTAGAATAACCCTACGATATGTCCTTCTTCATTGATGTCCATATCTAAGGCTGCCGGATGTTTTGGTAAACCTGGCATGGTCAAAACTTTACCGGTTAATGCAACGATAAAGCCGGCACCTAAGGATGGATTTAATTCACGTACCGTAATACGGAAACCTTTTGGTGCACCATAAACCTTCGCATCATCGCTTAAAGACATCTGTGTTTTGGCCATACAGATTGGCATCTTATTCCAGCCAAGTGCATTATACAGAGCAATCTGGGCTTTGGCCTCTTCGGTAAAATCAACACCATCAGCGCCATATACCTTCGTTGCGATTGCCTGAATCTTATCTTCAATGCTGTCTTCTACAGCATATAAAGGTGCGTAGTTATTCTCTTGATCACATAAAGCAACCAGTTGCTGAGCTAAGTCAATAGCCCCTTCGCCACCTTTTGCCCATACCTGAGATAAAGACATTGGATGTTGATGCTCTTTACACCAATTTTCTAAAGCTGTCACTTCTTTTGGCGTATCGCTAGCAAATTCATTGATAGCCACGATATAAGGAAGACCGAATTGTTTTACGGTATCAATGTGTTTTGCCAAGTTTTCACAACCGGCTAACATAGCTTCGACATTTTCTTCTTTTAAATCTTCATAAGCGACATTTCCATGCTGCTTCAAAGCACGAATCGTTGCCACGATAACCACTGCATTTGGTTTTAAACCACCAAAGCGACATTTGATATCTAAGAATTTTTCAGCTCCTAAATCTGCGCCAAAACCAGCTTCCGTAACCGTATAATCCGCCAGTTTTAGACAAGTCTTAGTTGCTAAAATAGAGTTACAGCCATGAGCGATATTCGCAAAAGGACCACCATGGATCAAGACCGGATTATGTTCCAATGTCTGCACCATATTTGGTTTGATGGCATCCTTCAATACCATAGCCAGCGCACCTTCAATGCCTAAGTCTTTTACATAAATAGGTTCCTTTTTCGTATTATAAGCAACCAACATACGACCTAAGCGCTCTTTTAGATCCATGAGGGATGTAGCTAAGCACAACACCGCCATAACTTCGGATGCGACCGTGATGTTAAAGCCATCCTTACGCTCTACACCATTGGCTTTTGCGCCTTGTCCGATATTGATATTGCGCAGCGTGCGATCATTCATATCCAGACAACGTTTCCAAGTTACATGTTCAATATCAATATCCAGTTCATTGCCCTGATGAATATGATTGTCTAAACAAGCACTGATTAAATTATTGGCCGTTGTGATGGCATGCATGTCACCGGTGAAATGCAGATTGATATCTTCCATTGGCACAACTTGTGCATAGCCGCCTCCGGCTGCCCCACCTTTTAAACCGAAGACCGGTCCTAAAGATGGTTCACGTAATGCAATCATCGTCTTTTTACCAATACGGTTTAAGGCATCTCCCAATCCAACAGTTGTCGTTGATTTTCCTTCACCGGCTTTTGTTGGATTGATGGCAGTCACCAGAATCAGTTTACCATCCGCTTTATCCTGATTGCGGTTTAATAAATCCAGGGATACCTTTGCCTTATAGTTGCCATAGTATTCCAAGTCACTTTCCTCAACACCAATTTTAGCCGCTACATCGCGAATATGCTCCAATGTGCATTCTTGTGCAATTTCCAAATCTGTTTTAAACATGACGCTCCTCCTTCTGATCGTAATCAATTACATATCTTTTTTGCCAATATCATGGCGATGGAACAACTTCTCACACTGAATTTTTGCTACTTCATGATAAGCTTTATCAAATGCAGCCTGTAAGGTATCTTCCTGTGCCACAACGATCATGACACGTCCACCGGCGGTTACTAACTTACCATCTTTTTTTGCCGTTCCCATGTGATAAACAAGGGCATCTACTTCATCACAGCCTGTAATCACAGCATCCTTAGTACTTCCCGCAGGATAGCCTTCACTTGCTAAGACAACACCAAGCGTTACCTTATCATCCCATGTTAATTCCATAGCCTCATGGTTCATCACATGCAAAATGACGTCAACGAAATCACTTTTTAAGCGTGGCAAGATTACTTCTGCTTCAGGATCACCAAAACGGGCATTGAACTCAATAGTTTTAATACCTTTATCCGTTAACATTAAACCGCCATATAAGAAACCGGTAAATGGATGTCCTTCTTTTACCATTGCTTTGGCCATTGGCACCATGATGGTATCCATTGCCTCTTGAATAATTTCTGGTGTAATTTTCTTAACCGGTGAATAGCATCCCATACCACCGGTATTAGGACCTTTATCTCCATCATACGCGCATTTATGATCTTGTGCCACCTGCATAGGCACAACGATATCATCACATACAAAGCAAATTAAAGAGAACTCAAAACCTACCAGACATTCCTCAATTACAACCTTATTACCGGGAATGCTGAAGGCAATATGTATTGCCTCTAACGCTTCTTCTTCACTCTGGGCAACGGTAACACCTTTTCCGGCTTTTAAACCATCTTCTTTAATAACGATAGGAGCACCTTGTGCCTTCACATAGGCAACTGCGGCATCTTCTTTATCAAAGGTCGCATAAGCAGCGGTTGGCACATCGTATTTCACCATGATCTGCTTAGCGAAATCCTTACTGGATTCAATTTGTGCCGCATCTTTTGTAGGCCCGAAAATCTTTAAGCCAGCCTGTTGGAATGCATCGACAACACCAAGGGATAGACTAGCCTCAGGTCCGACGATTGTCAAATCTATCTGTTCTTTTTTCGCAAATGCAACCAAACCATCCACATCGCTGTCACTGATGTCTACACAGGTCGCAAACTGTGCCATGCCGGGATTTCCCGGTGCAGCATAAACTTCATCTACCAAAGCACTTTTATGTGCTGCAAGTGCAAGAGCATGCTCTCTTCCACCCTTTCCAATTACCAATACCTTCATTTTTCTTTTCCTTTCTGTTATCTAAAATAAAAAAACATGAAAAGTTCACAAGAAACCTTCATGACCATGTCAAAAGATTCCTTGTAGTCCACCGATTAGGTCAGCGGGTAGAAACTATCAACCAAATTATGATACTATACAAGGTTTTACCACATTTATTTTACTTTATTTCATGTACTTTTACAATCCTAATTATGTCTACCTTCTATGATTTCATTGGTTTTATTTATCAATATGAAACCCTTTTTAAATCCACTGCCATATTTCTTTTCCGTTTGTTATTAACAGGCGATTTCCTTATTGTTCATTTTTTCCTGTCCTTTCCTAAGGATATGAACATCTTGTCATCTTTTCTAATCCTTACGCATGATTTCTTTCGATTTTATCAGCCACTTTCCTTACCTATCTTAGCTAATTAAAAGGCAAAAGAAAAGATGTCCTTAGGACATCTCATCTGTTAAGAAGGCATTACCTCCGATATTATTGGCATGAAAGATACTTCCATCCGCTTTTAAATAAAAGATTGCCTGCCCGTTATAGACGACTTCTTTACCATCTTGTAAATAATAATAGCGAAGATTGGTAGCATAATAATCATATCCTTTATCTTTCATTTGAAAAGTTAACTCATAACCGACATTCTTCTCTTCAACGTTTGACTTTCCTTGTTTCCATTTGACACTGACATGTGGATTCACACACTCGATACGTTGCAGTTTTCCTTTCGTTTTCTTATGCATTTCAAGGTCTAACACTTTTGGTTTTCCTTCAACTCGCATCGCAAGGGATTCTCCTTCATCAAAATCAAATGTATTTACCCTCCGGTTTTGTAAATGCACTTCGCCGATTGACACAGCTTTTTGCTTATCCTTTTCCTGATATATAAGTTCGCTAAAATGCACATCACTATTTTCCAAAAGGTGCATGATTACAGAGAATGTTTGCCAAGTACCTTCTCTTATGATATTCGTAGGCTGTATTTTATAAGGTGGATCCATCTTTTTAGTACACTGATAATCGCGAATATCCACAAATTTTCCACTTCCCTGATAGAGATAATCAACCTGCCAGAAATGTGCATTATCCATTTCATAATAGTAACTGATTTTAGGCAATATGGTTTCCTTTTTCGGTGTCGCATTGCAAACGGCATAACCACCAAGTACTAGAATAACCAATACAACAATAACGATTATTTTCTTTTTCATTTTGTTTCAATACCTCCCTTCTCAATACGGAAATGTTGTTTTAAATCTAGCGGATGCTTATTTTCACCTTCGGTAAAGTTATAGATTTCCAAATCATACTCAACAATCGGACAATTTTTCTTTCTATGCTGCCCTACGATCATTCCGATTAGCTCATTCTCACCTTTTACTCTTTCTTGATAAAAGCTAGCGCCTATTCCTGACTTATTTACCGATACATGAAAGAACTCACGATTTTCTAAAGGATACGTGTAAGGATATACGATAGCATAAATATAGGATTTCCCATCTACTTCCGCATAAATGCTTGTCGTGCCATCTTTATTCTTTTTCTCTTGATGAATAAAGGAGGTTTTTGCCTGCTTATGCAGCTCTTGAATCTTTTTCTCTACACCTTCTCTTGTGTTCCCAAAGTCAACATAGCCATTTTCTACATTACACGTTTCTTCTACAATTTGCTGGTTTGGTAATGCATAGACATTTCCCATATACACTAATACGCTAATCACACTTGCGATAAAGTATAGGATCATGATTGCTTCCAAAGAAAGGATACGCACCTTTTTCCCTGTCAACACTTGATTGATTCGCTTTTCATAAAATTTTCGATAACCTGCATACAACAATACTCCTAATAAGATTATAATACCTAGCATGCATAGAAACCCTTCCGTACTCTGCGGCGCAAAAATTTTTTCTAATTGTTCTTTCATCTTGTTCACCTCCTAGAAACCCATCTCTTCTTTGAAACGGTAATAATAGCTTCGTGATACTTCAATTTCTTCTTGGTTATCCAAAACTAGTGTGAATTTCATATAAAGATTGGTACGAATCCTACGAATAGCTTTTTTATTAACGATATATGCTTTATGAACACGCAGAAAACCTTTTTCATACAAGCCTGCTTCTAATTGATACATCGTATTCTTACTACGATAACAGCCACTTTTTGCATGGACAAGTATTTCCTGGGAAATGCTTTCAATATACAAGATCTCATCCACTGCCAAGCGCATATGCTCTTCGCCATCTTTTACCAACAGGTAATCATACTCATGGTTAATTTCATATAAGACCATACTCGCATGATCATCAAATTGTACATCACCCTTTTGGATAGCCGTCTTTACTTTTTCCACTGTTTCTTTTCTACACAGCAACCTTATTTTCATGATCTTTCCCTCTCTTCACTTTTAGTTTAACGAATTCACGCTTTAAGACAAGCTAATTTCTATAACCTGCATTTTATGGGGATAAGTTGCACTGCAAAAGCCGATAAAGCAATCTTCTTTACCAACAAGAAAGCATTTACTTATCCAACACCATACCATAAAAGAATGGCAAGAATATCTACCCTTACGATAACAAGAATTCATTTTTATTGTGTTAAAACCCATCTTTTCTTTTTAAGAATATCATATTTGAATATCTGCGTATATAAAAAGCGCCCTACTGAAAGGACACTTTACGATTGCTCTTTATAATAATTGAAAAGCATTGACAGCTTCCATTAAACCATCATGATCTACATCACTGCATACATGCATGACTTCCTCATGGAGATGCTCATTGGCATTGCCTAACAAAGCACTGTTTTCCACAAAACGAAACATTGCTAAATCATTGTTGCTATCACCGAACACATAACAGTTTTCAATATCAATATTCAATTTATCCATAATAAATTGAATCCCGGTTGCCTTAGAATGACCTTTTAAGATCAACTCTGCACAATGCTGCCCACGGTCGATATATTCAAAGTTTTGGATGATGAAATCATGAAATTCCTGTTCCTTATCCAAATCCTGATAACTGACAAACATCTTCACAAAATCATCTTCCAAATCATCTACGGACTTCATCACCATATTGGCATCATGATAACGCTCCAACAAATTTAATAATCTAGGTGATTGAATGCCATGTGTCATATATAAAGCATGCGTTCCCTCAAAGAAGGCATCGACATGACACTCTGCAACCTTTTGGATAATTGCCTCATATAATTGCTTATCAACATCCACATCATACAGCACTTTATCATGGTATTCGATATAACTACCGCAACCTAAGATTTGTCCGTCAAAATCCAATTCAGATATGATTGGGTCAAGGATTGCTTTTGTTCTTCCGGTGTTCAAAAACAATAAATATCCTTTATCTTTCAATTTATTCAATACTTTGCGTGCACTCTTGGGTATCGTATGTGTTTCATCAGAAATGAGTGTACCATCATAATCAAAAAATAGCGCTTTTTTCTTCATTACATATCTCCTGTTATTTCCTGAGAGCATTTTAACACAGACCTTTCGCTTTCTCAAGTGTTGAGGGAACGCTGTTGAAAACCTTTTGTGAGGCAAAAGGCATAAACACTTGATAACCGTACCATAAATAGTAAGAATAAAAAAACAGAAGCAGCACACCTATCTACTTCTGTATGTTTACTATCATCCTAGCTTCTAAACAAGGCTTTTAACGATTTATCTTTCACGATGAATTTGTGTTTCTAATTCATCGAGACGACGATAGGTATCCACAAATTCATCACAGAGAATCTTAAAGCTCTCTGCACTCATAAGCTGGTCTTGCGCATGGGTCAGTAATAAATTTACCTCTACATGGTTGCCCCCGGCTTCCTCTTGGATCATGAGCTGATGAATCCGATGACCTTTCGCATACATTTCATTTCCTTTGCGCACAAGCTCATTGCATCCCTCATAATTTTTACTTTTTGCTTCCTGAATAGCCTCAATGTAAAAACTTCGTGCCTGTCCTACAGATGAAATGATTTCCAGGATATCTAATTCAGATGGTTGCATCGCATTCATCTCCATTCATGTTTTCTGTTCATTCATTGTACCATATCCCTTATCTGAATTCACTAGAAAATCGTAAAATTGCTAAATTTGTAACCGTTATCTTGTAAGAGCCACACCTTATTCTGATAATTGCCAGATGGTCGATTCCTTATAATCTTTGTGTGTTTTCGTCTTAATACGAACATCTTCATTGGCTAAATGTTCAATCGGATAATAAATTTTGTGTTCTTCCTTTAAATCAGCTCTTGTTAAAGCTTTGACGATTTCACTTGCTTCACTCAATTCTTTAATACTGCCATCTTCTTGTAACACTAAAATATTATGAGGATTATCCTGAATAGAATAAGGTGAGTAAGGGCGCTGAGATACTGCATCGCGATATACATAATAAGTAGGATCATATCCCATTGCCGCTACTTTATCACAGATTGCTGTATAATCCTTTTCACTTTCAATTGTTTTATAAGCGAATAATTTACGATTCAAGATACGATATGCAATGTCACACAAAATTTCATCACCGCAATACAATAAACGGGAAAAGCCATAAAAGGCAGCTGGCTCATCCATCTGGTAGAGATCTTCAATATCAGGTTCTTTTTTAAACAAAAAGGGATGAAACATCGAAACTTCACGCAAAACATCCGGATCTTTTTTAGCAACATCCTTCATCCTTTGAAACATGATTGATAATAATGCCTCATAACTGCGTGCCACCGGATGTAAATATACTTGCCAATACATATGATAACGTGCCATGATATAATCTTCCACACTGTGGATACCACTTTGTTTTACCACAATACGTTCATCCTTTAAACGAATGGTTCTAAGAATGCGCTCTAAATCAAATTTCCCATAACTTGTCCCTGTAAAGTAAGCATCTCGTAATAAGTAATCCATACGATCCGCATCCAGTTGTCCACTGACAATTTGATTTAGACATTCTTTGGGGTTCTCATACCGAATGATGCTGGCAACATCATTCGGTAATTCGGGATCACAATTGGCTAAAATGCGATGAATTTCACTGTCTTCTAAAATGATCTTAACCGTATATTCCTCATGCTTAAGGGGAGAAATATCCTCAAAGGCATGAGAAAATGGGCCATGACCGATATCATGCAACAAACCGGCCAGCATAACAACTGCTTTGCCATAATCACTTAAAGATTCTGCAATGCTGTCAATTTCATACACCATTCTTCGAACGATTTCATATACCCCCAAAGAGTGTGAAAAACGGGAATGTTCTGCAGTATGATAAACCTGAAAATCACCGCCAAGTTGATGAATACGGCGTAAGCGCTGCATTTCTCTGGCATTGATACAATCCCATACGACTTGTAGATCCACATGGATATAGCCATGAACCGGATCACGCAAGACCTTTGTTTCAGATGTTTTTTGCATACGGTTCCCTCTTTTCTATGATTATGTATATTATACTATATTCTAATGCATATGGAGGAGATGTTTTATTATTTAGATGCTGCATAAAACTATTGGCTAGCTTTATCTTTTCTTTTTTTAATGATACACTATAACTATTATATCACGATCTTCTTTATATATAGGAGGCAGTATTATGAAACAAATTTTGAAGAAAGAAAAGAGCGTCTTTATTTTTTGTCTTATGTACATCGGTTGGCTTACCGCTTTCCGTTATCTGTTTATCGATACCACATCGCAATCTTTATTCGCGTCATTCGGTATTTCTTTAATTTCTTATCTGCCTATTCTTTTACTGGCTTTTACTTGTTATCGTAAGGAAATGAAACAATGGCTGAATTTACATATGCTCTGGCCCCCTATTATTGGACTTATCGTGTATATTGCAGTTTCTATATTTATCTATTTTCTGCTAGCAAGCGATCTAACCATAGATTCTGCAAGCTTTATTTATACCGTTGTCGAGTATCTACTTATGACTGGGGTATGGGAAGAAATCATGTATCGCGGTATTGTGTATACAACCTTTAAAACAAAGCGCGGTAAGGGTTTTGCTGGGCTTATGAGTTGTATCTTATTTACTGCTGCACACCTTCCTGTGCTTATGAGCGGCCATACAAATGACATCTTTGGGTTTGTGGTGTTAAGCATTCTAATTTCCGTTATTTTCATATGCTTATTTGAAAGAACACATTCTTTATGGCTCGCTATTTTCTGCCATGCTTTATGGAATCTAAACAATACGATTGCATTCCCTCTTTTCATTTACCTGGCTGTAGTGATGTTAATCGAACAGCTTATAAAATACAGAAAACGAAAGAAGACAATGAAAAAAACAAAACTATCTTCCTCCTATGAGGAAAGCTGAAAGCATTTCTTCTTTCATCAAAGATTCCTTGCGAAATGTAAGGAATTTTTTATACACGTTTCATTAAGCAAAAGAAAAGAACTGATAGATTATACAGTTCACTTATATCTTCAATACTTGATACACTAGCTTTACAGGTGCTTGTGTTCGTACGCTTTTAAAGCTTCCAAAATAGGGGTGTCAGCTTTTTCAAATGGATATGCAGATATCTCATCTAAGGCAACCTTACGCACCTCATGATGTGCACTTAGCTTCATTTCCCCACATATTGCCTTACAAACATAAGCATGCACATGCAATATGACATCTTCACGCACATCCTCAATACTTGTCAAATAGCAAATTATCTGACAGGTTAAATTCAACTCTTCTTTTAACTCTCGCAGAATAGCTTCTTCCTTTGTTTCGCCGCTTTCAACCTTACCACCGGGAAACTCCCAGATATTTTCATGTATGCCTTTTCCTCTACGTGCTATCAAATATCCTTCTTGATCATGAAGGATGCCGCATACGATTTCCATTGTTTTCATTGCCAATCTCCTCACTGAAATTCACAAAGTCTTGAATGTTCATCTCATCTTTTTGACGCACTTCATCTAAGTAAAATTCATCCTCTTTTCGTATCAGCTTCCAAAACTCGATAAAGCTTTGTGCTTGTTTATTACCATCTAGCATGGTCCCATCATCCTCGTTGATCGTATAATCAATCATCTTTCCTTCTATATAAAACCATGCCATATCTTTACTGTCATCCAAAGCATCATAGATTCCAACTAATGAACGTGATAATAGTTGAATGTTTTCCAAAACATTACGTTCCTTGCGAATATCCATCCAGTCAATCTTGGCTTTCCAATTTTCCATAAGCCGATCACTTAAATATGGCTGAAGGTCTTCCAGACTTTTCATCGTCCAAGCATTCTGTACTGCATAAAAAATTTCTTCTACTCGTGTGTAAATATGATCTTCATCCCAAACAGCATCTAAATCATCTATTTCTTTTAACAATTTTTTGCTTTGTCTGCTCTTCTTATATACCTTGCCTCGATAAACTAAATATGCACTGCTGCTTAACACTAACAAGGCAATTGCTTCCAGTATACCGACATTGCTATTACCATCACTTGTATGATTGGTATGTGTGCCACCGGAAGAGCCACCTCCCCCACTTGCACCACCGCTTCCTCCACCACCAGCTCTGGCATAAACAGGAAGTGACATCACCATAACAAGCAACAGACAAAAAAGTACCGTAAATGCTTTTTTCATATCCGTTTTTCTCCTCATCTACATTATACAAAAATCATCACCAATTACAACAAAATATGTACTGTCCATTCATTATCCTTCTGGTTTATGATATATTTATATTATACAAAGAGGAGGATTCATCATGAAAGTAGCTACAATTGGTACCGGATTCATCGTTGACTGGTTTTTGGATGCGGTAAAACAAAATGAAGATGTGGAATGTGTTGCCATGTATACCCGGAAGAAAGAGCATGCACAAAACCTAGCAGATAAGTATGGCATCAAAGACATCTATGAAGATTTAGAAGCAATGTTAAATCGTGAGGATATTGATTTTGTTTATGTAGCTTCACCAAACAGCTTACATTTTCAATATAGCTTACAGGCGATGCAACATGGTAAACATGTCATTTGTGAAAAACCATTTACTTCTAATTGCCGAGAATTTCAAATCTTAGATACCTATGCAAGAGAACATCACTTATTTTTATTCGAGGCAATCGTAACTTCTCATATGCCAAACTATCTGACGCTGAAAGAGAAATTACCTGAGCTGGGAACCATTCGCATGGTACAGTGTAATTTTTCTCAATATTCCAGTCGTTATGATAAGTTTTTGGCTGGTGAGACTCCAAATGTCTTTAGCCCAGCCTTTTCAGGCGGTGCTTTATCCGATATTAATATTTATAATCTGCATTTTACGATTGGTTTATTTGGCAAACCTAACGCCGTACAGTATCTCCCAACTATCCAGCGTGGAATTGACACCAGTGGGGTAGCAATTTTAAAATATGATGGCTTTACATCTGTATGCGTTGGGGCAAAAGATACTAGAAGTCGCTGCATGGCGCAGATTCAAGGAGAAAAGGGCTATGCTGTTGTAGAATCAGAAACAAGTAAATGTGCGGTATTAAAAATTTATAAGGATGGCAAAGAAGAAAATCTGACATTGCCGCAAAACGATATCGCATTGTACTATGAGGTAAAAGAATTCAATCGCCTTTTTACGGAACAGGATTATACTACCTGTTACCAAAAGCTGGAGTATTCCCGAACGGTAATGGAAGTTTATGAAGCAGCACGTAAGGATGGCGGCATCATATTTGATGCGGATCATATCGCATGAGTGTCTTTGAAAACGATTGGATGATGCGGCAAATCTCTTCCATGACAAAAATGCTTCGCATGATGTTTTTCCACAAGGCCTCTGAAGAAATCACGGTCGAAGAAGAATTAAAGGACGAAGAGACAAAAGTTTATTATCATACTATTTACCAGCTCATCCAAGAAGACAATTATGCCCAAGCCATGAACTATTTAGTTGAGCATTTCACAGATAAGAATCTGGAATATTTGAAAACAGCCTTGGCTTTCTTTGATTATTTAAACGCAAAAGAAGACAGTGAACTGCGTGCACATGGCTATTCCAAAGATCAGCTATATAGCGATTTGAACTTTATTACTAAGCAATATGGGATAGAACTGTAACTGCCATGATCTAAGCAAAGTTTATATACCATCTACCCTCATGTATCATGATATCCATGATCATTACATTTAATTAATTATCAACAGATAAACAAAAGCATGCTGTTTCCCACAACATGCTTTTGTTTGATTATTGAGGATATGCTAACTGCTCGATGTGCCAATCCTTAATTACTTCTAAATACTCCTTTGCAATCGTTTTAGCTTTCGTTAAATCATGATCCAAATAGTTTCCACACTCTTTTGATTCTTGAGCTCCCGGAATAGCTCCTTCATAATTACTGATGAATTGCATGGTCTTTTGAACAAGGGCAATCGCTTCTGCCTTCGTCATTTTATCACGTACTAAAAAATAAAATCCGGTACGACACCCCATTGGTCCAGCATAGATAATTTCATCTGCATATGCACTGTTACGTACATAAGTCGCAAATAAATGCTCAAAGGTATGTAAACCGTCATTCTCCAAATATATTCCACCATTAGGGACAACCATTCGCAAATCATAGGTGATGATATCCCCATCGACACGTGAAATATACATGCCTTTTGGCAATATATCATGATTTACACAGAAACTTGTTATTTTTTCCATATCTATCCTTATCTCCTTTAAAAAGAAAGCTGCAGAACAGCTTTCTTTACTCTTAATTTACTTCAGAATACTTACGTCTTTCAGGACTCAGATTATCAACGTAATAGCGAATGGTCAGACTTGCCGCACATTTACTTTTATTTTTTGGCTCTACGATAAAGCCATCACCCTCTAACATGCTTTCCAGCATTGCTTTACAGCAAACATTCTGATTTTTCATGCCCGGTTCACATTCTTCTAGTAAATCTTTTGCGTTAACTTCGATATATAACCACTGCTTGTTATGTGCTTCCCATTTTTTATCTTGAAGTACATCTAAGTATTGTTGTTTTTCCCACTTCTTCGTTTCCATATTTCCACGCTCCTTTGCCTTCGTATCTTTGTTTTCATATGGTAATTACAAGGCTATTATAGCACGTTTTCACGCTGTGTCAAAAATTCTTTGAAATTCAAGGATTTGCTTTCTATGCATGTGCATGCACCACTTTGATCAAGAAATCTTTTCTTTTAATTTATCAATACACCAATTCGCCCACTTAATTTCATTCTGATAATACATAAATCCATAGGTCATAGTCATTCCCCAATAAAAAGATTCGTTATCTTTATGAATCTGTGCCTCAAAATCAGGTATCTTATTTAAATCCTCATTCATATGATCAATGACCTCTGAGCATTCACGTATATATTTTTCAAGTAAACGCATGGTCTGGTCAATATCAATCTCACTGGAAAAGAAGATTTTAATCAATAAAGGGTTTTTATATTTCATAATATCAGATAGCTCTGCATCTGCCAGCCAGCGATGCAATTCGAGTTTTCCTTCCTCCGTGATATGAAACACCTTCTTATTCGGTTTATCACTCTGATACACGATATCTGAGTCTACCCAATTCTTATCTGTTAATGTCGTCAGCTCTTTATAAATCTGTGAGGTCTGCGCATGCCAAAAAAAGGCAATGCTGGATTTAAAATAACGATCAATGTCATACCCTGTCATATCCGCATAATTCAACAAACCTAAGATTGCATGTTTTAAAGGCATTGTATTCCTTCTTTCTGATGTCTATATTCCATAATTAGAATACTATACTTTCAGTCACTTTGCAAGTCTTCCTCTTTCTCGTTTTGTTCTTTTATTTCTTGTGCGGAACGATTGCGGATAGAGCGCATCGCTTGGAGAATACGCTCATTATTTTGTGTCAGCAGATCCTGTAAGTTTTGTGTTGTCTTATTCATCAAAAGCTCATAATTATGAATAAACCCTTGGGTTATCTGAGAAATATCTAGCTCATTTAGCTTATTGATCGCTGATAAATTTCCTACTACATCATAAGCCTTACGCAAAGCATCTTTCGGCTGTAATCCTTTTACTTTTTCTAACAACTGCTTAGTTTTTCTACGCTCGATTAAATCTTGAAAAGTAATCGTCTTTATTTCCTCATAATCGATATCTTCGAATAAAGATGTATATTTACTGATATGATAGATCAATACACGATACAATTCTGACATGGATAAACCACTTTCAAAATAATCATCCATTCTGGCAACTAATTTCTGCAAACGCTCTTCTTTCAAATTCACAAAAAAATCATTCACAAAATGATAGACAACTTTAGGAACTGCCGTTTTCTTTTCGGCCAACAGAAATGCATTATGACGAAATTCCTGCATAGCATAAAGATTATGATTATGATATAGTTCTTCCATCGTCCCACAAGGAAATGTAGAACGTATATAATATGGTTCTTTCATATGTTCAAAGAAAGATGATATACAATCATTTTCATTTTCAAATATTAATAATTTTCTTTGAAACTCACTATCTTCAATACGCTCCTGATACAGGTTAAAAATATCTTTCGTGATACCCGGTGCATTAAAGCTGACAACGCCTAATAACAACTCTTGTAAATCTTGACGCATCGTCAATGCACAATATAAGGCAAGATTCCCTCCTTTGGAGTGACCGCACAGATAAAATGGCTTTGTGATTTGTGTCGTATGCAAACAATGAAGTGTAAAGATTTGTTGATACGTTGGTTCCTTTAAAAACATGCGAAAATTGTCCATCCAATCCTGCCAACCGGTTTCATGACGAATATCGTCAAAAGCCTCACTGCCGCGAAAAGCAAAGATTAGTTCTTCATCCGTTTCAAAGATATAATAGACAACACCACTGTTCGCATTATCATCAAAATATTCCCGTACCCGCATCGTTTCATAATGTTCTAAGGAAATACTTTTTAATAATGCTAGATTTAAACGAAAATCAGCTAAATGTCCATAATCTTCTACAAGTGATGTATCCGCTAAAATCCTACGTATCATATCCGCAACACGAATACCTGTACCATAGCTATTAAAATAGGATAATAATGATAAATCAAAAAACACTTCTTCCTGCAGCATGAGCAATCACCCCTTTCAGGTTTTCTTTATTATAAAGGTTTTCCTTTTAAATGCAAGTGCGTACCTATCTGGTTTATGATATACTACTGATAATTTTTCTTGACGTTTTGCCAAGGTCAGCTAAAATAAAAGGGAAAGAGAGAGGATAGTACATGATAAAGGGAATATTATTTGATTTTAACGGAACAATGTTTTTTGATGGCCCCATGCATAAAAAAGCATGGAACACCTTTTCCTTAAAATATCGCAATAAACCGATTACGGACGATGAATTGGATCACATGCACGGACAGACAAATAAACGTATTATTGAAATGTTAATGGGAGATCATTTAAGTGAAGAAGAGAGTAAAAACCTCTCGCTTTCCAAGGAAGCCCTGTATCGTGAGGTATGCCGTAATGATCCAGCTACCTTTCATTTGGTAGACGGTTTAGAGGAAGTACTAGACACCTTAAAACAAAGGCACATACCAATGACGATCTGCAGTGCCTCAATTAAAGATAATATCGATTTCTTTATTTCCAGTTTCCACTTAGATAGCTGGTTTGATGTAGATAAGATTGTATATGATGATGGTTTACATACAAATAAAATTACAATGTTTCAAGATGGTGCATCCCGCATTGATGTGCCCATTGAAGAATGTCTCGTTTTTGAAGATTCCTTAAGCGGTATAGACTTTGCATATCGCTGTCATGTCGCAAAAATTATCGCTATTACCACTTCGGATAAAGTGGCGGAATACAAACAGTTACCAGGAGTAAATACGGT
>NZ_SMBP01000021.1 GCF_004341945.1 Longicatena caecimuris
TATAGAGAGACACGCTTTGAAATTAAAACGAACCGCCGTATACGGAACCGTACGTACGGTGGTGTGAGAGGGTGATTTATTTCACCCTACTCGATACAAAAAAACGATGTAGCTGCGCATAAAAAAGTGCTATACTATACATAAAGCATACATAGGGGAGTGTTGTTATGGAGAAAGAAACCGGTTATTTAATTATGGCAAGGAAGATGGCATATTGTTATCTTTTTCTGTTCAACAGTTTATTTCTATTCTGGTTTACCGACTATTATTATAATCTGAATGATTCTAAATACTATTTTTATATCACAATTACCGCAATCACGTTACTGATTAGCGGTGTGTTGTATGCTCTACATAAGCTACAGCTAAAAAAAGATAATCAAACAACGACATGGAAACAACTTATACATTTATCGATTACGGATAAATTGCTTTTTCTATGCCTTTGCAGTTATTTGATAACAACCATAATAAGTTCTTATCCAAGTGCTTCTTGCTATGGCATGATCCGTCATACCGGTCTTATCTTTGCTCTTTTTTTAGCAGGGACATATGCGATCGTTTCGCGTCTATACCAGCAACAACAATCGATTCTTTTACTATTTTTAGGCAGTGTAGGCGTGGTTGTTATTATCGGCATGTTGCAATTTTTCAACATTGATCCACTTGGTTTTTTTCAAGAGGTGAGTGATTATCAAAGTAACTTTTATTTATCAACCATGGGAAATATTAATTTCTTTTCATCCTTGATTTGTCTTTCTTTACCCTTAACTATCGTTTTATATTTATATTGTGAGAATACAACTAGTAAGATTCTATATTCCATCAGTATGATCCTTTGTTTTATCGGGCTTATGATTGCGAATAGTGATAGTGGTT
The DNA here is from genome assembly GCF_004341945.1 of Longicatena caecimuris. Lineage (GTDB taxonomy): Bacteria > Bacillota_I > Bacilli_A > Erysipelotrichales > Erysipelotrichaceae > Longicatena > Longicatena caecimuris. The sequence goes on from NZ_SMBP01000021.1 coordinate 880, forward strand.
ATTTCGGCATTTTTACCCTCTTGTTAATTATCGCCTACTTCGCTTTAAAAAACATACAGTACCTAAAACGCTATTTTATTGTTCTCTTATATTTTTTAGGTACTTTCAAGCTGATGGGAATTCTTATCTATTTTATGCAAGATAGCTGCAGAGAATTGCATACGTTTTCACACTTTATCGCTTATCGCCCAATCACATGGATTTTTCTTGTTATCGTGGGGATTGCGTATCTCTTGATGGATGTTTACACAAGCCCTTGTGAAAAGTATTTTAAAGGTATTCAAAAAGTAGGGCGAGGATTGTTGTTACTGATTGTTATCCTAGCGATAGGACTTTTTCTGTATTATTCCTTTATCGATACAAAACAGCCATTAGGCACCTTTGCTAACTATCTGCGTTATAATGATGCATGGGGTACGGGAAGAGGATTGATCTGGAATCGGGTGCTCTACAGTTATACACAGCTGCCATTTCTTCAGCTTTTATTCGGACATGGGCTTGATACGACACGGCTTTTACTAATTGATACATTTGGTGAAACCATGGCTCTATATGATAATGCCCATAATGAAATCTTACAATACTTAGTGACAACCGGCATCGTAGGCTTGTTATGCTATCTTTCGACATTGATCAGCAGTTTAAAACGTCTTTGGATATTTATAAAAAAAGAACCGTATGCTTTTGCCATCGCCGCGACAATGCTTTGCTATTTCATACAAGCAATCGTAAATATCAATCAGCCAATTACAACACCGTTCTTATTTATGTTTTTAGGAATAGGAGAATCTTTTATCCGACAAGAACAAACACAACCCATTAAACAAGATGTAAATAATTAAGCAAATAAAATATGGTAGTAACGCATACTCTTATGCGTATAGGATGCAAACGAGTAGGGGAATACGCAAAAATTCGATTTGCATATAAAAATTATGATGATGATAGTTTTTCGATAGGTCATCGGATATCACTTTTATAAGCCTGTCGTATATCAGCTTTGATTTTAGCGTTTTAAGATATAGGAAATCAGGGCTTTTTTTTCATTGGTTTTTGCTTGTTTTTCGTTATGAGAATCGGCGGCTTTGATTGTCTTCTTTTTTTCATGATTAGCCAAAGAATTAAGATGATAAGGAGAGTGGCAATCACATATACACTGATTGCGATATGCCAGCCATCACTGATAATTTCATATGTTGTCGTAGTATTCTTTGTTTTTATGGTAAGGATACCGACAACATCATTTGGTTTGACAATCATTTTCTGATTAGTTGAAACAAATGTTTTTTCATAAGCGTTAAAGACGCCCTGTGGAGCTTCGATATAGATGTCGGAAGGAAGAGCGACATGAAAGGAAGGCGTTAAGATATTCCCTTTGATTGCAACCGTATCTCCTTTTTTATAAATTATTTTCTTTTGATAATTCGTAAAATACCATTGATATAAATGAGCGGCATCAACTACGTGATTGGTGTGCTTTTCATCAATGGGAGCTTCCGCGCTCACTATCACCACACGACGCCCATCTTTTTCAGCGGTACTTGCTAAATTTAATCCGGTTTCATCCATAGAGCCACTTTTTGCCCCGGTAATATAAGAATGATCCAACTTTGCTTTATCAAATGTAGCATACACAAAGTTTTCAGCAATGCGCTCTTCAAAGGCATTCGTTTTTATTTTCACTTGATCACTTGCAACTATCTTTTGAAAGATGGGATTCTCCATAGCGTAATCCATAAGGAGGGCCATATCTTTTACAGTAGTATAATGTTGTTTATCGTATTTTCCATATACATTCGTAAAATGTGTGTCTTGTAAATGCAATTCTTTTGCTTTGTTATTCATGAGATCGACAAAATCTTTCGTATTACCGGTAGTATAGCGTGCTAGCATTTCAGCTGCATCACTTCCTGATGCCAACATCATACAGGATAAAGCATCCTGTATACGCATTCTTTCACCGATCAATAGCCCTGCAATGCTAGCTTCATCGCGAATAACCTTAGTATCTGATGGCACTGCTTCAACAATTTTATCAAAGTGCTTCGTATTTTCGATTACCACGATTGCCGTCATGATTTTTGTCATCGATGCCGGATAAATACGTTTCTTTATATTTTTTGCGAAAAGTATTTCTTTCGTATCACGATTCATGACGATAACATCTTTACTTTTTAATGTGGCAGCTATTGCATCTTGCGTATTCTCCTTAGCATGTAGGACATTCATGTTCATAACAAGAAAACAGCTAAGTAACATAGATAGGAAAAGCTTTCTCATTTTCATCACCCTAATCATCTCTTTAATAGTAACATAGACTTTATCAAAATCAAGAAATTTCCCTATTTCAAAAATTCAGATATAAGCGTTTAGGAATATCCTTATGTGGATATATGCCGCTACATGCAAATACGAAGGAAACAAAAGACGAGATAATTAAAACAGCAGCTTTTGATTACAAAGAAAATAGTAATAATACGACAATAACGGCAACTTTTGATTTTCGCATGACGGATAATAGAAATTATTTTAAGTATAATAGGAAAACAAATAAAAATGATCATTATGATACAGGCATTTATGGTACGATTGAATCAGTCAAAGCCGGTTATGATCATACGAATTTTACGGTGGACTATTATAATTATTATAACTATACAGCAACGGGAGAAATTCAAAAAGTAAATACGTGGCTGGAATATGCCATAAAAGAGTATAACATGGCAAAACAAAAGAATAAGATTACGACCTTTGTATTTCCTACCCAAGAGTTATCAGATGGCGATGATGCTTTTCTTAATTATATGCGAAAACACCGTTACAAACATCCTACCGCTTTTGTCGCTTCGGAATTAGCATCGATGCAGAAACTATCGATCCCTTTGGTATTTCATTCGGGGTATGATTTACATCTTTACGACTATAACATGAGTTTTCAGAAAATTACCAATACAAATGGTTCTTTTACCCCATCAGCCCATGACCAAATCATGAATAACAAACTGGAGGCATATGTAAAGAGCCATGATGTGAATGCGCCTTACCTCATTGAAGTAAATGCCAATTCGCAAATCATGCCAGGTACAGCGAATGTTCATATGCGCGCGGAAAATCTGGCGAATGGTTATTATAATCTTTATAACTATAATCCAATTAATAATGCTATTTCTTATGTAGGAAGAGCTGTGGAAAAGGATGATGTCCTTTCTTTTACAACTTCTCAGAAGGGTTTATTCTTCTTAACAAAAGAAAAAGTGATGAAGGCCACCGCAAAGGGATATCGCGGTACTTATGATGGGAAGGCACATACCATCAATCTCAGTGGTTATCCATCAGGCAGTAAGATATCCTATCGTACAAGTGCAAATGGTACATGGTCAACAAAGAAACCAACAAGAACGAGTGCAGGGACAACGACGGTATCGTACAAGATTGAGCATCCTAACTATAAGGCTTTAACGGGCAGTGCTAAGATCGAAGTCTTAGGACGCAATATCGCAAAAGGATCCATAACAGGATTAAGCACAAGAACATATACCGGTAAACGCATCAATCCTAATGTTATGGTGAAATATGGTTCGACAACATTAATAAAGGGAAAAGACTATACACTGTCTTATGGTGAAAATACCAACGCTGGAAAAGGAAGCGTAAAGATTAGTGGAAAAGGTAACTATACCGGCACAATCTCCAAAACATTTACGATCAATAAACGAAGCGTGTCTACATTAAGCTATAACAGTCTTTCTACAAGAACTTATACAGGAAAGGCGATCAAACCATCCATTACGGTGAAATATGGGAAGACGACCTTAAAAAACGGACGTGATTACACACTGTCTTATGGAAAAAATGTAGCTACTGGCAAAGGCACAGTAAAAATCACTGGAAAAGGCAACTATCGTGGAACAATCACAAGAAGCTTTAAGATCGTACCGAAAAAACCAAGTGTGAGTATCAAGGCAGGTAAAGGAAGCTTAAAGGTGACAGCCAAAGCCACCGGAGCAAGTGGGTATCAAATAGCTTATGCTACAAGTGCTAAAGGAAAACTGAAGTATGTGACAAGTGGTACAAGTAAAACCTTAAAACTATCAAGAAATAAGACGTATTATGTAAAAGTAAGAGCTTATAAGACGATAGATGGTAAAAAGTATTATGGCGCTTACAGTACGCTGAAACCTAGTAAGACTAAGTAAATATAAGAAAACACTGGATTTACCTTTCGTGTAAGTAGATACAGTGTTTTTTTTATGAGCGATGAACAAAAAGGGATTATCAAAATAGGGAAAGTAAGATATAATAAAACCAAGAAAAGAAAAGGGATAAGTTGAGGGGTTTATGAAAAATATTGAAATTAATTTTAGCAGCTTTCAATGGAAAAAGACAATGATTGCTATTGTGGTCAGTGCTGTATGTATTTCCATGTTTAATAGCCATACAGTTGTTGCCATGAGCAAGGCAGCAACCTATACTACAAGGAGTGCAATTGCTACATTTGATATTCCATTACGTTCTCATGATGAATATTTTTATTATAAAGATGAACATAATGCGCATGGAAAAAATGGCAAAGGAACGATCACAGCCGTAAAAGGCGGTTTACATAATACGGATTTTAAAGTCGATTATACAGATTTTTATAACTATACGGCAACAGGTGAAATACAGCAGCCTGATCAGTGGCTGAAGTATGCAATGAATGAGTATACTCGAGCAAAGCAGAAAAATAAGATCAATACGTTTGTCTTACCTACGCGCAATAATTTAGACTTATCTGATACGGCGAATGCCTTTGGCCAATGGCAATCCATTACCTATCGCAAAATGCACCCAACGACTTTTTCCTCAACCGAATTAAAAGCTCTGCAAACACTCCAAGTACCTGTTGTTTTTCATGCCGGAGATCATAGCTTTGTCTATGATTACAGTATGAGCTTTCAGGATATAACAAAAACCAGCGGATCTTTTAAACCTTCCGTAAAAGATCAAGTCACAAACACACAGTTAACAACCTATTTGAAGGCACATAATGTCACAAACGCATATGCCATCGAAGTCAATAAAGGATCAGAAATCATTCCGGGTGTTGCACATGTTTTCATGCGAACCAAAGGGCTTGCGGATGGCAATTATAACTTATATAGCTTTAATCCTAACAAGAGTACGATTTCATATGCCGGAAGAGCCATTCAGCAATCGGGAATCTTAGACTTTAAAACTAATAAAAAAGGATTGTTTTTCCTAACAAAAGAAAAAACCAGTAAAGTGATGGCCAAAGGCTATACCGGAGTCTATGATGGCAAGGCACATAGTATAAGTTTAAGCGCATATCCTGCCGGAAGCACTGTGTCTTATAAAGTAGGTGCTAATGGTACATGGACAACGAAAAAGCCGACAAGGACACAAGCAGGTTCTGCAACGATCTATTTTAAAATAGAACATCCAAGCTATCGGGCATTGCAAAGTTTTGCCAGAATTTCGATAAGTAAGAAAAGTTTAGCAGCAGCAAAAGTTAGTGGGATTGTAAATAAATCTTATACAGGCCAGCCAATCAAACAAAGTCCTGTTGTCACATTAGGTACAACGACTTTAAAAAATGGTCGTGATTATAAGGTTGCCTATGCCAATAATGTAGCAGTGGGAAGCGCCTCTATGATCATACTGGGAGCCGGAAATTACAGCGGTACCATTTATAAATCTTTCACGATTACAAAAAGCAATGTAGCAAAACTAAGTGTTTCAGGTTTGGTGAATAAAGCATATACAGGAAAAACAATTAAGCCTGCCATTACCGTGAAAAATGGCAAAACAACATTAAAATCCGGTAAAAATTATACGATCACCTATGGGAAAAACACAGCAGTCGGAATCGGTACAGTGAAAATCATCGGTAAAGGAAATTATACCGGAAGTGTTACGAAAACATTCCAAATCGTGCCTGTAAAACCAACGGTCAGTATCGTACCTGGCAACGCCAGTTTAAAAATTACGGCAAAAGCAAAAGGTGCCGGCAGTTATCAAATAGCTTATGCCACAAGTGCCAAAGGAAAACTGAAGTATGTCACAAGTGGTACGAGTAAAACGTTAAAGCTATCAAGAAATAAGACGTATTATGTAAAAGTAAGAGCTTATAAGATCGTTGGCAATAAAAAATGCTATAGCTCTTACAGCACGTTAAGATGCATAAGAACGAAATAATAAGAATCTGAATAGCGATGAAAATAGCGTTTAGCCAATCATCTTCTAATTGGTTAAACGCTTTTCCTATATAGTGCAGCAATTGTAAGGATATATTGTAAAAATATCGCAATTCATGTAATTATTGACATATTTAAAAAGAAATATATGAGATAATATATATACGTAAAATCGGGGTAGGTGAGAATGAAATGAATGTTGCTGTTTATAATTTTTTATATGCAATTGCCGTCACCTATTATCTTGATACTCTCTTGACAAGAGCTCATGGAAAAACTTCCTTGTGTATTCATCTTATCTGTAATTTGTTTAGTTCCATTGTTATTATGAATATTTTTTATGAAGAACTCTTGATGCGCGAATTCTTATATTTTAGCAGTTTGCTTTTTATTATCTGCTTCTTATATAAAGATCGTTTATTATGGAGAATGGTCGTTCTGGTAATCCTTATGCTGATGGTTCCAATCTTTGAAATACCTCTGGATCTTTATGTAATAAATTGCACCACGTATTCACCTGAAGTGTTTTTACAACAGTATCCGCTAACCATGCCATTATTAGGGCTTTGGAATTTTATCGGTTTATGGCTAGTGTCATATTTTTTAAGAAAAAGACGACAAACGGTTTTACACATAAATGTTTATCTGACAGTGCTGCTTTTATCTTATTTCGTATTAATATTTTTTATACCGTTGTTAATTTACTTGCAAGATTTTTTAGAAGCACAATCACCAGTTTTATTGATGATGGAAATCTTGCTGCTATGGGGAAATCATTATGTATTGAAAAAATACTATGACAGTATGCTGCAAATCAAGCGAATGCAAAGTAATACACAGGCGATGTTAGAAGAGGTTGAACAGATGAAGGAGTATAAGGTGGAATATAAGCAGATCTTGCGTCATGACTTAAAAAATCAATTAGCGGCATTAGAACGCATGTATAGAAAAGATAATACTATTGAAAGAAGGGAAGATGAATAAGAATGCAAACAGCGTATACATCTTTAAATTTTTTAATTTATAATGTGCTCTTATCGATTGGCATTGCTTGTTTCTTTGATTCTTTACTAGAACGAAAATATAAGAAACTGTCTTTGCCTGCATGTATCATTATTTGCTCTGTGGCAGCTCTGATTACCGAAACCATACTTATCCATCAAGTAGTGATGCGTAATATTTTTACATATGTATGTTGGTATTTCGCTCAACATATCTTTTATAAAGGATCAGCAAAACGATATGTCTTCCATATTCTAGTAATCAGTTGTCTGTTGATCTTGTCGGAATTGCCATTTGACTTTGTGCTGTTATTACTAAATGGGGATATCGCTTCTTTTTATGCAGAGCATATGGATGTTATCTTTCTATCACTTCTTTTGATATACCCATGCATGGTTTTATGTTCTCGCAGTATACGAAAAAGAGACCATCTTTCCATATCAATCGACCTGTATTTATGGATAATCTTTCTATTAACCTTCTTTATGATTGTATTGTTCCCGTTATTTGTTATTATCGGCGGTTATTATAAAAATGATATGCGAATATGTTTTGTATTGGCAATGGCCTGCTTAGTCGGAAGTGTGATTACCCTATGGGGGTATGTGCGAAAGAAAAGGAGTGAATTAGCATTCCATAACCACCAAGTATTTTATACAGAAGTGAATGAACAGTATTTAAACGATGTAAAGAAAAGAAATGAATATGTACGACTTTTTCGCCATGATTTGCAAAATCAATTAGAAATAGTCAAAACATTACAGAGGAGGAAGAATGATGATGCAACTCGTAGTCGTAGAAGATGAATATATCCAATTGGAAGAATATCGAACATTATGTGAACAATATTTGCAAGGGGAGCAATATAAAATCACTTGTTATATGGATGCTGAAGGTTTGCAAGAACATATGAAATTAGGGAAGGGGATAGATATTCTCATTATGGATATTCGTCTGTCAAATGCCAATGGTATTGAACTAGCAAAACAAGTTAAGCGGATCTACCCGCATACGGCAGTTATTTTTATAAGCGCTTATTTAGCGTACGCTCCTTTTGTGTATGAAGTTGACCATGTCTATTTCATTTATAAAAAAAATACCTTAAATCGCTTTCCTAAAGCACTGGCAAAAGCCATTAAACATTATCACAATAAAGAGCGTAACATATTGCCGATTCATTGGAAAAAAGAAGTTATCTTATTAAGTATTCCCGATATTATTTATATCGAACGGGAAGGACGTAAAACAAATATTATTATGTGTGATGAAGAACAAACCGTTTATCAGAAGATCGATGATATTATGAATCAATTGCCGGAGGATTTATTTATTCGTATTCATCATAGCTTTATCATCAATTTTGATTACATTCGTTCGTTTTCAAGAGATAAAATTATTATGAAAAACGGAAAAGAATTGCCTGTCAGTCGAAGCTATGAAAAAGCCGCAAAAGAAAAAATTTATCATCTAATGGATGAAAGCATGGTGTAGTTATGAATATCTTATCAGTTACATCTTTTCAGCTATTTTACCAGACAATGTTAAACATCGTATTCGTATGGTTTTGCTATCGCTGCCTTACTTTCAAAGGGAAACTATGGCAATACGGCATTTTCGCGCTCATCTTTATGATTTGTGATACGTTGCCATTTTTGTCAAGTGACAGAGTCGTACGATCACTGATTGCATATACGTTAATGTTTGGTTTTGTCATCTTCTTATTTAAAGATCAATTTAAATATCAACTATTTGTCATGATTACATATCTTATGATTTTGTTCTTACCGGAATTTCTATTCGATTTTGTTGTTATGTATGGTTTTCATATTGATATATTGACGATATTGTTGGAACAACCATGGGTATATGGCATATGCTTTCTGATTACTTGGGGCTTTGCTTATCTTGTACAAAAAATCCTACGTTCATATTTTCTAACAACACCACCCCAAAATCCGGAATATTTGTTATTATTGTGTGCCAGCGGAATGTTTACTATTTTTTTAGCACCGGTATTTTATTTACTTTGCTGTCCGAAAAACGAAATCAACTACTTTATAACAGGAATTGTCCAAAGTGTCTTTTTTATCATCTTTTGTTATGAAGCACATCATGTCAGTCTTATGTATCAAAGACAAGAAAAGGTAAAAGCATCTTATGCTTCTTATGAATTGTTATTAAGAAATTGTGAAGATAATCGAATGTACCAGCATGTATTACATCATGATTTACAAAATTATATGGAAACAGCACATATGCTGTTACATCAGGAGGAACAGCATGGTTCAATTTTTAAAGAAGAATAAGGAAATCGGTTTATTAGGTATCATGCAAGTGCTGATCTTCATTGTTTTAGCATTTGGACAATGGCATAAAACAAGTGATATGTATGTATTTGCAGGAGTATTCTTATTGCAGGTCATTTCCTGCATCGTGCTATATTATTTATTTCGTAAAATATTTCGCAACATTGAAGAAGAGAAAAAACAAAGTATGCTGCTGAAGCAACAAAAGTATGCCGAAGAACACAAAAAGGTGAAAGCGCAATTGGATGATCAATTGGAGGATATCAAAGAGCAAGTTTCACATATGTTAAAAAATCTACAAATGAATGCAGATAAAATGAGTGAAAAAGCGTTCCATGAAGCGGTAAATGAGATTATTTCCAACAGTGAGCAGCTTTATCAAGTAGATTTTTGTGATAACAAAACGATAGATGCTATCCTGTATAATAAATCACTCTTAGCGAAAAGCTTGCACATTCCTTTTGATATCCAAGTGCAAATACCACAACAGCTCAATATTGCATATGTCGACCTGATATGTGTCTATGCGAACTTATTAGATAATGCAATTGAGGCAAATTGTCAAGTTGATGAAACACAGCGCATGTTAAAAATAACTTCGGCATTAAAAATGAATCAGCTGATCGTTAAGGTAGAAAACGCAAAACCTGCCAATCTACACATTGATAAAAACAGCGGGAAAACGACAAAAACAGACACGAGTGAACCGCATGGACTGGGGTTAAAAATTTTACAGCGGACAGCTGAAAAGTATCATGGCGATATGTTAATCCAGGATAAGGGACATGAGGTAAGCGTCAGCGTGTTTATGGAAAATGTAAATGTTGGTACCATATCGTAAAAACATCAAGTTTCATGTCATTATTCGTAAGGCAGCGATTTCTTTTTCGACTATAATAAAAATGATTGATGAATAAAGAAAGGTGGAACAACAAAGATGAAAAAGATTTTAAAAGGTATTTTTGCAGGTGTATTGTCAATATCTTGTATGATGTTGCCAGTCGATGTGGAAAATACAACATTAGGGATGTCAAAGGTAAAGGCAGCAGAAGATGATGGATATCAAGTTGTTGACTTTGATGCTTCGGATAGTATGGAAGGTGCAGCCGTTACGAAAAATGGTAGTCTCTATATGTGGGGACGTAATACGAATGGCGAAGTAGGGGACAATACGACGACTGCCAAACATATGCCAACGCGCATTATGGGGGATGTCAAGGCGGTTGAAAAAAAAGCAAGGTCAACCGTTATTTTAAAAACAGATGGAAGTATATATACTAATGGATCAAATCGATATGGAGATTTGGGTATTTCAGCATCTTGGGATACTAAGAAACTTACACCAACGAAAATTATGAGTGATGTCAAAACCTATATACCGGGATCAGATTGTGCTGCTATAAAGAAAAATGGCGATCTGTATACATGGGGCGGTGATTCTTTGTCTGCGATGACGGGTCAAGGAAGTAAAACGAGCACACCACCTAAAAAATTAATAAGTAATGCTGTGAAGTATAAAAGTTATAAATATTATACCGGAGCTTTATCTGCAACGGACAATTTATACCTATGGGGAACTGGTGAAAATGGTCAGATGAAATTGGATGATGTGGCAGACTTTGACATAAAAGATCAATTCTGGGGTGTTTTGAAAACTAATGGTGATTTATTCTTATGGGGAAATAATCATAATGGGCAAATCGGTAATGGAACGAATACGGAACAAGACACACCAGTAAAAGTCATGAGTGATGTAGTGTCTTTTTGCATAAACAACGATCGTACTGCCACTATTAAAAAAGATGGTTCTCTATATATGTGGGGTAAAAACTTTTATGGTGAAATTGGTAATGGGAATGATATGGAATATGAAGTGACGAAGCCAGTAAAGATTATGGATAATGTAAAGTCGGTTTCTTTATTTCAAAATGTTACGGCAGTTATTACAAAAGATGATGACTTATATATGTTTGGCAATAATGATAATGGCTTAATAGGTAATGGGCAAGCAATGGGAAATCAAAAAAGGCCGGTTAAAATATTATCAAACATTGCATCTATCGAGTTATCAATTTGTAATGGTCTTGCTTTATCGAATAACGGAGAAGTCTATACATGGGGATTTAATTCTTTTGGACAATTAGGAAATGGAACTAAGACGAATTCTACTAAGCCGATAAAAGTTTTAACAAATGTCAAAAAAGTTAAATTAGTAGATAACTCTGTTTTAGCGTTAATGTATACAGGTGAGCTTTATGCGTGGGGTGGAAATATAGGATTTTTATTAGGGAATACAGGCTCTGTCTCGACACCAAGCAAAATCGTACTGCCAAAAGTAAAAAGTCTTTCACAAGCAACGATGAGTAGTATCAATTCTGTGACCTATACAGGGAAAGAAATAAAACCTTCTGTCACTGTAAAATACGGTGACAAGGTATTACTGAATAATACGGATTATACGATAACATATAAGAATAATACCAATGCTGGTAACGCATCGGTTATCATAACAGGAAAAGGGAACTTTACAGGTAGCATAGCAAAAAGTTTTGTGATAAAGAAACGCGGCATAGAAAAGTTTTCATGTACAATGGGAAGTAAATATTCCTATGCAGGAGGACAAATCAAACCATCGATTACCATAAAAGATGGTACGAAAACGTTAAAGAATGGAACAGATTATACAGTTTCTTATGGAAAGAATACCTCATTAGGCAAAGGAACGGTAAAAATCAGTGGGAAAGGGAATTATACCGGTTCGATTTCAAAGACATTTACAATTAGCAAACGAAGTGTTACCACATTAAGCTATGGCGGACTTTCTGCAAGAACCTATACGGGAAAGGCCATCAAACCATCCATTAGCGTGAAGTATGGGAAAACGACCTTAAAGAATGGGCGCGATTATACGATTTCTTATGGAAAGAATATTTCACCTGGTAAAGGAAGCGTAAAGATTAGTGGAAAAGGCAACTATACCGGCACGATCACCAAAACATTTACGATCAATAAACGAAGCGTATCCACATTAAGCTATAACAGTCTTTCTACTAGAACTTATACAGGAAAGGCCATCAAACCATCCATTACGGTGAAATATGGAAAGACGACCTTGAAAAACGGACGTGATTACACATTGTCTTATGGAAAAAATGTAGCTACTGGCAAAGGCACAGTAAAAATCAGCGGGAAAGGCAACTATAGTGGAACAATCACTAGAAGCTTTAAAATCGTACCGAAAAAACCAAGTGTGAGTATCAAGGCAGGCAAAGGAAGCCTAAAGGTGACAGCCAAAGCCACCGGAGCAAGTGGGTATCAAATAGCTTATGCCACAAGTGCTAAAGGAAAACTGAAGTATGTGACAAGTGGTACAAGTAAAACCTTAAAACTATCAAGAAATAAAACGTATTATGTAAAAGTAAGAGCTTATAAGACAATGGATGGTAAAAAGTATTATGGCTCTTATAGTTCGATGAAACGGATAAAGACAAAATAATTGATTATTGAGAAAGGGTGTATAGCAGATGATTAAAAAAATTATAATAAGTATGATTATTGGGATATTGTCGATGTCTTGTATGACGTTGCCGATAGAGGGGAAAACGCGGAGTTATTCAGAGGTAAGCAAAGCTGCAGATGATTTCTATGATGGCTATCAATATGATGTAACAACAGACTGTTATTTTAGGCATATTCCTTATGAAGATGCATATGTAGAAGTGTTATTACCTAAAGATACAGAGGTATTTACCTTGCCTGCCAAAATTGCAGGCTATCCAGTAAAAGAACTGGCTATTAAAAGAAATGCCTATGGCCTTGATAAATATGCGGAAGTATATAATAAGTTAAAAGAAATCAATGTAGCGATAGATAATGCTTATTTTTCTAGTCTGAATGGGGTACTTTATGATAAAGGAAAAACTACATTACGATACTATCCGGCAGGAAAACCGGAAACTAGCTTTAAGGTACCAGCGAATGTAAAAGAGGTAGAGAATTTTGCTTTTATTTCTAATCGTTATTTACAGACGTTGGATACTGGAAACTTGACTTCTATTGGTTTTGGAGCTTTTTATGATTCTAATATTCAAAAATTAAAAATTAATAAGGCATTAAAAGATATCGCTTTTGGAGTAGCTATTTCTAATATGCCACCTGCATTCGGTAAATGCAAACAGCTAAAAGCGTTTGAAGTTGATGCCGAAAATCAAAATTTTTCAACTATTGATGGTGTTCTTTTCAATAAAGACTGTTCTAAACTCATATATTATCCAAATGCGAAAGGACAATCTTATACTGTTCCTAATAATACAAAAACAATATCGCAATATGCATTTTGGCTAAGCGGATATGATAGTGGTGAGATGAAACAACTAACAATTGGGAAAAATGTGACAAATTTCGTTGATGATGTCAGAACATCAGCTTTTAGTGGATGTGTGAAAGCATCCATAAGATGCTATAAAGATTCTTATGCATATACTATATGTCAGCAAAAAGGATTGAATGTTATAACGATACCGGAAAAGATATCACTGAATTGTGCATCAAAAGCATTAGAGAAAAACGCAACGTATACTTTTAAACTAACGACTTCACCTACTAGCGCATCTAAATCCGTTACGTGGAGGACAGGTAACAGTAAAGTAGCCAAAATTGATAATAATGGTAAAGTAACTGCTGTAAATGCAGGTAATACTTATATATATGCGAAAACACCAGAAGGGTTAGAAGTGAAGGCAAAGATTACGGTCATTCTCCCATCCATAACAAAGACTAATATTACAGTAAAAAACAGTATGTTTACTGGCTCACAAATCAAACCATCTATTACCATAAAAGATGGTACGAAAACGTTAAAGAATGGAACAGATTATACAGTTTCTTATGGGAAGAATACCTCATTAGGCAAAGGAACGGTAAAAATCAGTGGGAAAGGGAATTATTCCGGTTCGATTTCAAAAACATTTACAATTAGCAAACGAAGTGTTACCACATTAAGCTATGGCGGACTTTCTGCAAGAACCTATACGGGAAAGGCGATCAAACCATCCATTAGCGTGAAGTATGGGAAAACAACCTTAAAGAATGGGCGCGATTATACGATTTCTTATGGAAAGAATATTTCACCTGGTAAAGGAAGTGTAAAGATTAGTGGAAAAGGTAACTATACCGGCACAATCGTTAAAACATTTACGATCAATAAACGAAGCGTATCCACACTAAGCTATAACAGTCTTTCTACTAGAACCTATACAGGAAAGGCCATCAAACCATCCATTACGGTGAAATATGGAAAGACGACCTTGAAAAACGGACGTGATTACACACTGTCTTATGGAAAAAATGTAGCTACTGGCAAAGGCACAGTAAAAATCACTGGAAAAGGCAACTATAGTGGAACAATCACTAGAAGCTTTAAAATCGTACCGAAAAAACCAAGTGTGAGTATCAAGGCAGGCAAAGGAAGCTTAAAGGTGACAGCCAAAGCCACCGGAGCAAGTGGGTATCAAATAGCTTATGCCACAAGTGCTAAAGGAAAACTGAAGTATGTGACAAGTGGTACAAGTAAAACCTTAAAACTATCAAGAAATAAGACGTATTATATAAAAGTAAGAGCTTATAAGACAATGGATGGTAAAAAGTATTATGGCTCTTATAGTTCGATGAAACCTTGCAAAACAAAGTAAGCTTAAAAACCATCTTATGGAAAGATAAAGAAGTGTTTCTATCGCGAATGTTGTGCGTAAGAAACACTTTTCTTTACTTGTACCATCTTCATCCTGTCATACGCTTTTTCCTCTATAATCATCATGTATCCGTGAAATATTACCTCTTTTATACGATGGTAAGAAATGCATGTTCCCTTTAGAAATGGTAAAAAAACTCTAGTTTCTACTTGCTATATGTTGTATAATGTGGTAGATTGTGCAAATAGTGCTTATAGGAAGCAATGAAAAAAGGAGTATTGTATATGTTTAAAAGCGTACAGTATGTAGTAAAAGAAAACTTCTCTAACTTATATCGTATATTTTGCATCGCGAAGTATGAATTACTTGCGGATATGCGTGACTCTAAGTTTGGATTATTTTGGAATTTTGCATCACCGGCAATTCAGGTGCTCACATATTTCCTGATTTTTGGTTTGGCATGGTCAAGAAAACCTATCAAACATGATGGTATTGAAATTAATTATCTGCCTTGGTTGGTCGTTGGGTATGCTGCATGGTGGTTTATTCAGCCATGTATCCAGAATGGTTGTAATGCCATTTTCTCCAAAACCAGCGTTATTACTAAAATGAAATTCCCTGTCAGTGTCTTACCGGCAACGATTTGTGCGAAGGAATTCTTTAATCACCTTTGTATGATGCTGATTGCAATCGTGATGTTATTTATGTGCGGTTTCTTCCCGAATGTATATTGGTTAGGATTGATTTATTTCACGATCTGTTCCTTTATGTTCGTTGAATCTGTCACCTTGATCTTATCCGTCTTAACGATGTTGTGGAGAGATGTCAGAAAACTGGTAACTTCGCTAATGCGAATGCTGATGTATTTTTCACCCGTTATTTGGGAATGTCATTTTGCGGCAAGTGTTCCATTTCATAATATCTTAAACATTATTATGAAATTAAATCCAGTGTATTATATCGTAAATGGCTACCGTGATTGTATTTTCTATAACCGATGGATATTTGCTCACCCGGCACAGACGATTTATTTCTGGGGAGTAACGATTGTCTTATTTGTAATTGGCTGTATGCTGATGTATAAGTTTAAACGTAAGTTCATTGACTTAATTTAGGCAGGTGATAAGAATGGCAAAAAATACATATGAAACAAACCCTTATGCGGTTGAATTACATCATATTTCTAAAATTTATAAATTAAAGAAAAAAGACGGACAAAAGTCAAATGATAACGAAAGCTTTTATGCGTTAAGAGATATTAGTATCAAAGTTGAAAAAGGCGATGTTGTTGGCGTGTTAGGAACCAATGGCTCCGGTAAATCAACGTTATCCGTTATTTTAGCCGGTATATCCGATATCGATGGCGGGGAAATGAATGTTAGTGGAGAACAAGCCTTAATTTCCATCAATACAGGGCTGAATCAACAATTGACCGGCTTAGAAAATATCAACGTTAAGGGTGCTTTGATGGGCCTTTCTAAAAAACGTATTCAGGAAATTACGGAGGATGTTATTGAATTCGCAGAATTAGGCGATTTCTTATATCAGCCGGTAAAAAAATATTCTAGCGGTATGAAATCAAGACTTGGTTTTTCAATATCTCTGGCATTGGATCCGGATATCTTTATTGTCGATGAAGCCTTATCCGTAGGAGATAAAGGATTCGCCCAGAAATGTATGAATCGTATGAAAAAACTGCGTGATGAACAAGGAAAGACAATCTTCTTTATCTCACATGCATTGCCACAGGTACGAGAATTCTGTAAGACGGGAATGTGGATTGAAGGTGGAAAGCTTATTGAATTTGGGGAAATTAATGAAGTATGTGACCACTATTCAGAGTATGTAGATAAATTGAATGCAATGAGTGATAAAGAAAAGAAAAAAATGTTAAACGAAAAATTTGAACAGCGAATCATTCATAACTATAAAGAGGGATTCTTATCTAAATTATTCACGAAAAAATAAAGCAACAACATCGTTGTTGCTTTTGCTCTATAGTTGAAAGGGAAAGAACATGCAATGAAAGGAGTTTTTTATGGATAAAGCAGTTGAAAATACAACGACGAGATTAGTGTGGCTAGACCAATTAAAAGCTATTTCCATGTATTTCGTCGTTTTAGGTCATTCACTGTTAAAGTTTAAAGAAGGAAAATTATTTCGTTTTATTTATTCCTTCCATATGCCATTATTTTTCATGATATCCGGCTTAACATTTCGTCCTGATAAATATACGACGATCATGGATTGTGTGAAAGATAAAATCATAAAACTAGCTCATCCCTACATCATGTTAAATATATTATCTTTACCTTTTTGGTACATCAACATGAAAACCCATATGATCCAACCGGATTCTTTGATAGAAGTTTTATTCGGCGTCTTTTATTCCAATAGCGCCGTTGTCAGAGCTCCATCCAATGCGACATGGTTTTTAATGACCTTATTATTTGCTGAGGTTATTTATTATATGATACATTATTATTTAAAAGATGATAAATCGGTTTTCTTAATGTCGTGTATCTTGGGTGTCATCGGTGTTATGGCACCGTTGGGAAAAGAGTTTTTGGATGCTCCATTCCATTTTGATGTATCTTTAGTTGCGCAATTTTATTATGGGTGTGGCTATTTGATAAGAAAGTATTTTACGAATTTCATGAATGCCTTTAAGGAGCATTATCGCTTTAAAATCTTTCTGTTGTTCAGTGTGGGAACCTTTTCGGCATTTATCAATAAGCAAGTAGATATGAGCAATGAGCTGTATCGCAATATCACCTATATGCTGATTAGTTCTTTCACATTATCCTTCATTCTCATCTTTCTTGCGAAAAAGTTTAATTTCCACTCGAAGCTATTATCCTATATCGGACAGAATACCATCATCATATTAGCTTTGCACATCCCTATGTTACGTATTCTCCAGGCGGCTTTCCCGATTTTTTTAACAAGTCAGTTTTATGCCGTGTTAGCATCCATCATCATATACTTCATTATGGTGATATTTATATGGTTTATTAACCGTTATTTATATTTTATAGTAAAAATGCCCAAAAGGTTACAAAACATAATTCATCGATTTTAAGAACGGAGTGAAAAGATGCAGGCAATTATTAAGCTAGGTACCGCAGCCTTAAATGTTTTATATTTTTTCATAAAACTTTTACCGGTAAAAAATAAAGTTGTCATGATATCCCGACAGTCAAATACACCATCCATAGATTTCATCTTGTTGAAAAAAGCTCTTCAACAACAAGATGCATCCGTTGATGTCGTGTTTTTATGTCACACCTTGGATGGCGGATTAAAATCATCGTACAAAGATAAAATCAAATATGCCTTTCATATGTTGAAGCAGATGAAAGAGATTGCCAGCAGTAAAGTGGTCGTCTTAGATACCTATTGTATCGTCATCTCCCTTTTGAAACATAGACGTTCTTTAAAAATCATTCAGATGTGGCATTCAATAGGAACGATGAAAAAATTTGGTTATACCGCATTGGATACGGCAGAAGGAACAAGTACGAAGATTGCGACGGCCATGCGCATGCATGAACAGTATTCCTATGTATTCGCCAGTTCCCCTGCTTATCAAGCCGATTTAGCAAAGGGATTTCATTGCCCCGAAGACATTGTACGCATTTATCCTTTGCCAAGAGTGGATATCTTAACTGATGCTTCTTATAAACAAGAAATGCGTAAAAAGCTATATCAAAAATATCCAATCTTGAAAGAAAAGCAAGTTATTTTATATGTTCCGACATTTAGAAAAAAGGAAACGATGATGCAGACATATGTTGATAAACTGTGTGATGCCTTATATGATGATCAGATCCTAGTGGTAAAACGGCATCCATTATCAAAGCTGACGATTCACAATCCTCATGTATTGGTTGATACTTCCTTTACCTCCTTTGATATGTTGTTTGTTGCCGATGCTGTTATCAGTGATTATTCTTGTATTATTTATGAAGCGGCTTTATTAAATATCCCTCTGTATTTTTATAATTTTGATATGCAAAATTATACCGGTAAACGAGGTCTTGCGATTGACTATGAAAACGAGCTTCCCGGAGTCATCAGTAAAGATCCTAAAGTCATTATTGATTCTATTGAAAAAGAGCCGTATGATATGGATGAATTACAACGCTTCTGCAAAAAATATGTGGTATATGATGGGAACACAAGTCTTCATATTGCCGATTTTATATTGAATTTGATGAAAGAAGGAAACGATGCACATGAATAAAGTTATCATAACCGATATTTATTGGCATAATATTTATCTGACATTATCTTTACAAGGGGATGCCATCAAGGATTGCCATTTTTATGTGACGGATTTAAAAAAAGTATATCCTCTGGAACAACCTGTAGACAATAAGCTGACGATAAATATGGTAAACATAAATGAAACCAAACTTTTAGATAATGGGAAATGGTATTTTTATTATGAAAAAGATCATGAAAAATATTATCTCAGTATCACAGCGGCATGTGGATATAAACTGGAACAATTGGATAAGCTGTATCGTTATGGTCAAGAATGCTATGCCTATGCCATTAATTTTCAGATTAGCGATATGGCGGTTTTACAGAAAAAAGCGGCGCAGACTCCTTTGGTCATCCATGGGGATGAAGAAGATTTGATTTTATGTGCCTTTACCACCTATATGAAAAGAAATGACCATCCCAATCGAAAAGATGTGCGATTAGAATCAAAATCCTTGAAACAAGGATGCCGAAAAGTAGCTTTTATTCTTACCAAAGCAGCAATCAGAGGGATTTTTGCGGTATTAAGCAGCTGTCGTAAAAAGGATGGCAAACATGTGCTCTTCATGTCTGAAACAAGAACACCGATTGGCGGTAATTTAAAAGCGATTGATGATCGTATGAAAGAACGCGGCTTAGATAAAACTTTTAAAATAAGTTATTCGTTCTCAAAAACCTTGCAGCAAAGCAAGTTTAAAACTTTCTTTACATGGTCAAGATTGTTGTGGCTCATTGCGAAACAGGACTATATTTTTGTGGATGACTATGTCCCTATTTTTAAAACGATTACTTTAAGCTCTAAAACAAAACTGATACAGGCATGGCATGCCGGAGTCGGCTTTAAATCGGTAGGATATTCACGTTTTGGAAAAGCCGGCTCACCATTACCGAAAGATTCATGTCATCGTAAATATGATTATGCCTTAGTAGGCAGTAAAGGCTTAATTCCGGTATATGAAGAAGTTTTCGGAATTGATCGTTCGCACTTTTTAGCAACCGGATTGCCACGTTTGGATAATTATTTAGATGAAGAACGTATAAACGCTTATAAAATGAAGTTCTATCAGGATTTCCCGGAATTAAAAGGTCGTAAGATCATCATGTTTGCGCCAACCTATCGAGGAAATACGCAAAGTGATGCATATTATCCATATGATAAGATTGATATGGATGGTATTGCAAAGCTTTGTGAACAAGACTATGCCTTTATCTTTAAGATGCATCCTTTCATTCAGGAAAAAGTGGATATTCCTGTTGCTTATGCAACCTATGTGAAAGATCTGTCACAATATGGTGATATCAATGATATGTTTTATATTACGGATATCTTAATTACAGATTTTTCAAGTAATATTTATGAATTTGCGTTACATAAAAAGCCAATCATTTTCTATGCGTTTGATAAAGATTATTATCAGCTGCGTAGAGGGGTGCATCGCAGTTTGGATGATGCGTGCGGCAAGGTGTGTACAACGTTTGATGAGGTCTTATCGACCATTCGTAATAAAACTTTTGAAATGGAAAAACTGGCTGCATTTATTGAAGAATGCTTTGATACACATGAGAAACTGTCGAGTGATATCGTGATAGACAGCATCCTTTTACATGAGAAAGGCGAGAGGTGTTGAGTATGGATGAAAGAAAACTGACAATTGTATTGACGATGCAGAATGGGGTAGAAGGGCTAGCGAAAACATTCGAAAGCCTGCGCCAACAAAAAGAAAAAGCTTTTCAGCTTATCCTTGTCTGTGCACCAAAAGATAGGGAAACAGTTGAAAAAGAAGCATTGTCATCATTTCATGCAAAGCTTATAGAAAGTGATGCCAACATGCGAGGAGCCTTATTGAATCAGGCGATGCAATATGTTGATACAACTTATGTGATGTTTATGGAAACCGGCGATACGATGAATCATCATTTTATCAAGAAAGCAATGAAAGTAATGGAAGAAAATCCTGCCGCTACCTTTGTTGTCGGTAAATCCTATTGTAATAACCCATTGATGACAAAAACACGCAAACAGCACATTTTAAGTAAACTTTTTATTGAAGAAGACACTGTCTATGATCTGTCAAAAGAGTATTCTGCTTTACATACCGCTTTAGATTCTTCCATCTTTCATAGTGAAATGATCAAAAGGATAGGATTCAATGAAACCCTGCCATTTGAAGCAGGCACCGATATGGTGATGAAGCTTCTATTAGAAAAACCGGTTTATGCCACCGTAGCAAAAGCGGAATATGAATACTTTGCGCCACGTGAAAATCAAGTGCTTTATCATGTTCCATCCCATGATGCACGCTGGTATCATGAATCTTTGCAGAGCTATCTTTTCCCATTGTTAGAATATGCGAAAAAAACCCAGAAAACGATTCCGGCCTTTTTACAAAATTATTGTGTCTATTATGTAAATTGTCGAATGATGGCCAATAAAGATAATCGTAATAAAAAAGTCGTCTTAGGGAAAAAACTAGATACGTATTTAGACTTAGTCCAAACATTATTTCTACAAATTGATGATTATTATCTCTTGAATCAAGATGAATTGTTCTATATGACAAAAAATCCAGAGATTCGTTGCATGTATTTGCGTATCAAATATGGAAAAGATCAAGTAGCATACACCTATCAAAGTGTTTTGGATGAAGAGAATGAGCGGGATGTAGAAATGTGTTTTCATGGTTTGCGCATCTCTTCTTTGAATAAACATCGCTTTACGATCAATGTCATGAATTACATTCAGGGAAAGGTTTGGATCGATGGTTCATTGATCAGTATCTTTCAGCATGGGAAGGTAGAATATTACGCAAAATTTAATGGGAAAGAATATCCGGTAGTAGATACTGATGCATATTCCTTAACAAAATACTTTGGGGTCCCAGGATATCGCCGTCTCACATATCATCTGGAATTTCCTTTAGATGAGAAAAAAACAATGCAGAGAATTACCTTCTATGCCCGCATTCAGGGAGAAGAATATCAGATGAAGATTTCATTTGCGAATCATTGGGCAAAACTATCCAAGACACCGCGGTATTCCTACTGGCGCTTCCATAAATATTTATGTCATCATGCCGATAATGGTATTACCATTAAAAAAGCGACGAAGACAAATGTCATAAAACGAGAGATACAATTTCAATTAAATTTAATTAAAAACCATCATAAAAAGGATTTTGCGGCCTTAGGCTTTCGTTGGTTATATTGGATCACGTATCCATGGTATAAGAATAAACGCATTTGGCTCATGTTGGATAAGCTGTATAAAGGCGGAGACAGTTGTGAGTATTTATACCGCTATAGTGCCAAATTTGATGATGGCATCACGAAGTATTATTTGATCAATGAAAATACAAGTGATTATCGAAAGTTGAAGGAAGATGGCTATACGCCTTTAAAGAACGGCTCGTTAAAGCATAAACTTGTTTTTGTCCACGCCGATATTGTCTTAATAACGAATTCTCATTTATTCCCATTTAATGGTTATAATAAGAGTACTTCTAAATATATCAGAGGCTTATGTAACTTTGGCTCCATGTGTCTGCAGCATGGATTATCGGTGCAAAAGTGTGCAATCGCCCAGCGCCGTATCATAGATAATACCCTGATGTATTTTTTAGCAAGTAAGTTTGAGTATGAAAATTTATCAAAACATGCTTATGGCTATCAGGGATTTGATATTTTGAAGTTAACCGGAATCGGACGTTATGACGGCTTAATTAATAACGATAAGAAACAGATCTTATTATCACCGACATGGCGTATGTACAATGCCTTGCCTGTAACAACCAGTGAAGGTGAACAAAGAGGCTATAATCCGGAATTTAAAAATTCAACATATTTCCATGTGTATAACAATTTAATCAACAATGAACGTTTGTTACGTTGTGCAAAAGCTTATGGATATAAGATTAAATTCTTGCTGCATCCAATCTTAAGTTCGCAGCTTGAGGACTTTACCAAAAATGATGAATTAGAAGTTATTCCTTCCGTTGGTGATCTGAGCTATGAAAAAATCTTAACCGAATCCAGCTTAATGGTTACCGATTATTCCGGTGTGCAATTTGACTTTGCGTATATGCGAAAACCGATTGTGTATTTCCATCCGGATGTTTTGCCGCCACATTATGATGATGGTATCTTCTTCTACGATACGATGGGCTTTGGTGAAATATGTACAAAGAGTGAGCAGCTGATTGATATGTTATGTGAATATATGAAAACAGGCTGTGTCATGAAGGAGGAGTATCGCAAGCGCGCAGATAATTTCTATGCTCAAAATGATCATCATAATTGTGAGCGAATTTATCAGGAAATTATGAAATTCCAAAAACAAATCGACATCGATAAGCTGCGTGTTTAGATGATATATTACGAAATCGTCAGTTGTTAGAACCTCTGTTTAGGAGTATAATAAGGCTGATAAAAACAGATACAAACGAGGAGGATTCATATGAATATAGCAATCATTTTTGCCGGTGGCAGCGGGGTACGCATGGGTGCCGGAATGCCAAAACAATTTTTAGAAATCAATGGGAAACCAATCATTATTCATACCTTGGACAATTTTCAAAATAGTCCATCCATTGATAAGATTTATATTTCTTGTAAAAAAGACTATATCACGACATTACAAGATCTGACAAAACGTTTTGCGATTACGAAGGTGTGCGGCATTGTGGAAGGTGGAAGCAACGGACAGGATTCCATCTATCGTGCATTGCGTGCAGCGGATGCAGAAAATGACAAGGATGCCATCGTCTTGATTCATGATGGCGTACGCCCGTTTGTCAGTGAAGAAGTGATCCAGAAAAACATAGAATGTGTAAAACAGCATGGCAGTGCTGTTACCTGTACCTCTTTCTTTGAAACACCGATTTTAAGTAAAGGCGGCGAAGAAGTAGAAGAGATGCCATTGAAAAAAGAAATGTTTACAGCACAGGCACCACAGAGCTTTTACTTAGGTGAAATCATGGAGGCGCATAAGAAAATGCGGGAACTAAATCCAGACTATGTTGATATTGCCGATTCTTGTAACTTATATAAAAATCTGGGTAAGAAAATGTACATCGTTGAAGGAAATCGCGGAAATATTAAAGTAACGACGCCAGAAGATTTCTATATTTTACGTGCATTATTGCAATATCGTGAAAATGAGCAGATCTTAGGCTTAAAATAGATTGAGGAGGCTAGGCTACTATGAATCCAATAGTAAAAGAAGATTTACAACGTATCTGCGCACAGGATATCGCTTGGGATAAATTAAAAGATGCCGCCGTTTTGGTTACCGGTGCCAGCGGAATGGTAGGAACCTATTTTGTGCGAACGGTTTTAGCATTAAATGAAACAAGAAAGATGAATGCTACGGTTATCTGTGTTGTGCGTAATCCCAAAAAGATACCGGAAGATATAGCAAACAATCCGGCCGTAACAATTGTGGCACATGATGTTAGTAAGCCGATGGTATATGATGGAAAGGTTGATTATATCATTCATGCCGCAAGCCCGGCCAGTCCATTGATCATGCGCGAAGATCCGGTAGGTACGATTGCGGCTAACACACTTGGAGCTTTCTATACGCTAAGTTTAGCGAAAGAGAAGAATGCCAAAGGCTATATGTTTATTTCTTCCCGCGAAATTTATGGACAGCCAGATGAAAACCAGGAATTCTTCTATGAAAATACGTATGGTCTTGTGGACCCATTAGATGCTAGATCATGCTATCCTGAAGGGAAAAAAGCGGCTGAAACCATGTGTGCTTCCTTCCATAAGCAGTATGGTTTAAATACGAAAATTGCACGATTAGCCCATACATATGGTCCAGGCATGTCCATTTATGATGGCCGTGTCCAGGCGGACTTCTTGAAGAATGTCCTATTCAATGAAGACATTGTATTAAAAAGTGATGGATCCAGTGTGCGAACTTACACCTATATCGCAGATGCCATTGCCGGAATGTGGCGCATTTTACTAAATGGGGAAGAACTGGCATACAACATTGGAGATGAAAACGGAAAAGTTTCTATTCGTGAATTGGCTGAATTGTTAGTGAAGATAAATCCCGAGAAACATTTAAAGTTATGCTTTGATATTCCTAAGGATGCGAACACAGGATGTGCACCGTTTACCATGGGAATCTTATCGAGTGAACGCTTGCGCGAGCTTGGTTGGCAACCACTTAACACAATTGAAGAAGGATTTACAAGAACTTTACGTTATTTGGAGTATGAAAAAGCAAACGGAAGATTATAACAACTTAAGTCTTATTGCTGCCATGATCTTATAAGATTGTAAGCAATAAGACTTTTTCTTTTCTTCATAAAAGATTGGGTTGTTCCTATCGCGTGATTGTTATCCTCATATAGAAAGAGTAAAAAAGATAAGTAGTTAAGGAAAGTTAAGATGTGTCGTATGAAACTAGGAGTATAATGCAGGTGGCAGGTGGTCATATGAAAGTAATGAAGAAGGGTATGGTATTGTTATGTGTATGTTTTTGTTTCTTCTTGAAAGGGAATACGCAAAAAGAAATCTTTGCGGAAAATCTCGATCAATGTACAACTGCACAAAGTGATGGAATCCAAGGCTTTTATGAAAAAAAAGAGAATAGCTTAGATATCTTATTTCTTGGTGATAGTAATTTTACTCGCTCCATCAATCCTTTGATCGTATGGAAACAAACAGGTATCATCTCCTATACACTGGCAAGTGCGACACAGACAACATGGACCAGTACTTACCTATTAAAAAGCGCCTTGCGCTATCAAAAGCCAAAAGTGTTGATTATTGACGCAAATTTATTTCGTGCCCAAAATGAAGGAAGATTAGCGCGTAATTGCGCGGCAATCAATGCCATGAAACCGGAGAAAGAACGCATGCAAGCTATACGACATTTGCTTTCTTATACGGATACCAGTATGGATGAACAAACCAAAGCAACGTTACTTCACTCCTATGTAAGAGATGTCATACGAAAACGTTTGACGTCAACTAAACAGCAACTAGATAGTAAACATACAACACATGGCTTCATCATGAATACCAAAATAGAACCATTCTATGATCGTGATTATATGCACAATAATGAACAGATAACAGAGCTTGATGCAATCAATCAACAAGGGGTGAAAGAGCTGATCAGACTTGCGAAAGAACAGAAAATGCAAATCTTATTGTTGCGCGTACCGGGTGCTCGAGAATGGTCCTTTTCCAGAGCGCGTTTGGTAAGTAAATTTGCTGAAAAAGAACAGGTCGATTATCTGGATATGAACTTAGAGCCCTATTCATCTAAGATCAACTGGCTAACGGACACAAAAGATGGCGGTTATCATATGAATGTATATGGGGCGGAGAAGGTAAGTGGCATGATCGCCGCTTATATTCAGCAATCTTATGGTATCAGCGGCAATAAAGACAGCGAAGTGAACAAGCAATTTCAGAGGGATTATAACCATTATCAAGATAGGAAACAGTACAATCAAAAGGAAAAAACTGAGAATGATTTTACCTAAAAAATAAAGAAAGCCTTTACAGTTGAATGAATTCACACATCTTTCGCATAATGAATATAGTAACTGTATGCATTTCTTAATTTCATTTGTAATTAAGAGACAAATATTGTAAAATTAATATGTTACTGAGAGGAGTAAGCGAGTATATGATAAACGAATTCAAGAACAAGAAAGAGTTTCAAGAAGAGTTTAAAAGAAGAATTATTGAACGCTACGGCCGTTCTATCGAACAGGCGCACATAACAGAAAAATACATGGTTTTAGGGGAAATGGTTAGAGATTATGCCAGTGTTCACTGGAACGACTCTAAGAATGCCATCGCAGAGAAGAAAAGCAAGCAGATGTATTATTTCTCTATGGAATTCTTAATGGGACGTCTTCTGACAAACAACCTGATGAACCTCGGTATCTATGATTTAGTCAAAGAAGGTTTAGCTGATCTGGATCTGGATATTAATGAACTTGAAAACCTGGAAAGTGATGCAGGATTAGGAAATGGAGGTCTGGGAAGACTGGCTGCCTGTTTCCTGGATTCTTTAGCATCTTTGAATTTACCGGGCAATGGAAACTGTATTCGTTATGAATATGGATTATTTAAACAGAAAATTGTAAATAATGAACAGGTAGAAGTACCTGATCAATGGCTGTCTTTAGGTAACGTTTGGGAAGTGCGAAAACCAAAGCATGCAGTCAATGTTAAATTCGGCGGTCATGTGGACATGTGGATGGGAGAAGATGGCAAGGCGGTTGTAAACCATGTGCCAAGCTTGGTTGTTCGTGCAGTTCCATATGATGTACCTGTGGTTGGCTATGATACGAAACTGACCAATACGTTACGTCTGTGGAGTGCAGAAGTTGCCGATGATGCATGTGATGCGGCTAACTTGAATGAATATGTAAATGAAGTTCGTGAAATCTGCCGTAATGTTTATCCGGATGATTCTACAGAACATGGAAAATTATTGCGTTTGAAACAGCAATATTTCTTTGTTGCGGCAGGATTAAATAACATTATAGATGCGCATTTACGCGTATATGGAACATTGGACAACTTTGCGGAAATGAATGCCATTCAGTTGAATGATACCCATCCGGTATTGTGTATTCCGGAAATGATGCGTATCCTGTTGGATGATTTCCGTTACGAATGGGATGATGCTTGGAAAATCGTAACAGAAACGATGGCATATACGAATCATACTGTTTTAAGTGAAGCATTGGAAAAATGGCCGATTCAGTATGTACAAGATTTATTGCCACGTATTTATATGATTATCGAAGAAATCGACCGTCGTTTCAAATATGCCTGCTCTCATGATTTAGGACGTTCTGATTTAATGAATGAATGTTGTGTAATCAAGGATGGACAAGTGCATATGGCAAACCTTGCCATCATCGGTTCGCACAGTGTGAATGGTGTTGCGGCTTTGCATACTAAAATCTTAAAAGAAGATGTAATGAAGAACTTCAATGATTTATATCCTGGCAAATTCAACAATAAGACGAATGGTATCACACATCGTCGTTGGTTGTTGTATTCTAATCCACAATTAACACAGTTGTTAGAAAAGACCATTGGTCCTGCATTCAAAAAACATCCTGAAAAATTAGAAGATCTGATGAAGTATGTAGATAACAGCGAAGTTCAGAAGAAATTTATGGATGTGAAAATGGAACGTAAGAAAATACTTGCGAAGTACATTAAGGATACCTTGAACATTGACATTGATGTAAATTCCATCTTTGATGTACAGGCGAAACGTTTACATGCTTATAAACGTCAGCTGTTAAATGTGATGAACATCATTCATCTCTATTTCCGTATGAAAGCAGATCCTAACTTCCGTATTTATCCTAGAACCTTTATCTTTGCCGCAAAAGCAGCACCTTCCTATACCTTTGCGAAGGAAGTTATTAAGCTGATTCACTGTGTGGCTGATAAGGTAAATAACGATAGTGATATTAACCGTTATATGAAGGTCGTATTCATTCCGAATTATGGGGTATCCATTGCGGAAATCCTGATGAATGCTGCCGATGTATCAGAACAAATTTCTACAGCCGGTAAAGAAGCAAGCGGTACCGGTAATATGAAGTTTATGATGAATGGTGCGATTACCTTAGGTACGATGGATGGTGCTAATGTGGAAATCGTAGAACGTGTCGGCTATGAGAATGCTGAAATCTTCGGTCTTCGTGCAGATGATGTGGCCTTGATTCGTCATGAAAATTCTTATGATGTTTGGAAAAAATACAATCAAAACGGTGATATTCAGAAGGTTGTCAATAGCTTGGTAGACAGTACCTTCTCAAATGATCCTAGAGATTTCAAGCAGATTTATAATGAACTGATGTTCAAAAATGATGAATATCTGTTGTTGGCAGACTTTGAAGCTTATGTGCATGCGCAGGGCAATATTGAACAGCGCTATCGTAATGCAGAAGCATGGGCAAGAATGTGTCTGATAAATATCGCACAGTCTGGCTATTTCTCAAGTGATCGTACGATCCATGAATATGCACGTGATATTTGGAATATTAAACCGGTGACGGTTAAATAAGAAAGATTTTTCCTTGGAAATAATCAACTGGGAGGTATGGCAATTGCACTATTTCGCAATCGTGTCATGCTTCCTTTTTTTATGCTTAAATTTACTCATGTGGCTATTTTTTTCTTCATAAACACGGGAAAGAATGCTTACCAAATACATAATTTCAAGCATTCACATAAATGAGGAGCGATAAGCTTAATTCTGTTGTGTACTATTACTACATCCCAGCTTATCAAAAAGGATAAGTGCGGTAACGAACGCTCACGCAAAGAGGTATCCTGTTCCCTTGATGCATAAAGGGGTTTTTATGAAGTGTTAACGATGGAAAAGGGCATAGATACACGCACGACTTGAGGATACTTACTTTATAAAAAGCTGTATTTGCAATTTTATGTGAATTTCGTTAAAATAATAGGCAACAGAAAAGGGGTAATGAAGATGGAGTTAAAAGAAAAGTTAATCACAAGTGTTGAAAAAAACTTAGATACTTATATGTCCTATGTACAACATATGTACGATCATCCGGAAATCGGTAATGAAGAATTTGAAACGATGGAGTTGTTAAGTGAAGGGTTATTATCTTTTGGTTTTGAAACGCAAAAGGCTTTCGTTGTGCCAACTGGTTTTCAAGCAGTGTATAAAAGTGGCAAGGCAGGTCCGGTAATTGCATATTTATGCGAATATGATGCTTTGCCGGAAGTGGGACATGGTTGCGGACATAATTTGATTGCGGCAACATCCATTGCTGCGGGAGTGGCCCTAAAAGAAATCATTGATGATATTGGCGGAGAAATACGTGTGATAGGAACACCGGCAGAGGAGAATTTCGGTGGGAAAGTGTCTATGGCGAATGCGCATGTTTTTGACGATGTGGATGTGGCGATGATGATTCATCCAGATACGGAAGATGGAGTCGGGGGCAGAACTTTGGCATTGTTACCATTGAAGTTTGAATTTTATGGTGTAAATACACATGGTTGTTCACCTGAGCATGGAAAATCAGCCTTGGATGCAGCGGTTATGAGCTATATCGGCATTAATCTGCTACGCCAATATGCACTGCCAAATACATATATTCACGGTATTATTCGTGATGGTGGTGAAGCTGCCAATGTCATTCCGGCCTATGCCAGTTTGGAATATTATTTCCGTGGAACCTCTATGCAGTATGTAAAAGAGCTCAGTCAGCGAGCAATTGATTGTGTTGAGGGAGCTTGTAAAGCGAGTGGCTGTACCTATCAGGTAACGACATATGAATGCCCTTATGAAGACTGTGTCATAAATTATACCTTATGTGATTTGTTGAAAGAAGAATATGTGGCATTAGGCAGAACGGATGTGAAACCGGTAGATGAGGTACCAAATGGCTCTAGTGATATCGGAAGTGTCAGCTATTGTTGCCCGGCATTGCATGGCTATATCAAGATTGCCGATGCATGCGTCAATGGACATTCAAAAGAAATGGCAGCAGCTACCATTCATGAGGCAGGAAGAAAAGCTTTACGTGATGGTGCCATCGCATTGGCGAACCTTGGAAGAAGATTACTCATGGAAGAAGATTTATTACGAAAGGTACAGGATGAATTTCATAAAACGCTGAAACGTTAAAGGAATCATCCTTTTTCTAAGGAACAATATGAGGCAAGATGCAACTGCTTAGCAAAGATGTAAGCATGTATGCATACAAACGATGAAAAGATGCCGTTAGCTTTTTTAGCCGGAAATGATATTAAAATAAGGTGCTTTGCTAGGAAATTCCACTTGAGAATGATAAAAAGAAGAAAGTCTGTTATAATAAGGTCAAGGTGATAAAATATGCGACAACAGAAATATTATGAAGCTTATCTGGATGACTTTGATAAGATAACTGTATTTATGTCTCGTAACAGCTATGAAGGTGTCAGTAATAAGTTTTATTTGAAAGACACCAGAGGACATATTTATGATCTCCATATTCAGTCTATTGAAACAACTCATAGCAATTACAATAAATATACGTTGGCTCTTTATGATTCAATTGAAATAGGAAATGAGTATTATGTAGTGCATCAACATGCACGCGCTACCGTTTTACAATACAGCGCTGTTGTAAAAACAGCGAAATTTGATGAATTGTTTTATTATGATGGGGACGATTTAGGTTATACGTATAATGAAAAAGCCACATCTTTTGCATTATGGGCACCTACAGCTTATCGTGTAAAGTTAGAAATCATGAAAAATGATGTTACGTATACGTATGAGATGAAACGTAGTGAACATGGGGTATTTCGTTATTCGATATTAGAAAATTTAGAAAATGCGACCTATGTATACCTTGTCAGAGTAAATGGCGAATGGAAAGAGACCATTGACCCATATGGTGTATCTTCCATAGAAAACAGCAGACGTTCGGCTATTGTTGATTTGGCAAAGATTCGTGTAAAGGATTATCCTTTACCGCCATTGCAAAGTTCATGTGATGCAATTGTGTATGAGACAAGCGTGCGTGATTTTACGATGCAAAGCAATATCGGAGTAAGCTGTCCTGGAACTTTTCGTGGATTTGTGGAAGAAAATGAACAAACAAAAAGCATGCAGACGGGTTTTTCTTATTTAAAATCATTAGGCATTACACATGTACAGCTGATGCCGGTCATGGATTTTGGATCTGTTGATGAAATTTATCCTTTATTACATTACAATTGGGGATATGATCCGGTCCAATATCGGGTCTTTGAAGGCAGTTACAGCAGTGAACCGAATAACCCTTATAGCCGTATATTTGAATTTGTGAAACTGGTGGAAGAATGCCATAAAGCAGGCATTCGTGTCAATTTAGATGTAGTCTTTAATCATGTATATGATAAGGAAGAAAGCTTCTTTGACAAGACGGTCCCTAGTTATTATTTTCAAATGAATGAGCAAGGCGATTTTTCTAATGGTACTTTTTGTGGGAATGATGTAGACAGTAAACGTCGCATGTGTGCTAAATATATTATCGATGCTTGCAAATTCTTAGTAAAAACTTATCATATCGATGGATTGCGATTTGATCTCATGGGCATTTTAGATATTGATACCATGAATGCCGTCTATCGGGAATGTTGCGCAATTAATACAGATTTTATGATCTATGGGGAAGGTTGGGATATGCCAAGTTTCTTAGATTTCCGTCAGCGTGCAAGCATTGGCAATAATGCTCAAATGCCATTTATCGCACATTTCTCTGATCGTTTCCGAGATGTTGTAAAAGGTCGCACGGCAAGCAATGAAGTGAATGTAAAAGGATATTGCAGTGGCGCATTGTATCTGATTGATATTATGAAAAACTGTTTAAGTGCCAGCTGTACAAATGAAGGAATGGAAGCTATGTTTGCCAATCCTCGAAATGTTGTGAATTATGTGGAATGTCATGATAATATGACTAGCTGGGATAAATTGAAAGAATGCTGTAAGGAAGATAGCAAAGATATCCGCATCGCAAAGCATAAGATGATGATTGCGGCGGTTTTATTAGCGCAAGGGATTCCTTTCTTACACAGCGGTCAAGAATTTGCCCGTAGTAAGCATGGATTACCAAATACGTATGAAGAAAGTGATGAGATAAATAAAATAGATTATCTGCGTCGGAATCAGTATCAAGACATCGTGGAATGTACAAAAGAGCTGATTAAGCTGCGTAGAGCACATGCCTGTCTGCGTTATTGCCGCAAGGAGGATGTAGAACAGCATGTGCATTTTGACACCATCCAAAATAAGGCATTGATTTACAAACTGCTAGATGATACAGAAGAAATGATCATTCTGTTCAATCCTTCACAGGAGTATTTCACTCACGATATGAATACGGCTTATAAATTATTGTATTACAATGGCAAGGCAGAGGATATTTTGATTCAGAAAGTAAATGTAGAACCATACAGTGTCATTGTCTTTACCAGAAAGCTTTGATGAAAAAAGCGTCTATTGTAAATGTACCTAAAGTTTCCTTTAAGTGATGCTAGTGGTATGTATGACAATAGACGTTTTATTATGAGGGGTAAGCTTTTTATAATAAAAGGTATCTAGATATATGCTATCTAGTATGGGCATATACATCCTTTCCGAATTGTCGTTTGACATTCAAACTTCATCTGTTATAATATAAAAGCAAATCAGGATTGTTTGATAACCTGAAATGTAATGATAAGCCGTACACGAAAGGGAGGGTTACCTATGAAAACAGCGATTGTAACCGACAGCGGAAGCGGATTAAATAAACAACAGGCAGATGCTTTGGGTATCTATTATCTGCCATTGCAAATTATTGTAAACGACAACATGTATCTGGACGGGGTGGATATCCAGGTAGAACAAATATATGAGATGTTGAAACAAGGTGAAATGCCGACAACATCAATGCCGCCAATGGGAATCATTGAAGAATTATTCCATAAATTAAAAAAAGATGGATATGAAGATGTAATCGCGATACCTTTAACAAGTGGCTTATCTTCAACATCCAGCGTGATGCATGCAGTTGCGAAAGAATGTGAACTGAAGCTGCATATTATTGAAACGTATTCTACTTGTAATATACAGTGCTACTTAGCAAAATGCGCGCAGCAGTTAGTAAAACAGGAGGTTGCGGCAGAAGAAATAGTGAAACGCTTGCAGGATAGTGTGGCACATAGTGATACATTGATCATTCCTAACGACTTACAGCATTTAAAACGTGGCGGAAGATTAACACCGTTAGCAGCTGCTTTAGGTGGTTTGTTAAAAATTAAGCCTATTTTAAAGCTGGATGAAGGTTCACAAGGTAAAATTGATGTATTTGACAAGGTGCGTACGATGTCAAAGGCGATGAGCAAAGCCGTTACTACATTTCAAGAAACAAAGCTTGATGATGCGTATACCTTAACCGTTTTACATAGTGGTTCAGAAGAGGAAGGGTTAAAGCTGAAAACTTTGATGGAAGAGGCTTTCCCTGGAATGGAACTCTATTTTGGGCTCATTGGTGCTGTGATTTCTTGTCACACCGGGTTAGGATGCTTGGGTATACAATACATCCGCAAAGTTAAAATGTAAACATTTGAGGAGGAATGAGGAAGCCTCCTCTTTTTACGTGCCATCCCAAGAAGAATGACAACTTCTGGCGAATGGCTTTTCATCTTCTATGAAATAAAGTATAATATGTGTTAGATATTGGAGGGGTTTACCATGAAAACAGCGTTTGTGACAGACAGTGGAACAGGTAAAACAGTTGAAGAATTAGCAAAGGAAGGTATTTTCAGCGTACCTTTACAGGTGAGCTATGACAATACAAACTATCAAGATCTGGAAGAATTAAGTATTGACCGCATTTATGAACTTATGCGTGATGGGGTGATGCTATCTACTTCATTGCCTTCACTTGGGAAAATTGAGGCTTTATTTGAACATTTAAAAAATGACGGATATGAACAAATTTTTGCCGTACCGATTTGCAGTGGACTAAGCGGTACGATTAACGCTATGGAAATGTGTGCCAGAACAGTAGGTTTAGCATTTGCTTATGTTGATTGTCATGTTACGGCGGTGGTACAGGAATATATGATAAAGACAGCCAAAAGGCTGCATGAAGAAGGCAAGACAATTCAAGAAATCAAAGATGTGTTATCTCGTATCGTGGATACGACAGATACTTTGTTGTTGCCTAATGATCTACAGCATTTAAAGCGTGGCGGAAGATTAACACCGTTGGCCGCAACCTTAGGGGGATTATTAAAAATCAAACCAATTCTGAAAATAAATAAAGAAACCAATGGAAAAATTGATGTTGTGGATAAGGTCAGAACCATGCATAAA
The DNA here is from genome assembly GCF_004341945.1 of Longicatena caecimuris. Classification (GTDB taxonomy): domain Bacteria; phylum Bacillota_I; class Bacilli_A; order Erysipelotrichales; family Erysipelotrichaceae; genus Longicatena; species Longicatena caecimuris. The sequence goes on from NZ_SMBP01000021.1 coordinate 36,215, forward strand.
GCAATGGATATGGCGATTGAAATCATGCGTAATGAGCATGTGGATGATAGTTATATGATAACAGTCGCACATGCGGATGATGCAGTAGAAGCAGAATATTATATGAATAAGATCAAAGCAGCCTTTCCTAATGCAAAGCATCAAATCATTAAGCTGGTAAGTGTCGTGGGAGTACATACCGGCAGAGGCTGTCAGGCTGTACAATATTTTAAAATGATACAGGAGTAAGGAAAAAGACCAATAACTTACGTGCTAAAGATTAGAATAAACAGGAGAAGATGAAATCAATCAAATCCTGTTTTTTCATGTGTTTTATATGAAAGCCATGTGCCCAAAAGAACTTTTTCAAGCCTTTTTTAAAAGTTAGTATTCCAATAATATCGTGTCAAGCGTTGAAATAAGGTTTGGGTTTCTCATTTCATCAAAACCTAGATGCATGTTAAATTATTGATCTTATGTTAAATGGTTTGCCTTATAATTTTCATTTTTTCAGTGAAAAAAAGAGCAAAAATCTGATTATCAGCATAATCACAGGGATTTTAAGTAATATAAACGAAAAATAAAAGAAATTTACCACTAATTTACTACGATTGAAAGAACCTTGATACGACAAAGAAAACAGCATAAAAAAGCAAAAATGGCATTTCATACAGAATATGAGATGTCTTTTTTGTTGGTACGATACAGCATAAGTATTCTTTTTCTGCTTGACTATTAATCATTTTTTAGAACATGAATTGTCAAGAGCCTGTTGCGTAAGCAATGCTTGCACTCTTGATAAGACATGGGATAAAAAATATTATGACAGATAGCAGAAAAGTAATGACTACATACTGGGTAAATGTTATAATCTTATTGAAATATAAATAAATTTTTTAAACAATTTGTTTTTTATCTAAGGAGGTTTTTTATGTTTGGCTTTGGAAAAAAACAGAATAAATCTTTATTCATAATGGGCACAGATTTTCGGTATATTGATAACTGTTCCTTGTTGTTTGGATATACCTTATTTACTCTCTGGTGATTTAGTTGAAGTTACAGGCGAAGTCACACAAGGCTCAATGTCTGGAGAAAACTCTAATAGTGAAAGAAGAATACATATTAGAGATGATAAAACGAGAGAAGAACATTCATTAAAGTATTAGGGAACAGGTAGTGATATAGGGGATAAAATAACTGTAAGATATTTACCACATACAGAATATGGATATGTAGTTGAGTAATATGAAAAATTCCCGTTTTATATTATGCTATATTATTAGTTGTAGAGACGGAGTGATCCAGACACGGTGGCAGGAAAATCTCTCGGATTTTTCTGCCATGTCTTGCAAGTGGCTGGTTCACTTCGTCTGTGAGTGAGCCTGTGGCGAGCGAAGATTAAGCCCCCGTTATCTAACAAGGGGGGCAGAAAAAACAAAAGACAATAGACATTTACAAACGTAAAACGTTGTATTTACAAGGTAAAACTGCATTTTATAAGGTGTGATATAAAAAGTATCTATTTCACATGGCAAATATATAAACTTATCAAGGAGGATTATATAAATGAATATTGCAATGATTTTAATAGGTGTTCTTATTTTTCTTTCTTTTCCATTTATTGTTTTGCAAAAAATCAAAAAAACGAAACAAGAAGATACATACGAGGCAAAGAAAAAATTAAATGTATTTCTTATTTGTATAATGCCTGTTCCAGTAATAGCTATTGTGCTTATTTTACTTGGTCTTAAAGCATTTATATAGTAAACATCGGAACTTTACAAGTGAAATGAGGGACTCTATGGATAAAAAGGAACTTATAAAACTTTATTTACAAAATGTGGATAAAATGTTCGGATATGCCAACATGGACGCATATATTGATGAGCGATTAAAGAAATATATGAAATACTGTCAAAGTAAAAAGCAAGAAGAACAAATTATTATATGGCTGAAATTATTGCATGAAAATTTCGGAAAAAAGATTGTTTATTTAGGAAGTTATCTAGCATTACAAGAAAAGGATATGAGCTACTTAAATAATGCATTCAATTCGGCAGTAACATGGGGACAACTCACAATAACAAACAGCAGTTGCGACCATTCCATTTACGCTTGGAATGTTTTACCGCATATATTCTGTGCAAACCGCTTTCGTGATATTGAAAATATATTTCCAAAAGAAAACGGACTTAGTAAGAATGGGTTAAAATCTGCGTGCAGTATTACAAATTTAGTGATGTATCTGTATTATCAAGAACCTGCGTGGAAACAATATGTGATTGAAGAAAGCAAAGGATTTTTGCAAGGAAAACATACATCAGAAGAAATGGCAGTGATAAGCACTTTCCTTTCATTGTTTGAAAAAGATTGGGAGAAATTTTCATTGGAATTAGCTAATCTCTGTAAAGCACATAAAAAATCAAAAGATTATGGCGAAAATCCGTTTACAAGAAAAATTTCCTTTTTTGCATTTGGATTGTATAACTTTGCAAGGTACTTGTATAAAGAAGAAGCGAAAAATATCATACTTCCTCAAAACGAATTTTTATTCGAGGATTTTAGAATTTATCAAGAAAGCAACAATTATCAAACGGGACAATCGTTTTGCGTTTTTGAAGAACCGCTATTGCTGTTGAATGATCTTGAAAAAATTGATTTACCGATTATGCACTTAACAGCGGGTAGAAAAAGGACTTTAGATATTGAAAATTACAGACAAGAAGTGATAAAGAAAATACAAGCACTTCATTACAATCAGAGCAGTTAGTCTTAGGATTGAAGTGAACCCATAAAGTTGGACACAGATTATCACACCCGACTGATTAAGGATTGATTCCTATATTGTATAGGAGTTAATCCTTTTAATTTTACTGTGATTCTTTGTGTATTATAATAAAAAGCTAGGAATTAAATCGATTTAACTCCTAACTTTATAATACAAAAGTCCCTTTTAAAGGGACTAATCATGATTGCCATGATGACGGTTTTGATGATGTGTTTCCTGATTACTCTCATGTGCACGCTCACTATGACAGCCTTCAGGTACAGCGGAATCATCGTATTGTTCTAATAGCGCATATAATTTTTTCATACTATAGTTTGACAATTCTTCAATTGTATAAGCTGCATCATAAGAACGTATTTGTTCAATCACACGATATTTGCCCTGACTTGTATGATGCGTCTTGGCCGCTTCATGTGTCTTGGAATCAATAGATGCACAGTGATATCGTTTTGCCGTAGCATTGCTTTTCAGATAAGCGCCAATTTCTTCCTCTAGACTTTTTTGCAGAGCTGCATCATCGGCATAGATCCCGACTTCCAAGATACCATTTGCTAAATATTTCTGATAGGTAGCATTCGCAAATAATAAAGTTAATGCCTCATCAAGTTCTTTGTTTTTAAGATCAATGCTCGCTAAAATCTGTTTCGCATCTTTATTGTAAGCTTTTGTTTGTAAAATGCGATGTTGCGCATCCACAGATAATTCCATACTTGGATTCACATCTAAGGTGATGGTTGAGGCAATGGCTGCCGGTGAAGTTGGTTTTGTTGGAAGATCATCAACTTTCCAAGGCTGCCAAAGCATAACCAACAAAACACTGATCGCACATACGAGTGCTCCTTGCCATATTGGCAATGTTTTCTTATGACGTTGTTTTGATAAAACATACTGTAATGTTTTTTCTTTCGTTTCTTCACTGGCATGCAGCTGATCTAAGTCTTTTAATGGATTAGTCAAGATCATCACCTCCCAGCATGATTTTCAAATCATCTTTTGCTCGTTTCAGCCAGGTATGAATCGTATTTTCTTTCTTTTGCAGAATATCTGCAATTTCACGAATCTTATAACCTTCATAATAATATAAATAAATAACATTGCGATAATTTGGTTTCAAATGAAGAACAGCATCCAACATTGTGGAATGCATAGAAGTAACACCGGGTGCATAACTTTCCAATTCATCACTCAAAATGACCTTACGGCGAAACCATGTAGTTAAAGTATCATGACATTCATTGATGGTCACCCTAATCAGCCATGCCTTTTCATGTTCATCATCATGAAAGCTTGATTGTTTCGCATATTTCAAAAAGACAGATTGAAAAACATCATCCACATCACTCTCCTGTTTCATATGGATAAAGCAGATTTTGCGAATCATGTCCGCATAACGATGAATCGCTGTCCTCATTTCCTCTTCACTTCGCATGGTTTCCTCATCCCTTATTCTTAGTATACTGAATTCTAATTGTTTTGCCTAGTGGTGATTTCCGTGATATCCTCTATTACAAGCAGTGTGATTACTTCTTCCGCTACGTGTTTGTTTCATCTGGTAGTTACCTTTGTTTGGACATGGTATCTGTGTACGATGTTGCTTTTGACAATTTGGGCATAAGGTTTGGTTGTTGTTTTGACACTGTCTATTCTCGTTAGCGCAAGGCTGCTGATTTCTATATTGCGAATCATCATTATTGCTTACTGAACGCGTATTTGTAGTATTTGTGGACACCGTTGTTGGCGTAAGAGGGCTTTTTTGTTTTGGGGTGGCTGTTTTTATAGATGCCTTGTTTTGAGATATCGCATGGTGTGTTTCTTTATGCTTTTGTGTATTGTCACAATGTTCATGTGTTTCATAACCATGATGAACACCAAAATGTGGAAAGGTGTCAGCTTTTGCCTTCAATAAAGTTATTGAGAGTATAAGGGTGGCAGCGACTGCAATTACGACGACTGTTTTTTTCTTCTTCATAATAAATTCCTCCTTGAGTACCTTGTACACCTATAACACGATGCTATTTTATAAAACCTTTCAAATTTTTTGTTTTTTTTAAAATAATGCGATTCAGAATGCGAAAAGTTAGGCGAAAAGGTCATACTAATGTATAATAGTAGTTGTTTGGAGGTAGAAATATGAGCCATGATTATATAGATATAAAAGGTGCCCGTGAGAATAATTTAAAAAATATCGATATTAAGGTACCACGCGATAAATTTGTCATTATGACCGGAGTATCCGGTTCAGGAAAAACATCTTTGGCATTTGATACGATTTATGCCGAAGGAAGACGACGTTATGTGGAGTCTTTAAGTGCTTATGCCCGTCAGTTTTTAGGCAATAGTGAAAAACCGGATGTAGACTCTATTGAAGGATTATCCCCATCCATTTCCATCGATCAGAAAACGACGAGTAATAATCCGCGATCAACGGTTGGAACCGTAACGGAGATTTATGATTATTTGCGTTTGATGTATGCCCGAATCGGTGTACCGTATTGTCCTACGCATAATGAACCTATTACATCTCAGACAATTAAACAGATGGTAGATAAAATCATGGAGCTGGAAGATAAGACACGTTTAACGATTTTATCACCGGCCGTCCATGGTCAAAAAGGAACGCATAAGGATTTATTTGACCATTTACGTAAAGAAGGGTATCTTCGCGTGCGAGTTGATGGTGAAATGAAGCTATTGGAAGATGTCGAGGCATTAGAGAAAAATAAGAAACATAATATTGATGTTGTGATTGATCGTATCGTAAAAGGAAGCGATCGTTCACGGTTGCATGATTCATTAGAAACGGCATTAAAGATGAGTGATGGCTTGGCAATCGTCACGTATAACCATGAAGAAGTCTTGTTTTCCAGTAATTATTCTTGTAAATATTGTGGATTTAACATTCCTAAGCTAGAACCTCGATTGTTTTCTTTCAATGCGCCTTTTGGAGCATGTGATACATGTAAAGGGTTAGGTATTACCCAAAAGGTTGATGTTGAATATCTGATACCGGATCGTACAAAATCCATACGTCAGGGTGGTATCGTTTATTATAAGAATATTGTCAATACGGAAAATCTGGAATGGCAAAAATTTGCGGCTTTATTAAACTATTATGATATCAGTATTGATAAACCAATCAAAGATTTTACCAAAAAAGAATTGGATATTGTCTTGTATGGTTCTAAAGATCTGATCTCTTATAAACTTGAATCACGCAGTGGGAATGTGATGAAAAAAACGGAGTTTATCGAAGGTGTATGTACTTTAATCGAACGACGTTATATGGAAACCAGTTCACAGATGTCACGGGAATGGTATGCGACTTTCTTAGCAGAAGCACCATGTCCGACCTGTGGCGGGCGACGTTTAAATGAACAGGCTTTAAGCGTGCGTGTCGGCGGCATTAATATTTATGAATGGACGACGATGTCAGTGCGTCAGGCAGCTGTCTTTATGGAAGGATTAACACTGACAAAACAGGAAGAAGAAATTGCCAAATTAATCGTAAAAGAAATTCGTGAACGTTTGAGTTTCCTGAATAATGTCGGCTTGGGGTATCTGACCTTAGATCGTTTAGCAGGTACTTTATCCGGTGGAGAAGCACAGCGCATTCGGTTAGCAACGCAGATTGGTTCTCACTTAAGTGGGGTATTATATGTGCTGGATGAGCCTAGTATCGGATTGCATCAGCGTGATAATGATCGTTTGATCAATACGTTAAAGGATATGCGAGATCTTGGAAACTCCTTGATTGTTGTTGAACATGATGAAGATACTATGCGGGCAAGTGATTATATCATCGATATCGGTCCGGGTGCCGGAATTCATGGCGGACAAGTTGTTTCTGCCGGAACACCGGAAGAAGTAATGGCGGATCCTAATTCCATTACCGGTCAGTATTTAAGTGGTAAGATGAAAATTGAAGTACCAAGTGAGCGACGAAAAGGTAATAAGAAAAAGTTAGAGGTCATCGGTGCTTGTGAAAATAACTTGAAAAATGTCGATGTGCAATTTCCTTTAGGAACCTTTATTGTTGTTACCGGAGTCAGTGGCAGTGGAAAATCATCACTGGTGAATGAAGTCTTAAGCAAAGGCATCATGCATGAATTAGGAAGAACGCGTATCAAAGCAGGAAAGCATAAGAAAATCAAAGGTATTAAGAACATTGATAAAATTATTGATATCTCACAGGACCCAATCGGTCGTACACCACGAAGTAATCCAGCGACTTATACCGGAGTCTTTGATGATATTCGTGCCCTGTTTGCACAGACACCGGAAGCAAAGATGCGTGGTTATGATAAGGGACGTTTCTCGTTTAATGTAAAAGGAGGACGTTGTGAGGCATGTCAGGGAGATGGTATCCTACGTATCTCCATGCATTTCTTGCCAGATGTTTATGTACCTTGTGAAGAATGTGGCGGTAAGCGTTATAATGATGAAACTTTACAGGTTACTTATAAGGGAAAAAACATCTATGATGTTTTGGAAATGAGTGTGGAAGAGGCAATTGACTTTTTCGCAAATATGCATAAAATAAAACATAAGCTGCAAACCTTAAAAGATGTCGGTCTTGGCTATATTAAGCTGGGGCAAAGTGCAACTACATTATCCGGCGGAGAGGCACAGCGTGTGAAATTAGCAAGTGAATTACAGCGTAAGGCTACTGGTAAGACATTGTTTGTGTTGGATGAACCAACGACAGGTTTACATAGTCATGATGTCAAACGTTTATTAGAAGTATTACAGCGCATTGTATCCAATGGAGATACTGTTTTGGTTATTGAACATAATCTCGATGTTATCAAATCAGCTGACTATGTGATCGATATTGGTCCAGAAGGCGGAGATGAAGGTGGAACGATCATCGCATGTGGTACGCCGGAAGAAGTTGCACAGGTGGAAAACAGCTATACAGGACAATATCTGAAAAAAGTTCTGTAGGAAAGGATGTCATCATGGAAGAAAAAATCAGCTGCCCGGTACGTCGTTTAGTGGAAGCATTTAACTTTGAACAGATTACCGGAAATGATAAATCATTGGATCGCCCGATTTCCATCGCGGATACAAATCGTCCCGGTCTTGAATTGGCAGGATTTTTTGAAAACAGTCAAGTAAAGCGACTGGTGGTATTAGGCGATAAGGAAATCGCTTATATTCAGACGATGAGCGTCGCAAAACAGCGAAAATCCTTTGACTTTATTACCAATGAAGCAACTCCGGCATTGATTATCACAAAAAATCATGAATGCCCGGAATTATTGCGAAAATGTGCAAAGCGAAAGAATTTTCCGATCTTTCGCTCTGCTTCACCGACTTGGCGGTTAATCGTCGATATGGTGGCTTTTCTGGATGAACAACTGGCAACCAGTGAATGTCTGCATGGCGGTTTGTTATCCATTTATGGAAAAGGTGTGCTCATTCGCGGTGAAAGTGGCATGGGAAAAAGTGAGATTGCTTTGGAATTGATCAAACGCGGACATTTATTAGTTGCGGATGATCGTGTGGATTGTTATCGTATTCATAATAAGATTATTGGTAAATCACCGGAATTATTAAGAGACATGCTGGAAATCCGTGGTATTGGTGTAATTAATGTGGCACGCATGTTTGGAGTAAGTTCGGTATTGCCAAAAACAGAAATCAACTTTCAGGTTACTTTAGAACCATGGGATCCTGATCAGGATTATGATCGTGTTGGCATAGAAGATAAAAAACACGAAAACATCCTCGGCGTAGAAATACCGAAAATCGTTGTTCCTGTGCGTGAAGGACGTTCTATGGCAGTGATTATTGAATCTGCCGTGACCAACTTCATGTTGAGTGAAATGGGTATGGACAGCGCAAAAGAATTTGAACAACGCGTTTTAGATTATATTGAACGCAATAAGCAAGAGAACTAGGAGGGGTGTTATGACGTTTTTTCCTGATATGAAAACTTTTATTGCCATAGGTGGGTTTCAGATAACTTGGTATGCCATTATCATTTTGACAGGTGCCTTTGTAGCTTATTATCTGACCTTACGCCAAGTTCGCAAATGGGGCTATAAAGAAGAAATATTTGAAAATTTTTTCCTGCTAATGCTGCCGATTGCCATCGTTGGGGCAAGATTGTATTATGTGATTTTTGAATGGAATAATCTATATGCTGCAGATCCTATTTCCGCTTTTTATATATGGGAAGGTGGATTGGCGATTCATGGTGGAGTAATCGCCGGAACTTTATTTGGTGTCTGGTATTTCCATCGTCATCAGATAGATGGTTTGCGCATTGCAGATGCTATATTTCCTAATTTAATGCTAGCTCAGGCGATTGGTCGTTGGGGTAATTTTATGAATCAAGAAGCCTATGGACAAATTGTCAGTGGTGACTTTTATGCCCATTGGCCTTCCTTTATAAAAGATCAGATGTATATTGACGGATATTATCGTCAGCCAACTTTTTTGTTTGAAAGTGTCGGTAATATCGTCGGCTTCCTTTTGATTACTTTTGTCTATAAAAAATATGGCAGAAGAAAACGTGGTGATCTGGCCTTTGCCTATTTGGCATGGTATGGTATGGTACGCTTCTTTGTGGAAGGAATGAGAACCGACTCTTTAATGCTTGGACCTTTACGTATCGCACAAGTCGTGTCTTTGCTTGGGGTCGTATTAGGTGTCTTAGGTATACTTGGTGCCTTTGACCGCCTGTTTAAAAATATTTGGCCATTTAAGCGCCGTAAGCCTGCTATTATCTTTGATTTAGATGGTACGCTTGTTGATACAAAAGCACTTATTTTTGCTTCTTTTCGCCATACATTTAAAAAGTATCTGCCAGAGCATACCTTAACGGATGAGGAATTGCACTCCTTCTTAGGGCCGACATTAAAAGAATCGTTTTTACGTTATTTTGATGTCGAAAAAGTTGATGAAATCATTGCCTATTATCGTGCGTTTAATCATGCACATCATGATGAATATGTAACGGAAATACCGCATGTGAAAGAAACACTTGCCTATCTGAAGGAACATGATTATCCTTTAGCAGTCATGTCGAATAAACTGTTGGATATCGTGAAGATGGGGTTAGCGCAATTTGATTTAGAAGCATATTTTGAGGTCATCTTAGGTGGTGAAGAAATCAGCGAGCCCAAACCAAGCCCAGTTGGTATTTTGGAAGCATGTGAAAAACTCCATGTGCCGCACGATGATGTTATTTACATAGGAGATTCTCCGACCGATATACAGGCTTGTAAGAAGATGGCTGCTTATTCCGTCGCATTTGTATATGAAGAGGTAAGAGCAGAAGAGATGAAAGCAGAAAAACCTTGTGCTATAATACATGACATGACAGAGATCATCAATTTGGTAAAGGAGGATCACGAATGGAGCGACGTTACGATTTAGTTATCATCGGGGCTGGCCCTGCGGGAATGAGTGCTGCTATTTATGGAAGCCGTGCCGGCTTACAAGTGGCTATGCTGGAGATGGGAGCACCCGGAGGTAAGTTAGTAAAGACAAATGAAATCAGTAACTGGCCGGGAACCATAGAAACAAACGGTGCTAAACTGGCTAGTGATATGTTTGAACATTCTACGGCATTCGGTGCAGAATATCTGTATGGGAATGTTATCAAGGTAGAAGATGCAGGAGATTATAAGAAAGTTATCTGTGATGATGGTGAGGTATATGAAGCAAAGGCTGTTATTGTCGCAACCGGAACACAGGAGCGTATGATGAAGATTCCAGGCGAAGCAGAAAATATCGGGCGTGGTGTATCCTATTGTGCAGTGTGTGATGGGGCATTTTTCCGCAATCAGGAAGTTTGTGTCATCGGTGGCGGTAATTCGGCTTTAGAAGAGGCAAATTACTTAACGCAATTCGCAAGCCGCGTGAATATCATAATTCGTCGAGATGTATTTCGGGCAGACAGTATCGTACAAAAAGCAATTAGAGAGAATCCTAAAATCCATGTCATTCCAAAACACATTCCAATTGCTGTTATAGATGATGGTAATCGAGTGGTTGGATTAAAAGTAAGAAATGTTGATACAGGTATTGAAACAACAATCGAGACACATGGCATTTTCCCATATATTGGTTTAGATCCGGCAACTTCTTTCTTAGCAGATTTGCCTGTACTAAATGAACGTGGTTATATGGTTGTGGACGAGAACTGTGAAACAAAGGTAAAAGGTATTTACGGTGCAGGTGATGTGATTGAAAAACAATTACGTCAGGTTGTAACGGCAACCAATGATGGTGCAATTGCGGCACAGCATGCCTTTCATGTTATAAAAGGTTTATAATGGTAAAGAAGTCATATCCGTAAAAAAGATATGACTTTTCTTATTTAAGACAAGAATATCCTTATTTCAGACATCACCATAAGAATCGCTTTTTTTCGTGCTATAGTTTTCTTACAGGAAGAAAGGTGAAACCAAATGTGGAAAAGACAAATAAGTACTTTTACAGTTACCTATATTTTTTATATTCTGTTTTTAATTACAAGATGGCATCTTGTGTTTTATAGAATTTATGGAGAAGTATTAAGTGAACACGAAATTAATATATTTACAGGATTAGATCCAAGTCTTTTCACAAGAGATATTTTGATGTTTCTTTTATTTATATTAATTTTTATCCCACCAATAAAATCATTTGAAATAACGCGTATGACAAGAACACAATATTTCAAAAAATGCCTCCCGGCGCTTGTAGGGTGTTCATTCATTATGGCCTTAACTGCGAATGTGATTAAAACGGTTTTCATGATTGTAAAATTCTATCGTGTAGAAACATTGTTGCATAACTACAAATGCATTGGATGAGATTAGTATTTATCGAATTAGAGATTTATTCAAAAAACTAAGAGATGCGGGATGCATAATTATTATTGCCAGTCACAATAAAGAAGATATTGATTGCCTTTGCGACAAAGTTTTAATTATGAAAAGCGGAGAGTTGAGTGAAAAGCAAGAATAAATATCATTTTCGATAAAGAGCAAATCAGTAAAAGCAGCTGTTACGTGTAATTGATTTTATCCGATTACTAAGAAGGAAACAGCTTCTTTTTTATGATTAGGGAAAGAGGATTCTTTTGTGAGAAAAAGTAGCGAATGTGTGCTCGCTGTGGTAAACTTATAGCGAGGTGATACAGATGAATGAACAGAATGTTGTGTTAATAACCGGGATGTCTGGAGCAGGTAAAACGACTGCCATGGGTATTCTGGAAGATATGGGGTATCACTGTATTGATAATTTCCCTGTACAGTTAATTGCATCACTGGGAAAAATTATCAACACCGAACCGGATCCACGCTATAAAAACATTGCCTTGGCAACAACAGCAATGGATTATCCTAAATTTTTACAGTATTTTGAGAATATCGATGTGAATATTCATATTGTTTTTTTAGATGCCAGCAATGAGAAGTTACTATTGCGCTACAAATTTACAAGACGTCATCATCCCATGATCATCTTTCATAAGGCCAAAACCTTAGAAGAGGCAATTGAATTGGAACGCGATATGTTTGATGCCTTAAGCGAACATGCCATCATGCATATTGATACCACGAAATTGGATCAACATGAATTAAAGAGCATGTTGATGGAAAAGCTGGCGTTAGACAGTCGCCGTGTCTTTTCGATTTCGTTTGTATCCTTTGGCTATAAACACGGAGTTCCTATGGATGCAGATTTAGTTTTTGATGTCAGATTCCTACCAAATCCATATTATATAGAGGAACTGAAGAAACAAACGGGTGATGATGCACCGGTTTATGATTATGTGATGAGTTTTGATCAGACAAAAGAATATGTCCGACATTTAAAAAACTTTTTAGATTTTGTTTTCACACAATATAAAAACCAAAATAAGAGTCACATTATGGTAGCGATCGGTTGTACCGGTGGGCATCATCGCAGTGTGACAATTACCAATTGGCTGTATTCTCATTATCGTGATCAATATACCTGTTATAAATCACACCGTGATAAGAAAGTGGGTTAAACTATGAAAAATGTAGCAGTCATTGGCGGGGGCACTGGGTTATCGGTTATGCTGAGAGGGTTAAAACAGATTCCTGACATTAACCTGAGCGCTATTGTGACCGTCGCAGATGATGGTGGCAGTACAGGTCGTATTCGCAGACAATTTCATATCCCCGCTATGGGGGATATCCGCAGTGTGATGTGTGCTATGGCAGAGGAAGAAACGATGTTTACCTCGCTGATGAATTTTCGCTTTGACGGGGATGACAGTGATGTCGGCGGTCATAATTTAGGCAATCTGATTTTGACTGCTTTAACACAGACAAGCGGTAGTTTTATGGAGGCCATCCGTGCCTTTTCAAAATTCTTAAAAGTGCGTGGAAATATCATACCAAGTTCTTTACAGGTCATTACGCTTTACGCTATTATGGAAGATGGAACGATTGTTCGCGGTGAAAGTAATATCCCTAAGTTTTCCAACCGTATTGAAAAGGTTTTTTATCAAGATGATGTTGAAGCTACTAGAGAAGCTCTACAAGCCATTCATGAAGCGGACATCATTTTCTACGGCATTGGCAGCTTGTATACAAGCATTATGCCTAATTTGATTGTCAATGGTGTGGTGGATGAATTAAAAAGAAATAAAGCAAAAAAGATATATTTCTGTAATGCGATGACACAACCGGGAGAAACAGATCATTTCTCAGTTGAAGATCATATTCGGGCTTTACAGCGTCATTCCTTTGCGGATGCCGTAGATATTGTCATTACGCATAATAATGTTGTCAGCAAAGAATTACTTGATAAATATTTAGCTATGGGAAGTGAACCGGTCAAGGTAAAGGAAGAGCAGCATGATTATGAAATATTATATCGTGATGTCTTAAGTTTTGAAGATCAGCTGATTCGTCATGATTCAGATAAGATTAGAGATGTAATTCAGGAAGTTATAGAAAAAGAGTTAGGATGATGTAGATGTCTTTTACGACGGAAGTTAAATCGGAAATAGCGGCGAATGAGTTGCATCCTTGCTGTATGAAAGCAGAATTGAGCGCTGTTTTACAAATGTGTTCAACGATGAATTTCACTAGTGATGGGGTGCATCTGACAATTAAAACAGAAAATCCCACAACGGCGAAACGTATCTATAAATTGGTGAAAGAACGTTATGATGTAACTACACGACTTTCTGTTATCAAAAAGATGAAACTGAAAAAAAATAATATCTATGTGATACGTGTGGAAAATAAAGCAATGGAAATCTTAAAGGATTTGGAAATATTCACCGAAAAAGGTTTGCAGGCTCATCCATCTAGCCGTATGTTGCGTAAAGAATGCTGTGCCAGAGCATATTTAGCAGGAGCTTTCTTGGCTGGAGGCAGCGTTAATTCACCGAATAAAGCAAATTATCATTTAGAAATTAGTACCAACAATGAAGGGTTGGCAAAGTTTATTCAAAAGCTGATGAACCGCTTTGATTTGCCGGCAAAATATATCAAACGCCGCAATCAAGATGTAATCTATCTAAAGGCTAGTGATAAGATTGGTGATTTTCTTCGTTATATCGGCGCAAGTGATGCAGTCTTTACGTTTGAAGATAGTCGTATTCAACGAGATTTCATGAACTCATTGACACGTTTGGATAATTGTGAGCTGGCAAATGAGATGAAAAGTATGGCAGCGGGAAAAAAACAATTGGAAGATATTCAATGGATTGAAAATTATCGTGGTTTAGAGGCATTGCCTGAAAAGCTTCAGCATGCTGCTTATGCGCGAAAGGAATTACCGGAAGCTAGCCTTTTAGAGCTATGTGATTATTGCGCAGATGTATATGATGAAACCATATCGAAATCAGGTATGAAACATCGCTTGGCAAAATTAAAGGAAATGGCCGACCAGTACCGCAAGGTATAAATTAAATAGAAAAGTGCAGACTAAAAAGGGTGATGATATGAAAATCTTCATGATACTAATAGCTGCACTTTTTCCTTTTCTACATAATACGCCTTATGAAGTACAAATCAGTGACTGCCAAAAAGATCAGATTATAGCAGAGAGTCAAGGAAGTAAATTAAATCTTTCTTTATTTAATATCCATTTAAAAAATGAGAATGCTTGGAAGAAAACCTGTTCTATTTTAATGGAGGCAGATCATGTAACAATGGAAATAGATCCTACAACACAAATTAATGAAAAGTTAAGTGTATATCTGTTTGCGGATGGAACGCTTATACAAGAAGAATTGCTTTCACAGGGTCTTGCTTATATATTAATACGCAATCCTGAATATGTATATGAGGAACAAATGGAGAAAGCAGAAACAAAAACAACACAGACGATGGCAAAACCAACGATAGAAAAAAAACATAAACGTTATCCTTTTCAGGGGCCTATATATCTTGGAATATGTACTCTTTTATGGTTAGGTATGCTGCTCTATTATGGCTTTCATAAAAAAGCGAAAAAGTCGTCTTTACGTCATAAAAATATGATACAATAGAACCTAGAAAGGTGGGAAGCGTGTATGCAGGCATACATTGCACGTACCCCCAATGTTTCGAAAAAGGAGCTGGAAAGACGGCAAAAAGAGTGTAGAGGAGATCAACGACTGCGTATTGAAGCCCGCTTTGGACGCAATGTGCGTTCTTTGAGAAAACAGCGACATTTGACGCAGGAAGAACTGGCAGCCCTCTGCCATGTTCATCAACATTATATTTCCGACATTGAGCGTGGTGTTCGGAATGTGTCGCTGCGGGTAGTGGAAACAATTGCGAGAGCATTGGGTGTACACGAAAAAGACTTATTATAGAAGAAGAGGGAGAAATCCCTCTTTTCATATACAGAACAAAGATTTTATATTATAATGAATCTGTAATATTTTAATGAAAGTGAGGAATATCATGGACATTCTTATCTATATTATCGTAGCTATTTTATTGCTTTATGTATTCTTTATGATTTTACCAATTGTTTTACCGATTATTCTATTCATCGTCTTGGCATTATTTTTCTATATTTTATATATGAAACATAAAATCCAAAAAAACATGGAAAAGTTTGAAGATGATATGGATTCTTATGATCAAGAGGATTTTCAAGACTATCGTAGGTATGACAATCAGCGTAGAACAAGTGATACAGATGATATCATTGATGTTGAATATACAGAAACGGAAGAAAAAGATGATAATGGAGCGTGGTAAGCATGGTAAAGGAAGCTGGAAGAGACGACAAATCTGAGGTTTATGAATTATGGAAACATGCCTATCCAAGTCAAAATCGTAATTATTTAAGCTTCTATTTCCGTCATTTATTTGATGAAGGTGTTTGTTTGGTACAGGAACAGGATCATCGTATTATCTCCAGTCTGCAAATGAATACACACGTCATGCGGTTTCAAGGTAAATTATTGAATATCTCTTATATATTAGGAGTTAGCACATTACCCGATTATCGCCGCCGCGGACATATGCGTGAATTGATGAACAGTGCATTGGATGAGGCGAGTCATAACCATTTAATTACATTGGTGAAAGCATTCAATCCGCGACTATATGAACAATTTGGCTTTCAGGTACTATATGAACGCAAACAATATCTCATTCAAAGGGAATACCTTAATAAGATCATACCACTGCGAGTGGCACATGAGGCTGAAGCAAAAGAGTTGTTAAAGGCGTATCGGCAATTTATCCGTCATTTTGATGGATATTATGAACGAGATGTGGCCTATTATGAAACATTGTTAAAAGAGTTGACTCTGGGAATTAAGCAGTTGGTAACATATCGTGATGCGCATGGGACGCTTTGCGGGTATTTGATTTATCAAATGCAGAAAAATGATCTTGTTGTGAAAGAGGCTGTTTATATGGAGTCGATTGCTTTACAGCGAATGATGAAAGAGATACTTGGTGATCATGAGGCTATTATCGTGGAAGTCAGTCAAAGTGAAAAACTTGAAAAAATCTTTACCTTGGCGATACCTAAACGTTCAGCCTTTATGATGGCCCGCATTAACAGTTATCCATTGTTCAATAAGCTGTTTAATGCCAAAGCAAAAACGCCCAAAGAAGCGTATGCCATTTTAAAAAAGCCGTTATGGCTGCATGAGTATTATTAAGGTAGTCAAGTGTAAAACTGGCAGATGCCTAAGCAAAAGATATTTAGAAAGTTAAGGATGAAAATAACATCTTTAGCTTTTTTTGTAATATACCGTATGCTTTAAAAAGATTGTTTTGCGAAATCAAGAAATAAAAAGAGAATTCTTATACATGGCTGAATAGCCGTTTAGAATTCTCTTCTTTCCCAATGAATTTATGCTGTAATCTTTTGATTACAGTTTTTTTTCTTAACCAACGTTGTTTTTCTTGAATAGAAACGCTCTGATTTCAATTATACACATGATAGCAGCGGCAACGGCAATTGCCCAATTCAGATACAGGATGACACCTTCATACCCTTGCTGATATGCATTGATGATCAGCAATACAGATAAAGCGATAAATAAAAAGATTTTGATGACAATTTTTTTCGCATCTAAATTTGCTTCTGATTGTATCGTTCCCATGTGATTAACCGGTTTGAAATTTGGTATCTGTGGCAAAGTCTGCAGGAATTTACGGAATTTGAATTCCATGAGTGCATATGCTGCAATACCTAAGAAAATACACATAATCAAAGGAAGCTCAAACATATATGCAAAGATTGCGGCAATGCCACCGATAAAGAAACGCGAACTATAGGTACGGAATGGTTTGGTTTTATCTGTTAACACATAACCTACATGATTCATACGGTTAAGATATACCGGACGTCCTTTTTCATCATGATATACATTAAGACCGCCTATTTTATTGTCTTCTGCTGACATCGCAGTTTTTCTGCCTTTTATAGCCATTAAAAATCACCTCTAACGCTTATTATATATGGAAACAAGAAGTTCGTCTACCTTAAAAGAAAGAAATACAAAGAAAATAATGCTTTTTAAAGCATCGCATGCCTATTTTCTTATCCCATATCAGAATCCGCTTCTTTCACATTTATTAAGGCTGTCAGCGGATAATTAACGCTATAAAAAAGGCAATATCGAAAATTAGTGAGGTTTTTGCACATTTTAACAACTTTATGCACAGTGCGTTGTTTTTTTTACTATCGTGAGATATAATGAAGTCGTAATGAAAAGGATTTCAAAATTCAGAAAAGGAGCGATGAAACATGATTTTTGGAAAAGACTCAGCACAGTGGGAAAGTTTGAAGGGAACCTTCACTGCAACGGAAATTAACCAGCAGCCGGCAACGTGGAGAAAAACCATCAAACAGATCGAAGACAGCAAAGATGAATTAAAGGCATTTATTGAAAATGTTACAAAGAATGAAGATTATGACATCATTCTGACAGGTGCCGGAACAAGTGAATTTGTTGGTAACTCTATTTATACGTATGTTGCAAGACGTACAAATTACAAAACAAAATCTTATGGAACAACCGATATCGTTGCGACTCCAGAAGCTTATTTATCTCAGGACAAACCAACCCTGTTAGTATCTTATGGAAGAAGTGGTAACTCACCAGAATCTGTAGGTGCTGTTGATGTTGCGGATGAAGTATGCGGTAAGAATGTATATCACTTATTCATCACTTGTAATGCAGAAGGTGCTTTGAGTAAAGCAGCTGCAAAACGTGATAATGCATATGCTATCAATTTAACTCCAGAAACACACGATCAAAGCTTTGCTATGACTAGCAGTTTCTCTAACATGATGTTAGCAACGCTGTTATGCTTCAGCTTGGATAATCTGGATGAAGTAAAAGCAGAATTAGAAGATGTTATCACAGCTGCTGAAAATACTTGCGCAAATGATTGGAATACATTTAAAGAAATCGCTGATGGATTTGATTTCAACCGTATCGTTTACCTTGGAGCAAACTGCTTAAAAGGTATCGCTCAGGAAAGTCAGCTGAAAATGTTGGAACTTACTGCAGGTAAAGTTGCTACAATGTTTGATACGCCAATGGGATTCCGTCATGGACCTAAATCAATCATCAATGATGAAACATTAACAGTTGTTTATGTTAGTGATGATCCATATACTCGCCAGTATGAAGTGGATTTGATCAAAGAAATGAGCGCACAGCGTAAAGGCAATAAAATTGCTGCGATCATGAATAAAGAAGATAAAGAAATCGTTGAATTAGTTGATTATGCATATGCTTGCAACTTGAAAAATGAACATGACAATGCATTCTTAGGATTCAACTACATCGTAGCTGCGCAGATTTTAGCATTATTCAAATCATTAGCATATGGTTCTACTCCAGACAATCCATGTCCTACAGGAGAAGTTAACCGTGTAGTAAAAGGTGTCATCTTGCACCCATATACAAAGAAATAATTGTTGGAGGTAAATAACATGATAGGATTAATCGTAACTGGACACGGAAATTTCGCAACAGGTCTTACTAGCTCTTTGAAATTAATTGCTGGTGATCCACAAAACTATGTAGCTGTTGACTTTCCACAGGAATATTCAGTGGAAGACTTAGAAAGAGAATTAACTAAAGCTTTAGATTCTTTAAAAGATTGTGATGGTATTTTGGTACTTTCTGATCTTGGTGGAGGTTCTCCTTTCAAAACAGCTGTAATGGTTGGATATCCAAGAGGTAATGTCGAAGTATTAGCTGGTACTAACCTGCCTATGCTGATCGAAGTGAATATGGGCCGTTCTTTCATCGAAGACTTAGGGGCTTTAACAGAAATGGCTATGAACACAGGAAAAGATCAGGTAGTTCGTTATGAATTTAAACCAGTTGTTCAGGAAGAATCTTCAGACGGCATCTAAAAAATCATAATATATAAGAAGAGGCTGTAACGAATAAGAAATAGCCTCACAAATAAAAATACGTCAAACTCATAAGAGAATGGCGTATTTTTTTGGTATAATTTAACTATGGA
>NZ_SMBP01000022.1 GCF_004341945.1 Longicatena caecimuris
TAGAGAGACACGCTTTGAAATTAAAACGAACCGCCGTATACGGAACCGTACGTACGGTGGTGTGAGAGGGTGATTTATTTCACCCTACTCGATTGTTAAAACATAAAGAGAGGATGGCGAATACATGATGTTATATGACACTTTTCATAAGCACGCTGGTTCATCCATCGTTGATTAATAGAAATATAACCGGAATCTTAGCGGTTTTTCTTTCAATGATAAAGTAACATAAACGTATATGACATGTTATAATAAATGCATGAAAAACATTAGAAATGAGGGGATCCTATGCTGAAAATTGCGCATTTGATGGTAAAACGACATCATAAGACCATCATCCATAATTTAAATGTAGAAATACCACCGGCCTCATGTACCCTTTTTTGTGGAGATGACACAAGTGGTGTAAAAGAGCTGCTGGCTTGTCTGGCAGGTATACAAGAGTATCAAAGTGGTCAAATTCTGTGGGAAGAGCAACCGTTACAAAAGATGGATGTTGTTTATGCCTCAGGAAACGGCAGTGTTTTCATTGAACAAACGATACTTGCATATGGGAAGTTTCTGGCGCAATTTTATCCTGCGTTTTCTTTAACAATCTATCAACAGCTATTGCACACTTGTCATTTGGATGCTGCGAAACGTATATATCGTTTACAAAGAGAAGAAAGAGCAATACTGGAAATCATTGCCGCTTATGCTACACAATGTCCGCTGATGATCTTCGATGATGTGGTATCTTCTTTGTCCTTAAAGAAATGGCAATTTTTATGGCAAGAATGTCTTACCCTTGGTCATGTACCGACCTTACTATTAGGATGTAAAGAAGAGCATGAAGCTAAAGCAATGGCGGATAACATTTTTTATCTGCAAGATGGGCAATTGCTAGTCCAACCTTTGGCAAAAGAAACTATGACTGAAGAAATGGCAAAGCATGAAGATATACAAGAAAAAAATATACAGGAACCAAGCGGACGTTTATTTGATGAGAAAGGCTGGGATGACGATGAAACAGATTGGTAAACAGCTGCGCCAATGTGCGTATATCATGCAAGAAGAATTGCTGCATCATGCGATCTTTGTAATTCCGCTAGTCGTGCTTGTCGTGTTGGCTCATCTTGTACAGGCGTTTACCTATCATGGTGCCCTCTTGCCCTTCCATGTCGTATATTATCAGCAATTTCTTTTTTGGAAGCTTGATATCCTGGTGGGAGTGCTTTTATTAAGTTACCTGCTTTTTTCACAGCTATGGCGGCAAAAGCAACATCGTCTTTTTCGTTATGAGCTGCTGCCTGCGCCTTCCTATGTCAGTGTGATCGGAAGACTTTTTGCCATCGTTTTTCTCTTGCTTTCCTATTGCTTTATTATTGATCTGCTTTATCTTGCGACGTATCAAATCATGGCAGGACAACTTACACAAACAATGACTTCGGCAGGGTTGTTTCGCTCCATTCTGCATGCATATTATCTTCATACGATATTGCCTATAACATGGGAACAATTCCTGCTTCTTTTCTTACTATGTGTTATCTTTGCTTTCTTTAGTGTTACCATAGCGAAGGCATGGAAACATCCCCTCTCATGGTATCTATTTTTTGATACTGTTTGCTATCATTTTCCTACTATTTGGCTGGTATCGTTTAAGTCATTTATCGACTTCTATTATTGACTTTCTCCAGACGCATCCATCGCTGCAAGAACCGATTGAGCAGGTGCTGCAATTTATGCAAATTCCTTATCTTTTGGATGGTATTTTGTTGATTGCAGGAAGTGTTGCGATATTCAACTATTGGCTGATACAGCATCGTCTGCAGAAAAGAAGGGAGAAGGGACTATGAAAAAATATACCTTGCTGTTGTTACCGATGATCATGCTTTGTTTCTTTGTGCTGTATCTTGGAATATCCCAACAACGTGATGATTTGCAATTTTACATTCAAACGGATCATGGCGACAGTTCCGTTTTAGATACATTAGGTTATGAATTTAAGATACAGGAAGGGTATGTACAATGGCTTGTCAAAGGGAAAGGCAAGCAAACAAAGGCGACTTATCTAGGTAAACAAAAGGAAAATAGTGATCCTAATGAAATCTATGTGCTGGCAGAACCAATGGCAGACGATGCCTCTATGCAAGACATTGCGGCATTATGTGATGCAGACAGCAATCAGGAGCAAATCGGTTGTTACTTTGCTAAAAAAGAAGAGGAAGTCCGTTATCGTCTGACGATCGATCATATTGATGAAGCGCATACGATGAATGTTATCGCGCTTCCTGATGATATGAAACAAACCTTAACTATCATGCGAAAAGATAAGAAGAAAATACCGGTGCTGTATGTAAAAGATGCTGAAAATCAGTACAGCATCCATGAGCTGGGAGACGAAGGCACTTACGATATATTTTTCAATTATGCACATCAGCCAATTCGCCAGGCGAATAAGAAAGATTACTATTTTTTCATCAGTGAAGCCTATCTCATGAGCGATTTATCTAAGCAGGGCTATGTCTGTAAAGAAGATATCGGCGGTATTTATCATGTGGATGAAAAAGGGGAAGTAAAACGTATTACAGCGATGAAGATAGGTGAAGAAGATCCTTATTTTATGAGCATTCAAGAACATCAGCTCACCTGCTTTATCCGTCGTAACGATCACGATTATCTTGTTTCTTATGATTTTGCAGGTAAGAAATTAAAAGAAGTGGAATTGCCTGAGGTAGCCATGGTACAAAGATTTATTACGTTGGCAAATGATGAATTGCTTGTGTCGTTCTTAAAAACCGATGGTGGAGAGGTTGTAAAGGTATATGATAAGCAGCTGCATCAGATTGATGAAATTCCACTTATTCAGGAATTGAGTGATAATATTCATTGTATCTATCATGACAAGATCCTTTATACCATGGAAGAAAACGGAAACAATGGTCTTAAAATTGTGGTTTATGATGCACAACAAACGTTGTATGAAGGGTATTTGCTAATGAAAAATGATGCCGTCTCTTTGTATGATCAAATTTATCAAAAAGAAAATTATGAGGAGCTTGCTACGCGTATGAATGTTTCAGGCATGTGGCAATTTGATGTGAAATTATATATAGCAGATAACTAAGCATTGCAAAGATTCGTTGGTTTTATCCCTTTGGGAATTTTTATGAAAAAACATTGACGGTCGAAAAGAAACCAGTATACTAAAATAAGAAAGAAGTGATGCCACATGGATACACGGAAAGAATTGATGGCCTGGAGCGATACATTGTTTACCTTTCATCTTCCCCGTTGGGAAGAGTTACCGGCCTTTGATTTATATATGGATCAGGTGATTACCTTATTGGAAACCTATTTACGTCCTTTGTTAGGGGATGTACGAGAGGAAACGATTTTAACCAGTGCCATGATCAATAATTATGTGAAGTTGAAATTAATACCAAAAGCAGAAAAGAAACGTTATAGTCGCATGCATCTTGCATATCTCATCGCAATTACGGTGTTAAAACAAGTGTTGACCATCAGTGAGGTAAAGCGGGGAATTGAGTATCAGGCAAATTTATCCGGTTTAAAAGAAGCGTATAATTTATTTTGTGAAGAATTGGAACTCGCATTGATGGCGGTAGCTAAACATATTCAAGAGGGAAAAGGAAGCCTGCGTTTAGAAGGTATCACCTTACAAAATACGGCGATGAAGATGGCCGCAATGTCGTTAGCAGGTAAATTAGTCGCACGTAAGATTTTATTGTTGCAAGATGATTATCAAAATACACTTTAAAAAGGGAAAGCCTAAGGTACGCTGTTGGGTATAGATAACGTGTATGTAACACTTGCAGGGCATAAGTGACTTAGGAAAAAGCATCATTGAATCAGAAGTTATTTATTCTTAGTCTAAATGAGTTGCCCAAAGAAGGAAAGAAGCATCATAAGAAGAAAAATGGATACGCGAAAGGAAAGTCAGAAAAAAGGAAGTCATCCTCTGTGTGTGGCAGAGTTTAGACTTCCTTTTTTTGCTTGATGTTTGTAAAACTTTGATATAAATTCAGTTCTCTTCCTGTGGTAAAGTCGGTGGGCCTGCCGTTAATCCTATCTCATTTAATACTTCCATGACCTCACTAGCATCTTGGGATTGACGGATGCGATCTAACAGACTTTCGTTTTCAATCAACTCATAAAAATGGGCGAAGAAGGATCCAATCTCACTGTTTTTTGTAAAATCTAAAGCCATCGTAAAGACTAAATCAACCTTTTCATCTTTTGCCCAGATAATTGGATGATCTAAGATTAAGACAGAGATAGCACCTTGATTGACATGTTTTTTATATTCATGAGGAATACTGACTCCATTCCCGATTGAGGTAGGTAAGATAGATTCTCTTACCTTGATGTTTGTAATGAATTCCGGTGTTACATAGTGATGCTGTTCCAAAAGGGAAGAACCATATGCTAAGGCTTCATCTTTTGTTTTCGCATGATAATGTAAAGCAATTAGATTTTCATGGAACAGATTATTTGATACTAAAATGGATTGTTTTTCCTTTTGGATCTGTTTCAAACGCTCATCAATCAATAAGATATCTTGATTATCGAAGCGTGGACTAATCAATAAATACTCTTCTTCGCTTTTATCTGTAAGCGGCAAAGGACTGACTAAGAGGTCGTATTCCTGATCAATCTGATTGATTTGTTCATAATGCAAAGTGGAGATTGTGTTAAGAAAGGACAGACTCTTTGATACTTTTTGACGGATATAACGGGAGGTGTTTTCATCCTTTGTCGTCACTAAGATGATACGCAGGGTAAATAAATCATCTTTTAAGGCATTGCTTAACAGCATCGTAATGTAGGCAATATCATTTTCACTGAATTTAATGTGTAACTTTTGTTCAATTGGTTGAATGTTCGTTAAAACAATTCCATACAAGGAAGGTAAATCTTTTTTGATATCGCGGATAAAGGAAGTGCCATTCATCATCTGATAGCTTTTTTGTAGTTTCTTCTTTTGAAACAGCATGCCCAAATCACTGATCAGACCATCGTTGGTGATGATTTTTTTATTGACGATGATGGATTTCAGCTTTTGGATAAATTGCTCGGCAATGGCTTCATAATAATCCATTTTGATGGTGCTGGAGGCCCTGTCATAAGCGCCGTTCAAAGCGAATTGTGCCGCCAAACAATGATATTCCATTGTAAGGTTTTCTTTATTGTAAAAAGGCAATGCTGTATTAATAAGCGTGCGTGAGGCTTCGTATTGCAGATCGCTGATCTTAGCACGGTTTAAGATATTTGCCTCTTCGATGATATTACCGGTCGAGATGCGAATCAGACTAAGCGCGATATATTCACAGAGTTGTGTGAAAGAAATTTCATCATAAGTAAATTTCAGCGTCGTTTCAGCATCCAATAATAGTTTCTGCAACATCATTAGATCCTGGTTGGGATAGCAGTGCAGAAAGTAATGATAAAAATGGGCATCAATGCGATAATCGATGCCGTCCATCATCGGCGTTTGTGTTTCTTCTTCATTGAAATAGGAATTATTTTCAAAAATAATGGCCTGTCGTTTATTAAATTCGTTCCCCTGCAGACAGACCCCGCGATTCTTAATGATCGATAGTTTTAAATCAAAATACGATAACCAGTTTTTTATTAATTCCAGATCTTTTGTGATGATCGTTCGGCCTACGGCTAAATCATCTGCAAAAATCTGTACGGTATAATTTGAATTTCGCTGAAATAAAATATCTAAAATATAATGTTTACGAAAATCAAAGGAGTAGGCTTTGTTTCGAGGATCATTACTTGTATTGGCCAATTCCTGCAAACGCTTTTCTTCCCCCTGTAGCAAAAATCCTTTCCGCGGCAGTAGCTGTAATTCGGCACCACAGGATTCGATATATTCACGGACATAACGCATATTGTGTTTCACGGTGCTTAAGGACATATTGATCTCTTTGGCGATCTGTTTTGATGTTATCGGTTCGTCCTTTTCCAGAAGAATATGGATAATTTTCTCCGTTGTTATATCTAGCATTCACATCACCTCAGTACATATTATAGCAATTTTATGAGTAAAAGAAAGCATTTTCAAAGAAAAAGAAACAAATTCACAGTAAGTGGAAATGGCTCAAAAAAGCAAGTTTCTTTTTTACTTTTTTTGCACGGAAAGCGGTGCAATTCGGATAAAAGTCATTGCACGGATGGAGCTTTATCGGTGCGAAAAGAAGGGCATCTTTTTGCACATACATTCGTGCAAAAGGAAGCTTTATGATATTTGCTTTCTGTACTTGCCATACGGTATCATGAAGGCAGCAAAGGAAACAGGAAAGGAGGATGAAACATGAAGATCACATTTGGCGTGGATAGTTTCATCTGGACAGAAAACTTCTCTGAAAAAGATCTTTGGATCATCAAGAAAGCGGAAGAATTGGGATTTGAGGTAATTGATTTTGCGATTGCCCATCCTGAAACCTTCCCCACGGAACGGGTCAAAGAAGAGCTTGCGAAAACTCACTTAAGAGCCGTGACAACGACGACCTTGGATGCTTCTACCAACTTGATCAGTGAAGATGAAAAAGTCAGAAGATGCGGTATTGAAGCGATGAAACAATTGGTTGATATCAATAAAGAATTAAGCAGCACGATTCTTGGCGGTGTCAATTATGCCGGCTGGGGATGCTTAAGCGGAAAACCGCGAACCGAAGAAGAATGGAAGCATTCTGTGGAAGCGATGCGAGAAGTTGGTGAATATGCGTTAAAGGTACATCCACAACTTAATATTTGTGTCGAAGCGGTGAATCGCTTTGAAACCCATTTTATTAACATCGCAGAAGATGGCGTTCGCTATTGCAAAGATGTTGGCACCGGAAACATCAAGGTGCATTTGGATTGTTTCCATATGATTCGTGAGGAGAAAAGCTTTACCAAAGCGGTAGAAACATGCGGCAAGGAATATCTGGGATATGTCCATGTAAATGAAAATGATCGTGGGATTCCGGGAACCGGCATGGTACCATTCAAGGAATTTTTTACCGCCTTAAAAAAGATCGGTTACAGTGAACCATGCACGATCGAAAGCTTTGATCCAAGCTTTGAAGAATTGAATAAGAATTGTGCAATTTGGCGCAGCTTTGCGAAAACCGGCGAAGAGCTGGCAGTGAAGGGACTGGCAAATCTGCAAAAGATTGCGGATGAAATTAACTAGGAGGATAAGAAAATGTTAGTAAATTTAGAGAAAATTTTAAAGGATGCAGAAGCGGGAGGATATGCCATCGGATGTATCAACACACCAAACATGACAACATTGCGTGCAGTTGTCGATGCTGCTGAAGAAATGCAGACACCAATCATCATTGACCATGCACAGGTGCATGATCCATTGATTCCTATTGAATTGATCGGACCTAAAATGGTGGAATATGCAAAACAGGCAAGTGTTCCGGTATGTGTACATTTGGATCATGGCAGTGATTATAATTTCGTTATGCGTGCATTGCGCTGTGGATTCAGCTCAATCATGTATGATTTGAGTGCAAAGCCATTTGAAGAGAACGTGGAAAACTTAAAAGTATTTACGGAAATGGCACACAAGTTAGGTGTTACCGTGGAAGCAGAATTAGGAGTAATGACTTCCACAGAAGATGATACGCATGGTGATGGTGGAGGATGGACACATGAAACTATCAAGAAAACCTTTACCGATCCTGCACAGGCTGCTGAATTTGCACAGCGTACCGGGGTTGATGCATTAGCTGTATGCTTTGGTACGGCACATGGTATTTATGCCGAACCACCAGTATTGGATATCGAACGTGTAAAAGCCATTCGGGAAGCTATGCCAAAAGATTGTCGTGTGGTCATGCATGGTGGCAGCGGTGTTGATGCTGATCAGGTACGTGCAGCTATCAATGAAGGGGTATCCAAAGTAAATTATTACTCTTATATGGCAAAAGCTTGCAGCAAGCACATGTATGAATATCTGAAAGATAGAGATGGCAATGCATACTGGCATGAAGCCGATGAAGAAGCTTATCGTTTCATGAAGGAATACGCAAAAGAAGTGCTGGCTGTATTTAAAAACGGCAAAACCTGTACGTTATAGGAAGGGTAAGCGCATATGGCGGATATTCAGTTAGGAAATGTGCTGACAAAGGAAGCGATGATCTTAGATCATACGCCCTTTAACAGCAAGGAAGAAATGTTTCAGCTATTGAGTGAAAAGTTTTTCGAAGCCGGTGTTATAACCAATCAGCAAGCGTATCTTACTGCACTTCGTGAGCGCGAAGCTATGGGACCTACGTATATGGGAAATCTCATCGGTCTTCCTCATGGTCGCTGTGATGAAGTGGTAAAATCCGGAATTGCGTTTTGTCGCTGTTCCTCTCCCTTCCTATATCAGAGCTGTGGAGAAGAGGGCGATGTAAAATATGTCTTTATGCTTGCGATTCCAGGGAATCAAAGTGCAGATCAATACATGCGCGTATTGGCAACTTTAGCCGGCTTGCTGGCAAAAGAAGAATTTGTCGATCAGTTGGATTCGGTGCACAGCTATGATGAAATGTTGGCACTGATGAAGGCTTGTTCATAAAAAAGAAAGGAGGGTTTGTGATGAAGATCGTAGCTATCACATCATGTGCAACGGGGATTGCGCATACTTACATGGCTGCTGAAGCATTAAAAAAATTCTGCAAGAAAAACCATCATGAATGTAAGGTGGAAACACAAGGGGCATTGGGCATTGAAAATCAGCTGAAACCTTACGAAATTGAAGCTGCTGATTTGATCGTATTCGCTAACGATGTCGGCATCAGTAAGGCAGAACGCTTTGATAAATATAAAGATAAGATCAAAAAGTTCTCACCCCATGATGTCATCAAAGATCCAAGCATTATTTTGAAATAATCTTAATGAAAAGGAGATAGAAAACATGAAAGATAAATTAAAAGAGATACAGGAGGCCCTACTTACCGGCGTTTCCTACATGCTTCCATTCGTTATTTCCGGCGGTTTGTTAATTGCCATAGGTTTCCTGCTGGGGGGCTATAATATTCCAAATGATGTTGCGCAAGGGGGCAACTTCGCTTCTACAATGTTCTGGTTAGGAAAAGCAGCCTTTGGCTTGATGGTACCTATCCTGGGTGCTTATACGGCTTATAGTATTGCCGATAAGCCAGGTATTGCGCCAGGTATGATCGCTGGTTGGATGGCTACCGATCCTTGGGGCTTAAATCAGGCTTCTGGTTTCCTTGGCGGTTTGATCGGTGGTATCATCGCTGGTTACTTAGTCTTATTATTAAAGAAGATCCCTATGCCAATGACGCTGCGCAGCTTGCTGCCTACATTGATCATTCCATTATTAGGCGTTACAGCTATGGGTCTAATTATGGTATACATCATCGGTGGTCCTATCGCTGCGGTTACCAATGCATTAACTGATATGCTGAATTCTCTGGGAACCGGAAACTTACTGCTGTTAGGTATCATTCAAGGATGCATGTTGGCATTTGATATGGGCGGTCCTTGTAATAAAGTTGCTTATGCATTCGCTTTGGCTGCTATGGATACTGGAAACTATATGGTCATGGGTGCAAACTTCGTTGGTTCCATCACACCTCCATTAGGTATTGCAATTGCTATCCTTGTTAAGAAAAGCAAATTTACAAGCTCTGAAAGAAACTCTTTAGCTGGTTTACTTGCAGGTGCTGCTGGTATGATTACAGAATTTGCAATTCCATTTGCTGCCAGTGATCCAGTAAAAGTAATTCCATCTTTGATGGCTGGTTCTGCTGTTGGTTGTACCGTATCTTATATGCTAGGCTTAACCATTCAGGCTCCACATGGTGGTTTGTTTGTAGCCTTTGCAATGAATAATCCAATCTACTTCATCATTGCTGCGGTAGTTGGGGCAATTGTTACGGCTGCTTTATTAGTCGTATTAAAAAAGGATGTTCCCGCCGAAGAAGTTGAAGCTGAATAAGAAAAGAGGAGAAAAGACAAGTTTATGGCAAAATTATTTGATATCATGGGAAATTTCCCATTCAAACCTGAGGATAAAAAACCAATGCTGATTCGTAAACAGGATTATTCTACAGCATTGTATCCACCAAACAACGCATTTACCAGTGATAATACGTTCACGATGATTACAACCGATACCTTCATGCTGGGTATCTATGAATTAGGACCTGGTGGTGTATTTGCACCATTGGATATCCATCCTGGTGATGAATCTTACTACATCCTGGATGGACCGGTCGTACAGCGCAGCGGCAATGGCCAGTTTGCTTACTTAGAAACCGGAGAAGGTCTGTTCATGCCGGAAGGCGCATGGCATTGTTGTCATAATTTCTCAGATCGCAAAG
The DNA here is from genome assembly GCF_004341945.1 of Longicatena caecimuris. Classification (GTDB taxonomy): domain Bacteria; phylum Bacillota_I; class Bacilli_A; order Erysipelotrichales; family Erysipelotrichaceae; genus Longicatena; species Longicatena caecimuris. Next base: position 10,347 of record NZ_SMBP01000022.1, read on the forward strand.
CGCGTATTCTGTACTTCATCACACCAAAGGCATGGAGCGAACAGATTCCACCGGCAGTTATTCCAACCGATGAAGAAACAAAGTTCTACAAAGGACCGAACAACGATGCATTACCAAATATGCGCGATAAGATTCATGATATTTCCCGTCAGGGCTGTACCGATGATATCGGACATTGGCCAGTGGATGCAAAAGAAGCTAGAGAAACCGGTGCCGTTTATGCCGTTCGTGACTTTGAAAAATTAAACAATGTGCATGGAACCAGTCATCCAATGCTAATGCGTTTCATCACCAGCAATGACTATGGACATTTTGGTGAATTTATCTTGCCGGCCGGTGGTTATGGGCCTCGCTGCTCTGATCCTGATACACATAAAGGAGATGCCGCCTTGTATTGTGTGGATGGACCGGTAACGGTGAATTTGGTAGAGCTGGAAGAAAGCTTCGTCATGGAACCGGAAGATACTTTCTTTATTCCAGCTGGTGTTAGCTATCAGTTGGTAAACTTTGAAGCAAAACCGGTGAAAGTAGTCTTTGCGATTACCGAGCTGTAATAATAACTACTGTCTGAGAAGAAAACAAGAAAGGGAAAACGTGTTCTTCGTATTACAGACTTGCGAAAGGAATTCGTCGATGAGATGAGTGGAATTGCTCCACTCATCTGATCATTATGATATAAAAGGTGAAGAAAATGAAAATTGTGATTGGATGTGATGAAGCTGCTTTTGATATGAAAGAGGCAGTTCATCAGCGATTAAAAGAACTACAGTATGATGTCATTGATGTGGGAGTCTATGATAAAAACCCATCCTTGTACCCGGACACGGCAGAAAAGCTGTGCAAAGAAATCGTCGAAGGGCGTGCCGAAAAAGGGATATTGATGTGTGGAACCGGTATCGGAATGGCGATCACAGCCAACAAAATACCAGGCATTCGCGCAGCCGTAGGGCATGATGTCTTTTCCGTAGAACGCAGCCGTAAAAGCAATGACTGTCAAGTTCTCTGCATGGGAGCCAGAGTAATTGCCATCCAATCTGCATTGATGTTGATGGAACGCTGGCTGCAGTGTGAATTTGCCGGTGGGGCAAGTAAGGCAAAGGTAGATAGGATCAGGGAAATCGAGTGTCAATACAGATAGGAGGAAACAACATGCAAAGAATCATTAACAATTGTGATGAAGTCGTTGAAGATATGCTGAAAGGTTTTGAGCGCTGTCATCATGATCTGATACGCGTTGATGAAAATAATCCTCGTGTTGTCATTTCAAAAGAAGCTACTAAGAAGCGAAAGGTTGGTATCGTTACCGGAGGCGGCAGTGGGCATAAACCAGCGTTTATCGGCTATTGCGGAAAGAATATGGTCGATGCCGTGGCCGTTGGTGAAATTTTCTCTTCTCCTACGGCAAAATCATTTTACGATGCTTTCTGTGCGGTTGATCAAGGTATGGGCGTTGCCTGCTTGTATGGCAATTATGCCGGTGATAACATGAATGTAAAGATGGCGATGGAATTAGCGGAAGATGATGATATCGTCGTAAAAACAGTCGTTGCCAATGATGATGTGGCCAGTGCTGATAAAGCAGATCGTACGAAACGTCGCGGTGTTGCCGGAGAAATCTTCATGTGGAAGGTTGGCGGTGCCAAGGCAGCGATGGGAGCTAGCTTGGATGAAGTGATTGCTGCTGCCCAAAAGGCCATTGATCATACACGCAGTGTCGGTGTTGGGTTAAGCCCATGTACGATACCGGCGAATGGAAAACCGAATTTCACCATTGAAGAAGGAACGATGGAATTTGGTATCGGTCATCATGGGGAACCGGGTATTAAAGTTGAAAAACTTGGTACGGCAAAAGAAATGGCGAAAGAAATGACCCGTTTGGTCATTGAAGATAAACCATTTAAAGCAGGCAGTGAAGTCGCTGTGTTGGTATCTGGTTTAGGGGCAACACCGGTCATGGAACAATATATCTTCTTTGAAGAAGTCGCCAAGCTCTTAGAGGAACAGGGTATTTGTATTTATAAATCTTATGTCGGCAATTACTTTACGTCCTTGGAAATGAATGGTGTAACCTTAACGATCATGGAATTGGATGAGGAATTAAAGGAATGTGTCGATATGGAAGTAGAAACCATGGGTATGACCCAGTTGGCAAGGAGATAACTTATGGAAACCTTACGTAATCAAGGAAATGCCGGTATCGTTTTGCAAGTCATCGATGCCATTCATGAACAAGCATCTTACTTGAGTGAGATTGATGGTGCAACCGGAGATGGAGATCACGGCATTAATATGAATAAAGGCTTTATGATGGCAAAGGAGCGCATTGAGCCAAGCGATTCTTTTGCGGAAGCTTTAAAAATCTTAGGACGTACCTTAGTCATGGACATTGGCGGCAGTATGGGACCTATTTACGGCACCATGTTTTCTAAGCTGAGCCGGGTTTTAAAAAAGGCAGAGCCTATCACGAAAGAAGCTTTTTTAGAAGCATTGGAAAATGCGGTACAAGGTTTGATGGATCTGGCTGGAGCTAAGGTTGGCGATAAGACATTAGTGGATACGATTTATCCGGCTTGTCAGGCCTATCAAGCAGCTATGAAACAAGATGCAGAGTTTTCACAGTGCTTAAGAGAAATGGCGAAAGGGGCAGAAGCCGGTAAAGAAAGCACAAAGGATTTAGTAGCGAAAATCGGCAGAGCTGCTCGTTTAGGCGAACGCAGCCGCGGTCATCTGGATGCAGGAGCTACCTCCTGTTGGATCATTTTAACAACGATGGCAAATGCGATGTTAGCGCAGCTGCAGTCACGAGAGTAGACAGATGATTTTCTTTTGAGAATCATCTTTTCTCTAGAAAGGAAAAGGTAGAAATGTTTGATATGTACATGACTACCAGGAAAAAAGATGCACAAGAAATATTTTTTCTTTGATATAGATGGAACTTTAACGGATCGATCCACGGGTGAAATTGTTCCCAGTGCGTTAGCAACGTTGAAAAAGCTGGAAGCAGCAGGCCATTTTGTCAGCATCGCTACTGGTCGTGCCCATTATAAAGCAAGAGGCTTCATGGAAAAGGTTGGCTTGTCGAATATGGTGTGTAATGGCGGTGTTGGTCTAGTCATTGATCATGAACTGGTGGAAAATCGCCCTTTGGATCTATCGAAGGCAAAAGCGATTTGTAAACAGGCAGATGCGTTAGGTTATGGCCTTCTTTTAATGCTAGATGATTCCTTGCGTTGCTACAGCAAAGATAATCGTTTTCGTAAACAAATGGGGGAACGCTTAGAACCAACGGAATACATCATTGATGAAACCTTAGATTATGATGCACTGAGTGCTATTTATAAGATTTATATTTCCATTCCAAAGGAAGAAGAAGAGCGTTTAACACTGCGCAATACCTTAGGACATCTGCGCTTTGCGGGCAATTATTTAATGTTTCAATATGATGAAAAGGATAAAGGCATTGAACATATGATCGAACGTATCCATGGTCGTATCGAGGATGTCGTGGTCTTTGGCGATGATACCAACGATCTTGTCATGTTTGACAAACGATGGTGTAGCATTGCGATGGGCAATGGCAGTGAAGATATCAAACAAAAAGCAGATTATGTAACGGATACGAATGTAAGGGATGGCATTCAAAAGGCATGTCAGCATTTTCACTGGATTTAACAAAATAGAAAGAAAGGATCATTGGTAAGAGCTACAGGATGTTGTACGATTACTGATTAGGATAAAGGGATATGAAAAAAGAAGAATTACAGCAGCTAGCACGACAAGTGCGTAAGGATGTGCTGTGGGAGATCTTTAGCGCACAAAGCGGTCATCCCGGCGGTTCTTTAAGTGCTGCCGATCTTGGTACAGTCTTATTTTTTGATGAGATGGATATAACAAAGGAAAATGCCCAAGGTCAAAAACGTGATCGTTTGGTTTTTAGCAAGGGTCATGCGGCACCACTGCTTTATGCGTTATTGTGTGAGAAAGGACTATTGGAAAAGGATGATTTAACAACTTTTCGCCGCATCAATACCCGCTTACAAGGACATCCGAATATGAATTATATTGATGGGGTAGATATGTCTACGGGATCTTTAGGACAAGGGATTTCCGCCGCAGTAGGGATGGCACTAGCAAATCGCTTAGATGGCAATACCCATCGCATATATGCATTGTTAGGTGATGGGGAATGTCAGGAAGGGGAAGTATGGGAGGCATTGATGAGTGCTGCCCATTATCAATTCGATAATTTATGTGTCATCATCGATCACAATGGTTTACAAATTGATGGCAAGGTGGATGATGTCATGAAGGTAGATTCGCTGTATGACAAAGCGATTGCCTTTGGCTGTCATGCCCTGCAGATCAATGGGCATGACATGGATGCTATCAAAACGGCCTTTGCACAGGCTCGTCAGATACAAGGAAAACCGACGGTGATCATTGCCGATACAATTAAAGGGAAAGGGGTATCCTTTATGGAAAATGAAGCAGGATGGCATGGCAAAGCACCAAATGCAACGCAATTTGAACAAGCTATCAAGGACTTAGGAGGTGATGCACAATGGTAAAAAAGGCAACGCGTGAGGCGTATGGGGAAGCGTTAGCGCAACTCGTAAAACAAAATCCTGACATTGTTGTTTTAGATGCTGATTTAGCAGGAAGCACGAAAACAAGCGAAGCGAAAAAAGTATGTCCACAGCGTCATTTTGATATGGGCATCGCGGAAAGTAACATGATGGGTGTGGCAGCCGGCTTGGCAGCCAGTGGCAAGATCCCATTTGCCAGCAGCTTTGCGATGTTTGCGGCAGGAAGAGCCTATGAACAGATTCGCAATGCGATCGGGTATCCACATCTGAATGTAAAGATATGTGCAACTCATGCCGGATTAAGCGTTGGAGAAGATGGTGCTACTCATCAATGTAATGAAGATCTGGCATTGATGCGCACGATTCCCGGAATGTGTGTCTTACAGCCTTGTGATGCGCAGCAGACCACCCAGATGATCAAGGCCATAGCGAGGATGGATGGTCCTTGTTATGTTCGCTTAAGTCGAATGGCTGTTGATGCGGTTTATGATGAAAATATGCCGTTTACGATAGGAAAAGGGAATGTCCTACAGAAAGGGGAAAAAATAGCCATCGTAGCCAGTGGAATCATGGTCCAAGAAGCTTTACAGGCAGCAAAACAATTACCATTTGTGCCGACGATTGTCGATATGCATACCATAAAACCAATTGATAAAGCATTGTTATGTTCGCTGGCGAAGGATCATCAGCTGATCGTAACGGCAGAAGAGCATTCTATAATCGGTGGTTTAGGCAGTGCCGTTGCCGAAGTTCTTGCGCAGCAGCCACATGCCTGTGCGTTGCGCATGGTAGGTGTTTTCGATGTGTATGGAGAAAGTGGCACCCCTCAAGATGTCTTGCATAAATATGGCATTGATGCAAAAACTATTGTAAACACGATTTTAACACAACCCTTTCAATAACAAAGATAATTGCATAAACATGTTCTGTGAATGATGAGCGAGGAACATGTTTTCTTTTTAATTAAGATATCCTAAGAACTTTCAGTAGAAATTATGCTAAAATAAAACAGGGTGATTTACATGAAGGATTTTTTTACATATTATACCGAAATCAAGTCAATGGCTGCACCATTTCAGACTTTTTCTATTGCGCACTTGTGTTTTTTATGCCTCATGGGCATCATTATTTATGCGTTGTATCATCGTTACACCACGCTTAACACATCTAACAAACGAAAGTTTCAGATCTATATGGCTTTATATTTTCTAATCGAAGAGGCCATATATACGCTATGGCTCTTACTTAACTGTCATGAACAGGTATGGATTCAGATCTTGCCTTTAGAACTTTGCAGCTGCTGTGTTTATATGAATGCTGCCTGTGTCTTTACACAAAAAAATAGCTTGCGTTTCTTTAGTGGGGTAGTTGGCTTAGTTGCAGGAGGGGTAGCCATGATTTATCCTGCGAATATTGCCGGCTTATATCCAATCGTATCTTATCGCACGATCAATTTCTATATCTTACATGGCGCCTTTCTCTTATTTTCGCTCATTCAATTAAGTGATACTACGCTTTTACAATATCGCTATATGAAGAAAAACTATTTGATTATTTGCTGTATGTTTTCCATCGCCTTTATTGTCAATCTGATGCTGGATACCCAATATATGTTTGTTGGTGTTCCACCGAAAATCGCTTTGGTAGCTAGCTTATATCAGCTGACCGGTATTTTCTTATTTATGCCGGCGGTCTTAGCCGCTTTGTTTGTCATTCAATGTATTGTTGTCTATTTATTACGTAAAGTATATGGCTATCCAACCAAAGAAGAAGCAGCATCGTAGAGGAAGTATGCTGTTTTCTTTATCTTTATCATGTTTAAGGAAAAGTCATCCGTATTGACTATGCACAAAGCAATTCTTATAGTAAAATAAGAAGAAAGAAACAGGAGATTATATATGACAAAACAAAAGGAAACAACATGGAGCCACACAAAGGCATTATTGCCGCAGATACAAGAGGCATACACTGCGATGTGTCGCAATGCTCTTTCAGGCGGGGAAATATCTTTAAAAAAATTTACATTACTGCTCAGCGGTATTTCAGCCTGCCGTAAGACACCAGGCATCCCAGAGCATATGGGCTATGAACAGATGTATGTGTGTAATGATGAACAGGCGCAAGAAGTGCGAAACCATCTGGAAAAGCTTTATGGCATAAAGGATGTGACAAGCTTGGAGGCCTGCTGTGAACATCTGTTTACAACACACCGTGAATATGTTCAATTTTTATCTTTTTGGAAAGAACAGCCGATGTTTGATCTTCAAGATCTGCAGCCGGAAGCAAAAACCATGTTTGAGCATTTTCAAAGTTATGCACAGCTTTTTTATCCATTCACACAAGACAAAGGCTTTTATGCTTGGGATGCCAATGAGATCATTGGTCTATATCGCAGAGCGTATGCCTGTCATTTGATTGATGAAGAAGCCTTTTGGAAACGCTGTTTGCCAATTGCCCGCAGGGTGTCTTCCTGGTATGCGAACTGGCAAGAATTTGCCTTAAGCTCTTTATGTGGCGCCTTATATTTTAATTTGCGTAATGGTGGCACGGATGAAGAGGCAGATGGCTTATTCCAGCTGCATATGCGATTGTTGCAGCAGCTGTTGAGTGAAGGCGGTGCTTGGGGCGTACATGGCTGGTATCAGACAATGCCCAAAAAATTTGTGAAGTCCAAGGAAGAAATATTACAATTGCTCCATGATTGGGAAGGCGGAGATGGCTGTATTGCCAGTGACCGCATTTTGGTAGATGGTTGTCGAATCGGTTATATGTATCGACAAGAACCACAGCAGGAATGGGATAGCGGCTGGCGTTTTATGGCTGGTGATGAAACGCAGGAATATCTCGATGATCCTTATCATTGCGGCATTTATAAATTAAATACACTATGTAATTATGACCCGGAAATTCAACCTTTCCTCACAGATGAGGTGGGCAGTGCGTATGCGCGCAAGGAAGATGATTTATTACATAAGATTTCTTCGAAAGAAGCTTAGCTTGTTCTTACGATTCTCTTACAGGCATTGACTTTCTAAAGCAAATTATGCTAGTTATAAAGAGAGGTGTTGAACATGCTGAAAGTATCCCATATCACCATGACAAACAAACAGCGGCATCTGTTAACAGATGTCTCTTTTGTATTACCTGCACATGGGTTTTGTGCCATTACGGCTAAGGAAAAAGAAACCGAAAAGGCCATCAGTTATCTTTTGGCCGGTATGAAACAAGCGGATGCCGGATTTTTACAGTGTGATGAAACAAAAGTAACCAATTTCTCTGTGACGGAAAGAAGCCGGTATCGCACAAGCTGTGTGACTAGCTGGTTTGGCGATTTCCTTTTCTTACCATCAGCAAGTGTGAAAGAAAATATTGTTTTACAATATGCATATGAAAAGACAAAGGTGAAACAGGTGCTGCAAGATTGGCAATTGTCTTCCATAGCAGAAAAAAGCATTGAAGAAGTCAGCTTTCAAGATAAAGTGAAAACGATGCTTGCCCGAAGTGCTTTGCGTACCTATCGTTCGATCATTTTTTATCCCGATAGTACGCCATTTTCAAAAGAGGAGCTGCAAAGCATTTATCAATTGTTAAAAATTTATAGTGAACACATACTGGTCATCGTTGTCGGTGATCCTGCCTGTCATGCCTATAGTGAACGCATCTTGGAATTTCGTGAAGGTATTTTAATCAGTGATAATCAAGCAGATGAAGAAGTAAAAATACAGGATATTCAACAACCTGGTGTAACCATGCAGAAAGAGGGATGGCATGCGATGTTTGAGGAGCAACATCGTCGCTATCGCTGGCCTTATCATGCGTTAAAATTTTTAACATTGATGTCATTGATCCTTGTTTGTATCTTATGGAGCACAACGAGCTTAGATATCGTCAATATTGAGTTGGGCATGCTGCAAAAGGATAAGACGAATTCATTTGTCGTCCATAAGATAGCCCAAGGGGACGATGGGACATTATATCCCGCTTTAAAAACGAATCTATCATCAAAGGATGTTTCAATCTTACAGAAGCATATGAAGGGCAATCTGCTATGTAGTTATGTAGCGGTCAATGCAACCTTTGCCAATGCCTATCTGGAAGGTATTTACGATAAAGAAGCCATACCCTTAGAAAATTACTTGCCTGTGGTGGAGGCAAATACTGCCAAGCAAGCCGGGATCAAAAAATTGCAGGGGCATTATCCTACAACCTTTGATGAAGTTTGTCTTTCGTTGCAAACGGCTCATCAGCTCTTTCATCAAGAGATACCGGCAGAGAAACTGTTGCATATGACAATTTCTTGGTATGGCCTGCCTTTACGGATTTCTGGGGTTTTTGAGGATGAGGATGGGGATAAGACTGCAAATGGCGTTTTAGGAATGCATCTGGGCTATCCCTTGTATGTAAAAAGCGGTTATCTGAAACAACATCCTTTATCGAAGATGAAAAGCTTTCCTTCCAGTAACAAACGCTTATTATATCAAGATCATTTTGTAAACATTCAAGATATTCAGCCGATCGATGTCTTTTCACGTTTTTATAATGGAAAACAGATTGTGTACTACACCCCAATTGCACAGGATGAAATTGTCCTTGATGTAGCCACCGCTATTGAAATGGGGTTCCCTTATGAACGCTATGCAAACGATGAGACAATGAGCTATCAGGAAAAATTGTATGCTTATATTCGCTTTGCTGATGAGATGATCGGTAAACAAATACAGGTACAGGCGTATACAATCGAAGCCACACCAATTAACAGTATGTTGTATCGTAAGAATGTGAAAATTGCCGGTTTCTTATTACCGAGTATGGACATGATGGAAGGAAACGAGCAGGTAAAGGATGCTACCGTGTATATGGATGAAACCGGTTTATCGAATGTCCTGGTGAAAAATGTCCAAATCAAACAGGTAACTTATCAAGGAAACAGTGTGGAGGAAGTAAGAGAGGCATTGCAGTATCTGAATACTAGTAATTTATATGAGATAAGCTTAAAAAATTCTTTGCTGCTGCAAGTTCTAGTCATTGATTTCAAGGAATTGTTCACCTTTTTTGCGATTGCCAGCATCTTCTTTCTAGGAGGCAGTGTACTGCTTTATTTTCTGCTGCTGCATAAAACCATTCAGCATCAGCAACTTGCTTGCAGTGTGTATTATGTTTTTGGGGAGCGAAAGGACGCAATGCGTAAATTATATGAAAAAACCTTCTTAAGAAGATGGCGAAAATATTTGTTTGTAGCTATCTTTATAACGACCATCTTATTGTGGGACTATATCATATTGATCTTGTTAAAGCTTTCAGCGGATGTTTCACTATTGATGTATTTGTTATTGCCCGCTTGTGTGGGTGGTTTGCTTTACTTCAGCATGCAGCTGGCAACACGATGGTATCTGAAACATTCTTCACTGCTGCTGGATGCATATGCTGAAGAAGTATGATAAAATACGAAGGTATTGGAGGGATGTGTATGAAAGAACAATTTCTGCAGCGGATGAAGGAATATCTGCAAGAGGATTATGAGGCTTATGTAAAAACGTTAGAGGAAGATGCTTATCGTGGGTTGCGTGTTAATACGACAAAGATAAGCGTTGAGGCTTTTTTACAGCTGTCTGTTTGTGAGTGTAAGCCTTCTGCGATCTGTCCTGAAACCTTTTATATTCCGCACCAGGAAAAAGGGTTAGGCAATCATCCTGCACATCTTGCCGGTCTGTTTTATATGCAAGAGCCAAGTGCTTCCAGTGCTGTAGAAGTTTTGGATGTACAAGAGGGGGATTGGGTGTTGGATATGTGTGCAGCTCCGGGAGGCAAAAGTACACAGATTGCCGCGAAATTGCAGCACAGTGGTTTACTAGTCAGTAATGAAATAGAGGCAAAGCGGGCGGCCGTATTGATGAGCAATATGGAACGTTTAGGTTTTAGTGAATGTATGATTACCAATGCACGTCCCGATGAACTGGCCAAGGAAATGGGCGGCTGGTTTGATAAGGTCTTGGTAGATGCTCCTTGCAGTGGCGAAGGCATGTTTAAAAAACACGCCAAGGCAATGGACGATTGGAGCGTAGAACATGTGGCTTCCTGTGCAATGCGCCAAAAGCTTATTTTAGAAAGTGCCTATGAAACCTTAAAAGAAGAGGGCATTCTTGTATATTCTACCTGTACTTATTCTATGGAAGAAAATGAAGAAGTCGTTTATGAATTTTTAAAGCATCATGACGATATGGAATTATTAGATTGCCAGGTTAACTTTGGCAGAAGCGGATTTTCTTATCGTGATCTGGATGTGACAAAGGTGCGAAGAATTTTCCCGATGGATCAAGGGGAAGGACATTTTGTGGCCAAGATGAAGAAACATGGTCAAGCCGTCATATCGCGGAAAAAAGAAGTGGCGGATACAGCCTTGCCAATGTTTGCCCAAGCTTTTTTAAAAAGCCAGCTGGCAAAGCAGCCTGCGCATACGTTACTATTGCAGGATAAGCTATATCTGAAACAAACGCCTTTTTTGAAACTTAAGAAAATTCATATCCTGCGCCAGGGCATCTTAGCCGGGGAAATCATGAAAAACCGCATAGAGCCACATCAGCATTTTTATAGCGCAAGTTTGCATCAGGATAAGTTTTTACAGACCTATGATATGTGTGATGAGGAATGTCACCTCTTTTTACAAGGTCATCCTCTATCTGTCAGTGGGTATAAGGGGTATACGGCCTTATTGTGGCATCAGCATCCCATCGGCTTTGCCAAAGGGGATGGCATGGTGTTAAAAAATAAATACCCTAAAGGAATGCGTATTCGCTGATCGAAAATAGAAATAACTTGACCAAATAGGTAAGGATAAATGACAGGAATTTCCGATTGTATCGAGATTCCTTTTTTTATTGCCCTTATGCTATAGCCACAAGGGGAAAGTATGTACGTTCATAACGATATTTCTATAATCGTATGTAAAATTTAGTAATATCTTGTTATGTTTTTCTAAGATATTGATAAAGAATTGACACACGCGTGCTTATTGATTATCCTGTACATGGGTTAAGCAAAAAGGATCCTGTACATGGGCAATGAGAGCTATAACGAACACTGTTATAGATAAGATGTCTTTTTATGAAAACAATGAATAATGCTTTATGCAAGGTGAATGCGCTGGTATTGCTGAAGCAGCTTTATAAATACAAAAGGCAATGGATAGATGCTGGTAAAAATTGTCCTTCGCTATGAGAATGATCATGGATACAAGCAAATGAAAAACGTTATGATAAGGTCAACATGTCTGGGAAAATGCAACCGAAACTTAGTGAAAAAAGCGAATGCCAATGATGATCATGGGCTTTGCCATATAGAATGAAAAAACCTAGTCGAAAGATCTATAGGTATTTTCTGGTTGAATGACTTCATGGTATACAAGAAAAAGGCTTACTTTCGCATAGATGTAGATCATGTCTCATGTTTATGTTACAAAAAGTGGAAATGGAAGGGAGAACGTATAGATGAAAAATGGTAAGAAACTTGTCTCTATGATACTGGTCATCACGATGATCGTTTTAACCTTTCCGACTTCCCTATTTGCAGAAGAGATGAAAACAACAGAGGATTCTCAAACTGTTGCTGTGGAAAGTACATTTCATCAGTTTGCAGGTGTCATCTTTGAGGATACAAATAAAAATGGTCAAAAAGATGCCAATGAAAAGGGTTATGCCGATATGGAGATTTGTTTTTTCAATTTCGACAACAAATCGCAAGAGGCTGATTATATAACGCTTACGAAAGCAGATGGTACTTTTCAGTATCCAAAAGTGAAAGAGGGTTCATATCGTTTAAAGATACAAAGTGCGGATGCCCAATTGGATATGAAAGACTATACGATCCGAAATCCTCAGGAAGATGGTTTTGTCATGGAGGAGAAACAAAAGAAAACCTATGTGATAAAAGACATCCATGTACCACAGACCAAGAGCATTGCTTTATCTTTAAGGAAAAAACCTAAGAAAAGAATCGAAAGTCATACGCTGCAAACAAAACAAACGGATGTGCCAAAACAGCTTGTGAAAAAAACGATAAAAGATGTAACAGATAGCAATAAAAAGAAACTTACGGCAAAAAAAGAGGCCATGGATATAACACCTGTCAGTATGTCAGAACTAGCCTATTTACCGCTGGAAAAGACAGGCGCTGCAAGGAATACAGATACTGCATTGATGGCCAATATGCGATCTGCATTATCTGCTGAAACATGGAATTTTCAAACGTATTATGTAGGACAGGATGATGCTTATTATGTGGATAAGAGTAATGATTTTTCCCTTAAGTATCAAATGGAGTTTCATACCAGCGTCGTTTTAGAAAAAGAAGCGGTAACGATTCGCATTCCAAAACGTTTGTTACAAGATCGCAATGGTAAGGATATCCTGCCTACCAGTATCGCAGTGCCACAAGGAAGTAAAGAACAGCCGATTAAAAATAAAATCATCCCTTTCAATTACTATGAGGAAGGAGCGGATCTTGTCTTTTTCAACTATGATCGCATCACAGCGGGTTCCAATATCGCATTTCAGATATTGTATAAAGATGTGAATATCATGACTATAAGAAATGGCAGTCAATGGAGTCTAACACCAAGTATTCAAATCATGACAAAGGATGGCATGGAAGAAAAGCAACTTACACCATTGCGTGGCAGTATCCATTCACAAGTTCAGCTGATGGATGTGAAAAAAAGCCCACTGCTGAATGAAAAAAGCTATTATCCGGGTATTTATACGAAAGAACAATTACAGGAACTGGTACAAGGAACGATTGACGAGGAGTTTCTTACACGCTTTGAAGCATATCGTTTTGTCGCATGGAGAGTAGATATTAAGGGCTATGCTACACAGCCATGGGATCTGTATATAAAAGATCAAACGAGTCATGATGGCAAAGTTGTCGGTTTTCAGCACCCTTATGAACCCATTTCTTATCACGGAGAAGCTGGCTATTACAAAATAGCGACACAAAACATGGAGAAGAAAATCAACTACACAGGACCTGAGCATGCGGTTTTGGTAGTTGTAGCCTATCCCAAAGATAAGGTCAGTGCGAATGAAGTCATTGAAAACAGTGTCGAGGTTATCGCACATCCATGTGATGGTGGAGAAGACCAAACGAAAGAAAGCAGTACTTCCTGGATCTATCAGGATTATGACTGGAATTATCATGGCGATGAGATAGGTGTTTTAAAAAGTGGCGGAGGCAACTTCAGCAGTTGGTTAGAAGTTTATAAGAGTGCCAGAAAAGCAGGACAGGATGTTGGAGATCTACCGTTTAAAGTTAATGGTATTAACCGAGGTTATGCGAAAACACACTATATACAAGCGGCAGATGGCATACAGCTGGGTGATCGCATTCCAGGTGCCAGCTATCTTATGACAACCGTGGATGATTTTCTTTATGCATATCCTAACACAGGTGATGTTGCCGATTATCAAGTATTAGATGATCAAGATTATTATTACAGCAGCGTTAGCATTACGCAGACAGATATCGGTTATGATCCATATGAAGATCGCGAAGCAGCTCCTGAAAAGACAAAAGGAATTGTTATTGAGGCGATGTTTGCCGGCAGCCATACATGGGAAAAAGTAAAAGAAATTCCCTGGGAATCATCAGGAAGAATGCGTTATTACTTTACAAAAGAAGAACTAAAGAGAAAGCCATGGCGCGTAAAGGTCGTACATGAGTCTGTCAATTATGAGTCTGATTGTATGATCGAACTTCAAGTACGCCTTCGTCATGATTCACCGGTATTGGCAAAGCTTGTCAAAGACAATGATGACGTGCAAGAGATAACATTAGAAAATATCGCGGGCATCATGGGGCAAAAGATGGCTTATGGCGTGCCGCAAGAGTATTACCATAGTCAGAGTATTGAAAACGGAAACTACCGTGAACCGGGCTTAATTGAAGCGACAAAGGCATTGTATGATGGCATACTGATTACAAGAGCAAGTGCCAAAGCTACATTAACCTCTTTACAAAAACATGCAGCATCTTATAAGTATGGGCAGGCTTGGAATGATACGACATCCGGACGGGTACATCTGAAATATAATATCATGGCATTTGATGGGTATGAGGTATATGATGCAAAAGGAGTAAGCTTTCTTAAGGAATATGGCGTAACTTCACCGGGGCGAAAAGAAGTTGTCTTCTATGACTTATTGCCATATGGCATTAAATTTGATCCTTCTATTCAAATAAGGGCTGGTCGTGTTCCTTCCACTAGCAGCGAAGCGGTAAAGCAAGAAAAGGGATGGGATCAGGAGCAAGTAAAGGTCGTTGTCGATTCACAAAAAGATATTGATACCAACTATCGGGGAAGTGGAAGAACGAGAATCGCCTTCCATATCCAATACGAAGGAGAGGATGCTTCCGGCTACTATGATAAGATGTGGATGGAAGGCTGGGGCGTCAGCTTTGGAGCATATTATGATTGGAAAGATGCCGATATCAGCAATGCGGCGACCAATATTGCGGCTTTTATGCCAGCCAAAACAGATGATGAAGCACTGTTAGGAACTGATAATGAAGTTATGCCGGATGATGGAAGGACCTATCCAAGTGATGAAGATAAACAACGCTATCAGATATTTGGTGAAGATATTGACGGTGATGGCAATCAAAAGGAACAAACAGTACTATATGCAAACGCATCTGTAAATGAGGACATCGTTATGGCCTCTATGAGTAAATTGGAAAAACTAGTACGTTCAGATGATGATCGCTTTGGCAGCTTCGATACCGAGGCTACAGTACTTTGTAATCATGGTTATACGTATGAAATCAGCGTTAAAAATGCAACGAAGACATTAAGCGATATGGTTGTTTTTGATCGCTTAGAAGATGCTCCTTTATACCAAGCAGATACCCATTTTGAAAACAATTGGTGGTATGGCAGCTTTACAGGTATCAATGTAAATGAACTAAAAGAAAAAGGTGTTGCTCCGATTGTCTATTACAATGCGAATCGCAATGCGAAAATCACTACTGAAGATGAGGCACCAGATGAGGTCTTAACCGTGGAACATGGCTGGATACGAAGTGAAGACTGGAAACGTGAGCTATCTGAGGTGAAAGCAATTGCCGTGGATATGAGAAAGGATAGGGAAGGAAATCCTTTTACCATTAAAGAGATGGGTGCGGTATCCTTTCAGATTCATATGCAATCACCAAAAGAAGACGAATCTTTGGATACCGCCAACCATGAGAATACCCATGATAAAAAACATCCTGCCACCTATGCGTATAACGATGCCAGTTTTTATTCTAAGGTCGTTGAAGATCAAAGTGAAGGCACGGTGAATGGAAATGCAGTACGTGTGAAACAGCATCAGCCGGAAACATTGGAAGTTATTAAAACTTTGCAAGGAAAAATACCTGAGAAAAGCAAAGACATGTCTTTTCGCTTTCAGGCAAGCTATGCACAGAAACCATTTGCTACACAGGAATATCAATTGTATAAGAAAACAGGGGATGGTTGGACAGCATGTGGAACGAATCGGGTGTATGCAACAGAAGCAGATGGAAGCTTCTATCTGCATGCAGATGAAAAAGCTGTTTTTCATCTTTTAGATCAATCGCTGATGGAAATCAAAGAAGAGGAAAATCCTTTTTGGAAGGTTGACATCACAGATGTAAAGCATGAAGATACCCGGACGATGACATTTCAAAATACGTATCGCCCAGTGCTTTATGCGCAAAAGAAGGTACAAGGATATCCTGATAAAATGGATATCGCAAAAGAAACCTTTCTCTTTCAAATAAAGGCAGATGATCAGCCACTAGCCAATGCAGAATATTGGGTCGTTGACAGCATACGAAATGATGGTGGCATACCAATGAAATTGAAAGAGGGCAAAACAGATGCGAATGGACAATTTGAAATAAAAGCAAATGAAATCATAGCTCTTTTTCCCGGAGATGAAGGTATACGCTATGAAGTAAACGAAATATATCCCGGTAAAGATTGGTTCTGTGAACAAACCAGCGTCAGCGGCATTATGGAAACATTCGGAAATGTTGCGACGATCACAAATCACTATAAATGGAAAGAACTGTATTTAACAAAGGAAGTAAAGCATCAAAATGCAGAGCAATGCAAGAAGGAATTCACATTTGAAGTTTCTTCAGATGATCATTTGCTAACCGGTGCACGTTGGGTCATCTTAAATGAAGATGGATCAGAAAGCGATGTAGAAGGAATCCTTGATGAAAACGGAAGATTTTCAGCAGCATGTGCAGGAAAAATCATTAAGATCGAGGGCTTTACCGCAGGAAAAAGCTACAAGGTGAAAGAAATTGATGATACCGGTTATACGGATGGGGATTATTATGAACCAATTAACGCTACCGTAGAAGGAATGATGCCATGCTATGCTAAGAAAGCTGAAGCAACAATCGTAAATGATTATCTATTACGTCCTCTCCAAATTACAAAGCTTGTCAGCTTTGATCTATCCAAAGTGTCAGAAAGTGAGCAACAGGCTATCGAAACAAGAGAATTTACGATGCAAATTTTAATCGAAGGCAAACCATATGCCGATAAGGAATATCGAATCATGAAAAACGGTATGCCGGTTGGTCAGGGTAAGACATCAAACGATGGCTATTTCAGCATTCAGCATCAGCAAACTATCGTCTTTCAAGATGTGGGCGTTGAAGGAATGGAATATACGATCATTGAAACACCGGATGCCGATTATGAACAAATTTATCCGGTTGATAAAACACCGGCTATAGGAAAATTAGCGGAAAACAGTGCGGTCACTTTTGTAAATGGGGATGCCAATACCTTCATGATTGGGAAAGAATATGTGGTCGGTGAAGAAGATAATGGAAGGGGGAATGCTTATTTAGAAGAGATCAGACAAAATGCCGATATTAGGGATAAAGAAAAGGTGCATCTGAAACTGGAAATCCAAGAGCATAACGGGGAATGGGCTGTTTGGCCTAAGGAAACAACAGAAGTACAAGTATTGGATACCATACATCAGACACAAGCGACCTTACTATGGGAAGCCGGTAAAGAAATCCAGATAGAACCATGGAAACGAATCATGATCAATACTTTACCGAAAGATACGCGCTATCGATTAAGCGAGAGCAGTAAAGATCGTTATAAGCTTTATAAACAGGATGGCGGTTTTATTGAAATCACACCAAAGATAGGGGAATTGACAAATGTGATTCAACAGCAGCCACTGGCTATTTTACAGAATCAGATTAGTGGAAGAGATCAAACGTCTGCCATTTATAAACGGATGCATTTGGGCAGCGATGAAGTGATGAAAGGAGCCAGACTAGTTTATCGTGTAGATGTATATGATGGAAAAGTATGGAATCCAGCCGCAAATGTGGCATATATTATCGCTGATGAAAAGGGCATTTCAAGTAATCGCATCCAAAGAACACAACGTGATGGTAAGATTAGCATCGAGAAGAGTGCAAATGGATATCCAATCATCTATTTTAGCGAAGCAGATGTAAAAATACAGCCTAGCATTGTCAAAGATGGCACCTATCGAATCGTGGAGTTGATAGAGGAAAGTGATGCTGAATGGGGACAGTTAAGTGGATATGTTGATGCACTGGATGATTGCTATAATGGTCGTATTGATTGCCAGGATGCCGTGGGGTTTGTGAATAGTAATCGCAAGACGGTCATTGAAATTGCGAAAGAAATGGAAAATGACAGCGATCAGGAATTCACTTTCGAGTTGCGTCAGGTACTGCGGGCTAGCCAAGAGAACATCACCGATATAAAACAAATCTTGGAAACACGCAAAGGTGTTCATCTTGCCTATACGATATATGATAGTGAAACAAATGAGATTATAGCCAAACGCACCACGCAGGCTACCGGCGAGATTACGATAAAAGCGAAACAATTTGCCAGAATAGAGGTTTGTGATGACACGGTATGGACAGTGAGTGAAAAACAGAATACACCATATGTCGTAAAGGAAGTCTCGGGGACAAAAGATAAGACAAGCAAACTATCTGAAAATACCATGTTACTGCAAGCTAAGGCACCTGTGATCTTGGCCCAGTTGTCCATAGAAGCGAAAAAGAAATTTTTTCTAAAAGAAGAACTGCTTGATAAAGATGATTTTATCGTAAGGGCAATGTATTCCGATGGCAGTATCAAAACATTAGCGAAAGATGAATATGTAATTGATAAGGATCAAGTACCGACGAGTGCAACCTTTGATTTAACCTTTGCTTATGGCGGTTTAAAAGAAACCAAAACATTGCAGACAGCGGGAACTGTGATTTTGACAAGTGAAATGGTGGATAATGGAGTCATTGATGCCGTTACAGAAGAAAAGGTAATATTAAATCAAGGAGATGTAGTGATTCCGGAAGTCATTCTCGTGAATGACAAACCTTGTATTGTCGTGAGTATCGGAGGCAATGCTTTTAACGCAAAACATGAAGTAAAAAGTGTTGTCATGCCAGACAGTATCACCAGCATCGGTAATGCGGCATTCTATGATTGCTGGCTGAGTGATATTAAGTTATCCAACAATTTGAAAGAAATTATGCCGCAGACCTTCTGGCGAGCCGAGTATATGCTCCACATTACCATACCGGAATCCGTAACTGCTATTCGATACAGTGCGTTCCAAAGCTGTTTGCGTTTAGAAAGTGTTGAACTGCCGGATAATCTTCAGATTCTGGAACAAAGTGCCTTTAGAGGCTGCACTGCCTTGAAAGGAACATTGGTTATTCCTAAAAATATTACGGTT
This sequence comes from Longicatena caecimuris, assembly GCF_004341945.1. GTDB lineage: Bacteria > Bacillota_I > Bacilli_A > Erysipelotrichales > Erysipelotrichaceae > Longicatena > Longicatena caecimuris. The sequence goes on from NZ_SMBP01000022.1 coordinate 29,713, forward strand.
ATCAATGAGTATTTGTTTACAAATTGTATTCATTTAGAAGGCGTTGTACTACCGGATGGATTAACGGAAATCGGTTCCCAAGCGTTTGCTGAATGTAACAGCCTTGTGAAAATCAATTTACCAGATTCAATGCAAAAGATGGGATTTGCGACATTTAATAAATGTACGAGTCTTACCCATATCACTCTCCCTGCAAAATTAAAAGAAATACCGGCAAATGGTTTTGGCTGGTGCTTGGCACTGGAAAGTATAACATTAGCTGAGGGACTGGAAGTAATTGGTACAGATGCTTTTGTACAGTGCACAAAACTAAAAAGTATTGAAATACCTAGCACGGTTACTAGCATTAACAATGCATTTCGATTTACAGGAATCACCTCTTTCTTCATCAAAGGAAAGAGTAAGGATCAAATTGCTGGTGCCCCATGGGGATTAAATGCTACGCAAGCTTTAAATATTGTGTGGGAGCTTGATCAATAAGCAGCATAAGAGCAATAATCATATAAAATATGTCAAAATACCATGTGATTTCACATGGTATTTTAATAAATAAGTGATGCATAAAAAGGGCAAGACAAAGAAAAGTTAATAAATTATGGAAAATCTAAGGTAAAAGAAATGTCATTTTCATTGTGATGTTTCTTTTTTTTAGAAAAAAGAAGATAACCTTGTTATGACGGCAGCATAATCTTTTTTATGCTAAAGGAAATGTTCGAAATAAGTAGATAAATATGAAGTTATGAAGGACTATGGGTTATGAAATTCACGCCAAACAAAAATATTTTGAAATTTAATTTGTGTTATTTATGTGATTTTCTTGTGATAGAAAGATATTAATAAAACCTAAATATCATAAATGTTACATTTTTAAGCGAAGAATTTGGTTATAAAAATGTCAATTTAGTGTGAAAACATGCCCGATAATGTCTTGAAATTTCCAGAAATTGCCTATATAATTTAGACGGAAGCCTTTTCACATGGAACAACGTATACCTTTTTAAATCAAGCGAATTTTCTCTTAAACTTGATATTTAAGTGAAAAAAAGAGCATAAAAAAAGACATTTACAACATAAAAGTAAATATCTATAAAGGTATAATATATTAAACAGAATGAATTGAGGGAGGTTAGCAAAATGAGGAAAAAATTATTACTTGTTGCGACGTTTTTGTTGGCTTTTATGATCTTTCTAGTTCCGATACGTGCAGTTGAATCAGAAAGATGCATAATCAAAATTCATTTAGAGGATTTGCAAGTTCAGTCTTCTGATATGAATGGAGTCAAATTTTATGTATATAAGATTGGAGAAATTGACAAGAACGGAGATGCAAAAATCTATCCTAAATATGGATATGAAACATATCCACAAAACGCTCACGAATTAGATTTAGTCGCTAAAATGATATCTAAAAAGTTAGAAGATAAACCGATTTTATCTAACAGTACAGACGCTAAAGGTGAGATGGAATTGGTATTGGATGAGAAAGGTGTTTACCTGCTTATGGCAGAGGACGATAATGCATACGGTGTAATTTCTCCTTTTATTGTGCACCTACCTTATTATCAAACTATAGAAGATGTTCAATATGGACCACTTTATACTGTAGATGTGGAGCCTAAAGCATCACCAAAGCCAAATACTCCTGGAGAATCCGATGGACCAAATACTCCGGATAATCCAAATACTCCAGATACGCCAACCGGCGGTGATACTCCAACAGATGAAAAAACACCAGGGAAAGAAACACAGACTGGAGATTCATCTAATACATATTTATATCTATTATTGATTGTGATATCAGGAGCTAGTATGTGTATATGGAAAGTGAAGAAAGGACGAGGGTGCTAATATGTTAAAGCGTTTATTACATAAATCATGCGTATGGATCATGGTAACATTACTTGTTTTAACGAATATCGATTGGACTGTTTATGCTGTTGAAAAAACAACAAGTGAAGATGAAGTAGCAACATATTCTATTAGTGGTGTTATCTTTGATGATACAAATAAAAATGGTGAACAAGATAAAAATGAACCAGGTGTAAGTGGCATTGAAGTAAGAGCTATTAGCAAGGATAAAAAGACCTATAAAGCTGTTACCGAAGAAGATGGTACCTATCATATAAAAGTAGATGAAGCTGGCAAATATGAAATTAATATGTGTGCTAAGTTTTCAGATATTGCAACATATAATTTGAATAATACAGTAAAAAATAACAAGGATAAATTTGAAATAGGAAATTACGAAGATGATGTTTTTTTGCGCATCGCAGAATACGATGTAACAAAGAATGAAACCCTCAATTTAGGTTTAGTACAAGAAAATACGCAAGAAATAGAAAAAGAAATTGCTAAATTGAGTGCAACAAGATCAGCAGATTGCCAAATTTTAAATTGGGTAAGTTTAAGAGTTTGGGATAATCTTCGTGTAAAAATAAGTTATTCTGTGAATGGGCATGCAGGTGGATCTGAAGGTTATGTTTTAAAGTATTTTGGGAATAATAAAAATCAACATTTATATTGCCTGCAGCCTGGTGTAGCTTTAAATGCAGGAGATGAATTATGCTATGCAGGTGGATCCCTTTATAATAATGGATATTCAAAAGATAAAGCCTATAAATTAAGTCTTTATGCATATTATGGTATTGATAATCCAGCATGGAAGAATAAAAAACAATGGGAAAAGAATCTTTACTTTTTGGCTGCACAATCTTTGATTTGGGAACAATGTGGTGTCAAGGGTATTAAAGTTTATTACGAAACAGGAAAAGATACATACACTTATAAAAATGAAGTCGCAATGAAACAATATCGTGATGATATTTTAGCTAAAGTAAATAATCATAACAAGGTTCCTTCCTTTAATGGAAAAACAATGACAGTAACTAGAAAAGAGGCAGGCGGTAATACATTTAGTTATACAGATAGCAATGGAATATTAGGTCAAGGAAATTGTGAAGTTACTTCAAAAAGTGAAGGTATTAAAAGTGTTAGTTTTGATGGGAATAAACTAAATGTGACCCTTTCAAATAATATTAAATATGACGGAAAGACTTTGAGTATATCCTTTGTTAAAAAATTTCCTTCGTTAGGTTGGAATGTCAAACAATATTCGGCGACTAACAGGCAACGTGTCTACTTTTATGGATCTCCTAAAGATGTAAAATTTAACATCTACATAAAAGTGAATACAAATGGTAATATTCTTATCAAGAAAACGGATTCAAGTGGTAAGGCGAGAAAAGGAATTACTTTTAGCTATGGAATGGATAAAAATAATTTAAATGAAACAACCGAGCCAACGAATGATAAGGGTGAAACGAAACTTAAACGAAATTATGCCGCTGGTACAGTGATATATATAAAGGAAAAAACTGTTCCGAATGATTTGATATTAGATACAACCATATACCAAAGAACAATAAAATCTGGTGAAAATATTGAGTTGGCAATTAAAAATAAAATTAAATCATTTCCTCTTAAAATTAAAAAAATAAATGAAGAAACAAACAACCCTATAGAGGGAGCAGTATTTTCCTATACTGATGGGAAAGCTACATATACTGGTGTTACAGATAAAAATGGACAATTCACTAGTAAGGTAAGCTTCCCAGTAGGAACAAAAATTACAATAACAGAGACTTTTGCTGGGCCTGGATTTATTGCACCGACAGGTACGGAAAAGACGCAAACACTTATAATCAATGTAAATCCGGATAAGAATGTATTTACCTTTAAAAATACAGCTATAAAAGTAAAATTGGAAATTCATAAAGAGAATAGTAGAACGCATCAACCTCTTAAAAACGTAACATTTAAAATCGGACCGAATTTAAATGGACAAGAAGGTGCTGCTAATGGTTTTGATTTTAAAACAACGGATGAAAATGGTTATATTGAATCGCGTCTATATGATGCCAGAACTAAAATTTATTACCAGGAGTGGAGCAGTGAAGATGATAGCATCAAACTGGATAAAACTATTAAAACAGTTACCTTTAATGATACTAATATTGGGATAACGGTTAAAAATGATGAGGAACCAGTTCAAATTAAAGTAATAAAAACAGGTAAAGATGATTTGCCTTTGGAAAATGTTGTTTTTGTAGTTCAGAAGGTTGTAGGCGCTTCATGGGTCGATGTAGAAACTGTAAAAACTGACAAGAGTGGTAAAGCAGTTACTACTAATAAGTTTACAAGAGGTGACATAGATGCTGGCTTTATCCGTTTAGTTGAAAGAGAAACTATACCAGGATATGATAAATTAAAAGATCCGATTATGCTTTCTCTGGATAACACAATTGAGAAAAATGTCTTAGAGGTAAAGGTTGAAAATAAAGCAATCCCTACCATTTTTGAAGTGTATAAATATGATAAAGATGATAAAAACAAACCATTATCTGGTGCAGAGTTTGAAATAACAGACACCAAAGGCAATGTTGTATGTACCCTTGTTACAAACAATGAAGGTAAGGCAAAAACAACTGAGTTGTTAGCTAACACTACATACTATATCAAGGAAACAAAGGCTCCAAAAGGCTATAAAATTATTAATGGTGAAAAAGAGGCTTTTAAAATAACAGATACTGGAAATCATCCATATTACTATAAGAAAGATGTACCTAATGAGCCTATTTATGGATATATAGAAATTTATAAGAAAAATCAAGATGGTAAAGCTTTAGCTGGTATTGAATTTACCGTTTATGATGGCGATAAAATGATTCAGACATTAAAAACAGATGAAAATGGTTATGCTAAATCTAAACCATTAATAGTTAGTAGTGTTTACACACTTAAAGAAACTTGGGCACCTGCAAATATTTTGGTAGATTTTGATGATCAAACAATAGATTTTAATAATGCAAAATCAAGCAGTGGAAATAAATGGACAGGAACATTTAATCCTAACACGCTTACGATGACTTATAATATTACCAATGAGGAAACAACAGGTCTTGTAACTATTCATAAAATTGATTCTGAAAAAAATAATGTAGTAGTAAAAAATGCAACTTTCAAGCTTTATAATAGTCTTACAGGGCAATTGTTAGGTACACAGGTAACAAACGATCAGGGTATCGCAAAATTTGTTGATGTACCATTAGTAAATGACGCAAATCCTTTACAAGGCTATTATTATCTTGAAGAAACCACCCCAGGAGATAATCATATATTGCCTGAAAATACGCGTAAATACTTCCAGTTAACGAAAGAACAAGCAAATTTCGAAGAATCATTTGCTAATCCACCTGTAAAAGGTAGTATAGAAATTATGAAAGTTGATGAGGAAGATCCTACTCAAAAACTTAAAGATGCAGAATTTGCAATCTATAGTAAGAATGATCTAACCAAGGCGTTAGAAACAAAATCAACGAATGAAGAAGGTATTGTAAAATTTGAAAAGTATAGATATGGTGAATATGTTGTTAAAGAAACAAAATCTTCTAAAGGACATTATAATGATCTTGTTAATGGTGGTAATGATGATTATTGGAATGCTGAATTGCAAGGATATGTGTTTAATATTAACAAAGATAAGCAGAAGATAGAACTAAATGTAACTAATCCAAAATCTTATATTCAAATTGAAGTTAATAAAAAGGGTGCAGGTGGGCGACCTTTAGAAAATGTTGAGTTTGAATTAAGAAATAGTAAAGATGAAGTTCTAGAGACATTAATTACAAATAATAAAGGTTATGTAAAAAGTATGGCTTATACAGTAGATGAGTTGAATGATGCATACATAATTGAAACAAAAGAGCTTCATGGATATATATTAGATACACAGAAACACTTTATTGATTTACCTGATAACCCTACGCACAAAATAGAATTAATAAGTTTAAAATTAACAAATGAACCTAAGCCTGTTAACTTAAGATTATCAAAAGTTGATGATAATAATGAACCGATAAGTGCAACTTTCCATGTAAAGTTATTCAATAATTCCCAAGCAGATTCGAGAACGGGGACTCCATTTTATGAAGAAGATATAGAAATTAATACAAAAGATAATCCAAAAGATTTAAATTATCTTCTAGATAAATGTTTAGAAACGACTAGTACTAATGGTGGATATCATATTGAATTTAGCGAAACTAAAGCCTATATTACACAAAAAAAGTTAAATGGTTCTTTTTTGATAAAATATGTTCCTGGTGGAACTCCGCAATTAGATCAGGATAAAATTCTTACTAGCTCACTAGACGAAAGTGAAGCTATGCGTGATGCGTTATCTTTCGATGGTTACACAGGGATTATCAAAGTAAAGAACAGCTTAAAAGCTCCTAAAATTTATATTAAAAAAGTTGATGAGAATGGCAACCCATTAAAAGCAACATTTAAGATTACAAGTAGTAGAACTGGTAGTTATAGTGAAACAATTACTACAAATGTTGATGATGGATTAGCTGAAATTAAATTAAATGAGTTCTATGATGGTACTGCATCAAGTTCAACTAATGTATTAAAAATCGAGGAAACTAAAGTAGAAGGGGATTTTGCCATATTAAATACTCCAATAACTTTGAATTTTAGAATGGATTCTAATAACCAATTTAATTTAATAAGTTCAACACTACCAGATGGAGTATCATTTATTGAAAATTCATCAAAACAAATTGTGATTCAGGTTGTAAACAAAAAACCGACAACAGAATTCTATATGAAAAAATCTATGCAGTCAGAAGATAATGGTGTAATTAGTGCGATTATAGATATAGATATATATAAAAAAGGACAAACTGGAGTGCCTATTAAGACAGAAAAGGGAGTAAATATTGATAATTATAATTCAAATACACTGACAAAAATAACCGATATTTTAACTTCTCTTCCAAGTGAAAATGATTATGATGTTTATATCACTGAAACTGCAGTAATATTTAGTAGTTCGATAGATGGTAAAATATATTCTAAACAACCTAAATTTAAAGCTTTTACTTATTGCCCAAACGAATCTAATCCTAACAAGATAAAATCATTAAGTGAACTTATTAAATTAACTACAGAAGGTGATGAGTCTTCTACTATCTATAAGTATGTAATTGATTTTAAAAATGAATATGCACCTTTAAATATACAAATAAAAAAAGTAGATAAAGCTACTAATAAGCCTTTAAAAGATGCTGAATTCACAATTACAACGAAAGAAAATGAAGTTTACAAATTAGTAACAACAGGTGATGTGGAAAAAGATATAATTACCATTCCGCATACAGAATCAGTTCATATAGAAGAAACCAAGTTTCCTCCTGGATACATAGCTGGAGATGCGTTTAAGCAAGATTATGTAATTAGTGATTTCCAACAAATAAAAGAAAGCCCGTCTGACTTAGTCGCAACGAAGTATTTATTGGAGTTGGATATAAATAATATTCGACAATACGAATTTGTATTAAATAAAACAGATGAAAATGGTTCGTTAGCTAACGCAACTTTAAATTTAAATGGTACAAGTGGAAGTCAATCAATTAGTAAAGAACTTAAAACAGTAAATGGTGTTCTTGATATTACACCAGTTTTAAGTGAAATGGCTGACCTATCAATGAGTGATTGGACATTTAGTTTGACTGAAAAAGAAACAGATGATGGTTTACTTGTACTAAACGGTGTTGCAGCTACTTTTAAATTCCATCCTACGTATTTAGGCACATCAAATACTAATAAATATCTAGAAGTGCTATCTAAAAACGAAAATATGAGTGATTTAAAATTTGATTCACAAAATCGTTTTGCTGCTTCAATAACTCTTAAAAATAATAGTATACCAATCAGCTTAATTCTTAAGAAACAAGATAATAGTGGAAAACCATTAGCTGGAGCTGTATTTGAAATCAAACCTTTACATGGGAAAGCTATTGTGGTAACAACAAGTGGTACATCTTCTGGTGATAAAATTAATTTGCCATATGATGATGGATATACCTTACATGAAACAAAAGCGCCTGAGGGTTACCAGTTAGATTCTACTGTATATTACTATACACTGAAGGACTTTACTGCTACAGGTAATCCAATTACTGCTTATAATAAGTCTGTTACTATTAAAAATAACCCTATTGTAGGTGAGTTGGAGATTACAAAACTAGATGAAAGCACGAAAGAAAAACTTAGTGGTGCTGTATTTGAGTTATATAAGGGAAAAATGCCGACATCTGGAACAGAAAGAGAAAAGTATGACAGTGTTAATAAAGATAACCCAGCTTATAAACTTATAGAAACAATCACAATTCCAGATAGTGGGATTGAAGTAGTAAAGAATCTAGCATATGGTGAATATGTTCTGAAAGAAACAACAGCTCCGAAGGATCACGATATATCTTATGAATTACAGTCTGTTAACGTTAGTGAGCATGGGAAGGCAGTAAAACTAGATGTTGAAAATAAACTAAGTTCTGGAAAACTTATTATTCAAAAGAGTACAGAAGATGGAAGTCCGCTTGCTAATGCAGAGTTTGAATTGCGCCGTAAAGATACAGACGAAAAGATCGGAGATAATTTAATTACTGGTGCGGACGGTATAGCGATTGTTGAAAGCTTGCCTTATGGTGAATATTATGTAAAAGAAATCAATACTCCACCGGGTTATATAACTGTTTCTGGGGCAATTACTAACGTTGTCATAAATAGTGATGAAAAAGAAGTGAAAGTCGTAAATAAAAAAGCAGAATTTAGTTTTAAATTAATTAAGCAGGATGCCGCAAGCGGTGATCGCTTAGCAGATGCAGAATTTGGTTTATTTAAGCATGGTGATTCACCATATAACACAACGAATCCTGCCCAACCGCTCTTAAAATTTAAAACAAATGCAAACGGTGTTTATACTGGAATGTTATCAAGTGCTGGAACTTATGATATTTATGAATTAGTACCTCCAAAAGGGTATGAACTTATTAAAGACTGTTTTGAGATAACAGTAACTAATGAAAAGCCAGCAGCGACAGAAGTAATAGTAAGTGACGATCGCTTGCCTGTTAAGGTCACGATTTATAAAGTTGACAGCAACGGTGGTAAACCTTTATCGGGAGCTGAATTCGCTATCTTCAATAAAGAAGATCTGACTACGAAAATTGCAGATGTAACGGAAACAACTACACCAGGTACGTATACAGCTTCTATCCCAGCTGCTGCAATATCTTATGTAGTAATTGAAACAAAAGCACCAGATGGTTATGTATTAGATACTACGCCTCATAACATTGTTATTAATCAAAAGGTACAAGCAGATATTATTGAGTTTGAAGCTGAACCACTGACAATTTCTAATGATGAAATGTCAGGAAATGTTGAAGTTGTAAAGTATGATGAAACAACAGGAACTAAAAAATATTTAGCGGGCGCAGTATTTGAAATTTATGATAGCAGCGGTAAGGTAGTTGATACGATAACGACAAATATCGAAGGAAAGGCAATGAGTAAAAACCTTAGCACTGGATCTTACACAATGAAAGAAATAAAGGCTCCAGAAGGTTATGAACTAGTTTCAGATGTGTATGACTTTACAATATCCCCAACTGTTAAACATAAGACGATTTCTGTTGAAAACAAGCCTTTAACCGGTTCATTCAAAGTGAAAAAAGTAGATGCTGAGGATCAATCAAAAGTCTTAGCAAATGCTACATTCGCAATCTATAAAAGCTATGAAGATGCAAAAGCATTAAGCGGAGAGCTTAAGTCTATCAAAACAGGAGATAGCGGAATTGCAGAATTTAGCAATTTACTTTATGGAACGTATTATGTAAGAGAAACAGGTGCCCCTAAAGGTTATTACTTATCGACTGAAATTAAGACGGTGGAGGTAAATAAAGATTCAGGAAAAACAAATGCATTGCCATTTGTATTCACAGATGTTAAAAAACCGACCACAGGAAAATTCAGTGTGTTAAAACGTGATAAGGATACTGCTGAGGGACTGCAAGGTGCAGAATTTAAGGTAGTAGGAATTAATGTTCAATATGATAAAACCTATATGACAGACCAAAATGGTACCTTTACTACAGATGAATTAGTGTTTGGTGAGTATAGAGTAACAGAAACAAAAGCACCAAAAGGCTATAAGCTTGCTGAAAATCCAGTACAAACTATAAATTTGAATGCTGATTCTGATGAAGACTCATTATTGCTTATCTATGATAATGCTAAAATTAGGGCAAGTTTGGAAATTCTTAAGGTAGATAGTTCTGATGAGCATAAACCATTGGAAAGTGCAACATTTGATATTTATTCTTTAGATGATTATGGTAATCGTGTTGAATTTATCGAACGTTTGATTACTGACAGCAATGGTAAAGCTACATCTACTTTATTAGGTGTTGGAAAATATGAAATCGTAGAAATTAGTGTTCCAAATGGTTATAAATTATCAGAAAATAATGATTTATACTTTACTGTTAATGAAAATAGTCCAGAGGTCATAACAAAAACCATTGTAAATGATGCTATAACTGGTAGTCTTAAACTAAATAAAAAAGATTCTGAGACGAAAGAGCCTGTAGAAGGTGTTGAATTTACTGTTTATGATGCTGATGATAATGCATATGCAGTATTGAAGACAGATAAATACGGAATAGCATCACTTGATAAAATACCATATGGTAATTACTATGTAAAAGAAACAGATGTACCTGATGGATATAAATTGAATAAAGATTTCTATGAGGCATTTGCAATCGCCAGTAAAGATGGACAAGTATATGAATATACAATTGAAAACGAACCTATCAAAGGAGCAATTGAGTTAGTCAAAGTAGATGCTGAAGAAACAGGAATTGGTGTACCTGGAGCGACTTATGGAATTTTCAAAGAAGCTATATTAAATGAAGAAGGTAAGTATGAAGTTGTAGAAAGTTCCTATATGGAAGGCTATGATATGGTTACCTTACCTGATGAAATTGAAATAATGGATCCAAATGAAAATCCTGAAGAATATGCCAGCGATGGTTCAGAAGCAGAGGAATCTGATCCAAATATTGAAATTAATAACACGCTGATTACGCATGTTCCAGTGAAATCAAAAATTCTAGATTTAGGAACATATTATGTAAAAGAAATTGAAGCACCTAAAGATTATGAAATAAACGATGCTGTTCTTGTCGCAGAAGTGAAGCAAAATGAAGATGAGGAAACCAAATATGATGATGTTTTAATTCAAGTTGAAACAAATGATGTTCCTAAAAAAGGAAAAGTAGATATTTTAAAGGTTGATGCAAAGGATTCCAAAAAGAAACTTAAAGATGCTGTCTTTGCTATATTTACAGAAGAAAGCTATAATCAATATTTAGAAGATTTGAAGATTCTTGAAAAAGATCCTAATGCTGATATTTCTGTTACGGAAGCAGAGATTTATTTAACGACAGATGAAGAAGGAAAAGCATCCTATGATCAACTTAAATTTAATGAGAGCTATGTATTGATTGAGTATAAAGCTCCGTTGAATTATGAATTATCCGACAGAGTTGAAAGGTTTACGCCAAGTGCAGAAAATCCTTCATTTGATTATACGTTTGAGAATACTTATCATGATAGTATTACCATTCATAAAATAAATGAATTCGGCTTGCCATTAGAGGGAGTAACGTTTGCACTGCATTGGGCTGGAGAAGATGGACAGGTGCAAACTGATGATGATGAAAAAATAGCTACTTTTGAAACGGGCTATGACGGTAAAGGAATTGCATCTTATCGAAGCGACCAGTTAGCTCCTGGCAGATATTATGTAACGGAAGAAAATCCTGCTAGCTACGGCTATGATAAATCAGATGAAATTAAAATCATTGATATTACGCCAGATAAGCATGATTATACCTTTTATTTCGAGAATCAGCCGTCAAAAGGTGAAATTGAATTATGGAAAACCGATGAAGCCGGTAAACCATTACCTGGAGCAAAATTCGTACTTTATAAGGCAGGCAGTTCCTGGTATCAAGATGAAGAGTTTGGCGATGTCACAGAAGATGTTAAAATTATGGATATTGAGCTTGATGAAAACCAACACGCATTAATTAAAGATTTAGATATTGGTTTCTATGTCATAAAAGAAGAGCAAGCTCCGGAGGGATATTTGCCAATCAATCCAATATTAATTAACCTATACTCTGATTCAACAGCTACGGAAAAAAATGGTAAGATTTATTATCATTATGAGAATCACATTGTGAATTATCCTATCAGTGGACAAATTGAAGTTCAAAAATCTTTAAAAGGCCCTGATGGCAATAAAGTCATTGGTAATTTAGAGAAGGCTATTTTCGAAATTCGTGATAGCAAAAATGCTGTTGTTGATACCTTGGTAACCAATAAAGAAGGTAAGGCTACAAGTAAAACATTATCTAAAGGAACATATTCGATAGTAGAAACCAAAGCACCGGATGGAAGTATTTTAAACGAAAATATCGGTACTGTTACGATTGATGGTTCTAAAGTTGATGAGCCATACGTTTATGAATTTACGAATGATGTATACACAGGCAAATTAAAAGTTATAAAGGTAGACGAGTACGGCAATACCTTAGCAGATGCCACTTTTGAAATAACAAGTGATGCGACGAATGAAGTGGTTGACAAAATAACAACTAAAGCAAATGGAATCGGAATCAGTAAGGATCTGCCATATGGATGGTATACAATACGTGAAACTATTGCACCACCAAACTGTGAGATTGATACGACTTCATATCACCGATTAATAGGCGATAAAGATGCGCCAATTGTTGAAGTTAAATTGGAAAATCATACCTCTAAAGAAGGTGTTATCAAACTTCTCAAGTATGACAAGGATAATCCAGAAAAACGATTACCAGGTGCAGAATTTAAGATAACATCTGTTAATGACCCTACATTTAGTGATGTGAGAATTACAAATGATAATGGTGAGATTTTATTAAATAATTATACACCGGGTGAATATAAAATCGTTGAAACCAGGGCACCGGAAGGATATCGCCTAGATCCTACGCCAACTTACTTTACGGTTGAAGATAAGAGCGATAGTTTCTTAATTCCTTTAACGAACGAACTTGAAAAAGGTAAAATCACATTTAGTAAAACAGGGGAAGTTCTTACTGGCTATGTGGCCGATCAGACGATAAGTGGTTTATTGCATCTGAATTGGGAAACTAAGAATTTGGAAGATGTTACCATTGGTATTTATGCTACTGAAACATTGTATTTAGATGGTAAGAAGTATGAAAAAGATGATTTAATACTTGAATTAAAGAGTGGTGAAACAAGTATTGATTTGCCTCTTGGAACTTACATGTATAAAGAATTGTCAGCACCATCAGATTATTTGCTTGATACAGAGTTCCATCAAATTAAATTGACATCATCTGATACAACAGAAAATGCAGAAGCGTTTATCGATATGGATGATACGCATGCTACGTTTACGGCCAAATTAACAAAACAATTTGACGGTATGAACAATCCTGAATTATTTAAATATGTAAAATTCGGTGTCTTCACACAATATGCAATTGAATACATTGATAACAATGGTAATCAGAATGTGATACCTGCGAATTCTATGGTTGCAATGTTTGGCATTGATTCAAATGGCAAGAGTACGATGTCTGGAATTAAATTACCAGAAGGAAGATATTATGTAAGAGAAACGGCTACTGCACCAGGCTATGTTTTAAATACAACAACTATTCCATTTGTTATAAATTATGATAATAAAAATGTGGAATTACAAATAAGGAATGATGACGATCCGATTATCAATTATGCCGGTTATGGACAAATCAAATTACAAAAAGTCGGCGAGACCTTCACTGCAATTGAAACAGTTGAAGAAAATGGGCATATCGTTACAAAACCGGTATTCACAATGGATAGTTTGAGTGGTGCGGTGGTAGAAATACGTACAAAGGTTGCTGTTACAATCGATGGAACATATTATCCAGTTGGTGCTGTCGTCGATACGCTAAAGAGCGGTACAAAGGATATTAGTAGAAAATTACCTTATGGAACCTATGTAGTTGCCGAAAAAGAAGCACCAGATGGTTTCATAGTTGATACAAGTGAGCATGAGGTTATATTAGACCAAGATATAGTAAACTTTAAACCAACGCTTGAAACTACAACAATTGAAAACCATAGAAATAAAGTTTCGTTAACGGTTTATAAAGAATTCTATGGGGTAGCGGATGCAACGGCACTTTATCCTAAGGTTATATTTGGTATCTTCTCTGCTGAAGAAATAAAAGGTGCTAATGATGGAGCATTAATCAAGAAAGATACACTAGTTCAGTTAATGCATGTAGACAGTGATGGTAAAGCAACTAATAACACATTATTACCAGTTGGTAAATACTATGTGAAGGAACTCGATACAGCAGATAACTTCGCTGTTGAGACAGCGAAATATCCGTTTACCATAGAAAACAATAGTTCAGGTGCTATTGTAATTGATGGAATATCTGAGGATAAGCCAATTATTAACTATCCAGATACAGGATTTACACCATTTAAGTTCCGTAAGGTGGATGAGAGTGGCAATCCATTAGCGAACGCAACATTCCAATTATTCTCTTGTACAGAACACCATACACACGATTTATTAGCAAACCCTGATGAATCTGGCAGTTGTTGGAAACCAATGGACACTAATCCTGCGGTAACAAGTGGAGAAGACGGTATTGTAGAATTCAAGAAACTAGCTAATGGTGAGTATCGCTTAGTTGAAACGGCGGCTCCTGATGGTTATGGACTACCTGATGGACAATGGAAAGTTACCATAAATAATGAAGCAACGAAACCAGTAGTTATTAACTCATTAGAAGGTGCTCCTGATGCAACATATGTTTCAGCGAATGGCACTTATGAATATCAGATTAAAAATGTGCTAGCACATAATTTGAAATTCCGCAAAGTAGATACAGATGGAAGTGCGTTGGCAGGTGCTAATTTCCAACTATATAGTTGTAATAATACAGCATCATCACATATTCATGATGAAACTGCGAATATCGATGGTACTAATCTTAACTGTTGGACACCTATAAGCAATACACCACAGATAAGTGACTCTGATGGATTTGTTGAATTTAAAAGCTTAAATGATGGAGAATATCGTTTGGTTGAGACCAAAGCACCATCAGGTTATATATTACCTACAGGTCAATGGTCAGTAACGATTAAGAACTCATCACCAACACCAATCGTGTTTAAATCAATTGATGGTGCACCTGATGTGAAAACGGTAACTATTGGTACTTCTTTCGAATATCAAATAGAAAATGAGTTATCTCATAACTTTAAATTCCGTAAAGTGGATCCAGATGGTCTTGCATTAGCAGGAGCAAGTTTCCAACTCTATAGATGTGACGATACTAGTTCAGGACATACACACGACGATCTGGCAGATATTGAAGGAAATGGCAGCAGTTGTTGGAAACCTATATCAGAAACACCGGTCGTTAGTGGTGAAAATGGATTTGTGGAATTCACAGATATTGAAGAAGGCGAATATCGTTTAGCTGAAGTAGCAGCTCCAGAAGGTTATGAACTTCCAAAAGGTCAATGGGCAATACAAGTTAATTACACTGATAAAGAAAATCCTATTAAGATTACTGCAAAAGGAAATTCGTTACCTCCAGCATTTAAGAAAGTGGAAACGAGTGATGGAAGTTATGAATATCAGGTAATTAACAGAAAGAAACAAGATTTGCCTATTATGGGTAGCACTGGAAATTCTAACTATCTGCGATATGGAAGTATAATGCTGATTCTAGCATGGTTATTAAGAAAACGTAAAAAGGAGGAATGTTATGGATCATAACCATTAAAGTTTTTCTTGATAAATTTATATAAATGTAACAGAAAGGAAAGGTAAAAGAAATGAAAAACAAATTGAAAAAAATCACAGCTATGTTATTGAGCATAGGAATGCTAATGACATTATGTGTTGGCGCAAATGTAAAGGCAGCTGAGCCTGAGACGGGTAGTATCACGATTCACAAGTTAAAAGTAGAAGAAGAGGATGACTACAATAAATTAGTTGAGGGATTGAATAATAAAGGTACTGGACAATTATTAGAAAAAGACAATCCACTTATCAAAGATTATAAGCCATTCCCTGGTATTACATTCAAATTAACAAAACTTGTCGATGATGGAAGTGTAAAACTAGATCCTAAAGAGGCTACTGATTTATTCAATAACCATAGAGATAAGACGTTTGGTACTGATGGAACTAAAGAAGGTACAACAGATGATAATGGTGAGTATAAATTTGATAATTTGCCATTAGGTGCTTATTTATTACAAGAAGAAGACCATGCGCAAGTTAGCAAAAAAATGGCACCAGCGATTATATATGTACCAACATATAATCCTGAAAACAAAACAGATACAAATGCTCCAAAATGGTTATATGATATTCATGTATATCCTAAGAATTTAATTCATCAAGGTGGTCCAGATATCGATAAAGATGTTGTCAATGAGGGAAATAATCATGCAGGTGAAAATATTGGTGATGTTTTTCCTTGGATTATTACTACAACGGT
Organism: Longicatena caecimuris; assembly: GCF_004341945.1. Lineage (GTDB taxonomy): Bacteria > Bacillota_I > Bacilli_A > Erysipelotrichales > Erysipelotrichaceae > Longicatena > Longicatena caecimuris. The sequence continues at coordinate 46,230 of NZ_SMBP01000022.1, forward strand.
TCCATTAAAAGATGATGAAGAAATTTATAACAAATATATTATTACAGATGTAATTGATTCACGCTTAGATTTTGTTAATGAAGAGAAGATTTCAATCGAAATGCGAGACTCTTATGGAAATTCACATGATTACTTAACGCGCGATGCTGATTATTATACACAATATGATGAATCAACACGCGAATTGAAAATCACATTAACTAATGATGGTATTAGAAAGATCTGTAGTGTTGCAAGAAATGGAAAATTGGTTACGAAGTTCTATACAAAAATAAATGATTCAGCAATTTTAGGCGATGAAATTGATAATACTGCTCATTTATCTTTTACAAACTTCAGTGGTCAAGATTATGAGAAAGATAGCGATACACCAGAAGTACATACTGGCGGTATTAAAATGATAAAGGTTGATAAGGAAAATTCTGCAAAAGTATTGAAGGGTGCAGAATTCCAGGTTTTTGCATCTGAAGCGGATGCAAAAGCTAAAAAGAATCCAATCAGCATTAATGGTAAGAATACTTTTGTATCAAATGAACAAGGTATCGTAGAAATCTTTGGTTTAGCTTACGGTACTTTGGGTGAGTCATATGAAGAAAACAATAATCGTTCAACGGATTATTGGATCGTAGAGACAAAAGCTCCTATTAATGAGAAAGGTGAACCATATAGCTTATTGAGTGAGCCTTTAAAAGTAACAGTTAATGCTACAAGTCATTTAGATAATCAAACAATAACTGTATACAATGCACTGACAAATACTGATCTTCCATTCACCGGTGGTATTGGTACAATTATCTTTGTTATCGGTGGTATTGCTTTAATTGGTGCAGCAGTTGTATTAAATAGAAAAGGCAGCCGTAAAGCTGTTAAGTAGAAAATCAGGGGATTCAGTTCCCCTCTTTTCTGCTTTATACGACTAAGATGAAAATACGAAAGCTAATAACAACCTTGCTGTTTCTAGGTGGTGTTATTTTACTGGCCTATCCAAACGTAAATGTTTTATTGTCTAATCATGATCAAACCATAGCTGTAAAGAAATACAATGATAAGGCATTGCATTATGATAAAGCAATGGTAAAAAAGGAAATTGATAAGGCAAAGGTATATAACAAAAGCATCTTAGGTACTGAGGTACATGACCCTTTTGTACCTGGAAGTGGTGTGGTTATTCCTGATAACTATAATGACATCATGAATGTTGCCTCCGGTATTATGGGCACATTGGAGATTCCTTGTATTGATTTAAACTTGCCTATTTATCATGGTGTGGCAGAAAAAGTTATCCGCAAAGGTGTTGGTCATTTACGTGAGACGCCATTTCCTATTGGAGGGAAAGGAAATCACACGGTTTTAAGTACTCACCGCGGCTTGCCTGAGGCAAAATTATTTACAGATTTGGATAAAATGGAAATTGGTGATGAATTTTACATTCATATTTATAATCAAGTTCTTGCTTATAAAGTAGATAAGATCATCGTAGTGAAACCTAATAAAACAGAATATTTAAAACCAATTGCCGATGAAGATCATGTGACTTTATTGACCTGTACACCATATGGAATCAATTCACATCGCTTATTGGTAAGAGGAATACGAACAAAGTACATACCAAAGCATAAAGCAATGATAACAAAGAAAACGTGGCCAAAGGAAATAATTATACTGTTAGTGCTAACTGGAGCTTTAGTATTGATGATAGGTTATAAAATAGTTAAAAAAGTAAGGAGTCGAAAAAATGAAACAAAAATCAGCTAGAATAAAAAAGATAATGGCAGTATTCTGCTGTATGGTGATGGCAATGGCAATTGCCGGATGCCAGCGTACGGATAAGTCTTCACCAAAAGGGTTAACAGAAGTTTATTTGGAGAAGATGAAAGAAGGAAAGTATAAAGAAGCATGTGATACCGTCGGTGCTGAATTTGATCAAAAAAGCTATGATAAGAGTGCTAATTTGCAAAAAGAACTTATGAAGTTAACTTATGCAAATATGACCTATGAGGTTAATGAAGAAAAAATCAAAGATGATAAAGCAACAGTCAGTGTTAAAGTAAAAAACTTTAATTATATAGATACAATGAACGATGCTATCTATGAAACTATGAAACAAAAAAAAGATGATGAATTCACGAAAAGTGAGTTTACAAAGAAAATGAAAAAAGCAAAACAAAAAGAAGAAACTGTTTTAGTTAACTATCGCAAAGAGAATAAAAAATGGATTTTTGATGGTAGCAATTCTTTGTTGAATGCGGCTATGTTAGGATATTTGAATTCTTAATTGTTAAAATTATTTAGAAATGATATAAATTTTTGTATATTTATATTATTTCTTTATATGTTTCATTCATAAGAAAGGAACAGTAAATTATGCAGACGATACACGTTCTTGAAATACAGAAATTAGATGTGATATGTGAAGATAACAGAGGCTTTGATGAGAAAAATTTATGTTTACAATTATTCTCTGATGCCAGTTATTCCATACCTGTACGCAGTTGTGATTTTTTCTATATTTGGAATATGATCACAAACTATCATCCTCGAAGTTATTGTCACAGACGGATTCATGATATACAAGAAAACTACTTTCTGATGTGTATTGATGATAATGCAAAAATACAAAAATTAATTACAAATTTAAAAGAATTGTCTATGTCACAGGTGTATCAAGCATTACTTAGTGAAACACACCAGCAATATCGTGGTAATTATTTAAAATGTCTGGAAAATCTAAAGAAAGTGCTCTTAGTATCTTTCCAAAAGGCTTATGATGAACATAAAGGTATCGTATATTACAATGACGATTATTAAGATAAATGAATAGGTAAGGGAAGTCATCTTGTGAGATGATTTCCTTTTTCATCTGCGTATGGTAAAATAAGCAGGTAACGAAAGAGGATGATATATATGTTATTGTCAGTGGAACATTTAACAAAGCATCAGAATATAAAACCAATTGTAAAAGATGTCAGTTTTGCGATTGAAGATCATGATAAAATTGCCTTGATTGGTGTCAATGGTACTGGTAAAACGACCTTGTTACGTATCATAGCAGGTCTTGAAACGTATGAAGAGGGTAATATGATACGTAAAAATAATTTACGAATCTCTTATCTTCCCCAAGACCCTGTGTTTGATGAAGAGGATACGATCTTGCATCAAATTTTATGTATGGATAAAGATATTAAGGAATTTGAGGCAAAGGCAATATTAGGGAAACTTGGTATTTATGATACTGCGCGCATTGTGAAGCATCTTAGTGGTGGACAGCGCAAACGTGTTGCTTTAGCAAGAGCCTTGTTACAGCCTTGTGATCTTTTACTATTGGATGAGCCGACTAACCATTTGGATAATGATATGATCGAATGGCTAGAGAAGTATTTATTGCGTTATTCTCATGCGATCTTTATGGTAACACATGATCGTTATTTTTTAGAACGTATCTGTGATAAGATGATGGAAATCAATCAGGCAAACATATATACCTATGAGGCTAATTATTCACAATATTTGGAATTAAAAGCACAACGCGAAGAAATAGCGCAGGCGAATGAGCGCAAACGGCAAAATATTTTGCGTACGGAACTTGCCTGGATGCGTGCCGGTGTACAAGCCAGAGGAACAAAAAGCAAGGAACGAATCGAGCGGTTTCATAAACTTAATGCAATAGAGAAACCGAATGAACAAGAGAATATAAAATTGGATGCTATAAGTTCTCGCTTAGGTAAGAAAATTATCGAATGTGAAAATTTATCTAAGGCGTATGGGGAACACCTCTTGTTTCATGATTTTTCTTATCATCTTCAAAGAAATGACCGCATTGGTATTTTGGGTGCGAATGGGTGTGGAAAGACAACCTTATTGAAAATATTGGCAAAAGTATTGGCTCCAGATAGCGGTGAGGTGGTACATGGAGATACGGTTAGAATAGGCTTCTTTAAGCAAGGACATGAAGAAATGGACATGTCTATGCGCGTATTGGATTATATTCAGGAAAGCTCGAATGCCATTACGACCATGGAGGGAACATATACAGCTTCGCAAATGCTGGAACGATTCTTGTTTGATGCCAAAGCGCAATATATGCCAATTGGGCGTTTATCCGGTGGTGAACGCAGACGGTTATATTTATTAAAGGTATTGATGCAGGCACCAAATATCTTGTTTTTGGATGAACCAACCAATGATTTAGATATTCAGACCTTACAGATTCTGGAAGATTATCTGGATACATTTAATGGGGCGCTTATTACGGTGTCACATGACCGTTATTTCCTTGATCGTATTTGTGATAAGCTGTTTGTATTTAATTCGGATAAAACGATACAGCAGTTTTTGGGAGGCTATAGTGCCTTGATGGAACTAGGGGAAAAGAACACAGCAGTAGATAAGAATGAAAAAGCAGTGAAACCAAAGGTAAGTCCGCGTTTATCCAGTAAAGAGAAACAGGAACTGGAAATGATGGATGAACATATGGAAAAGCTGCAAAAACAAATTGAAGCGATTGATGAGCAAATGGAGATGGATACACAAGATTTTGTGAAATTGCAATCTTTAAGTGAACAGCGGGAAGCCTTGGAAACCAAGATGGAAGAATTAATGGAACGCTGGGAGTATCTTAGTGAAAAACAGCAGGCCATCGAAGATTTAAAAAAAGGAAAAAGCAGATGAAGCGTGATCGTTTATATGGAATCACGATATATTTGTTGAATCATGGGCGTACCAGCGCCAAAACATTAGCAGAATATTTTGAGGTTTCAGTGCGCACGATTCAGCGGGATATGGATGCCTTAAGCATGGCGAAAATTCCTATTATTGCTTATCCCGGTAGTGATGGCGGTTATGAAATACAAGAAGGTTATCGCTTGGATGAACAATGGGTGAATGAGGAAGAGTTTTCTATGATGGCTACTGCATTGCAAGGTTATTCCAGCGCAATGGGAGAAAATCAGGTAGTTGATTTATGTGAAAAGATAGAACAACTCTCTAAAGATGATTCCCATATCCTGTTAGATTTTAGTGTTTTACAGGAACATCCGCGCATCTATCAGCATTTGCAAATCATTAAAACAGCCATGCAGAAACATTGTTGCTTACGCTTTATGTATACAAATGCGCGTAATGAACGAAAGAAGATAGTGGCAGATGCCGCCGGATGTATGTATAAATGGTATGCTTGGTATATGATTGCCAAAATGGAAAAAGGCTATCGTATGTATAAGTTAGTGCGTATGGAAGATATTGAACTCGTTAAGGATATGCAAGCGCAGCCGCATCCTGCATTACGTGAAATTATCGCATCTATGCATGATGAGAAACATCAACAGCCGATGATAGAAATTCGTTTGCGTTGTGATAAAGCAAAGAAACTATCAATTTTGGAATATCTGCCGGGTGAGATTTTGCAGGAAGATAAAAAAACTTTCTTATATCGTTTGTATGTGCCTAAAGATGAGCATTTCTGGTATGCGAATCTGTTAGCCTTTGGCGATAGGATTGAAGTGTTACAGCCAATAACGTTAAGAAAACGTATCTATGAAGACAGTAAACGATGGATACAACTTTATCAAGAACTATGACATACTGTTGTCGTAGTTTTTTTGTTATGATATAGCTGTACATAGGAGGATGCAAGATGAAAAGAGAATATGGTATTGCGCGCTGTGGACTTGCCTGTTGTTTATGTAGTGAAAATACGACTTGTCAGGGGTGTTTAGGTGACAATTGTGCTTTTATGGATGCTTGTGAAAATCGCAATTGCTCAAAAGAAAAACAATACGGACATTGTTATGAATGTGACAAGGAATGTCGTAAGGGTATGTTGAGTAAGAGCAAACCTTATGGCTTTACACTATTTGCAAAGCGATATGGCGAGGAAAAACTTTTAGATTGTCTGGCAGCGAATGAAAAGAATGGGATTGTTTATCATAGAGAAGGTATTTTTGGTGATTATGATGTGTTTGATGATGTTGAAGAATTGATACAATTTATTTTAACGGGGAAACGTGGATGAAATAGAATAGAAAAAGCTGCTCATGACAAGAGTGAAGATTGCTCTTGTCATAGGGCAGCTTTATGTTATTGCTCTACAGTGTTGTGTTCTGCATCCCATTCCATGATAACATGTTCTAATACTTCAGCAGCAGTAGCAACTGTATTCTCACATTTTATTTCTTTATTATGAAATACCGGTTTGATTTGCGCACATAGGCGAGAACCCATGCGTTTCTGAAAAGCGATGACCAGCTTTTGCGTCAATGGGCGCATATCTGCATAATCATGTGCTTTGGTTTCTACATAGCGAGAGCTGATGACACAAGCTGCACCGCTGAGGGCACCGCAGACATCCCCAATTTGAAAACCTCCCCCAAAAGCAGCGGTCATATTCATATCCTTATCATGTAGCCCCAGATCATAGACCTCATTTCCCGCACGGATGATACTTTCTGCACAGTTATATCCCATGCGATAATACTTTATAGCAACTTCTTTTAACATAAACCAATTTCCTTTCTCTTCATACGAATTAATTTTAGCATGCTTGTTTTTCGTGTCAAGAAAGGGATGTGAAATTCATGCATTACCATTTATTTTTATTTGTTTTATAAGCGAATTGATACAAAAAGTGCAAGATATTTCTTATTCAATCTGCCAATCAATAGGTGTTTGTCCATGCTGTTTTAAAAAGTCATTGGTTTTGGAGAAATGTCGGCAGCCAAAGAAACCGTAATCCGCACTGAATGGGCTAGGATGTGCACATGATAGAATAAGATGTGCCGGATTGGTGATAAGTGCCATTTTATTTTTGGCATTACGCCCCCATAAAAGGAAGACGATTGGCTCTTCGCGTTCATTTAACTTTTGAATAATCACGTCGGTTAATTGTTCCCAACCATGATTGGCATGAGAATTCGCCTGACCACCGCGAACGGTTAATACGGTATTTAACAATAATACGCCCTGTTTTGCCCATTTCGTTAATTCTCCATGAGAAGGGATGTTACAGCCAACATCGTTTTTTAATTCTTGAAAGATATTTTGTAAAGATGGGGGAGGGGTAACTCCTTTTTTAACGGAGAAGCATAAGCCATGCGCCTGTCCTTTGCCATGATATGGATCTTGTCCTAAAATAACAACCTTAACACAGTGATACGGTGTATATTTTAAAGCGTTAAAGATATCATACATGCTAGGATATACCGGATGATGATTATATTCATATACTAAAAATTTGCGGATGTTCTGGTAATATTCTTTCGCAAATTCATCTTTTAATATTTCGTCCCAATCATTGCCAATCTGTACCATAAAAACACCTCTTTCCTCTTTATTTTACTCTATGTGTATCATGAAGTAAACGTTATCGAGAAGAAAATAAGGGAAAGCAACATTCTACTATAATTTCTACTCATTTTATTATGAATCCTGTCTTTAGAAGTTAAAAGTAAAAAAATGGTGTAAACTCGAAATTATAGCTAACGAGTATGCATCATTTTTATTTGTTTATTGGTAAGATAAT
>NZ_SMBP01000023.1 GCF_004341945.1 Longicatena caecimuris
TCCACAGCCCTAAGCTAATTATATAGCTTAATGAATTCCCAAGAAAGGAAGATACTATTTAATTACCTGTTTCTTGGTTAATTAAATAATACAAGCTAGCTTATGAATTTTAAATTAATCCATTGTAATATCAATATCACAAATATTGAAAAAAGTGTTGCTTTTTATGAAGAAGCCTTAGGACTGCATGTGGCAGCGATTAAAAAAGCAGATGATGATTCTTTTCAATTAACTTATCTGGAAGATGATACTCACCAATTCCAATTGGAATTAACATGGTTAAAAGAACATCCACAACCTTATGATTTAGGAGAAAATGAAAGTCACATTGCTTTTTCTTGTGATCACTTCCAACAGGCATATGCAAAACATGCCGATATGGGATGTATATGTTATGAAAATAAAGCGATGGGCATTTATTTTATCGAAGATCCGGATGGCTATTGGTTGGAAATTGTTCCAGCCTAAAACTATTTAAAAACCACTAGGGTGGTTTTTTTGCTTACTTTTATATCTTTCTTAAAAGATAAGCTTAGCCCTTCTTTTAGGTATATGTAAAGAATGTTATAATAAAGATATAGCAATTATGAACAGGAGGTGTTAGGATGCTTGATTTTCGTATGCAGACATTTCTTACCGTATGTGAAGAAATGAATTATACAAAGGCCGCAGAGCGTTTGCACATTACGCAGCCGGCTGTGTCGCAGCATATTCATTATTTGGAACAACATTATGGATGTGCCTTATTTACGTTTACAGGAAAGAAATTAAATTTAACAAATGCCGGAAAATTACTTTTAAATGCCATGCAAACACAACAGCATGACGAAACACGATTAATGATAAAAATGAAACAACCTACAGAGGCTCCTTTAGCCATTGGAGCTACCTTAAGTGTTGCCGAAGGGTTATTGCAAGATGCCTTTGCCAGTTATTTAAAACAACATCCAAACCGCAGCATTACCTTAACGATTGATAACACCAAAACTTTATTAAAAAGTATTGATCAAGGAAAACTGGATGTCGCTTTTGTGGAAGGATATTATGCAAAAGATGCTTATGATGCTATCTGTTATCGCAAAGAGCCGTTTCTTGCGGTCTGTGCCCCATCCTTTCCCCATTGGCAAAGCCTTACGACACTGGAAGATCTTCTAACTTGTCCATTATTATTACGTGAGGAAGGCAGCGGCTCCAGAGCAATCCTAGAACGCTATTTAGCAGAACAGAATATTGCTATACATGATTTCACTGCCTATACGGAAATTGGCAGTGTTCATCTGATTAAAGAACTTGCTGTGAAAGGCTGTGGTATTACGTTTCTTTATGAAAACACCGCTAAAAGAGAGATTGCCGAAGGCAGTCTGGTCATCCTTCCTTTAAAAGGCATGCCTTTGCATCATGACATTACATTTTTATGGCGTAAACATAGTCAGTTTGCGGATGATTATCGTCGTTTATTGGAAGAATTCCAAAAAGGTGAATGCTTATACACAAAGTAGCAAGTCGCTGCTATAAGCAAATTTCTTGTTTTTTATGATAACCGCGCTATAATATACCATAGTAATAATAAGAGAGGTTTTATGAAAAAACTAACGATTGAAAATTGGAAAGAATTACAACCCTATATCGCGCTAGCTGATTACCATGAATATAACTCAAACGCTATGACATTGCTGATGTGGTCTAATCGCTATGAGGCCTATTTTGAAACATATGAACACTTTGCTTTGGTATATACGAAAATGCCGCATCATGAGCCTGTATGGCTTATGCCATATTGTGCCTTGCCTTACCGTAAAGAAGCCTTAGAAATGCTTGCAAAGCGCAGTGAGCAATTGCATATCGCCTTTGAGGTGCATTCTATGACTAAAGAGTTTAAAGATTGGCTCATAAAGGAATATCCCCAAGCGTTTTTAATTTGGGACTGTTATAATGCACGCGATTATGTATATGATCGCATGCAGCAACAAACTTTATCCGGTAAGAAAATGCAGAAACGCCGTAATCACTTTCATGCTTTTGAAAAGCTTTATGAAGGAAGGTATTATTATAAACCTTTAACACGCGAAGATATTCCTCATGTTATGGCTTTTTTAAAGCGTTGGAAAGAAACCAAAAAGGAAGAAGAGTATGAAACAATCGACGCTGAAATCATCGGTATTGAGCTCTTGTTTCAATATTGGGAACAATTACCTGTAGAAGGTGGATGTATTTACATAGATAATCAATTAGAAGCCTTTTCGATAACCTCAAGATTGGCTGAAGATATGGTACAAATTCATGTGGAAAAAGCAAATCGCGCATATCGTGGTTTATATATTGCTATTTTGAAATGCTATTTAGAAACCCTTCCGGATACCATCCGTTACCTAAACAGAGAAGATGATATGGGACTTCCGGAGCTGCGTAAAGCCAAGAGTGACATGCAGCCCATATATAAGATTCAAAAGTTTGGCAGTTGTCATCAAGCCTTAAAGATTCATCAAGCAGATGCCCATTGGAAAGATGCCGTTATGCAGTTATGGGAAACAAGCTTTGCGGATGAAACAAAAGCATCTAGCCAATATTATTTTACGCATTTTTATCATGAAGAAGATACTTGGCTGTTAACAAGTCAACAGGAACTGATCTCTATGTTGCAGTTACGTCCGATGGATATTTCCTTATACGGAAAAAAAGAACGTGTCTATTTCGTTGTCGGTGTCGCTACGCAAAAAGCATATGAAGGCTGTGGCTATATGAAACAATTGCTGCATAGTGTCTTACAAAAAGAGCCCTATGCATCGGCAAACTTCATTTTGTTACAGGCATATGAATGGGAAATTTACAAATCAAGCGGCTTTGTGGAAACTTATATGTGTAAACGTTGGAAATTGGATAAGCAAGCATATTTACAAGATGAAGAAAAAGGTAAACTGACTACACAGTTTACAATATCGGCGCTTGTGGACATCTATCAGACATACACAAAAGACAAAGAGGGCTATCGCATTCGTGATAAGGATTACTTTATTCAACAATTTCTTCCTTATGCTGACTTGTGGCAACAGACATTGTATGTCTATGAAGAAGATCAACAACCATGCGGTTATCTGTTAATCGAAGAGCATGAGCAGGATGTCGAAGTTATAGAATGTGCATATACAACACCGAAAGTGTTTACCAATATACTATCTCATTTAGCCCAGACAACAAAAAAAGTTTATCTGCGTACCTCTGTTGAAGAAGATGTGATTGGCAAAGGAAAATTAATGACTGTCATGATGGTAAAGCAGTTGCACAAGCCATCCTTACCGCTAGAGCATCTATATATAAATGAAACCATCTGATAATATCCTATGCGATACGATCAAACCTTAGCAAATGTATAGATGTCGCATTCTCAATAAGCATCAGATTTTCCATATAAATAACTAGGCCCGCTGTAAACAGCGGGCCTTTTTAGGATATTTACCTTTTTAATAGGTTGTTGATATAGTCGATAGAAAATTGATATTTTTCATGTGTTTCTTCTACACTGTGTCCTTGCTTGATATAGTTTAAAATCAGATAATCCATCGATTCTCCTACTTCAATCATATGATCATCATAATCAAAAAAACGAATCATTCGCTGACCCCAACTACTTACTTGTATTGGCTGATAAATCTTTACATCATATGCTTTCATCTTTTCTATAAAACCATTTAAATCCTCAGTTTCAAAGTATAACTCATGATCATAACGACCCGCTTTGATATCAACAGGTGCAACATCTAAAAACGATGCCCAGCATGTCTTCTCTTGTAATGCAAAGCCTAGATATACAATATTTTCACCAAAGTCCTCCAGCATTGTCTGCCCCAATAATTCCTCATACAATCTGCGTGATCGCTGAATATCTTTCACACAGATTAGTCCTCCTTCAAATTTTACCATTTGTAACACTCCTCTCTCTTGTAATCAGTATAAACGATTCACAAGACATAGAATTGTAAAAAAAGGACAGCTTGTGCCCTTTCATCTGCCCCCTGTCAAGGCGACAGGTTTAAAATTTATAAGGTTCTTGATAATAACTTGTCATCTTCTCCACATAAGCTTTCGGTGTACAGCCACACACTCGAATAAAATCATGAATAAAATGCGACTGGTCATAATATCCACACAGCTGTGCCACCTGAATCAGCGAATGCGCATTTTGTAAGAGATGGATTGCCAGATTCATGCGCTGTACTCTTTGATAGTGTTTCATGCTGCAGCCAATCTGTTCCAGAAAAATACGCTGTACATGCCGTTCACTGTACCCAATCGCATTTCCAACTTCCTTTAAAGACACTTGTGGGTGCATCTGTTTTCGCAACATCGTCACTATATGTCTGTCCTTACGTTCACCACTTAACAATATGCTATCAATCTTAACTAAAAACATTTCCAAGGTCGTACTTTGCATATAAGCCTCAATCATCTGCTCTTGCAACTCTGGCAAAATCTTTGACAATGGAATCTTCTCATCTAGCAGTTCCTGTAACCCTCGCTGAAATAGCTGATAAGCACCACCTTGATGAAATTCAATAAAAAAACTGAAATATGCATCGTCTGGCTCTGCCTGTACCTCGACTAGTTTTGTTGTAGGACCCCAATACTGAGCATCTATCGTATTCTTTTTCACCTTGAATACGATGCATCCGCTGATATCCGGAACTAAGAGCAAGGTTTCTTGGCCGGTATAAGCACTTTCCTGCAAAATAGTGTAATGTGCCACTGCTTTTTTAAGGAAAGGATGTGGTTGCACATAGAGATGAGAAGACGTCTTATGCAGAAAACGCTTTGGTTCAATGATCATCTGCATAGGGCATTCCTTCCTTCCATATCTTTTCTAAAGCCATATCGTTTCTTTTTCACATCAAGCATGATGAATGAAAAACGTTTCTTAAGGGTTCTAATAATCGGTTTACTTGATAACATCTTAAGAACCTCTTCACCTAACGGATAATCGTTTCTCTCTAGATCATGAAGGAAAGCTTCATCTAGTGGATGACAGCTTTCCTTGAAAATAGTTTAAGGTAAATTTCACAACTGGATAACCCTTTTGAAACGATATCTTATTTTTTAATATATTGAATAGCGATACAGTCTAAGCCGGTATGGGCACTGATCACAGCACAAATCGTATTGACATGTACCTTTACCAAAGGACATTCCTTTTGGAATATATCAGCTATTTCAGTAGCTTTATCCAAACAGTCTGAATGGATGACATAAATATCCCCTTCGCTGTTCTTCATGATATCACAAATCGCCTGCACAGCTACATGTTGTGCTTTTTTCTCGGTTCTTACTTTCTCATAAACATCAATCTTGCCCTTTGTCTTAGGTCCAATTGTTAAGATCGGTTTGATTTTCAACAAACTGGCTGCAGCTGCCGCAAGTGGTGTTAAACGTCCCCCACGTTTTAAATGTTGAATATCGTTGGGTAAGATCAAAGTGCCACTTTCTTTTACCTTATCTTCCACATATGCCTTGATAGCTTCTGGCTCCATATGCTGCTTGCTGCATGCTAATGCTAATAAAGCATCATGACACTGTAAATCACAAGTTGTGTAGTTTTCAATAATAGTCATAGGTATGGCAAGATCTTCTGCACACATACGCATCGTATTATACGTACCGCTTAACCCTGAGGATAAAGGGACTGCGATAATATGGGTATAGCCATTTCGCTTAATTTCCTGTAGTACATCTTCAATTTCAGAAGTTAATGGCATGCTTGTTTTAGGTGTATGCTGCAACCTTAAGCGCTCATAGAGTTCCTGTGTTGTCATATCCACACCATCCCGGAAAGAATCCGTGCCGTCTATGACCTCTAAAGGCACTACATATAACCCTAACGCTTTTCCACTTTCCTTTGTTAAAGCACTGCCACTGTCGGTTAATACTGCAATCTTCATCGCGTCCACCTTCTTTTCTAACAGCTTAGCTGTTTTGTTTTTTATTTTGATCTTTCTTACCTCTATGCGCAAGAAAGATTCTTATTTTTCATAGCCATAGGCAAAACGGTCTTTTACCGGTTCTTGCTGAGCCTGTTCTTTTTGGATTGCATAAGTATCAAATACACGTTGTGATGATTCATAAATACCACTGCGTTTATAGATACCACAAGGACTTCCATTCTCCAACAGCCAATATTCCTCTTCATCTTCCATGGTGACAAGCCATAAAGAAAGTTCTTCCCCTTCTTCTTCCACCGTTTCCATAAGCGTGATATCTTTCGCTGTTGCAGGAAGTAAGACATCTTCTGCATAGTCCATCAATCGTTCACGATTTACTGCGTTATTTAACATCGAAACCCCTTCTTTCTTCTTGTCTATTATACTCCTTTCCTATGATAATGAAAAGTGACAGCATCATTGCAGATAACCACAATCTAGCAATATGTCTTTGCTGATGGTTTATGATGAATAAAATGCTTGTTCTATTATTTTCTTATCGACATTTTTTAAATATGACAGGCATCTGTCATATTCATCTGTTACAATAGAATAGAACGGAGGGATCCTATGCACTTACAACGCCTCTTTGAAATCGTATATCTCTTATTATACCGTAAGAAAGTGACAGCCAAAGAGTTGGCAGAACGTTTTGAAGTATCGACACGCACCATTTATCGTGATATTGATACCTTAAGCGCTGCCGGTATTCCCATTTATACCAATAAAGGAAAAGATGGCGGTATCTTTTTAATGGAACACTTCATCTTAAATCGTGCTTTATTAAGCGAAGAAGAACAACAGCTCATCCTATCTGCCCTCAAAGGTGTCCAAACCATTACCGATGATACGAATGATACCTTAGAACGCATGCGTACCTTATTCCATCAACAGGAAACAGATTGGATTGCCATGGATTTATCCGATTGGTCCAATCGCTCTCGCAAGCTCTTTGAAACCATACGAGATGCTATTCAGATACGCCATGCCATTTCCTTCACCTATTGTGGCAGTAACGGTATCCAAACCAAACGTCATGCCTATCCTCTCCAACTTTGGTTTAAAGAACATACCTGGTATTTAAAAGCCTATTGTACCACACGAGCGGATTATCGCTTATTCAAGCTCTCGCGTATGCAAGAGGTGTTCATGGAAAAAGAAACTTTCTTACCCATGCAGTATCCAAATGAAGAAGATAAGACACTTCCAATAGCTACAACAGATATCACCTTGTGGGTGGATAGCTGCATGGCTTATCGCCTGTATGATGAATACGCTTATGAGCAGATAGAGAAACTGGAAGATGGGAATTTCCTTGTACATATCAGCTTCCCTGAGGATGAATGGGTTTATGGCATGTTGCTGTCGTATGGGCCTTATGCCAAGGTACTTTCTCCTTCAACAGTAAAAGAGAAAGTTAAACAACGGTTACAAGCCATGCAGAAACGATATGAAGAAGATGTAGAAACAATCGCTCTGCATACACAAGAAACAAAAGAAAAGTCCTCTGTTGATGCAGATGGCATTGCTTTTAAAAAGGGAAAGGAAAGATAATATGAACGCCTATGATGTAAAGAAAGAAATGAAAGATGCCTATGGTGTAAAAACCAAGCCAATGCGCATCACACTTCCTAAAGCAAGCTATCTCAAAATAGCAGGGACAGGAAATCCAAATGAAAAGGATGGTGCTTATGCAAAAGCGGTGCGTCTATTATATGGATTGCAATATACAATTAAGATGAGCATGAAAAAGCAATGGGAGATTCCCGGTTATTCTCCCTTTGTGGTAGCTCCCTTAGAAGGCTTATGGTGGTTGGAAAATGAGCAAACCTTGGAAACTGCTCACAAAGATCAGCTGCATTGGTATTCCATCATGCGATTACCTGCTTTTGTGACAGCGGAAGTCTTAAAAGAAGCTTGCTTACGCTATGAACAAAAACATCCCGATGCAGATACTTCAGAAGTAAGTCTATGGGAATGGGAAGAAGGCGATTGTGTGCAAATACTACACATCGGATCCTATGATGATGAGCCACAATCCATCGCCAAATTGCATGCCTATGCGCAAGCAGAAGGATATCAAGTGGCAGTGAATGAGTCATACATGCGGTTTCATCATGAAATTTATCTCAGCAATCCTCATCGGACAAAGGAAGAAAAACGTAAAACAATATTGCGTTTGCCAATTAGCAAAAAGGAGGAAGAATGATGGAGTACATACAGCTTACGATGGATAATTTAGCTACTGAACATATTTGTTGTGCCATTGCCGAGAAAAAAGGAGAACATCGTGCAGCCGATAAGAAAGCATGGCTCAAAGAACGTCTAAAAGAAGGATTGGTCTTTTTAAAAGCAAATGTTCGAGGTAAGGTCTTTATTGAATATATCGATGCAGAAAAGGCTTGGGTGCCAATACAAGCACACAACTGTTTGTTTATCAATTGCTTATGGGTCGCAGGACAATATAAAGGAAAAGGCTATGCACATGAATTGCTTACCTATTGTATTGAAGACGCAAAAGTTCGTGGTAAACAAGGCATATGTGTAATCTCTGCAAAAAAGAAACAGTCCTATTTAGCAGATCGTCATTATCTTGAGCATTATGGATTTCAGCTCGTTGATGAAATCTTCCCATATCAGCTTTACTATCTTCCCATTCCCATTAAAGATACCCCACAAGAAAGTGATGCGATCATACCAAAGTTTCTGGAGCATGCCAAAACATTACAATGTGAAGAAAATGGCTTTGTCTTATATTATAGCTGTCAATGTCCACATGCTGCATGCTATGGGGAAAAAGCAGTGCAGCTTGCTCAAGAAGCTAATTGGGAGGTACATGTGCATCACCTCAAGACAACAGAAGAAGCTCAACAGCTTCCTTGTCCTACAACAACTTATGCTCTATTTTTGAATCATCGCTTTATTACGCATGAAATCCAATCAGAAAAGAAATTAAAGGAGCTGCTTTCCCAATATGAAAAGTGAATATGTACATCAGGATGATATCTTTCTGGTTGGAAAACGTATCCTTCTCACTACTTCTCTTCAAGAGAATCATTTGCTCATCAAAAATTTCTGGAAACAATTCAATGCAAAATTAAAAAGTGTGCATATGCCCTTAACACAACCTTGGATAAAATACGGTATTATGCTTCGTGAAGACACTAAATTATATTATTTCTGCGGTGTTCCCTCACTCAACTGTTATCCTCTGGATTTTGAGCTGTTCCACATTCCCAGAGGTGCTTTCTTACATTTTACGCATCATGGAGGTATGGATCAATTGCCGGAAACCATTACGACGATATGGAAGCAGGAACTGCCGGCATCCCCTTATCAAGCTCTATCTTCAACTATCTGTTATTATGAAGTATATGAGGAAGGTTTTATGTTTCAATCTTCCACATCCACCATTCAGCTGTATATCCCCATACAGGAAGAAGTAACCCCCTTTGCCTATCTTCCTGCTAAGACACTTTTAGCATCACAACCCAGAAATAGCAATGCCAACACATGGTTTGGTATGGACTTTAATATGAACTTATATAAGGGTTGCTGTCATGGCTGTGTATATTGTGATTCACGCAGTAAATGCTATCAGGTTGCTGATTTTGATATTGTCAAAGGCAAACAAAATGCTTTGGCAATTTTGGAAATGGAACTGCGAAAAAAGCGAAAGAAAGGAACGATTGGCATTGGCGCTATGTCGGATACCTACAATCCTTTTGAAAAAACACAATGTCTT
Source organism: Longicatena caecimuris (assembly GCF_004341945.1). GTDB lineage: Bacteria > Bacillota_I > Bacilli_A > Erysipelotrichales > Erysipelotrichaceae > Longicatena > Longicatena caecimuris. The sequence continues at coordinate 9,712 of NZ_SMBP01000023.1, forward strand.
ACGAAAGGAGCCTTAGCATTAATCGAACGTTATGGCTATGGGGTCGGTATTGATACGAAAAGCACCTTGATTCTACGTGACATTGACATATTAAAACGTATCGCTAAACAATATCCAAGCATTTTTAAAATCACGATTACCTGTGCGCAAGATTCCTTATCGAAACAAATAGAACCCTTTGCCCCGGTATCTTCTAAACGCTTTGAAACCGTAAAAGCATTACGCGAAGCCGGCTTATTTACCGGTATCCTCTTAATGCCTATCCTGCCTTTTATTAATGATACCGAAGAAAATATTCTCACCATTGTTCAAAAATCACATGAAGCTCATGCCAATTTTATATTTGTATATGGCGGCTTCGGTTTATCTTTACGTGACAATCAACGGGATTATTATTATCACTGGCTAGATCAGCATTATCCCGGATTACGTTTTACGTATGAAGAACATTATCATAAATGCTATTCCTGTAATTCTCCACACTCTCGACATTTGTATAAACTATTTGTAAAAGAGTGTCGCAAATATGGCATCTTATATCGTATGAGTGATATTATACGTGCTTATAAATCAGCGATTCCAAATGAACAACTACAACTAACATTATAAAGGAATGTCATATACCTATTTTTGAGGTAAAAGACATTCCTTTCTTTTACTTAGATACATAAAAAATAACTATGTACCTCCTAATGTACTACTAAAGCACTCCTAACTTCTTTGAATTCATGTACTTTTAAATGCAAAAAATGATTACTTTGCATTCATTTTTTCTGATAGATACATTTGCCATCTTTCCATGTTTCTAACACTTGTATCGTATCTAGCTTCGTCTGATCTACCAGATAAGGATTTTTATCCAGAAGAATAAAATCTGCTTGTTTTCCTTCTTTAAAGCTTCCCTTTTTATCTTCTTCAAAATATTGATGTGCCACATGAATCGTCAAGCCACGCAAGGCATCTTCCACAGATAAAGCTTCTGTATTTCCTATCTGTTGTCCACTCTTTGTTTTTCTATTCACTGCACACCATAATGTTTTAAACATATTTGGTGGAATGACCGGACTGTCATTATGAAAGGTATAGGGCAAATGCAATTCCTTGGCTGTATGTGCCGGTGAAATCTTATCCGCTCTTTGTTTCCCAAAATTTTCAATATGAATATCGCCCCAATACCAGGTGTGCGCAACAAAGAAAGATGGAATCATATCTAATGCCGGCATTCTTTCCAGTTCTTCCTTACGGACCAGTTGGGCATGAATCATGACCGGACGATGCGTCGTTGCCTCAGGATGTTGTTTCATGACCTTTTCAAATTGTGTAACGTATTGTCTTGCGGCAGCATCGCCATTGCAATGTATGAGCAATTGACGTTTCTTTATAATACTTTTTTCAATACGCTGATACATCTGCGCATCTGTCATCGCCGGATACCCACGATCCTCACTTCCACGATATGGTTCCAGCATCCATGCCGTCTTACCTTGTGGTGAGCCATCAGCAAACGTCTTGTAACCACCTAATCTCAAATGATTCTGGTACCGCTCATACGTCGGGTATTGGGTAAACAAATCCTTTTCTTCACTTACATCTGCATAAGCAACCACATCGAGATATAGGGTATTTGACTTAGCGGAAGCCAATAATAACTGAAATAAAGATGATTGCGTAAATCCTTCTTGCACTGTGGTAATCCCATTGCTGGCATAAATTGCCTGTGCTTCTTTCATCAGCTCTAACATTGTTTCCATGGATGGCATAGGTACTTGATTTTGAAAAGATACAAAAGCCCTTTCTTCCATATAACCATTCATACTACCATCAGCATCTCTGCCATATCTTCCTCCCTCTGGATCTTTCATTGCATTGTGTAAACCACATGCCTGCAAGGCAGCGCTATTGGCAACTCCCATATGTGAAGATGCATGAGAAATGTAAATTGGTTGCTCCATACTGATTTCATCAAGCACATGTCGGTCAGGATGTCTTTTTTCTTTCATGAAATTATGATCATAATTCGCACCAATCAGCCAGTCCTGCTTTCCCAATTTTCTATCTTTCGCAAACTCCTTCATTTTTATAATGATGTCATCAAATGATGTTGCATCACTTAAATCACAAAGGCGAAGTGCATTGGCTACTCCTGTAAAATGAGAATGTGCATCAAGAAAGGCCGGCAGCATTGTTTTCCCACACAAATCATGAATTTCTGCCTCTGGAAAACGTTTTATTAAATCAGAGCGATTTCCTAATCCCACAATATACTCATCTTCAAAGCAAATTGCTTCTACTTGTTTTTGCATATCTTCCATTGTCAAGATAGTTCCATTTACATAGATATGTTTCATCTTATCCCTACTTTCTACCTTTATTATAGCTTACGATCATGTGAAAAATACGGTTTATCAATGTTGGAGTAATTTAAAATATTTGATTGCTTTATGTATGCGAATCGTTTATGATGCTGTTTTATGCCATAGTAAAATACCAATATGCTTTTTCCCCGGCTTTGCAAATCCGATATTCTATTTTCATAAATCGTTTTGAATAGTCCTTTATTTCATGAAATTTGTATTTACTTCTTTACATCGTTTTTTACGTTCTACTTTACTGCATACAAACTCATAGACAGTAAAAAAACAGGCATTTTTATAAACACCTGTCAACATTTTAATCCTCTAATACCTGAATACATATTCCTATCGTTCCCGGACCCGTGTGCACACCAAGGGCCGGAGATACTTGATCACTGACAAATACATCCATATGAGGTAGCTTCGGAAGCAAATCTTGCTTAATTTCCTCACATAATGCAGCAGCATCACCATGCATAATGGAGACATTATATTTCTTATGATTACCGGCAAATTGCAAAGCCAATTCTTTGGTCTTGGATATGGATTGCTTTCTTCCTCTTACCTTTGCTACCGTATAATACACACCATCTTCATTACATGATATAATTGGCTTTAAATGTAAGGCATTCCCGAATAATGAGGCAACCAGGCCGATTCTACCACCTTTTTGCAGATATTCTAAAGTTTCCACAACAAAGAACACCTTACAATTCATTACTTCTTTTTCTAATTTCTCACAAATTGCTTGATAACTCATGCCGGCTTCTAAATAACGAGCCGCTTGAATGGCATGAAATCCTGATCCGATGGAAATATTTTTTGTATCCAACACAAAGAACTCCAATCCTTCATAATTTTTTGCCAATAAATTGATCATATTATTCGTGCCACTTAAGCCACTGGATATCGTAACAGCAATGACCTTTTCATAACCATCTGCTTTTATACGATCAAGTATCTTCTGAATATGTTCTCCAGAAGGTAATGATGTCTTAGGGATTTCCTTTTCTAAACCACGGTATACTTCTTCAGCGGTAATATCTACACCATCCATATATTCACGATCTTTATATAATACCTTTAAAGGAATAACATACATTCCATATTTATCTACGAATTCCTGCGGTACATTACAACAGCTATCCACCAGAATAGCAATCTTTTCTTTATTCATGAACTTTGAACCTCCATTTATATTTCAAATTGAAATACGATTGTTACATACATAGTATAGTATAATTCTTATAATTAGTCAATCTAGTTTCTATAACTAAATGAATTGTCCACATGATGTAAACGTACCTTTCTTTTTTCTTGTTTCTTCTTCATGATCCATAACTGCTATCATCCGCACACAAAAAAAGCTGTCATCTTTAAGACAACAGCTCATTTCTTATCAAAATTATTTGTTCAATGCTTCTGATACAGCTACAGCTACAGCTACGGAAGCACCAACCATAGGGTTGTTACCCATACCGATCAGACCCATCATTTCTACGTGAGCAGGAACACTTGAAGAACCAGCAAACTGAGCATCAGAATGCATACGTCCCATTGTATCTGTCATACCGTAAGAAGCAGGACCTGCAGCCATGTTATCTGGGTGCAATGTACGACCTGTACCACCACCAGATGCTACAGAGAAGTATTTTTTACCCTGTTCGATACATTCTTTCTTATATGTACCTGCAACTGGATGCTGGAAACGTGTTGGGTTAGTAGAGTTACCAGTGATAGAAACGTCTACACCTTCGTGATGCATGACAGCAACACCTTCACGTACATCATCTACACCATAGCAGTTAACAGCAGCTCTTTCTCCATTAGAGTAAGCTTTTCTGTAAACTTCTTTTAATTCACCTGTGAAGTAGTCAAATTCAGTTTCAACGTGTGTAAATCCATTGATACGAGAAATGATCTTCGCAGCATCTTTTCCTAAACCATTCAGGATAACGCGCAGTGGTTCTTTACGAGCCTTGTTAGCGTTACGAGCGATACCGATTGCACCTTCAGCAGCAGCGAAACTTTCGTGTCCTGCCAAGAATGCGAAACATTTTGTGTTGTCATCCAACAACATAGCAGCCAAGTTACCATGTCCCAGACCAACCTTACGATCGTCTGCAACAGATCCAGGAATACAGAATGCCTGTAACCCTTCACCTAATGATTTCGCTACTTCATAAGCTGTTTTATCACCTTTTTTGATAGCGATTGCTGCACCGGCAATATATGCCCAGCATGCATTTTCAAAACAAATTGGCTGAATGCCTTTTACGATGTTGTATACATCAACACCTAAATCATCACACAGTGTTTTTGCTTCTTCGATGGAAGAAATACCATATGAGTTTAATACTTCATTGATTTTATCAATACGTCTTTCGTATCCTTCAAATAATGCCATGATTTTTCCTCCTATTCGTGTCTTGGGTCGATGTACTTAACAGCATCTGCATAACGACCATAAGTTTTCTTTGCATTGTTCAGAGCTTCTTCAGGGTTAGTGCCCTTTTTAACAGCGTCCATGAATACACCCATGTTTACGTATTCATAACCGATGATTTCATCATTTTCATCAAGACCCATCTTTAAGATATAGCCTTCAGCTAAGTCCAAGTAACGAGGTCCTTTTAATTTTGTTGAGTAAACTGTACCAACCTGAGAACGTGTACCTTTACCTAAGTCTTCCAAACCAGCTCCAACTGGAAGTCCGTTTTCAGAGAATGCAGACTGTGTACGTCCATAAACGATCTGCAGGAACAGTTCACGCATAGCTGTGTTGATAGCATCACAAACTAAGTCTGTATTTAATGCTTCAAGCAGTGTTTTACCAACGATAGCCTCACTAGCCATAGCTGCGGAGTGAGTCATACCGGAACATCCTAATGTTTCAATCAGTGCCTCTTCGATGATACCTTCTTTAACGTTCAGTGTCAGTTTGCAGGCACCCTGCTGTGGAGCACACCATCCAATACCATGTGTCAAACCTGAAATATCTTTGATTTCTCTGGAGTTTACCCATTTTCCTTCTTCAGGAATAGGTGCACAACCATGGCTTGCACCACACTTAACAGTGCACATGTTTTCAACTTCTTTTGAATAAATCATGTCATTTCTCCTTTCTCGCATAATCCATGAAAGATTTACCATAGTGCTACTTTAACGCTTGTGTAGCTGTCTTGACAATGTCATTTTCCTCTATTTAAAATAACATCATCGAGGACGTTTTCCCTACGAAATTTCTATTTGACAATATCTTCACAAGAAATGTCGTCCTACTTCATTATTTTAATTCTTTTCCTATTTTATGTCAACATAATTAGGCCTTTTTATCCTTACCAGAAAGGGTGTAAAAAAGCGTCCCAAAAGGAACGCTTCTCTAAATTATAGCTCATGAACCTGCCTGCTTTGATACCATGCAATCGTTGCCCTTAGCGTGTCCTTCATACTTCTTGATTGATAATCCAACTGTGTGGTAGCATGTTCATGTGAAAAGCGCACATTTGATGCTAAAGTATAAAGAGAATATGGAGTATATAATGGGCGCTGATGGCGCAATTTTGCATATCCTGAAATTATAGGGGCAAAGGCTTTTGCCACCCACATAGGTAACATAAACAGTGTATCTTTTCCACATAAAGAGGCGGTTATATCTAGAATATCGGATATCTTATAATATTGATTGGATAAAATATAACAATCTCCTTTTTCTCCATGTTCTAAAGCCGCAATACATCCTTTCGCGACATCTCTGACATCAACAAAGTCGTAACCACCAGAAACACCAGCCAGCAATTTTCCTTCCAGATAATCGCTTATCATCTGCACTAAATAATTGTTCTTGGTTCCATATGGCCCTAAGATACCGGAAGGATGAACAATAACGGCATCCAAACCATTGGCAACCTCATCCATGACCAGTTGAGATGCAAGTGCTTTTGTTTTGGCATATCCACCTTTTACAAGGGACGCATCAAAGTGATGCACCTCAGTAATTATTTGCGGATACGTTTTTTCGGGTATAGCATGTACAGAGCTGGTGTATAAGAAACGCTTTATATGATATTGCTTTGCGAATTGCAGCATCGTTTTTGTGCCTAAGACATTCACATCATAAAGTTTAGTGGATACTTTTCTTTGAATATCAACAATCCCTGCGGCATGCAATAGATACACTTCTTTATCTTGTAAGTTCGCAAAAAAGGGAAGCAAACTATCCGGTTCTAAGACATCTCCTTTATAATAATGTACATAACTATCATCAGTTGCATGATCCTGCGGCATGATAAGCGCACGTATTTCATAAGATGTTTCATGAAGTTCCTGCAGGATGGCTTTTCCCAAATGTCCGTTTGCTCCTGTTAGTAAGATTGTTTTTTTCATAAACTCACACTTCTTTCCATCATTTTCTGCGCCAACCTTTACGGTATGTGAAAAACGAAATGAAGTTGTGAATATGCTAATCTCTCTCTTATATTATAACGCTATGAAAAGCACTGTACTACTCTTTTACAATGCTTTTACAAATCCTACATTTTCTCATGCGATATTGCATCAGAAAATCATATTTCAAATGTTTCAGATGAAAAATTACTATAAAATCGACCACTTTCTGCCGTAAAACGAAGCACACAATAATCAGGATCATTTACACCTTGCGGATAATACATCGTATCGTTTTCTTGCCAGATCATTTCTTTCGAAACGGCATCTTCCAACACTTCCATTTTTCCTATCAGCATGACACCGCGAAAAAACCGTTTATCACAAAAATAAATACACGCTTTATCATTCTTTCGATACTGCTCTACCCGCATCGAAGATGTATTGGTTGTAAAATAGAACACTTTGATACCTTCTCTTTTACGTGGTGGCAACATCGCCTTCGTATTAGGAAATCCTTTCTCATCAACTGAACTGATGAAAGATACACTTTGTTTATCAATTAGGTTCCCGATCGTTTTTACTTTATCGCGCATACATAACGCCTCCTCATATATCTACACTTTACCTGAAAGTCATTTGTTAAGCAATCGTTTTATTGCTTTTCATAAAATCAATCTGCTTTCATGAGGAAGATTCGCATAAATCTATTTTACATCAAAAGAGGAAGATGCAGTTCTTCGTTCATATACCAGATCAACGATACCGTTATAGCTTTGTATATGCAACAAAGTTAATTTTCTTTCAATATCCGTGTTATGAAACAATCGTATGCCTGTACCTAGAAGAGTAGGAATAACATTGATATGATATCGATCAATGCTGTCGGCTTGCATGATTTGATTCACAATGGATGCACCACCACAAATCCAGATATCTTTTCCCGGTTGTGTTTTTAAATGTCTTATCAATGCCACAGGATCTTCCATAGTGAACCTTATCTTTTCAGTAGATGCCTCAGTTTGATGTGTAATGATATAACTGGTAAGAGTAGGATATATCCATTGTTTTGGTGATATTTCAGTACGTAGCTGATGATACGTATTTGCCCCCATAATGACAGTATCTACACCTTGGATAAAGGTTTCATATGTAATCATATCATTTTGATTGGCATCCTCCCCTGCTAACCAAAAAACTTTGCCATTTTTATCAGCGATGAATCCATCTAAACTCATAGCGATAAAAAGAATTGTTTTACGCATAACATAACCGCCTTTCATTGTCTTTTCTAGTATGGCAAATTATAGGCTGTTTATAAGGTGATGGATGGTAATGTAAACTACATATTAAGGCAGCTGTTTCTCTTTTGAATTTCCATAAGCAAACATTAAATGCTTATAAGTCACATTATTTTAAGCTTTTTCATCAAAGCTAGTTCCCTTACAATAACAAAAAAAACGATATCTTGCATATCCATTACGAAATCAACATATCGTTAACCTTATATATGGTGGAGCCTAAGGGGAAGCAGTCGAACTCGGCGGCTTCCCCTTTAACAAAAGGGTCGCCGTCCGCTCCTTTCAGCATATCCCACGTGATTTCGGTCTTATCCTCCGAATACCACGAGGTCACGACCAGCTTCTCGTCGTAGAGATAAATCTTATCGACGAAATATTCCAATATCTTATCGCGCGTCTCCGGGTTGTCGAAGTCCGCGTGAAGGAACTTCTCGAAGTACGCCTTGATGCTGTGCTCGTCCTCGCACAGCGAGACCTTGACGTTCTCGGCCTGTATCGCGTCGTTCAGGGATGCCTTCTGCGCCTCAAGCTGGTTCAGGCGCTCTATGAGGGTGTCGCTGAGCGCACCGCCCTCGATTGCCTTCATCAGGTTCGCGATACCCTTCTCGACCTCCTTGCGCTTCGCCTCCAGACCTTCGAGGTACCCCGTCTCCTTGTAATGCTCCTTGTAGTACACGGCGGCGTCCACCGCAAGGGACATCAGGTTCTCCGAGTCGTCGATGATGTACCTCAGGACGTCGGTCACGAGGTCCTCAATCCAGTCCTTCTTGACCTTCTTCTTCGTGCACAGCTTCTTCCGCTGGGCGGAGCAATAGTAGTAGTAATACGTGCGCCCCGTCTTGCTCGTGCCCGAGACACCTTGCATCGTCTCCCCACACTCGCCGCAGTACAGCTTCCCGGTCAGCCAGTAGCGAGGAGCGCCATCCTCATCCATTCCTCGCGCCCTCTGGGAACCCTTGCGCTTGTTCTCGGCGAGGCGCTTCTGCGCCCTGTCGAACGTCTCCCCGTCGACCAGAGCGGGCATCCCGCCGGGAACGACGAACTCGCCGTGCCTGTACTCGCCGATGTACGCGCGGTTCTTGAGCATCCTGTGCATCGTCTTCACACCGAAGGGGTTACCCCTCGACGTACGCAGACCGGCCTCGTTGAACTCGTCGCAGATGGACTGCATGGGTTCTCCTTCGGCGTACTTCGCGAACATCAACTGCACGAACGGCGCGGTATCGGGGTCTATGACGTACTTGCGCTTCTTGTCCACCTTCTCCGTCTTGAAGCCGAACACCTTATGGCCGTTGAAGTTCGCGTGCTCGGCGTTGAAGTCCATCCCGCGCTGGATGTGCACGGACAGGTTCCGACTGTAATACTCCGCCAGAGCCTCCATCAGCCCCTCGATGAGGATTCCCTCGGCGGTGTCCGTCGGGATGTTCTCCGCCAGCAGGTGTATCTCGCACCCCGCGTCGCGAATCGTCTTCTTCGCCATCGCCAGCACGTACTTATCGCGACCCAGACGGTCGGTCTTCCACGCAATGAGGGTGTTCGGACGGATTTTTGCGACCTCCGACAGCATAAGCTGGAATCCCGGACGGTCTTCCTTCGTGCCGGATATGGCCGCGTCCTCGTACTCTCGGACGATTTTCAGCCCGTGTGCGTCCGCCCATTCGTGGGCAAGCTCGCGCTGCTGTTCGATGCTCGCCTCGTTCTGCGAGTGGGAGGAGTAGCGATAGTACGCGATGGCGAGGTTATTGTCGTTGAGCTTCGTCTTCCTTCTCGCCAAACAAATCACCTCCAAACTAATTATTTAATCAATTATACAATTAGCTAATTCAAAAGAATGCCCGCCGCCCATAGGAGCGACGGGCTTTATACGCCAATACATGAGCAACTGGAGGGTGTATTTGTTTTGAAGTTTTTGCTTCGAAACCTTGAAATCCCACAACGTATCATCTGTTAGAAAGTCACCGTCTCCAGTAGCAACATAACCGGTATAGCCGCCTTCAAATGTCAGACCGTCCAACACCTTTGGTCCATACTGCTCGAAGAACCTTAATGAACGCTCGACCATCACACGTATGTTCTCAATCGTATAACCATCAGGCGTAATATCCTCTACAGGGCGGTATGCCATAACTCCTGCTCTATATGCAGAATCAAACCCAGATAGTTTTACAGCCGCGTCTATTGAGTTGTCATCCAGCCCGCGCACATTAGATATCAGTCTCTCAAAAAGCTCAAGCTGTTGAACAGTAGCAGCACCCATCTGGGAAATCTTAAACGCCTCTTCGGCCGAAGTCCCAGACATGAAACGCGTGAGATAGTCCACGGTGATGCCAACCAAACCCGGAGATACGTTTTCCTCTGGATGCAGTTCATCAATGCCGCCCCCGTCGAGCATCGTTTGCTCAAACTCCTTCGGTTTGATATAGCCGCCTCTCGGCTGCTTTATCTTGCTGATACGCTGCGTCACAGAACACATCCATCCGTTCGCAGCAATATCCTGTGGCGTCAGTTCGCCGCTCCTGAGCTTCTTCATTACGTCTTCTCTTGTCAACATAGATTCCACTCCTTCCAAATCAGTTTTCCGAATGTTCCTGAATCCACTCGTGGATAATCGCAGCAATCGTCGTTTCCTTCTCAGCCGCCATCATCTTGAGCGCCTTCTTGTCGCTCACCGTCAGGGACAGCGAGAGGGTCGTGCGCTTCTCGTCGGCGGCGGGAGCGTCGGCGGAAACCGTCTTCTCTATCTTCTTCTGCTCGGCCTCGCGGTCGGCAGCGTATTTCTCGAACATGTTCGCCATGGCTTAGCCTCCTTTAATCATTTAATCATTTGTACAATTATACATCACTTTGTCTCATTTGTCGAGACCTAACGAACCTTTGACCTGCGGTTATTCAGCCGGGAACCCCGCAATCTCCCGCACCGTGTTCACCATCGACAGGGTCGCCTTCGCGGCCTTGCCCCTGCGGTCGTACTCGACGACGGACTGTTCACCGGCCCCCGCCTGAACGAACGCCTCGGACTGGGGAAGCGTGACCACCGTCTGGTCGCCAGCGAGACCCCCGAACCACTCCATGAAGTCACGGGACGCCTTGAAGCGGTTCCAGCCGTTCATGACATACACGATTTTCGCGCGGCTGTGCTTGAACACCGCCTTGCGCATGCGCATCAGCGGCTCGATGTCGCGGGATGTGGTGCGGGTGGGGATGACCACGACGTCGGCCTCCTTGAGCCAGTCGGCAAGCGCCTCCTGCAACGCCCCCGGCGTGTCCACCACGGCGACCTCAGCACCGTCGACCTCGCGGGTCTTGTGCAGGGTCCCGCCCTGCGCGTCCAAGTCGTAGAAGCTCATCGGGATTCCCGAGCGCTCGAACGAGAACGCAATCTCGTCGGCGACGAGGGACTTCCCGACGCCGCCCTTCTGATTGCAAACCAAAATCGTCTTCATATCTCTCACCTCATATGTATTTAATCAATTACTCATTTACGTATTTAGTTACAGTCTTATGGTCCCTCGAAGGGTTCCATGCAAGACCCTTCGAGGGGCTTTCCGAAGCCCACCGTTCCATCGTCTCCTGAACCTCTTCGGAACGATTTTCGGGAATCGTCCCGTAAACGAGCCGAAGTCGATTTTTCGACGTTTCCGCCTCTTTCGGAGAGAGACCCTTGAAAGGTCTTTCCCAAGCCCATCTCAAGCCCACCCGCGCTCTCGACCGCCGATATGCCTTCGGCATCGGGTCGGCGCGTGAAGGAGAAGGCCCGAAAGAAAGGGAGACGAGAGATGAACGGCTACGGCATCGAGACCTATGCGGATTTGGCCAAGACGGTCGGCGGGATGGTCCTCGCCAACGAGATGGCGCATCGTCCGCTGGAACTCGTGAGCGGGGATTTCACACCATGGGACGAGATATTCCAGTGGTACATCATCAGCTACCCCGACTTCCTGATGGAGCACACGGACGAGCCGGTGTTCCATGACGAGGAACTCGACCTGTACGTCTGGGGAATCACCCATTTCGGTACAGGCTGGGACTGCGTGCCCGCCCCCGAGATTCACTGAGAATGACGGTTCCCGCAAGGGAGCCGTCATTTTTTTACTCCCCGAGGTGCTTGTCCTCGTCGCGCACGCGCTCCGTCGCCTCGGCCGTCTGCTGCATCTTCGGCGTGACGCCGCGATGCTTGACGGTGCGGGCGGCCTCGTTGTCCAGAGCCTCCTCGGCGGCCTTCAGGCGCTTCTCGGCGTCCCACATGTTGCCGCGTGATTCGTAGAGACGACGCTCGGCGTCCTCCTGCATCCTGTGGCGCTGGTCCTCCATGAACTGGAGCATCATCATGCGGAACATCCGGGCCATCATGTCCGACATCATGCGGGAGACGGGGTCGGTCCCGGTCCTGCTCGCCAGCGTGTACAGCCCGAATCCCATCGCGAGGCTTGGGCAGGCTCCCTTCAGGGCGTCCCGTGCCTCCTTGGAATCGTGGAACTCCCTGCGGGCGCGTTCCACATCGGCGCGGAGCTGGGCGAGGGCGTCTTCCGGGTCGTTCTCTGCATTCGCGAGCGCATCGTACTGCTCCCCGGCGATAGGCATGCCCTCGCTCTTCCTGCGACGGGCGTACACGCTCTTCAAATCGGAGGCCATGTCCCTCACGTCGGACTCGCTCGGTTCGTACATGTCGGAATCATGCTGGGCAGGGGAATCCTGCTGCGTATCCTCCATGCCGACCATCTGGGAATCCTGATTCGGGGCCGGCGCTGTCTTCAGTTCCTCGCGGGTCTGCTGTTCCTGCTTCTCCTCGAAGAACCGCTCGACGCCCTCCTTCGTCAGGTCGTCTGCGAGGTTCGAGGCGCGGCGCTTTCGGGTCCTACGCTTCGGGCCCCATTCGTCCCGCATCTTGTAAGACCATCCGACGGACTTCTCGCCCGTCTTCTTGTCGACTTTCGATGTCTCATTGAGGGTCACTCCGGCGAACGCAAGACGCTGCTTGAAATCATCAATATCGCTGGCGTCGTCCCTTGCTTTTGCCACCGCATCGCCGAGATGGCGGTCGAAGGAATCGTGCTCGAACGAGTCCCGTTTCTCCGCCCATGTCGACTTGTCCTTGTCCGCTCCTATCACGGACAGACCCCACTCGCGGCTCAGCTCGTCGTTCACCGCCTGCACGCGCGGGGCGAACAGGCTCGTGTCGTCCTTGTTGATGACCTGCCCGGTGCGGCAATCGTGGTTCGCGATTGTCGCGTGGGCGTGGACGCATCCGCCCTCGCCGTCCACGTGCATGGTCACCCAACATGGGGAGTCGGGGGCGAGTTCATGGCAGAGCAGGTAGGCGTGCTCCATGCCCCTCTGCACATCATCGGGATTGCCCGGATTCAACTCGTCGAGCGCCCATGAGACGCGAAGCTCGTAACCCTCGTTGACCATGTTCGGATGGACGGCATGAAGCCCGTTGCAGTACGCGATGAACTCACCTCGGGAGGGCATGTCGCCCATCTGGGCGGCGATGCGGTCCGTCCCGTTTTGCAGGTGGTCGCGTCTGCGCTTTCCCTCTCCGAACTCGGTGTAGGACATGCGGCCCCGGACGTCGGGCAATGCCTGCACATACGTCGTCGACATCAGACATCACCTCCCGTGATTCCGCCATGCAAATCGGCTCGAAGCTCCTTGACCTCGTCCGACAATCCTTCGATGGATTCCCTCAGGCTTTCGAACGCCTTCTTGTCCGGTTCCATCTTGATTTCCTCAAGCATGCCCATCCCTTTCACGCGGGCGTTGAAGGCCCGTGCAATCTGGTTGATGTTCACGCCGATTCGGTTCAATTCCATCAGCATCCGGTCGAGCTGCGGAGTGTCCGCAACGACCTCGTGCTTCGTGTGGGAACCGGCGGAGCCGTACAGCGCGCCACGCAGATAATTCGAGCGCGTGCGTCCGCCTCTCTTCCCATCCAAAAGGGCAAGCTCCTCGGCGTTCATGCGCACCTGAATAACAGTCTCGCGACGGTCCTTCTTGTAGTGCTGGCGGGTCGCCTTGCCGCTTCTTTTCTCAACTTCTTTTGCCATGCAAAACACCTCCTTATTCGCAATCCAAATGCGATGCTCATTTCTCGTCGCACTTTGCTGCAATCTGCGAAACGGGGAAGGGAGCAAGCATTGACCATGTACGTACAAAATGCGAATATCGCATTTTTCCCGCCATGGTCAGCTTGCGAGGGGACGGCGAAGCCGCCCCCTTCGAACCCCCGAATCTGTCCCTTCTGATTCAACATGTTCTGTCCGACAGAACCACGCGACCGAATGTCGGACACGGGGACGACTCCCCATGTCCGAACCTCCGGCGTGTTTTAATCGAAGGGACGGCGCTCGGGATTGAACCCCTCGACGCCGAGAGAACCGCCGTCGCCGTCCGAAGAATCGGCGTCGCCCGCAGGTTCGCGCACGACTGCGTTCGGGTCACCATCGGAAGGATTTCCGCCGTTTCCATGTCCGGCGTCCTTGTGCAGTGTCTTGACGAACGCGAGCACCTCCTCGGCGGAACCCATTTCCTTCACTTCGGGGAAGACCGTCACGAGGGCGTCGGCGTACGCCTTGGTCTTCGCAGCCTGCTTCTCGCGGCGCAACTTCTTCGCCTGAGCCTCAAGCTCACGCGCCTTCTTGTCTATGTCATCGAATCTCTTGATAGCCATAATCAATCACTCCTTATCAATCTGAATCTGTCTCCTCGCTCCTGCCGTCTTTCGCGCTACATCCAAAGCTGAATCGCGCCGATGACGAAGGGCAAGGCGAGCATCACCAAAGCGACGGTAATCAGCGCCTTCGCGACCCTGAGTCCGAGGACATCGACCTTCGACTTGCCGGGCATCGAGCGCTCGGGAATCAGCTTCTCCATCGCCTTGAGGTGCCGCTCGTAAAGCTCCCGTTCCTCCGCCGTGAGCGTCCCCTCGTCCGCCTTCGTGCGGAGACAGGAAAGCTCACCGTCACTTAGAACGTCGACGTTCGCATTGTCGACAACCTTCTTCTTTGCCTTGTAAATCTGACTCATCTCTCGCACCTCCTTTAATCTTCAGCGAGGTCTTTCACTGCGTTTCCGCCATATCCGCCTCCGAGGTCTTCGATTATCTGACGACCGTCATATCCGTTCCCGTCATACGTACCGGGGTCATACGACGAATCTTCCTTCTGTTTCAAATAGACCTCGAAGTTCCACAGCGCCTCATCGCTCCAGATATGACGGTGCACCTCGGTCATGTCGGACGTGCCCCGAAGGCGACTCACCACCTCGTCAAAGAAACACTCGTCCGGCGGAACCTGCCCGGAAGCGAGCCTCGCGACTGAAGCGCGCCCGCTTTGGATAAAACTCCCCAAGTCCCAAGAACCGCCTCCAGACAGCAGCCTCATCGTGTTCGCGATGCTGGACAACACCTTGTTCGTGTCGGGCAGCTCGCCCGTCAGCTTGTAGCCAATTTCATACGTCGTGTACGGGACCAGCAGAATCGATTCCGACAGCTTGCATCCCGTCATGGCGTACATCCCAATCAGGGCCACGAGCGCCAGCGATATGACGCCGCGCCGAATCGCGCCCTTCTTCAACCGCCTCTCCGACAACCTCCCCATGGACCTCGCCTTGGAGGCGTTGACGTCCGCCTCGGCGAGGGCGCACGACTGAAGATAGTCCTCGTAAAGCAGCCGTTCGTTCTCATCGAGACCCCCGTGGCGTGCTTTAAGGCGCCACTGGGCAATCTTCTCGCTTTCCCATCTGTAACTCATATCCTTTACCTCCTTATTCGCTTTCCATTTCATTGGCGGTCGTTTCTCCGGACACCATGTATGCCGGAACCGCCGCCGTCTTATCGCGAAGCAATCCGCGATAGCGCTCCTTCACCTCGGGCTGACATACACGCATCGGGTCGCTTCCCCGGTAGTCGTGATTCATCCAGTTGCGAAGCTCGTATTTGAGAATCAGCGGCTCCGCGCAATCCATGTGCCCCTGCGAACGCACCGCGTTCTCCGTGCACGACCATTCGGGCCAGAGCGAGAGCAGGGCGGCCAAATCCTTCTTGAACCCGTACTTGCCGATAGGGCGGCCCGAAGGCTGATTCTTCTGCATCCATGCGCAGTACAGGTCGTATGCGAAATCCCACGGGAGCAAATCCCATGAAACATCGGAAAGGACCTCCTCGCAGAACTGGCGAATCGGGTCGTTGTACGTCTTGAAATCCGCCAGCATGTCCTTGCAGCTCTGCGGGATGCTCAACTCGTAATAGTCCGTCTCGTAGAGCAGGCGGTAGAGCACGTACTCAAGAACCTCCCTGCGATGCAGGTAGTCGTTCTTGATGTACTTGCGCTCGTGCCCTTCGAATCGCTTCTCGAACGGAATCACGAGCAATCGCCTGTACATGGACTCTGACTTGTCCTTGAGCTTCGGGAACTCGTTCACACACTGAATCATGAACCCACGGAACATGAGCGTCCTCGGGTCTTTGAACTTGCGGTTTATCTGGAACGGGTCATGCGTGATTACCGACTTGAGCGCCGCCGCATCGTCAACGAAGGTGCCCGTGTCGTTCTCGTCGGTGATAATCGCGGAAACACGGCAGAGGGGTTCCAGCATGAACTGCTGGGAGAACGCCTTCAGGGGCACCGAGGCCCAAGTCCCTCGACCGCAGAGATTGCGAATTAGGGTACACAGCGTTCCCTTGCCGTTGTTGCCCGACATGGAGTAGAACCATGCGGTCTTGTTCCAGCTCACTGCGGGGCGAATCGTCGCGCCCATGACCTCCCAGAGCAGGTCGACGACTTCAGGGTCGTCCGAAAGCTCGTTCATCCACGAGACCACATCCCAATCCGTACCGTCGTCATCGTTGCGGATGACCGGATTCTGGGCATTCGGGACGAAATCGACCTTCGACTTGCTCGTGAACACGTACTCCGGGTCGAAACCGAGGAGCACCTTGCTCCCATAGTCGAAGATTCCGTTGTTGACCGGAATCAAATCACGGTCGGAACAGCGCTCGACCCGCTTGCAGATGGAACGCAGGATTGCGACCGTCTCGTCCACGCCTCGCAAGGACATCGTTTTGTCGTACGAGCGAATCAGGCGCTCCAGAGTCTCATCTCGGGTGTCGTAGCATCCCTCGTTCTCGCCGTCGGTCTGGTAGATTCCGATATCGAAGTTCCCCTCGTTCTCGGCCTTGTTCCAAAGAATGCCCACGCCGTGGTGCAACTCCCTAATCAGAATCGCAATCTGCAAAGGGTGGAGCGCCGTCAGGCGGCGATAGCGCGCCTCCGGTTTCTTCGCATCGGGATAACGCTCGCTCTTCTTAGCGGTCGGGGGCACGTTCTCATCCGGACGCCCCAAGTTGTACTTCTCGATGCAATCATTTGTAATTTCAAGCAACTCGACCTTGACGGTCGAGAAATCAGGCGACAAATCTGTGTCGATATCCGACAGATACGCCAGCGTCACGGCCTCAAGCAGGTCGTCGTACGCTATGGATTGACTTTCGCACATATCTGTGATATCATTTATACAGTTGTTAGGTACCGTCCCGTAAGCGTCGCCAGCGCCGGGGCGGTTTTCTTTTTGCCTCATAACCTCACCTCCTTAATGAATCCCGTGAGACACCAGATATTTCTCGAACGTCTCGCGGTGAATACGGCGACTTCGAATCGTGTCAGTCATCACTACGAAGTCCGCGTCATCGGCCTTCATCAGCGAACGCACGCGCCCGATTCCTATTTCGAACAGGGTCGACGCCTCGGCACTCGTCAGGAACGGCTTCGCCTTCAGAGCCGTGATGTAGGCCGCGTATTCCTCCATCGTCAGCTCGCTCCCGCCGAGAATCTTCTTCGTGAACCCCTTCTTCTGTTTTGCATTTGCCATAAAGCAACCTCCTTTTTTCTGCCTATAAACGCAAAAAAGCGGCGAACCAGAATCCAGCAATCAAGCTGAAATCTGATTCGCCGCTCGTCACGTTCGTGCGATTGCCGTCCTATTTGGACGGGTAGACGCTGTTGCCTCCCGCATCGGCTCGTCAGACCGACGCAGTTTCGAGGGCGGACCCTCATCGGCTTCCTCCCGAGCCTAAGGCTCGGTCTCAGATAGGCTCACGTCGGTATTTCCCGGCCGCTATCCATCGGCAATCATGTCGCGAATATATGAATATTATACAACATGAAATGACGGAAAGCAATAGTAAACGTCATATAATTGCAGGTCAGGGGCTTGTCCGACGCTGTTTCCCGCCATAAATGAGCGGAAACACCGACAAAAATTGCTCGTCTCAAAAATCGTCGTACAGAAGAAAAGGGCGGATTGTCGAAGCTCGAAACTTTGGCACAACTTTGTTGTGCCGGCTTTTTTTCGACAACCATCGGTGCTCCAGCTCGATTGCACAAACCGTGGCACAAACTGCAAAACCATGTTGTGCCGGGGTTTTCCCGCATATTCTCGATGCTGCGCGGCGGTTGGCACAACTTGCACAACATTTTTCAAGTCTTATTTATATGACCTATATGCACATGAAAGGCTATATATTTATTTTTTCTCGCGTACGTAAGGGTTAAAAAAAGTTGTGTTGTTGTGCCAATCAAGTTGGAACCCCGAGAAATTGCGGGAAATGTCTGGCACAACAAAGTTGTGCCAAAAAGTTGTGACATGCAAAAAACCACCGAAACGCATGCCCTCCCCACCGTGTACTCGGAATCTAATTCCGCATCGAGCGAAGCGAGATTGCTGGTTGTGCTCCCACATCCTCTTCAGAATGCCCTAAAAGCCGTTTTAAGCCACAAAAAAGCCCGAAGGGTAGACGAGTACCTCTTCGGGCTTAAAACGTCTTAAAACGCAAAATACGACGTCAGGAAAACGAAAAGGGGACGCCCTAAAGGGCATCCCCAAATCTATACACAAGCGCGAACTCATTCTTGATGAAGAAGAGTTCGACGCTTCCTCTTTTGGTGGAGGTGGCGAGAGTTGAACTCGCGTCCAGAAACAGCCCCACGTACAGACATCTACAGTTTAGTCCATTACCAATATTCAACAGGTAACAATGGACAGCTCCTATTGAAGGTGTTCAATTTATTTTCGTGATCAATCCCTTGAACTAGAATTGAACCTTATCCTTCGTAAATGAGATGCTCATCTAGTATGCCAAAAGACAACATACTAGCGGCAGCTGCGAACCTATGTCGGTTATTAAGCAGCAAAAGCCATTCTCTGGTTTGCACCAAAGATGTTAGCTAATTTAGTTTTTCCGTTTAAATTTAATTGGTTATTACGTAACCACTCGACTGCCGTCTGTACCAAGCGTATCCCTGTCGAAACCAGTACACCCCCGGTTTTAGGTAGTTGTAGTTTACCACAAAATACCGCAAACTACAACTGTCCTAATATTGGTTTTTTAAAGCTTTTTCAATTTCACGTTTCGCATCTTTTTCTTTCTGAACATTTCGCTTATCATGCAAATCTTTACCTTTTGCTAAGGCAATTTCCATTTTAGCTTTTCCCTTTTCCAAATATAATGAAATAGGAATCACCGTATAGCCCTTTAACTTCACCTTTTGTTGCAGCTTTATAATTTCACTCTTATGCAGCAACAGCTTACGGATACGCGTTTCATCGTGATTAAAACGATTGCCGAATTCATATTCCGGGATATGCATTTCTTTGATAAAAGCCTCATTGTTCGTAAAACTGATATATGCATCTTTGATCTGGGCATGCCCCTTACGAATCGCTTTAATTTCCGTACCCTGTAACACCAAACCGGCCTCAAAACGATCTTCCAGAAAATATTCGTGGGATGCTTTCCGATTAAATACGATTACTTTTCTACCAGCTGTCATAGCTTCACCTCTTTAGTTTATGTCAAGGAACAAAAGATATGCCTTTAACGGCCCCTTTTCCCCCTCTTTTTTGTTAACAATGCAAAATCAACCTCACGTTTAAACCGATTTGCATCAATACATCTAACCTGGACTTTTTGTCCCATGCGATACACATTTGCCGTATGCTCACCAATTAGACTGTGACTCACTTCATCATAATGATAATAATCATCTTCCATGGATGAGATATGCACCAAGCCTTCTACCGTATTATCCAGCTCAACAAACATTCCAAACTTAGTAATACCACTGATGACTCCTGCAAAACGCTGTCCGATATAGTTTTCCATATACTCAGCCTTTTTCATATCATCTACGGCTCGTTCGGCATCCACAGCATTACGCTCACGCTCACTTGCCTGGATAGCTGCCTGTTCACACCATTGTTCATCCTGCTTCATTTTATCTACATCTTCTGATGATGTAAAGATATATTTTCGCAGCATGCGATGTACAATCAAATCCGGATAGCGGCGAATCGGTGATGTAAAATGCAAATACTCCTTTAAGCCCAGTCCGAAATGTCCCAAACAACGATTATCATAGCGCGCTTTCTGCATGCTTCTTAACATGAAACTGGATAACACGAAATAATTATCCTGTCCTCTGGCTTCGTCTAATAAAGCCTGTAGCTGTTTTGGATGTACGTCTTGGATACCTCCCTTAAACGTATATCCCAATGTTTTCGCAATACGTGCAAACTCCCGCATTTTCTTAGGTTCAGGAGCTTCGTGAATACGATACATCGATGGCGTTTCCAGCCATTTCATATGCGTGGCTACAGTTTCATTCGCCGCTATCATAAAATCTTCAATGATGCGCTCTGCTTCTCCACGCTCACGTAAGACGATATCTTTTGGTTTCCCTTTTTCATCAACCAGAATTTTAGCCTCTCTGCTATCAAAATCAATGGCGCCAAGTCCTTCTCTGCGTCTGCGAATGATTCCAGCCAAAACCTTCATATCTAAGCACATCTTTAACAAATGAGGATAAGCTTTTTGTGTTTTAGCATCACCGGATAATATCTTATTCACATTCGTATAGGTCATTCGCTCATTGCTATTGATCACACTAGGAAAGATACGATAATTCATTACATTGCCTGTACGATCTATTTCCATCATACAAGTTATGGTTAAGCGATCCACATGGGGATTTAAGGAACAAATGCCATTGCATAACGCGTGAGGCAACATCGGTACGACGCGATCTACCACATATACTGAAGTACCCCGATGATAAGCCTCTTTATCAAGCGCCGTTTTTTCTTGTACATAATGGGAAACATCCGCAATATGCACATAAAGACGATAGCCTTTTTCTATCTTCTCAATACTGATGGCGTCATCTAAATCTCTGGCATCTTCCCCATCAATAGTAATTGTCAACAGCTTACGCAAATCCTCACGATTCTTCAATTCGTTTACGTCCACTTCTTCTTTTATGCCAGCTACTTCTGCTTTCACTTTTTCATTGAATTCAGGAACGATATCTTTTTCAAGTAAGATACTTAAAATATCAATCCCCGGATCATATTTATAACCGATTTCCTTTTCAATATGACATTTTAAAACCGTTCCATAACTATCAATATGAAGCAGGACTTTAGAATCATTCACCAATTTAAAATCATCATAATTCGTAATTTTGATTTTACGATTGTTTAAATAAGAATCAGGTAAGAAATACTTTGATCCTTCTTTGATTTTTACTACCCCCACGATATGCGTGACACTATGTGAAATGACTTCGACCACTTCACCCTCTACACTTTTATCATTATTGGTCCATGTTCTGGCATAGACAACATCTCGATCCATACCGAAACCTAATCGTTCTCTGGCTATATAGTAACTGTCATCCGCTGTTTCCACAAAGCCAAAGCCTTTCGGATTTATACGCAGCGTACCACTCACATACCCTAGTTTTTCACTAAGGAAATAGCGATGTCGCTCATCTCTGGCAATAATACGTGCAGCTTCCAAATCGTTTAATAATTTCATCAATTCTGTGAAGGCAACACTATCTTCCATTTGGATCATCCTGGATAATTGTTTCACATCCATACCACGATAATCGTTTTGTTTGATCAGGGCGAGTAGTTCTTCTTTTTTGCTCATTATTTGCCCTCCTTTTCATTATGAACTTATAGTTATAGTATACCATTCCACGCTTATTTCATAAATATGATAGCGCATTTTATCTAGATCTTAACAATTTGCGGATGCAGATGGCGCTTTCATCATTCAGGAAACAACTAAGTTTATATGGATGGTATAGGTATCGTTACTTCATAAAAAAAGACCTTGCACGGTCTTAGTCTAAAATACGGATAATTATAACAAGAGCGAAAAAGATAATTCCTGTTACCATAGTAACATTAGATATGATTTTTTCAGATCCTCTTTCTTTGACATTGGCAAACAGATTCAATCCATCACTTCCACCAAATGCACTTCCAAGACCATCTGACTTTCCGCTTTGTAATAAGGAGAGTATTATCAAAATGACCGATGCAATCATTAATAGTATTTCTAAAATGCCCATGATAGTCCTCCTTCCTATTTCTCGATACCTTACTAGTATAGCAAACAATGATAATAATTACAATATTGTTTCGAAAATATTTAAGATACATGCCAAGCAAGGGCAGATTGTTTCATGAGAAATGCTCACATACGTGATATCACACATTTCTTGTTTGAACGTAATGAACTACCAGATACTACAATAAGATACCATCTAAGAACGCTTTAAAGGAAAGGAACACTGTTTAAGAATTCATGATATCCTTTCGCAGTGTTCCATTAAGTACTTATTTAATGTTTGTAAATATTATAGAAGGCAGATTTCCCAGGAAATACTGCTACATCACCCAACTCTTCTTCAATACGAAGCAATTGATTATATTTGGCAATACGATCAGTTCTTGACATAGAACCAGTCTTAATCTGACCGGCATTGAATGCCACTGCAATATCGGCAATCGTCGTATCTTCAGTTTCACCGCTTCGATGGGATACAACTGCCGTATACCCATGTTTCTTAGCCAGCTCCATAGCATCAAAGGTTTCCGTCAATGTGCCAATCTGGTTTACCTTGATCAAAATGGAATTAGCGATATCTTTATCAATACCTTCCTGTAAGATTGCCGGATTTGTTACATATAAATCATCACCAACCAACTGGATTTTCTTGCCTAAATGCTCCGTCAGTTTCTTCCAGCCATCCCAATCACGTTCGCCTAAGCCATCTTCAATCGAAATAATCGGATATTTTTCTACCAGTTCATCATACCAGGCAATCATCTCATCGGTTGTTTTAGAACCCTGACCTGATTTTTTCAAATCATACATTTTCGTTTCCGTGTTGTAGAATTCACTAGCCGCAACATCCATAGCAATGCAAATATCTTCTCCGGCCTTATAACCAGCAGCTTTGATTGCCTCCATAATAGCTTTCAATGGCGCTTCGTTATCTTCCAGATTCGGTGCGAAACCACCTTCATCACCAACAGCTGTTACTTGGCCTTTTTCCTTTAATACTTTTTTCAAGGCATGGAAAGTTTCAGCACCCATTTGAATTGCCTCTTTCATACTTTTAGCACCAACCGGCATAATCATAAACTCCTGGAAATCTACCGAAGAATCCGCATGACTTCCTCCATTTAAGACATTCATCATTGGCACTGGCAATGTTTTCGCATGAATACCGCCTAAGTAACGATATAATGGCAATCCATAAAAGTTAGCCGCAGCATGGGCAACCGCTAAGGAAATACCTAGGATGGCATTTGCACCATATTTAGACTTATCCTTTGTACCATCAGCTTCAATCAAAGCTTTATCAATTGCCGCCTGATCAGTAACATCCAAACCAATCACCACATCTGCCAAGATTTCATTCACATTGTTTACGGCAGTCATGACACCTTTGCCATTAAAGCGATTCTTATCACCATCGCGTAACTCTAAGGCTTCACGCTCTCCGGTGCTGGCACCGCTTGGTACAATGGCACGGCCAAATGCTCCACTGACCGTTTCCACCTCAACTTCTATGGTAGGATTTCCTCGAGAATCGAGAACTTCTCTTGCGTGTACATCAACAATAACAGACATAATTTTGTCCTCCTTTATTATCTATTCTCAGTATAACACCAGGAACTGTATAAAGAAAGAAGTTTGCTCAATCTAACTAAATTTCACATATTTCTATAACAATTCCTGTAAATCATCTACGATATGCGTAGGATGAATGCCTAATCGATCAATATCCTCTCTTTGATGAACGCCGGTTGTCACAAAAATGGTTTCAACCTGATTGCGTACACCTAACAGAATATCTGTTTCCAGATTATCACCGATGAGTATCACATCCTCTTTCTTTTTATGTAAAAAGTCTAAAGCTTCTTCCAAAATCGTATCATGAGGCTTACCAATTTTGGGACTTTTTTGTTGTGTTGCATATTCAAACATAGCCACAACAGAACCATTTCCAATGGAAAAACCATCCGGCTGTGCCAGTATGCGATCATCATTTGTCCCAATCAGCTTGGCGCCATTTAAAAGCAGCTTTAAAGCTTTGGAATATTTTTCATAAGTTCCGGAAGTATCTAAGCCGACAAAAACAAAATCAGCGTTTGTATCATCTATGGTAAACCCTTCATCCTCCAGAGCTTCTCGTAAACCATCCTGTCCGATATAATATGCTTTTCTGCCTTCATAATGCTTACGGGCATAGATAGCTGCAGCCATAGCACTAGTGAAAAAATGTTCTTCCTTGATACCGCAATATCCCATGCGTTCCATATGTTCTACATTTTGGCGTTTTGTGCGTTTGGCATTATTCGTTAAAAAGTAAAATTCTTCCTTGCGTTTGATTAATTCATGAACGAAGTGCATAGCACCTTCGATCAATAAAGTTCCCCGATACATTGTTCCATCGAGATCAATTAAATACGTTTTCTTCATCTTATCCCTGCTTTCTTACCCATAATAGTAAAGCATATCCTACTGGGAAAGCAAGCGTTATCTGTTTCTGCTGCGTGTTTTTCGTTTTCCTGGATTGATTAGAATCATACCTGCAAGAATCAGTCCTACCGGCCAGTAGTGTTCTGCTATGTAAGAAAGGTAACCATATAATTGCTGTTGATTGATGCTTGGCTCAATCAGCAGAAGGATGCCACTGATACCCAGAATGATTCCAATGCGTTCCCTCATATTATCACTTCCTGCTTACAGTATAGAAAGACATTCCTGCTAATTTTGTCAGATTGCGGAAGAAAACCATTTTTTTATGTTTTTATCAAATTTATCAACAGGTTACCATCTTTAAACCGTATCATATACTACCCATATATTGTGATTCACTTATTATAAACGGCTGACATCTTATGTTTTGCTTTGCATGTTTATCCGCTTTGTTATACAACAAAGCCATTTTCATCCAAATAAAAAAAGCCTCAAAACCAGATTGGTTTCAAGACTATTTACATCTGTTTTACAGCTCTACTTTTTCTAAGTCACCATAACTGATTTCAGTTGGCGTTTCACGTCCAAATAAAATCAATAAGACGATAGCTGTTTGGGAATCCTCGTGTAACTCTTCCACCGTTCCTTCGGAATTCGCAAAAGCACCACTTAAGATACGAACACGATCTCCTACAGCAAAGTCGATCTGTACTTTACGCTCACTCATGCCAAGACGACGCAGAATTGCTTCCATTTCATCTTCGGCAACTGGGAAAGGCTTAGCTCCACCACCACTGGATCCGATAAATCCGGTAACTCCCGGTGTGTTACGCACAATATACCATGCCTCATCTGTCATGATCATTTCTACGAATAAATAGCCGCTGAAAGGATTTTTGGTCTTTTCAACTTCTTTGCCATTTTTATATTCGATCTCTTTTTCCTCTGCTACAACGATGCGAAACAGAAAATCCTGCAAGCCCATGGTTTCAACACGACGCTCCAGATTTTCCTTAACACGGTTTTCATGTCCGGCATATGTATTTACCACATACCATTGTTTTTTCTGTTCTTCTGCCATGTCTTGCCTCCTACATTCCAATTAATTTCAAAAAGCCGGATGATGCAACCTGACATAGGAAGAAAAACAATCCTAAAACAGCTGTAAATGCGATGACCGTCGCACTGTCTTTTGCCAAATCTTTGCCCTTCGGCCAGCGAATTCGTTTCATTTCGGTTAAAATACCATTAATACTGAACCACTTCATAAGAAACCTCCTTATTTTGTTTCTTTATGTATCGTATGCTTGCCACACTTCTTACAAAACTTTTTCAATTCAATACGCTCATTATGCGTTTTCTTGTTTTTTGTAGTTGTATAGTTTCGAGAAAGACATTCGGTGCAGGTGAGAATTACTTTATCGCTCATGAAAAAAACACCTCTTTCTTTGCTTATTAACTTTATCATAAAGTCTTGTCTTAGTCAATTCCATCTTTTTGCTTACGCAGTTTTCGCACCATATAATCTATAGTATTACGCGATAAATGCATCTTTTCCGCAATTTCTTTATAAGTATATCCCTGCATACGCATAGCAAGGATTTGATATTCCCTCTCTTTAAGAATAACTTTTGATTCGCTTAACAGCTGTCGCAATTGTTCATTCTGCAGTTCTTTTTTAGCATGTGGAAATGCTTCAGTACCTTCCCTGAGATAATGACCACTTTCATCACAGACTTCAAATCCATATAACATAGTAAATTCATCTATATGACTCTGATAGCGCGCTTGCTTTTTCACATAATCAAGAATTACATGCTTCACAATTTTCATGTAATAAGTAGCAAAGGAGCTTTGTTTATCCATCTGATAGGAGTCAATTGCTTCTGCAAGTTTAATCATGCACAATTGATATAACTCTTCACGATTTCGCTGATTCATCCCAGTGCTATGCTGATGAATCATTCGCCAAACTTTTACGCTATAGTTCTGTATGAAAAGATGCAATGCGACATCTTCCATTTGCCGATACATATAAAGAAGCTCATAATCATTTTTACGATTGGTGTTTTCCATAATACCCTCCTCGTGAGAGCATGGAAAAGGATTACGTTATTTATCATATACGATATACAATAGGACATACTTCTTCCTGCATGCTATTGAAGTAAGTATTTATAAAGGATGTCTTTGGTTGTAGATTTCATACAACAAAATGCCGCAGGCAACGCTGGCATTCAAACTGGTTACAACCCCTTCCATAGGAAGTCGTACACAATAATCACAGTTTTTCTTTACCAAAGAACTGATGCCAAAGCCTTCACTACCCACAACTATTACGAGTGGTACATCGTATTGCCCTTCGCGATAATCGCGAGAATTTTCGAAATCAGTACCAACAATCCAAAACCCCTGTTTCTTTAAATATTTAATGGATTGTGCCAGGTTTGTCACCATGGCGACCTTTACCGTATCAATGGCTCCGGTACTGACTTTTGCCACCGTCGGGGTTAAGCCAACATTGCGATGTTTACCAATAATGACACCATCCACCCCAACACAATCACAGGTACGCAAGATTGCTCCCAAATTATGGGGATCTTCCAAACCATCCAACATCACAAACAAAGGCATTTTACCTTTGGGTATGCTTTCTAACAATTCCAATAATTCATATGTCTTATAGTCATCAATTTTTGCAGCGATTCCCTGATGATTTCCCTGTAACATACCATCCATTTTTTTACGCGGTAAAATCTTACATGTGATCTTATGCTCCTTGATAAGCTTTTCTAAAGCTGTGTCTCGCATACCTTCTGCCATCAGGATCTCATAGATTTTTTTATCCTCCTGCAGCAACTGTTTTACTACATTTTTACCATATACATATTGTGTCATTTTACATCTCCTAATGCAACAATGCGTTGCCATAGCTGTAAAAGCCGTTCTTCTTTTTTCATCAGATACAGCCAGCCAAAAACAGCTTCTAAGCCGGTAGCTTTGCGATAAGTGATAACATCCGCATTTTTTGCCTTACTTTTAGGATTGGTATTTCTGCCACGTAAGACAATAGCCCATTCTTCTTCTGTAAAAAAGCCCTCGGTTTCTAATTGATTCAAAAATCCTGCCTGTGCTTTGGCACTGACCCATGCCTCACTGAATTTTTGTAAGTCTTTGGATTTCTGATAACCTTTCGATAATAGCAGCTCTCTTACATACAGTGACATCACAGCATCTCCCATGTAAGCCAAGGAAGTGCCATTATACTCCTGTATTTCCATTACAGAATACCCTTTTCGATAAGGCGCGCACGATAGTCATCGGCCATAGCAAAATCTTTTTCCTTCACTGCAGCTTTCCACTTGTGATGCAATTCTTTATCCTCATCGGATAAGATCAAGCGGTTATTTTCAATTCCTAACACATCCAACATCGTTTCCACTGTTTTGACAATTCTTTGCAAGAAAGTCAAATCAACTTCCCGCTGGCGAATCGTCTGATTTAAGACTTTCACTGTCTCAAACAAAGCTGCAAAGGCATTTGGCGTATTCATATCATCCTGCATTGCATCCATGAATGGGGTAAGCAAAGTATCTTCTGCTTCATCTGTAATCTCCACATCCGCAAGAGCTAGCTTTACATACGCCTGTTTTAAAGAAGTCTGTACCTTTTGCAATTCCTTCTTCGCTGTCTCAATGGCCTCTTCGTTAATATTCAGAGGGCTGCGATAGTGTGCCGATAAGAATACCCAGCGTAATACATTGCCGCCAATCTTTTCAATCATGTCTTTAGCCCAAATGACATTTCCTAGTGACTTACTCATTTTTTCACCGTCGATATTCACCATTCCATTGTGAATCCAATAGTTCGCAATCGGTGTTTCATAAGCCGCTCTTGATTGTGCAATCTCATTTTCATGATGCGGGAATTTCAGATCCATACCACCGCCGTGAATATCAATCGTATGCTCTCCATGAAATTCCTTATTGATCATGACAACACACTCTGTATGCCAGCCAGGTCTTCCAACGGACCATGGGGAATTCCATTGAATGCCCTCATCCGTACGTTTCCACAAGGTGAAATCCAAAGGATTTTCTTTCTTGCTGTTTTCATCGATACGCGCTCCCACCATCAAATCATCGATTTGTTGATTTGACAGCTTCCCATAGCTTTCCACACTGTTGACACGAAAATACACATCTCCATCAATTTCATAGGCATGACCTTTTTTCACTAACAGTTCAATAAAGGCAATAATGGCATCCATCGTTTCTGTAACCCTTGGCGCTGCATCTGGCATCATGGCATGCAATGCCAGACGATCATCGTTATAGGCTTTGATAAATTTTTCCGTAATCTCTTTTTCACTAACTCCACATTCTTTTGCGACTTTGATGATTTTATCATCTACGTCGGTATAATTTGACACCATTTTCACCTTATATCCTAATGCCTGAAACGTTCTTTTCAGTGTGTCAAAAACAACGATGGGGCGGGCATTTCCTATATGAGGATAATTATATACGGTAGGGCCACATACGTACATATTGACCTCATGTTCATGGATTGGTTTAAACTCTTCGATCGTCTGATTCATACTATTGAATAGCTTCATAACTTACCTCCTAGCAATAAAAAAAGCACTTCGACTGCAAAGACGCCTATCTTAGACGCGGTTCCACTTTGCTTGAAATATGCTTTTCCACTCTTCACGTATAACGCCGTGGCACGTATTTTTCTACTTATCGAAAAATCCCTCAAAGGGGCATTCCCTGTTACCTTATGCTTTCTGCTTCCACCATCCAGAAATCGCTATGCCACAATGGTATCAAGTACTCATCCTTTGTCATCAGTTTTTTATAGTATAACAAGCTTAAGGCCAGAGTTCAATACTAACTCTTCCCTTTTTGTTCATCTAAAAGCTTCGTAATATCTTTGAACTGTTCCAATAGATCTTCTTGGATGCTGCTTTCTTTTAGTTTATTCACATAGACAGCATCAAGTTCATCCAAATCATCAAGTTCGTTTGTTTCTCCTTCATCATTGGTATTTAATTTCGTGCGTAATGCCATCCATCTCACCTCCGAATGCTTATAGTTTACACCTTTTCACAATATTTAAAAAGTGCTTTCCTCAACATTTATAATATTTATCATGGTTTTCATAGAGCTCTAAGACGAAATCACCAGTAGACAAGCTAGGCTCATATGTGTAAAAAAAGGAAGACAGCAAAAAAGGACTGCAGCATTAAGCCACAATCCTATTTAAGTTCTTACAATACTTGAATTAAGCTAATTCAGAGAAGTATTTGATTGTTCTAACCATCTGGCTAGTGTAAGAGTTTTCGTTATCATACCAAGATACAACCTGTACCTGAGTATTTCCATCTTCCATTTCGATAGCCATTGTCTGAGTAGCATCGAACAGAGATCCAAAACGCATACCGATGATATCGCTAGATACGATTGGGTCAGTGTTGTAACCGAAAGATTCGTTAGCAGCAGCTTTCATAGCAGCGTTGATTTCATCAACCGTAACTTTACCCTTAACAACAGCAACTAAGATAGTAGTTGATCCTGTAGGAGTTGGAACACGCTGAGCAGAACCGATTAATTTACCGTTCAGTTCAGGGATTACCAAACCGATAGCTTTTGCAGCACCTGTAGAGTTAGGTACGATGTTTACTGCAGCTGCACGAGAACGACGTTTGTCACCTTTTCTCTGAGGTCCGTCTAATGTCATCTGATCACCAGTGTAAGCGTGAATGGTTGACATGATACCGCTCTGGATAGGAGCTAAGTCATTTAATGCTTTTGCCATAGGAGCTAAGCAGTTTGTTGTACAAGAAGCAGCAGAGATAACTGTATCTTCTGGTTTCAATACATCGTGGTTTGTGTTGTAAACAACTGTAGGTAAGTCATTTCCTGCAGGAGCAGAGATAACAACTTTACGAGCACCAGCTTCGATGTGAGCCATTGCTTTCGCTTTTGATGTATAGAATCCTGTACATTCTAATACTACGTCAACACCTAATTCTCCCCAAGGCAGGTTTTTAGCATCAGCTTCAGCATAGATAGTGATTTCTTTTCCATCAACTGTGATTGATTTTTCACCAGCTACTACTGTATCAGCTTTTTCATAACGTCCCTGTGTTGAGTCGTATTTTAATAAGTGAGCCAGCATATCAGGAGAAGTTAAGTCGTTGATTGCAACTACTTCATATCCTTCAGCTCCAAACATTTGTCTGAATGCCAGACGTCCGATACGTCCGAATCCATTAATAGCAACTTTTACTGTCATCTTCAAAGTCCTCCTTTTAACACCCTTATTATACGTATTATCCTTTCTCTTGTCAATTGACAATTCTTTCACTTATACACTTTTTTACAGCCCTTCCCAAGCTTTTTCTGCTTGTTACAAAATTCCCATTTCTGCAAGCCTTTACATTCTTCGCTAACCTTGAAAACATGGAAATGGACAAGTGGATATGCACATAAAAGCTTGTGTTTTTTCATTTCCATACATCGTTAAATACAACTATTCGTAAATATATCGTCTACGTCAAAGAAAGTTCTACATCCTTATCCATCTGCAAAATGATGGTCAATGTATCTTTCTCAATCAATTCACTGCGCCCATCCGCATAACGTCCGATATAATAATCATCCTGTTCCCCAATCGCAGCATAACGTGGTGTGATTTCATGCTTGCCATCCATGCTCAGCAATCCCATCTTTCCTGTTTTGCCATAGCCCTGGCGTGTAAAGAAAGCAAAATGATTTTTATATAAGACTCCATACATAGATCCACTGCTAATGCCCGCAAACTGTGTTCGCTTCTTGCCTTGCAAATCGTATACGGTTGATGTTGTATGAATTCCTTCCGTCAAAGGCGATTCCTTCACCAGTACCCCTTCCGGTTCACCATCCAAATACACAAAGCTTTCATCCACATCTCCTTGCAGCACCTTTTCTCCCTTCATATCGTACAGCGTACATACCGCATGTGTACAATGCTGAAACAGCCTGCCAACGCGTGACATTTCATCATGCGCCTTCCCCTGCTTTAGCGTTTCCCCTTTTTCATTGATCACCCGGCTAAGCCCTGCCTCACGCACAATGGCATACCCATTTTGAAAACCATCTCCATGACCTTTCACTTCCAAATATGCTTTGCCTTCCTTAGTAAAATACGCTGTCGTATCTTCTTTATCCACCCAAAAGTCTTTTTCATCGGTTCCGATAACCTTCATAGAAGCATCCTTTTGCACACGTGCAACACAAGGAATTAAGGTCTTTCCTTGTAATGTTAGGATGCCATAATGACCATCCTTCACCACTTGAAAGCCGACACCCTCTATATAATCGAAAGCATGAAAGAGATTTCCATCCGCATCCTTATCACAGGCATCATATAGAAACTGCACAACGACATCTCCACGTGTATTGATGATGCCACTTTTCCCATCACGCACTGCCTGATAATACCCACTAAATTTATCATTGAAAGAACCGTAATTCAAAGGACGCAGCTGCTCATACACAAATGCACTGCATGGTTTTCCTTCTTCATTCAAGATAGCGGCCAATCCATTCTTATACCCTATCGTATACGCATGTTTCTCATAGGTTTGAATATCCGGAAAACGCTTTATCTTATCATACAGGAACTTTGTTTTTTGATTACCCTTCGTATCAAAGATGGCACTTTTATTCCCCTGCTTCATCCATACAATCGGATCGTGGAATGATTGTTTCACCAAACGTGCATCTATCGTTTTATGTTTCTGGCCATCCTTATCAAACACCATCGTCTTTTCCTGTTTCCGAGCAAAGAAATATCCACTATCATAAGCATAAAGAATACGTTCATATTTTAAAGGCAACAAGATTTGATTCTGTTTATCAATCACGCCATACTTGCCATCTTTTTGCGCAATATACACGTCTTTTTCCTGTGTTATCAAATCATATTCACAAGGAATCATCACTTGTTTTTGCTTATTCATAAAGCCATATTTCCCCTTTTGCTTCACTTTCATATATCCATCACTGTTCACATATCCCAAAACGATGGTATCCTTTTGCTTTACCTGCTTTTGTTTTGTACTATGCTGTTGACAGCCACACAACAATAACAAACTTAAAAAACACATCCCTATTTTCTTCATACCCGCTTTTCTCCTTTTGTTCATTGTAGCACATTTCCTTCTGCGACGTTTTACATTTCCATATGGATTTAAGAAAGTATAAGGAAAAAGTATTAAACCTTTTGCTTCGCGCATACTTATATACAGACAGATTGGAGTGATGTTATGGTGATCGTTCCTACCATCATTGAACGCAATGCCGCAAGTGAACGTGTATATGACTTATATTCTTGCTTATTAAAAGAGCGTATTATCATATTAACAGGGGAAATTGATGATGCCATGAGCAGCAGTATTTGTGCGCAGCTGTTATATTTGGCAAGTATCAGTAAAGATCCGATTCAAATGTATATCAATTCACCTGGAGGAAGTGTCAGTGCCGGTTTAGCCATTTATGATGTGATGAAGTACATTTCCTGTGAAATTGCCACAATTGGCATGGGTATGTGTGCCAGTATGGCAGCAGTTTTACTATGTGCAGGTGAAAAAGGAAAACGCAGTGCCTTACAAAATGCTGAAATTATGATTCATCAGCCGCTTGGCGGTATGCAAGGGCAGGCAAAGGATATGGAAATCGCCGCGCAACATATCAATCAATTGAAACAACGCTTATATCATATTTTAAGCAGTCAGTGTGGACAACCTATTGCCACCATTAAGATAGATTGTGACCGTGATTATTATATGGATGCGATAAGCGCAAAGGCTTATGGCTTAATTGATACCGTCATAGAAAACGGCTCTCATTAAAGAGAGTCGTTTTTGTTGGATAGCTAACATGTAGCTAACATTATTTTAAGGAGAAAATAGCCCTTCGCAATTGACCAATATCCTTATGCGTATAGATTTTTTCTGTTGTCGCATAGGAGGTATGACCAATCAAGCGCTTGATACTTGTCGCATTCGCACCAAAGTTTGACAGCCTTGTCGCAAAGGTATGGCGACAATCATGAGGCAAATGATTCATATCCAGCATATTCATGATCTTATCGAAGTAATTGTTACGATAGGCATGGTAATTGATCTTCGCCCCTGTTTCTAAATCACAAATTAGATATTCATTTCCCATATTGTAATAGTTTAATACATAATCCTGGATCCGCTCATGAATTGGTACGACACGATTTTTACCGGCTTCCGTTTTATTCCCACCGCGGATTGTCAAATTCTGTAAATCAACATCTTTGGTCTTGATCTGAAACAATTCGCTGACCCGAAATCCCGTGTAGATCATAATCAGAATCGTATCCACAAACGGTATATTATCATGTGCAAACAATACCTCAATCTCTTTTTCACTAAACGGCTTATGAATTTCCGGTGGTCGTTCTTTCTTATTGATCGTGACATATTTTGCATAATTCTTGTTTATGATATCGTTTTGTACGGCATATTCGCATACTAAAACCATCAGTGATTTTAATTTCAGATCACTAGCCACAGATAATTCACTTTCATCCATGATTCGCTGAAAGTGAATGGTCTTTAACTCTGATAACTTGCAATGCCAGATGGGTTCACATTTGGCATACGCTGCCTTATAGCCATTGATGGCATTTTGTGAGATACAGCGAAACTTCATACTTGACCATTCCTGATAAATCGTTTCAAACGTAATTGTCCCAAGCTTTTGAATTTCCTCAAATAATACCGGATTCTTGTTATAGTTCCAAAGTGAAAATTCCGCCATCTCCTGTGTTTCGTAATACCCAATGATCTTGCGCTTTTGTTTATAACCAGCATCATTGCTGTGACGCAATGAAATGGTTACACAAGCGACCCATGGTTTTCGTCGGTTTCCTTGCAGGCGATAGACACTCCCCATGCCATTCGCCTTTTTGATGCCATAGTTACCGCTCATCTTCAACACCTTCTTATACTTATTCCCTTTACATATTAACCTTACTATGTTATGCACATGAAAGCAACGCTTTCTTATAGCGTTACTAACACGTAGCTAACACTTTCACAAGTCTATAAAAATCATAATATCCCTTAATTTCAAGCCATTTTTTACTTTTTATACCTCATTCATAAATTACTTAAATAATAATTTAACAAGAATTTATTACAAAAGTGTTATTTAATGAAAAATTAAATAATGGAAGGAGAAACTTATGGACTTCAATATTATTGAATGTGTACTGCTGGCCATTGTAACGTTCATCTTTGCAATTGACCAGTTCTCATTAACAGAAATCGTATACCGTCCAATTATCGCTTGTCCTATCATCGGTCTGATCCTTGGAGATGTAAACATGGGTCTTATTATCGGTGGTACTTACGAGTTGATGATGATCGGTAACATGCCAGTTGGTGGAGCTCAGCCACCTAACGCCGTATTAGGTAGCGTTGTTGCTATGATCTTCGCGGTTAAGGCACACATGGATACAAACGCTGCATTAGGTGCTTGTATGATCTTCGCTACTTTCGGACAGTATGTAGTAACTGTAATGTTCACTATCATGTCTGGATTAATGGCTAAAGCTGACAAAGCTGCTGCTGAAGCTAATCCTAAAGGAATTACTGCTGTATTGAACATCTCTATGGCTGGTTTAGGCGGATTGTTTGCATTAATCGCAATCGTTGCTTATAGTGCTGGAGTTGGTATGTCAGATACATTGACTGAAATCTCTAAGAACGCTAGCTGGTTCATGGGTGGTTTAGGTGCTGCCGGTGGTATGATGCGTTTCGTTGGTTTCGCAATCCTGCTGAAAATTATGCTTTCTAACGATTTGTGGGGCTACCTGCTTGCAGGTTTCGCATTCGCATTGATCCTTGGAAACATTCCTGCAACTTCATCAGCTGCTCTGATCTTAGTTGCATTCATCGGTATCGCTATTGCATTGAATGACTTCTTAACAACATCAAAAATTAAAGAAAACGCTGGAAGCGGAATGGGAGGTATGAGTGATGGAATCTAATGCTATGACAACTTATAAAGACACTACCCCTGCTGCCAGAGTCGATAACAAAACATTAAATAAAATGGTATGGCGCTCTATGCAGCTGCAGGCAGCTTTCAACTATGAAAGAATGCAATCAGCTGGATGGCTGTGGGCTATGTTACCAGGTTTGCAGAAAATTCATACAAACAAAGATGATTTAGCTGCATCCATGACACACAACATGGACTTCTTGAACACTCACCCATTCGCAGTAACATTCGTTATGGGTATGGTTCTTTCTATGGAACAGCAGAAAATGGATATTCAGACAATCCGTTCTGTACGTATCTCTACTGCAGCTCCATTAGGTGGTATCGGTGACGCATTGTTCTGGTATACACTGATTCCTATCACTGCTGGTATGACTGCTAACATGGCAATCGACGGCAACATGATGGGACCAATCCTGTACTTCATCATCGCATTTGGTGCTGAAATGGCATTGCGTTATGGTTTAATGTACTGGTCTTATAACTTAGGTACAAAAGCTGTATCTATGATGACTGCTCATGCAAAAGAATTCACTCATGCAGCTTCTCTGCTTGGTGTATTCGTTGTAGGTGCTTTGATTTCTAACTATGGTGGCGGAACTCACTTAGGTATCTCTATCCCTAACGGACAGACTGTTGCTGAAGACGGAAAAACTATGGTTGACGTATTCATTAACATTCAGGAATACTTAGATAAGATCCTGCCTTGCTTAATTCCATTACTGTTCACTTTGATGTGCTACTTCTTGATCAAGAAGAAAAACTGGACTCCTACAAAATGTATCGGTTTATTCTTGGTTATCGGTATCGTTGGAGCTATCTTCGGTATCTGGGGTGGCGATTACACACCATTAGTACCAGTACCTTGGAATGTAGTTGCTTAATCTAAATTAAAATAGTAGATGGTGCTCTCTCAAACTAATAACTCTATCTACATTTGAGTTTAAAGGTCATTCGCAAGAATGGCCTTTTCTCATGCCAAGAACGGGCTTTATTCTTTCTTACGATGTTGCATAGTGAACTCAATACGTTGAAACAAAAAGAAAAAACGCACCTTAGTAAGATACGTCAATTCTATGTCTTTTCCATTGATGTAGGTGGTAAGAGAACTATTTAGCATCTTTTTTAGGAACCATACGATATCTTTCTACCATATCAATATCGGTATGAAGTGCTACATCAGCTTTTCCATAATGCAAATAGGAGGAATTTCCATAAGTATCAATATACTGTTTGGCATCATCATAAAATAGATAAGATTCAGCCGTTTCAAAATTAAATAATGCATTATCGAAAGCATGCAATGCTTCTTCGATGGCATTTTCATGAAAGCATAATTTACCTTTTAAATAATATAATAAACCGGCATGGAAATCAGCACTTCGTATCTTGCAGATGTATTCATCAAGGGCAGTAATATCATGCAGACTGTTCTCTAATAATATTTGATAGGCGAGATCTGCTATTTGCAAGGTTTGTTCATCAGCACACGCATGCAATGCTTGTTGGTAGGCATTCGCAAACTCCGTATGCTTGCATCGTAAACTGTGGTAATACCAAGGTTCTAATACACTTGCTGGATCTCCTTTTTTATATTGTGTGTGGGCAATCTTTGCAATCTGTTCTAAAAATTCGTTCTTTTTGCCTGCCATAAAATAAGCTTTCATCAGTAAACGATCTTTTTCCAAGGGGGATAATAATTTCTCAGCACCAGCGCCATTTAAGAGTTCTAAGGCATGCTGGTAATCTGCTCTTTGAAATGCTCCCTGTATGGCGATGATAGGAAACTGTTTGATGCGCCGATAGGTAAACCAGGCAACACCGCCACAGATTATGATAATGATACTTGCGGCACTCATAATAACACCTCTACTTTATTGTTTTCATTATAGCATGAATCACAAATATTTCGACTTTTTTCGAATCGTATATTTACAATTTCACAACTATAAGTGTATAGTAACTGTGTGTGATAATGTAGTCAATTCATTTTGACACCTCCTTTTGATTCAAAAGAAATCAAAAGGTTTTTTTATTACCTTTAATGAAACAGAACCATCTTCATAACTTACGATAACCTAATACATATAGGAACATCTTCCCTCTACATTAACATCGGAATGAAAAAACAGGTCACCCAAGTGGATGACCTGCATACAGATATCAATTGTACCTGTTTTAAGGTTTGAGAGAGCAATATTACTATTTTATGCGTGCCAAGGAACTGGAATTAATGCCGTATAAGCACCACCAGTTGCCCATACACCAAACATACATCCTACGATACCGATTACTAACAGCAGAACGATACATTTGATTGGTGTCCATTTTTTCTTCAACAGAGCATAGCACATTAAAGTTAATGCCAAAGGAATTACTTTAGGCAGGATAGAGTCTAGCTGACCCTGTACATTTGTAGTTAATCCGCCTGAAGAGAAGACGATTTCTAAAGAAGTAGAACCCATGTTAGAAATCAAAGCACCAACGATGAAGATACCCATAACAGATGCAGCATGTGTAAATTCTTTCGCATGTTTTGTTAAAGAAGCTACAGCTGACATACCTAAGTTATAAGACCAGTACATCAAAGCGAAACGTAAAGCCATCTGTGCACCGAATACGATAACGAAGAACAGAATTGGTCCTAAGATATTTCCATTCTGTGCCTGGATAGCTGTAACACCGGCAACGATAGGTACAAATGTATACCAGAACAATGCGTCACCGATACCACCTAATGGAGCTGCAGTAGAGATACGTACAGAACGAATTGTCTGAATATCCATCTTCTGCTGTTCCATTGATAATACAATACCCATTACGAAGGTTACCAAGTAAGGGTGTGTATTAATGAAGTCCATATTGTGTGTCATAGATGCAGCTAAGTCATCTTTGTTTGTATGAATTTTCTGCAAACCAGGTAACATAGCCCACAGCCATCCACTGGACTGCATTCTTTCATAGTTGAAACTTGCCTGCAGCATGGTAGACATCCAAACCATTTTATTTAATGTTTTTTTGTCAACTTTAGGAGCAGGTGTAAGATCTTTATATGTTGTCATTGTATTAGATTCCATCACTCATACCTCCTGCATTGCTACCAGCATTTTCTTTAATCTTAATATTGATCATGAAGTCGTAAATTGCGATACAGATACCAATGAATGCCAGCAATAATAATGCAACACCACTCATTGTTCCACTAGCAGCTACACTACCAGCTTCTGCATTAAATGCAAAGCCTGTAGGGATGTAGCTTAAGATGATTGCAGAAGCGAAACCTGCAAGCAGGAAGCCCCACAGATCGCTTGCCATCATGATCTTCATCAGGATAGCGAAACCGACAAACTTCATCATACCACCAGCAGCTGTTAAACCTGCTGTAAACCAAGAGTAATCTGTAGCAATCTGCTGCAGAGTGTCAGCCATAGCTGTTCCACCAACATAGCACAGGATAGAAATAACAGCGAACAGTGTTCCCAGGATTACCATTGAAATGTAGTTAACCTGTGCAATTCCCTTAGGATTTGCTTCTGCAGCTGCTTTATCAGCTTTTGACATAAGACCAGCCATGAATGTAAATACTAAAGTAACAACATACTGACCGAAGATTGAGAAGATAACAGCTGTACCTAAAGCAGCATTAACTTCCATGTTAGCTTTGATAGCTAAGATACATCCGGCAACACCAGCGATGATTACGTTAGGTGGCTGAGCTCCACCAACTGGCATGTTACCGATAACCATGATTTCATACGTTCCACCAACTAAAAGACCGATTTCCATATTACCTAAGATTGCACCGATAATAGTACAAGAGATAATTGGACGATACAGTGTTTCAGTCAGAGAGAATTGGTCAATCGCAAAGATAAAGGTTACGACTGCCAACAAGATAATTTGAATAATATCCATGATAAATCTCCCTTCTGTTTAAGCGAATTCTTATTTAAATAATTTATCAATTGGTTCTGCAGCAATATCTGGAACTCGTTTGATTTCCAGTTCAACACCCAAGTCCTGCAGTTTTTTGAAAGTTGCAACATCGTCATCATTGACAGCAACAGAAGTAGCAACCTGACGTTTACCTTCTGCCATGTGCATGTTTCCAATGTTTACTTTCTTAATAGGAACTCCACCCTCTACTAATCTTAGTACATCCTGTGGAGTTTCACAGATGATAGCGATGTGCTGCTGTGGGCTAGCTTTACCGATGATGTTGATTGTCTTTTCGATACTGAAGTATCTTGTCTGTGCATAAGCTGGTGCAGCCATATTCATCAGACCCTGACGGAATTCATCACCTGCTACGGCATCGTTTGCCACTAATAATAAGTTAGCTCCAACGACTCCACACCACTGTGTTGCAACCTGTCCGTGAATCAGACGGTTGTCGATTCGTGTTAAAACGATATCTGGCATGTTTGCTCTCTCCTTTCTATCTGTTTAAACATGAACTAGCGGCAGCGCTTCATGATGAGGTGAATGCGCTACGTAAACCCTTTCAGTTCACTTAGATTTTATGCCAAAATGGATGTGATTTCTTTACACTTTTTATTAGTGATTTTGCACTTTTTAGCAATTACGCCCATTTTCATCTACTAATTAATGCAAATAATCAGAAATATCCATACATTTCGCAAAAATTTACATACGTACTTACTTTTGGGAAAAAATGTGATAAAAGTAATTGACATATGACATTTTATTCATCGATTATCACATAATGTAAACACTTACATAAAACAGGCGAGTTTCTCTCACATTTTTATCCATATTCTTTTCTCATTAATTTCTTTTCTGGATGCGCAAAATTTGCTATACTATTCATAAAAGAGGTGAACTTCTCATGTTTAACAAAACAACTAGTTTTATTTTTAACAAATATGGGGAAATCGTAAATGATTTGACTCGCCGTCAAAGCATCAAAATGACACACTCTGTATTAAAATTGAAGGATAAAGAATTCACATCTTATTATACATATAATAGTGATGTGTATGTGAAGGTATTATCGGGTATCGTCATGCTCGTAGTCAGCAAAGATGAAAAAGCAGAAGAATTTGAACGTTTTGTCATCCACCGCTTTATTAAAATAAAAAAAGGTGTGAAGTTTAATTTCATCACGATCACCCAGACTTCCAAGGTTGAATTAGAAACTGATTTTAAAGCGAAAAAGACCTATGTAAAAACATATGATGGAAATCCTATCAGTTATGAACCTATCATTCCAACCTTTTCAGTAAAAGAAATTCTTGGTTATTACTATCAGGTCCGCAATGCCAGCTACACCTTTCCCGGTGAACAACATAATTATTGGGAACTCACTTTTATTGATAATGGAGAACTAGCAACAACTGTTGATGATGAAGAATATCGTTTAGACGAAATGGATCTGATTTTATATGCGCCGGGACAGTTTCACACACAAAAAACAGGAGATGCCCAGTCATGCAGTTACTTAACGATCCTCTTTGATATGGACATTCCGGATTCTTATTTAATTACAAATCGTGTTTATCACGCTCATCGTGATATTCACAATGCCCTGAATAATTTCATCAAGGTTTCTAATAATGAAATGCTTTATGACAGTGAATTGATGATTTGTTATATAAAAGAATTATTGATTAAAATCCTCCAATATGATTTCTTATCCAGTTCTCCGGTAGCATCTACCCCTATGCAGCAGCGCTTTGAAAATGAATTACTGAATGAAATTGTCATTTATATCAACGATACGATTTATGAACAATTAACCATTGAAGAAATTTGTAATCGTTTCTCCATATCACGTTCCAGTCTGCAAACGTTATTTAAAAACAACTTAGGAACGGCACCTAAACAATATATCAGTGATTTAAAATTAAAGAAAAGCAAACTATTGATCAAAGAGAGTGTATATACGATCAGTGAGATATCCAGTATGTTGGGATTTACCTCAATTCATTATTTTTCTCGCAAATTCAAACAACAATTTGGTATTACACCAACGGATTATGCAAAAACCATTTACAATTAAAGCATGAAAAAGAGGCTGTAACGAAATAGACTGAATTGACAAGTCTATGAGGTTACACCTCTTTTTTCTATGCTTTGTTCTGAAAAAACATCTCTTATTTT
>NZ_SMBP01000024.1 GCF_004341945.1 Longicatena caecimuris
CTTCTCTTTTTCATTGAAATTGACGTTTCCTGTTCAGTTTTCAAAGACCGATAGCATCCACTGTTTGGTGGACGTCACTCTCGTTGAGTGCCTGTATATAATATCAAATTATATCGTTCCTGTCAATCAAAATAATAACTTTTTTATGATTATTTCAGATTATTTTTACTAATCTGCTATTCCATATGATCTAGGCAGAAATTCTTTCTATCGCTTTACGAATTTGCCTCTTGATATGGATACTTTTGATAATCACAAAAGGAGTTCCTACATCGTAAGAACTCCTTCTTGATATCCTTTAGGATTGTTAATCGTGTAATTCCGGAAGAATTGGCTGTTTAATTCCAATTTCTTCATCAGATACATCTTCACCATCCATGATTTTCTGTACCATTTCACTTGTTAATTTCTCAGGTGAAGGTACATATGCCATAAATTGATCATCATCTGGTTTCGCATTACGTTCGATACGCTCTTCACGTAACTCTTCTGCTCTTTCCGCAATGATTTCATTTGTTTGGCGATCAGCTTTGCAGCCGGTTCCAGCTGGAATCAGCTTACCGATGATAACATTTTCTTTCAGACCAATGAGGTAATCTTTCTTACCTTTGATTGCTGCATCCGTCAGAACTTTCGTTGTTTCCTGGAAAGATGCTGCCGATAAGAAGGAGTCTGTTTCAACAGATGCCTTAGAAATACCTAACAATACCGGTTTGAAAGTAGCCGGTGTTTTACCGCTTAACAATGCCTGACGGTTGATTTTCGTGATTTCGGTCAAGGATACCTGCACACCTGGATTCAAGTGTGTATCATTGCCTTCCAGAACGACTACTTTACGCAGCATCTGGCGAATCATAACTTCAATATGCTTGTCACTGATTTCAATACCCTGGCTAGCATATACTTTCTTAACTTCTTTTAGAATGTAGTTTTGTACCTGACGTACACCAGCAACCTTTAATAATTCCTTAGGGTCAACCTGACCTTCCGTAATTTTGTCACCAGCTTCGACATGTGCACCAACCTTCATCCAAGGACGAATTGCCTGTACCAAAGTCACCTTATGCGTAATACTTTCTTTATCATTTGCGACAACTACTTCGTAGCCTGTTTCAATCTGATTAATCGATGTGATTTCACCGGTAATCTGAGCTAATACAGCTACACCCTTAGGACAGCGAGCTTCAAACAGCTCCTCGACACGAGGAAGACCCTGTGTGATATCTCCACCATCAGCACTTGCTACACCACCGGTATGGAAAGTACGCATGGTCAGCTGTGTACCTGGTTCACCGATAGATTGGGCAGCCATGATACCAACAGCTTCGCCAACTTCAACATCTTTACCGGTTGCCATGTTACGACCATAACATTTCTTACATACACCGTAAATAGATTTACAAGTAAATGCGCTTCGGATATATAAGCCTTCAACACCAGCATCTACAATTCGCTGCGCAATTGGCTCCGTGATGAATTCATCACTTTCAATGATGACTTCACCTGTCTTAGGATCTGTAACTTCTTGTTTTGTATAACGACCAACTAAACGATCATACAAAGATTCGATAATCGTATTCGTTTTGCGATCTACGATAGCTTCTACCCAGTACCCTTTATCTGTACCACAGTCTTCCTGTTTAACGATAACATCCTGGGCAACGTCAACCAAACGACGTGTCAGATATCCAGATTCGGCAGTCTTCAATGCGGTATCGGTCAGACCTTTACGCACACCGTGTGTTGAGATAAAGAACTCAGACACATTCAGACCTTCACGGAAACATGAATAGATAGGAACCTCGATGATACTTGGTACATATTCACCCTTCGCTGATTTGGACTGTGATGGTTTCGCCATCAGACCACGCATACCAGCTAACTGAGTAAAGTTTGACGTATTACCACGGGCACCAGAACGCGCCATCATGTTGATTGGGTTTTTACGTGGCAAGTTACCTAACAGCTCTTCGGCGATATCATCTTTGACATCTGCCCACAGCTTATTTAAGTGACGTTCCCACTCCTGCATCGTAAGCTTACCTTTCTTACGCAGGGTTTTTAATTCTTCGGCTTTGGCTTTACCATATTCCACATGCTCTTCTTTATGAGGAGCAACCTCGATATCACTTAAGGATACCGTAACACCGGCAACTGTAGAATATTTAAATCCCATATCCTTGATCTGATCAAGGATTTCAGATGTTTTTTCAGTACTGTAACGTTTGAAGATCTCACCGATGATCTTACCTAAATCTTTCTTCTTGAAAGCAGGTGTTACAGGTAAATTACGGATAGCTTCTTTTACATCTTTTCCCATATCCAGGAAATACTTTTCCGGTGTTGCCTGGAAATTGGCTGCACTTACCTCATTCAAGAATGGGAAGTCGCTAGGGAACATGTTGTTAAAGATAACCTTACCAACTGTTGTCAGCAAATACTGTTTCTGCTGTTCATCCGTAAAGCTTGTTTTATTTAATGCTCTTGCCGGAATGGCAATACGAGAATGTAAATGAATCTGGTCTGTTTCATAAGCCATCAAAATTTCATTGATGCTACCGAAGACATGTCCTTCATTATCTCCATAACGCTGCCACATAGCTGCTGATTTTGGACAATCGACAGATAAATAGCGCTGCGCTTCATCATGGAATTCTTCAGCCGTTTCTTCCATCGTCAGATAGAAGTTACCCATGACCATATCCTGACCTGGGGTAACGATTGGTTTTCCATCCTTTGGACCTAGGATATTGTTAGAACCTAACATCATCACTAAGGCTTCGGCTCTTGCTTCTTCACTCAATGGTACATGGACAG
Source organism: Longicatena caecimuris (assembly GCF_004341945.1). Taxonomy (GTDB): domain Bacteria; phylum Bacillota_I; class Bacilli_A; order Erysipelotrichales; family Erysipelotrichaceae; genus Longicatena; species Longicatena caecimuris. Next base: position 2,818 of record NZ_SMBP01000024.1, read on the forward strand.
CCATCTGGTCACCATCGAAGTCGGCATTAAAGGCAGTACATACTAATGGATGCAGACGCAATGCACGTCCTTCTACCAGTTTTGGCTTAAACGCCTGAATACCTAAACGGTGCAGCGTAGGGGCACGGTTCATTAAGACAGGATAGCCATCAATTACCTTTTCAACGATATCCCAAATACGTGGATCCTGACGATCAATCAGTTTCTCTGCTGTCTTTGGATTGCTGGCGATTTCCTGATTTACGATTTCATTAATAACAAATGGTTTAAACAACTGAATTGCCATTTCACGTGGAATACCACACTGATACATCTTCAAATCTGGTCCTACGGCGATTACAGAACGACCGGAGAAGTCAACACGTTTACCTAATAGGTTCTGACGGAAACGTCCTTGTTTACCCTTTAAGGAATGTGATAAAGACTTCAAAGCACGTCCGCCGGCACCGGTAATTGGTTTAGAACGACGACCATTATCGATCAAAGCATCAACTGCTTCCTGCAGCATACGTTTTTCGTTTTGTACGATGATAGCAGGAGTTCCCAACTCTAACAGCTTCTTCAAACGGTTGTTACGTGTGATGACACGACGATATAAATCATTTAGATCACTTGTCGCGAAACGTCCACCATCTAACTGCAGCATTGGTCTTAAATCAGGTGGGATTACCGGAATTACTGTCATAACCATCCATTCTGGCTTATTGTCAGAATTACGGAAAGCTTCTACGGTATCTAAACGCTTGATTAATTTCTTACGTTTTTCACCCTGCGCATTTTCCAAAGCTTCTTGAATGTGTTTGTATTCTAATTCCAGGTCAACTTCTTTCAACAGGGTCAAAGCAGCTTCTGCACCAGTCTGTGCCGTAAAGCTTCCAGGACCGTACAGTGCCATATATTCACGATATTCTTTTTCAGATAAGATCTGTTTGTATTCCAGATTCGTATCCTTAGGATCTGTTACGATCCAGGATACGAAATATACTACTTCTTCCAATTGTTTTGGTGTTACATCCAGCAGCAGTGCCATACGGCTAGGAATACCGCGTAAATACCAGATGTGTGCTACCGGTGCAGCCAATTCAATGTGTCCCATACGTTCACGACGAACACTGGATTTGGTGATTTCTACACCACAGCGGTCACAGACAACACCTTTATAACGTACTTTCTTATACTTACCGCAATAACATTCCCAGTCCTTGCTAGGTCCGAAAATACGTTCACAGAACAATCCATCACGTTCCGGTTTCTGGGAACGATAATTGATTGTTTCCGGTTTTTTAACTTCACCATGACTCCATTCATGGATTCTTTCAGGAGATGCTAGGCTCACCTGAATTGAGGCAAAATCATTAACACTCATCTACTTACGCCTCCTCTACTTGTTCATCATCTTCTGCAATTAATACATCTTCGTCGAAGTCATCCATGTTTTCTTCATCATCCAAAAGCACTTCATCATCTTCAACTTCAACATCTTCATTTATATCATTAATATCCTCTTCACTGACAACCTCTTCCTGTGGAATTGGTGGCAGTGCAGCAGGTTCACTTGATTCTTCTTTGTTGATATCGACTTCATTTCCGTCTTCATCCAGCATTTTCACATCGATGGCTAATGCCTGTAATTCATGTTTCAATACGCGGAAGGATTCAGGAATGCCTGGTTCAGGAATATCTTTTCCTTTGATGATTGCTTCATAAGTCTTAGTACGTCCTACGATATCATCAGATTTTACCGTCAAGATTTCCTGCAGTGTATGGGCAGCACCATAAGCTTCCAGTGCCCAAACCTCCATCTCACCGAATCGCTGACCACCATTCTGTGCTTTACCACCTAATGGCTGCTGCGTTACTAAGGAGTAAGGTCCGGTTGCACGGGCATGCAGCTTATCGTCAACCATGTGCGCCAGTTTGATCATGTACATAACACCGACAGAAATACGTTCATCGAATGGTTCACCGGTACGTCCATCGTACAGTACCTGTTTACCATCTACGGTCATATCGGCTTCTTTCATGATGTCGCTTAATTCCTGGTTGTTGATACCATCGAATACCGGTGTGGAGAATTTCACGCCCAGTTTCTTAGCGGCATATCCTAAATGGATTTCCAGAACCTGTCCGATGTTCATACGAGATGGCACACCGAATGGGTTCAACATGATATCAATTGGCGTTCCATCTGGCATATATGGCATATCCTCAACCGGTAAGATCTTGGAGATGACACCTTTATTACCATGACGGCCGGCCATCTTATCACCTTCAGAAATCTTACGTTTCTGAACGATGTAAACTTTTACGGTTTCATTAACTCCAGGTGGCAAATCATGTCCTTCACTTCTTTTGAAGATACGGATAGAATGTACGATACCGGCACCACCATGAGGTACCTTCAAGGAGTTGTCACGCACTTCACGGGATTTCTCACCGAAAATAGCTAATAACAGTTTTTCTTCAGGAGAGATTTCACTCTGTCCTTTTGGTGTTACTTTACCAACCAGAATGTCACCCTCGCGTACTTCCGCACCAACCATGATGATACCACGGCTGTCTAAGTTACGGCAGGCTGCTTCACTTACGTTAGGAATGTCACGAGTAATTTCTTCTGGCCCTAATTTTGTTTCACGACAATCAATGTCGTATTCTTCAATATGAATTGACGTATACACATCATCACGTACCAAACGCTCACTCATGATGATGGCATCCTCATAGTTGTAGCCATACCATGTCATATAGGCGATCGTAACGTTTTGTCCAAGGGCAAGTTCACCCTTTTCCATAGATGGTCCATCGGCTAGGATATCTCCCTTATCGATGCGTTCACCTTTTTTTACGATTGGACTTTGGTTGATGTTGGTACCATTGTTAGAACGCTGGAATTTACGCAAACGATATTCATGACGTTCTCCATCATCACCACTGACGATGATGCGCTGAGAATCGACGTATTCAACAATACCGTTTTCTTTTGCGACGATACCGACACCAGAGTCCTTGGCAATCTTATATTCGATACCAGTTCCTACATATGGAGAATGTGGCTGTAACAAAGGTACGGCCTGACGCTGCATGTTCGCACCCATCAAGGCACGAGAAGCATCGTCATTTTCCAGGAATGGTACACAGGCAGTTGCCACGGATACGATCTGTTTTGGTGAAACGTCGGCCAATTCTACTTCTTCACGTTTAGCGATGATGGTTTCTCCCGCTTTACGAGCAACGACATTTTCATTGATCAAACGGCCTTCTACAACCTCATTCGCCTGCGCGATAACATAATCCGCTTCTTCATCAGCTGATAAGTAGATTGCTTCATCTTCTACTGTTCCATCTTTCTTAACGATACGATATGGTGTCTGAATAAATCCATATTCATTGATCTTACCATAAGAAGTCAGGTTGGAAATCAGACCGATGTTTGGACCTTCTGGAGTTTCGATAGGACAGATACGACCATAGTGAGAACTATGAACGTCACGTACTTCAAAACCGGCGCGATCTCTGGTCAGACCACCTGGACCTAAGGCAGAAATACGACGTTTGTTGGTCAATTCTGCCAATGGATTCTGCTGATCCATGAACTGTGACAGCTGAGAACTAGAGAAGAACTCCTTGATAGCTGCTGTTAATGGACGAATATTCGTTAATTTCTTAGGTGTTAAGGTTGCTGTTTCCGCAATGGACATACGCTCCTTAACAACACGCTCCATACGGCTTAAACCAATACGGAACTGGTTCTGGATCAATTCACCAACAGAACGGATACGACGGTTACCCAACATATCGATATCGTCGGTTTCTCCGACACCTTCCATAACATTTAAGTTATACGTATAGAATGCATACATATCGGAAATCGTAATGGTATGCTTGTTCGCATATGGGTCATTACCAATTACTTTTACTACTTGCTCATCGCCAGTACGTACAAGCACTTCCTGAACAGCTGCACCTACCAACCATGCATACACAGTTTCACCATTGTTTACTTTATTACGTAAAGCTTCCTGGTCGTTTGCACTTAAGGTATCTGGCTTGTGACGAGGTAAATAGCCTTCTGCATAGAAGTCACCTTCTTCATTTTCCAGATCATTGCCCTGTGCATCCGTTACACGGCCTAACGCATACATGCGCTGTCCATAGTTTAACACTGCATTGACATTGCCTTTTTCCAATGCCACCTGCTTTGCGATGATACCGCCATGTACAGAAATGGTTTCACATTCTTTTGCGATTGCGTCTACATCCTTCTGTGTTAATACGGTTCCTTCAAACAGGGTAGCATCACTCAATTCCACATCCTCTGCCAAAACACGGCCAACAAGACCAAGATGGTTAGATGCCGGAACTTCTACTTTATCCGGATGGTTGAATAATGGATTAAAAGGGAAAGCATGTACATGCATACCTTTTTCCAACTCTTCACGTAAAGTGTTACGTTCATCACGATGAATCATCGTACCGCTAGGCATGAAGACACTGCCATCACTTGCCAAAATATCCATTGCCAAACGATTACCGTAAATACGGTTGATGGCATTTAATTTCTTACGTAATTTAAAACGTCCGGCTTTGGTTAGATCATAACGGCGAGGATCAAAGAACTTCGCATTCATTAAGGTGATAGAACCATCCAAGGTAGGTATTTCATCCGAACGCTGGTTTTCATAAATAGACAATAAAGCTTCCTGTGTAGTCTTAACCTTATCGGCTAACAGGGTATTCTCAATTTCTTCGTATTTACCAAAGTAAGATGCATATAATGTAAGGTAAAGATTCATGAATTCACGATCTTCATCATCCTGTGCAACATCTTCGATCACATCACGTCCCATAGCCTTTAAGAACGTCTTGATCTGTGTTGTATCATGGGCATCTTCGCTGTGATCTAAATCAATAGACATACCGACAGCTTTAAACAATACAGAAGAAAGCATTTTACGTTTACGGTCAATGCTCATGTTTAAAACACGTCCGGTAGACGCTTTTTTCGTTTCTGTCATGTATTCCAGCCAAGTACCGCGGCTTGGAATTAATTCACAGGCATACGATACTTTACCTGTTTTTTCATCATAACCGGTAGAGAAGTACGCTCCCGGAGAACGCACGATCTGCGAAACGATGACACGTTCCGCTCCATTGATGATGAAAGTACCTGTTTCGGTCATTAAAGGGAAATCACCCAGGAAGACATCTTCCCATTTATTGATAACTTCACCTGTTGTGTTATCTGTTATTTCAAGTTCCATGCGTGCTTTCAATGGTGCTGCGTAATTACATTCGCGATACATTGATTCTTCCGCATTGTATTTAGGTTCACCGAATTCATAACCGGCGAACTTCAGCTTGATATTTCCTCCATAGTTTTGAATCGGGTAGATTTCATTGAAAACTTCTCCAATTCCTTCGTTCTTGAACCACTCAAAAGAATCCGTCTGAATTTCAACCAGATTCGGCAGTTCCAGATGTCCACTAACTTTTGAGTAATCGCGACGCTCTGCCTTTTTACCGGAAGCGACAATACGATAAGGCTGTTTTTTGTCCATGTACGCCATCCTTTCTACAAGTTTTTCTTACCAAAATAGGGCATGAAAACCCATTTTAATATTTTAGTATTATGCAATTTATTATAATATCAATGGTTTGTCAAATTGTCAATGCTTTTTCGATATTTTAGCTATTTGTGTACGTTGGGTAGCAATCTGCATGGAAAGGTATATTTTCGTAACTGATTGCATGTGATAACGATTGTTGCACCATCATGGTGGCAATTTCCATAAAGAAGAGCTTTCCTTCCTAATTTCGTGAAAGCGTGCATGTTGGCATTCCCTAATATCAACCGATTTAACTTCTCTACGTTATCGTTGGTATTCTTGATATCAACCGACTTAATTTCTCCCTACGTTATAGCGGTACTATAGTTATAGCTGTACGTATATTTATTTCTTTGCCTTTAAGATCCAATAGCCTTTTTCTTTTTCAATGATGTCACAATTACCGAACACTTCTTTGATTTTATTCACTGCACTATTTGCGCCCTGTTGTTTACGAATAACAACCCATAAGCAGCCGCCTTCACATAAATGATCATAAGCTTTTTCAAAGATTTCATAAATGACCTTCTTACCGGCCCGGATGGGTGGATTGGTTAGGATGTCAGTATAAGTATTCCCAGTTACCTGTGCATATACATCGGACTCATGAATCTGCACATCCACATGATTGGCCTTGGCATTTTCTTTAGCTAGGGCGATTGCACGTGGATTGACATCGACCATTTCCACATGCTTATCGGGATATGTATGCTTGATGATGATACCGATTGGTCCATATCCGCAGCCAACATCAAGTATCGTATCCTGTAGTTCATCTCTTTTCAGCAGGGTGTTTAAGAAGACCTGTGTTCCAAAATCAACACCGCCTTTTGAGAAGACACCGTTATCAGTTAAGAAAGTATAGTTAAAACACCAAAACCGGAAAGATATTTCCTTCCGGTTTTCTGCTAAATGACGATTATCTGTAAAATAATGATCCATCGTTATCCCGCCTTTTTTAGGTGACAAAAAGCCCGAAGGCTTTTTGTAGTTCATCAAGATGTGTAAGTTATTACTTAACTTCTACGCTAGCTCCAGCGTCCATCAATTTCTTCTTGATTTCTTCTGCTTCTTCTGGGCTAACATTTTCTTTGATTACGCTTGGTGCTTTGTCAACCAGACCCTTAGCGTCTACCAGACCTAAGCCTGTGATTTCACGTACAGCCTTGATAACAGCAACTTTTGTTCCACCGATGTCTGTTAATGTAACAGTTACTTCGCTTGGTCCTTCAGCAGCAGCACCTGCATCAGCAGCAGCTGCAACAGCAACTGGAGCAGCAGCCGTTACGCCAAATTTTTCTTCGATTGCTTTTACTAATTCATTCAGTTCTAAGATTGTAGCTTCTTCTAAGTAAGCTAAGATGTCTTCCTGGTTTAATTTTGCCATGTTCTTTTCCTCCTAGTTAATAGTTTGTCTGCATGCAATTAAGCAGCAGCTTCTTCTGTAGCTTCGGCAGCTGGTGCTGCACCTTCTTCTTTGCTTTCTGCAACAGCTTTAACAGCACATGCGAATCCGCGTACTGGTGACTGTAAGCAGCTTAACAGCATTGATAACATACCTTCACGGTTTGGCAGACTTGACAACTCTTTGATTGTGTCAACACTGACTACCTTACCTTCTACGATACCGCTCTTCAGTACAAGCTTGTCGTGTGTTTTCGCAAATTTTGCTAATACACGAGCAGGGGCAACTGCGTCTGGTCCAAATGCGATTGCGTTTGGTCCAACCAAGTCTTTTACTAATTCACTGGCACCGGCTTCTTCGGCAGCACGCTGAGCAAGAGAGTTTTTGTAAACCTTGAACTCTACGCCTTCTGCGCGAAGATCTCTACGCAGCTGTGTTACTTCCGCAACACTCAGACCACGATATTCAACAACTACGGTTGAATCGGCTTCTTTCATTTTCTGAGCAATTTCAGAAACGACTGCCTTTTTGCTATCGATGATTGCCTGGTTCATGAACTTCACACCTCCTGATTTATATGTAACAATATACCTTTCAAGAGTGATATAAAACACCCGCAAACTGGACAGTCTACGGGTGAAAGTTTTATCTACTTGCTTTCTACCTCGGTAACATGATTAAGCTGTTACGCCGTTACTGTCTATGGTATATTGATAACATCGAATATTTTAAACGTTGTTTTGCAGTTTGTCAACCTTATTTAACGATTTCGACATGGATGCCAGGACCCATTGTTGTTGTTAATACAAGGTTTTTGATATAAGCACCCTTAACTGCAGCAGGGCGTGCTTTTACGATTGTGTTGTAGATTGCGTTGAAGTTGTCCACTAACTTCTCATCGTCAAAGCTTACTTTACCGATCATCAGGTTAATGTTACCTTCTTTATCAACACGGTATTCTACTTTACCTTTTTTGATGTCTTCAACAGCTTTTGCAACATCCATGGTAACTGTACCAGTCTTAGGGTTTGGCATTAAGCCCTTAGGTCCTAACAGACGACCTAATTTACCTAATTCACCCATCATGTTTGGAGTGGCAACGATCACATCGAAGTCAAACCATCCCTTCTGGATTTCTTCTAACAATTCTTTTCCACCAACGAAATCTGCGCCAGCGTCTTTTGCTTCCTGTTCCTTAGGTCCCTGTGTAATAACACAAACTTTCTGTGTTTTACCAGTACCATGTGGCAGTACCATAGCACCACGGATCTGCTGATCTGCATGACGTGGGTCTACATTTAATTTGAAGCTAACTTCAACAGATGCGTCGAATTTAGCGATGTTTGTTTCTTTTGCTAATTTTACAGCTTCAGCTACCGAATAAGACTTTGAGCGGTCGATTTTCTTAGCAGCTTCAGCGTATTTCTTTCCAACTTTTGCCATATCTATTTACCTCTCGCCTTTCTTATCCTTCATAACCTTCAACTTTAACGCCCATGTTTCTAGCAGTACCAGCAACGATACGCATAGCAGCTTCTACATCATTTGCGTTTAAGTCAGGCATTTTGTATTCTGCGATTTCACGCAGCTGATCAACTGTAATTGTTCCAGCGGTTTCTTTCTGATCACCACTAGCCTTCTTGATGCCAGCAGCTTTCTTGATCATGATGCTTGCTGGAGTTGTTTTTAATACGAAATCAAAGCTCTTGTCTTCGTATGCAGTAATAATAACTGGTACCATATCACCATTACGGTCCTTTGTAGCATCGTTAAATGCTGTACAGAACTGCGGCATGTTGATTCCGGCAGATGCCAGTGCTGGTCCCGGTCTAGCTCCTCCTGCAGGGAACTGAAGTTTACAAATCTTTGCAACTTTTTTACTCACAAGACACACCTCCTATATATTGTTGTCTTATGCAGTGGTTTGATTGAAGGAGCTGCTCCTTCTCCCACGCATTCTAAAACACCACAAAATGTGGCGCTCTTGTATTTTAATACGAATGGAAATGAAATGCAAGAAGAAGTGTTTATTTTTTTAAACTTCTTTTCCAAAAGCGATAGTAGGTATTAAAAAACGATACTCTTTATGAAATGCATAACGTTTGTCCCATATATAGCAAAGGTTCAATACCATCATGGCATTGAACCTTTCTTACTTTATTTCACTTGTTTTTTCGCAGTTGGTTTTTTTCTCTTATATTCTAATAAGACACCGCCAAAACTTGGCACATCTACTGTAATGGTATAAGGACGTTTATTGCATTCTTCTTTTATCGTTTTATATTTCTGCAATGTTGTAGTTTCTCCTCCATATATATCCATATCCGTATTCAGAATTTCCTGATAGGTTCCACTTTCAGAAACCCCGAAGGTATGAGCCTTATATACATTAGGTGAAAAATTCAGAAGAACGATATAATTCTTAGTTTCCCCTTTTCGCATATAACTAAAGAGATTTTCATCCGCATTATCCGCATCGATCCATTCAAAAGATTCCCAGTCATATTCTTTTTCATACAGCGTAGCCGATTTACAGTATACTTCACCTAGTTTCGCAAAGTATTTATGGAAAGCGTCATGCATCGGATATTTTAATAGATCCCAATCGCACTGTTTTTCTTCATCCCATTCACGGAAATGAGCCAATTCATTTCCCATGAAGTTTAGCTTTTTACCAGGATGTGTAAACATATACAAATATAACGTTCTTAATTGCGCAAATTTTTGTTCATAGGTTCCAAAGATTTTATCAACAATTGTCTTCTTGCCATGTACTACTTCATCATGAGAAAATTCCATCAAGAATCTTTCAGAATAGAAATAGGCCATTGAGAAAGTAATATTATTATGATGCCATTTACGGTAAATAGGATCTTTTTCTAAATATTTCAAGGTGTCATTCATCCAGCCTAAATCCCATTTATAGTCAAAGCCCAAACCACCTTCAACCGTCGGATGTGTAACCTTAGGGAAATCACTGGAATCCTCTGCTATCAGCATGATTCCAGGGAATGCTTCATGTAAATTAAAATTCATTCGTTTAATAAAGTGCAATGCTCCTTCGTTTGTTCCTAAGTCTTTATTGCCATGCCAGTGAATGACATTGCTGATTGCATCCATACGAAGACCATCGACATGATATTTATCAATCCAGAAAGCTGCCGCTGACATTAAGAATGAGCGTACTTCTTCTTTCCATAGATTAAAATTAGCGGTTCCCCATTGTGAGTCTGCATCACATGCTTTCTCATATTCATATAGAGGCGTTCCATCAAAATAAGACAAAGAAAAATCATCTCGTACAAAGTGTACCGGCACAAAGTCCATAATGACACCAATTTTTGCTTTATGACATGCGTTAATCAGATACATCAGATCCTCACATGTACCATAACGGCTCGTTGCACTGAAATAACCGCTGCATTGATAACCCCAAGAACCATCGAATGGATATTCATTCAAAGGCATCAATTCAATATGAGTAAAATGATTTTCTTTTACATAAGCGATTAATTCTTTTGCTATGCTGCGATAATTTACCCATTCCACATCTTCTTCCTTTTTCCATGAGCCTATATGCAACTCATAGATATTCATTGGTTTTGCAAAGTTCTTATCTCTTTCTGCGAGCCATTTGCCATCGCTCCATTTTTTATATTCCAGATTTGTCACAATGGATGCTGTGTTCGGACGCAACTCTGAATAAAATGCATATGGATCCATTTTATCGACAACTCTGCCAGTTGCCTGTGTGATACGGTATTTATACATATCTCCTTCTTTAGCACCAGCAATAAATAATGTCCATACTCCTTTATCATCACTGCGACGCATCTTGTGTCCTTTACAGCTCCAATCATCAAAGCTTCCAATGACCTGTATTTCCTGTGCATGCGGCGCAAATGTCGTAAAACGAACACCCTTTTTCCCACGTTCTTCACAGATATGCGCACCAAAAAACTCATATGCATTGATGGCATTTCCTTTATAATAATTATCTAAAATTTTATTTTTCATGAGAACTCCTCCAGTTTCTATATCATATCTTTATTTTACTCTATTTTGCCTGTAAAACCTACAAGAATTTTGTTATTTTAAAGAATTTGTAATGGGTTTCAAGGTTTTTTGCTGTTTTTTTATACAAATCATGAAAATTGTCGTTTAGCCTTTGATAATCAAAGTTTTATGCATCTATGTTGACTTCTAATCCCATATAAGTTATTGTATATATAGAGTTATCCTAAGCTAACAAAAGGAGGTGTTTTTATGATCATCTTAATCCCTTTACTTGTATTATCTTTTGCCTATAGTACCTTTTTCATTAAGAAAAAACTATTGCAGATTGTTAAACTATGTGCATAAGACATCATTCAATAAGCTTTGTCTTTCTATTGATCATTTTGGTTACCTTGACCTGGCATCCCGCATAAACTTTGCCTTTTCATGGCAGATGGTAAAATCTTCATACTCCTTTGCTAATTAAAACAGGAAGTCTTTACTATTTTTCAATAGTCTTAAGACTTCCTTATTTTTTCCCAAATCGGGCATTAAAATGTACTTTGCTATGTTCTATTAACCAATCAGTTTCTTCATAGCATCTTGATAAGCTAATGTTTTTTCATGTGCGTCCTGTAAGGAAGTGCCTTTGATACAATAATAGAACTTACATTTTGGTTCTGTACCGCTTGGACGTATTGCTATCCAGCTGCCATCTTCTAAATAGTATTTCAAGACGTCTGATTTCGTAAAGCCACATAATTCACTCTCTACACCATTTTCTAAGATACGACATTCCTTGTAATCCTCAAAACGCGTTACCTTTGTTGCATTGATTTCTTTTACTTCACTCTTACGCAAAGTAGCTAAAATTTCCTGAATGCGTTCAGCTCCAGCCTGTCCTTCTAATTTCAAAGAAGTTTGACTTTCTTCATAATAGCCCAATTCAGCATACAAATCATATAATACATCCACTAATGTCTTACCTTTTGCTTTATAGTAGCAAGCAGCTTCAGCTAGCATCAAACAAGCCTGTGGAGCATCTTTATCGCGTACGAATGGTTTAATCAAAGAGCCATAACTTTCTTCATAACCAAATACATACTGCTTTTCATTTGTCTTTTCATATTTCGCAACCTTTTCACCAATAAATTTGAAACCGGTTAATGTCTTTTCTGTTGCAACACCATACTTTGTCGCAATCTTTTCTCCAAGATCACTGGTTACAACGGTATTAAACATGACAGGATTGTTTGGCATTTCCCCTTTTGCTGTCAATTGTGAGAAGATGTACTCAATTAAAACGGCACCACTTTGATTCCCTGTTAATAGTTTATAGTCTCCATTATGTTTAACACCGACACCCATACGGTCTGCATCAGGATCACATACCAAAATAATATCGGCATCTTCACGTTTTGCATATTCTAATGCCATTTCATAAGAACCTGCTTCTTCAGGATTTGGTGTTGGTGTATTCGAGAAATCAGGATCTGGCGTACATTGTTCTTCCACAGCCACAAAATGATATCCCGCACGTGTATATACCTCTTTCACTGGAATATTGGCTGTTCCATGCTCTGGGGTAAAGATAATTTTCACATCATCTTTTGGAATATCCGGATTCAACTGGATACTTAATACATTAGCATAATATTCTTCATCAACATCTTTTCCGATGACCGTAATGAGTTTCTCCTGTTCCGCTGTTGGATTCGCCTCAATTGCCAATTCATCCGCAACCGCATTCACACGATCAATAACTTGTGCAGCAAGTGCCGGTACTAGCTGACAGCCTTTTTCATCATACAATTTATAACCATTATATTCTTTCGGATTATGACTAGCCGTTACCATGATACCGCCGAAACATTGAAAATGTCTGACTGCAAAGCTTAATTCAGGAGTCGGGCGCAAGGATTCAAACACATAAGAACGAATGTTATACGTAGCCAACAACCTTGCAGAATCCATAGCAAACTCTTTTGACATATGACGGTTGTCATAACCAATCGCAATGCCGCGTTTCATAGCTTCTTCGCCATGTGCGCAGATATATTCAGCAAATCCCACATTTGCTTTACGAATCGTATGAATGTTAATACGATTTGTTCCAGGACCCAACAAGCCTCTCATTCCTGCTGTTCCAAATTCTATCGTTGTATAAAAAGCATCATTCATCGTCTCTTCATCCATGTTTTCAAGCACTTCTTTATAAGAAGGATCTAGGTTAGGATGATGTAACCATCTTTCATAAATATCTTTGTACATTTTCTCATTCTTCCTTTCTGTATTGCTGTTTCTATTATAGCATACTTCATTTACATTTTATATCAAACTTTATCGAAATGTAAGCGATTACCACAGATTTCTGTGATGCATTATGTTTCTTTTTTATTACCTTATAAAAGAGTTGAAAAAAAAGATGACCTTTGTCATCTTTTTCATCATAATTTCATTAACCGATGATTTTCTGTGCGCGCAATACTTCTTCGATAGCAGCGATTGCAGAATCTTCATCATCACCATTACAAGTGATTGTGATTTCAGACTGTGTTGGGATTCCCAGTGACATAACACCCATGATGGATTTCATGTTTACTTCACGGCCTTTGAAAGACACGTTAACTTCACATTTGAATTTGCTTGCAGCGTTTACAGCAACAGTAGCTGGACGTGCATGCAAACCAACTGGGTCGATTACAGATACAGTAATTTGTTTCATTTTATATTCCTCCTAAATTAACTTATTTACATACTCTATTTTAAACCATTTTGATACCACTTACAATCTTTTTTTTAACGAAAACAAAGGAAATCGCCATTATTTTAAAAAGCCGATTCGTTTTTCAAGAAATTCGTCACAATTCCACACTTCAATTCCCTGCTTTTTACAGAGCTGTACAAAAACACCATCACCATCTTTTAATTTCCCTTGAAAAGTACCGTCATAAATACGCCCTTTTCCACAGCTTGGGCTTCTTGGCTGTAAGATTACCAAATCTACTTTTTCATCAAGCAACCGCTGTACTTCCTTTTCAGCGCCTCTTATAAAAGCGTCTGTCACATCTTCCTTATCTGTATTCAAGATACGTCCGTTAACGATCTCACAACATGCCCGCGGAACCGGTAAACCACCGGCTATTTCAGGGCATACTGTAAGATGAGGACGATCCTTTAAAAATGCTATAATTTTGGCATTTTCATTGTTACCGCCATTGTATTTACAATTCACGCCCATAAGACATGCACTCACCGCATAGTTCATTCATTTTGCCCCTTTCCCTTTCGATTTGATCACTCATGTAGCATCATTATACCATACTTTCAAAGAACGCAACAATTTCAACAAATCCTCTGAGTAAGTGCTTTGATCGGTTATCCTTTTATAAAAATCATATAGCTTATTATTTTATTAAATAAGCTAACTTTTTATTAAATAAGCTATCTTTCTCATCAGCCGATATAGAGATTTCCTATATCTTTCACATAGACCAATATCAAATACGTCCCTAGATCCTTCATGTGTCAATCTGCTTGCTATTTGCTTCTATCTCTTATATTGCCTCTTTCTTTTCTTCCTTAACATATTTCACAAAATCTCCATGCGGAATTACCGCTTTTAAACGCTCCGCATTCTTTTCATAATCCAAGGAAAAGCAATAGACTTCCAATTCTAAAAGTGCGCCTTGTGTTGTACGTATTATCTTTCGTGCTTTGTAGTACTCCCCTAACGCATCTTTATGACAGCCCTCCAGCTCATCAATCGCTGATGCAACCTGTTCATCAATCTCATAAATTTCACCAAAGACATCTTGATCACCATCCAGCAATGCCGGATACGCCGCATCTTTTAATGCGTAGAGGCAGCCTTTTACATATCCATATCCAACAAAGCGGCTTTTCCCTTTCAGATAGCGTTCATAGTTATACATTCCCTTACGTAAAGAACCATATACAAATATCTGTTTCATTAACAAATCGTGCCTTCACTTTCTTTAACATCAATTGCTTGCTCAACCATTGCCGTTATCGCCGCTTGAATACCTTTTACAATGATATCCAATGCCATACTTGGCTGATTTGGTTTATCAACAACCTGACTTGGGAGATATGGAATATGAATAAACCCACTTTTTTGTCCTTTTCCACGTTTTTCTAATAAATAGCGAACGCCATAGGTAACATGATTGCACACAAAGGTCCCTGCTGAATTAGATATAGAGGCTGGTATACCTGCAGAGCGTATGCTTTTGACCATCGCCTTAATCGGCAGATTAACAAAATAAGCATCCGGACCATCCGCAAAGATTTTTTCATCGATAGGCTGCTGATGACCATTATCTGCAATGCGATAATCATCAATATTGATACCAATGCGCTCTACCGTGATATCACTTCTGCCTCCTGCCTGACCAATGGATAGCACCATGTCCGGTTCATGGTCTTCAATCGCCTGTTTGATGACGGCAAGAGATGTATGGGCAATCGTTGGTATTTCTAATTTTATGATCTGTGCATTCGCAATTTCATCATCTAAACGTTTCACTGCCTCAATTGCCGGATTGATACTTTCCTTTCCAAACGGATCAAAACCTGTTACTAATATTTTCATAATCTTATGATACAGCTGTTATGTGCTGTATGTGCTCCTTTCCATACGCTTTATTCTGTGCCAATCAAAGCTTTTTAAACTTTTTTAAAAAGCTAAGGTCAGCATCAAGATGATATGAATGAGAATCAACAACAAAGCCATTGGTGCCTGTGCTTTGATGATGGTCCATTTATCCTTTGTTTCTAATACGGCCGTCGGTACAATGTTAAAATTTGCCGCCATCGGTGTTAATAATGTTCCACAATATCCACACGTCATACCTAAAGCTCCAACAACACTGGCATCACCGCCTTGAGCAATCACAAATGGAATACCTATCCCTACCGTTATAACTGAAAAAGCCGCAAAAGCATTTCCCATGATCATCGTAAAAATGACCATCGCAAGGCAATAGACAACCACACCAAAGAAGATACTGCCTTCTGGCAAGATACCAGCCATCATTGTTGATATGACATCGCCAACACCGGCTTTGGTAAATACCTGCCCCAATGCTCCTAACAACTGTGGCAACAAGGAGGCACTTCCCACCTGCATCAGCAATCTAGCCGTATCATGGCGTGTATCCTGAAAGTTTGGACGACAAATAAACATAGCGGTAAATAAAGCAAGGATGCATCCTGTTCCAACCATTACCGCACCGGGTAACGCTAATTCACCAAGTTTCACTCTTGACAATATCAACGCCACAACCGCTACCAACACCGCCGGTATAAATATCTTATTACCAATTTTTTCACTGTATTGTTGACGTGCTTTTTGATCTACTGGCGCAAATGTACCAACTTGTACTTGATGGGTCATGGTCAAACCGCCCATCACTAATAACAAGATGCCGCACACTTCATAGGGTAACACCTTACCAAACATAAAGATAACCCCAAGGATGCTCCAAAACAATGTCGTCCCCACTTTGGCATTTTCATTTTCCAAAGCCCGATAGGCTGCATTAAAACTGATAAATCCACAAAGGATAAAGATAAATTCCGCTGCATAATCTAAGAATGCCGCCATTTTATTCTTCCCTCCTTCGCAATTTCTTATCCTTTAGCCAAACCTGCACAAAGCTTAAGCACAGGACAATTATGGCCACCGGTATGGAAGCTGCTGCTACAGAACTGATCGTAACTTCTCCATAGCCGGCTTCTGCTAACGCTCCCTGTATCAATAAGACACCACTTGCGGCAGGAAACAGATTTTGCGCAAAAAAGTTCCCATAGTTCTCAATGGAGGCTGTCATTCCTTTTAATGTATCTCTTTGCTTTTCATTTAAGGGTTCCCCCTTAGCCTTCTCTGCTGCCGCCTCTGACATCGGCAAAATCAAAGGGCGTACAAATTCTACATGTCCGCCGATTCGTATATTTGCGGCACTGGCAATACTGCGTATGATCATATACAAAGCCAATACCTTGGCGGCAGATGCATTTTTAATCTTCCCTATCAAATAAGCAGAGCGTTCCTTAAGTCCATATCGCTCGATAATCGCAATAACAGGAAAAATCACCAAAAAAATCGACATCAAGCGATTATTCACAAAGGATTCTCCCATAATGCGTAATATTTCCATAAAGCTTAATCCGGATACCAAGCCAGTTACAAAACCGGCAATCAACACGGTCGCTAAAACATCAAATTTCATGACAAAGCCAGCGACGATGATAACGATACCGATAAGTTTTATATAATCCATTCTTTTGACTCCTTTCTAGAACGGTTTAAATTTTATCAAGGAATCAATCTCTATGCAAACAGGATTACCTTAAAATCTTATCATTTTATCCTTTTTTATAAAATACGATCTGCTGATTTCCAGTTCGTTCCTTATCTAGCTGATAACCATCTTCTTGAAACTGATAAACTTCTGCCAAAGTTTCTACTTGTCGCTGTGCCAAAAAGTGAACCATGCGTCCTCTTGCCATCTTGGCCTGTGTTGCCTCAACTTTACGTTTTCCCTTTTTTTCTACTTGGAAAATAACATCAATCCATTGTTCTTTTGGAATATAGGGACGTATTGCTTTCTCATATTCTTTACTTGAAAGATTCAAAAGATAGTTCTCTTTATGCGTATGAACTTCCTTTAGCAATACTTTAGCCAAAGTATCTTGCCAATATGCATATAGATCGTTATAATCTTGTACCTTTAGTTTACATTGCATTTCTAAGCGATAAGGTTGAATACTGTCAAAGGGTCTGACAATGCCATAAAAAGCGCTTAGGATACGCAGATGTTCCTGAAGATAGGAAAGCTCGCTCATCGCTAAATTTTCCATTTGCATATATTTAAATTGTAAGCCATCATAAGCTTCTATTGCACAATAGCCATTCTCATGAAAAGACAATTGATCAAAGCGTTGTTTTGTCTGTATAGCCAATGCTTCTTTCACATGCATGAAATGCATAATATCTTCTACTGTTAACATCTTTATATTCGCTAAAAGCAACTCTGCTTTTTCCCACAGCTGTGGCAGGGCAGATGGTTTGTAATGGGTCGTTGTTTTCATTGTTTTTGTCGGTGAAATGATATAAAGCATAAAATCCCTCACTTTCTGTATGTATTATAACAGATATCCTCCATTTTGACAGAATGCTGATGGCATAAAAAAAGGGGGTATCCAAAATCTTTAGGGGTCTGAAATTTCTTGTTTGTTTTTTCATTCCCCTAAAGTTGCCCCGTAATTTTCTGGTGAAACTTCCTAAAAGTTTGGTTGCATTAAAAAAGAACAGCAGATTTTCTCATGCTGTTCAATTAGCATTATCTCACAACAATCTTACAGGAAACTTTTTTGCCATTTACACTACGTGCATAAATATAGGCAGTTCCTTTTTTCTTAGCTGTAACCTTTCCTTTTGCACTGACGGTCACAACATTCTTATTAGATGTTGACCAGGTAACTGTTTGAATGGTTCCTTTCGGTGCCAGTGTTGCTTTTAAGGTAAAAGAAGATCCTTTTTTCAATGTTTTGTTCTTATAATTTAAAGTCACCTTTGAAGGAGCATTTACAACCTTTACAATACATTGTGCTTTTTTCCCATTCAATGATTTCGCTGTAATGGTTACACTTCCTGTGGCTTTTGCGCTGACTTTACCATATTTATCCACCGTTGCAATTTTTTTATTACTACTCGACCAAATAACATTCTGAGATGCTTTTGAAGGTAAGACGCTGGCTTTTAAGGAAGATTTCTGTCCTTTATACATCGTCTTTTTCGTTGTACTTAATTGTACCTTGGCTGCAGCAGGACGTTTTAAAATTCCGTAAATTATTTTACGAAGCAAGGTGTGTTATTGTTTATGGAAAATGGACGTGATTTTCAAATACCTTCCTTTTTATATGAACCAACCACATTAGCAGAACGCCTTTATGTCCTGCGTAAGATCTTAAAACAAAATCAAGAAGATAATAGAGCTGACTTCCTATTAAAAGAAGAATACTTTTCTTTTGAAAGCATCCTTTCTATCAGCTGTTATTCTCCAACGAATATTATTTTCTATTACGGAGAAGATATGGATAAAAGCACCTTCTTCTTTAAGGAGAATAGTTTAAATCATTGTATTTATGACTTTTTAGCGAATTTATGGGACACAGAAATGGTTTATTCTGTGGAAGAAACGAATGCTTTTTATGAAGAAGTCATACAGCACTATGAAACGCTTCTTGAAAGCTCAAACACCGATCATAAAACAAGGCGATAAGAATGTATGACTTCCTACCGCCTTGTTTATTTTTTATGATGCTTGTTTTGGCAAAGGTTGCTTTGACTTTTCTCCTTCATCACTTTGTCTTTTCAAACTGCTTCGCCGATGCATTTCTTCACGCAATAAAGCATAGATGATGGAGAAAATCGGCAAGCCCAATAACATACCGGCAAAACCAAAGAAACCTCCGCCTACCGTGATTGCAAATAACACCCATAAGCCAGATAAGCCTACTGTATTCCCCACAACACGTGGATAGATGAGATTAGACTCAAATTGCTGTAGACAAATACCGAACAAAATAAAGAAGATTCCTTGCAGCGGATCAACAAAAGCAACAAGCAAGGCACTTAAACCTACACCGAAGATTGCTCCAAAGATAGGGATAATATTTGTACAGCCAATGATTACGCTAAGAATCGGCGCATATGGGAATTGTAAAATCAGACATCCGATATAACAAAGGATACCGATGATGATTGCTTCTACTAATTGCCCGGTAACAAAATTAGCAAAGGTTACATTGGTTAAATGTGCAACCTTTAGTAAATACTCGTTTACCCGCTTTGATGTAAAGGCATATAAGAATTCTTTTGCTTGGGTTAATAAGCGGTTTTTGGAAATTGTCAGATAGACCGCAATCACCAAAGCCATAAAGATATTCGCAATGCTGCTCGCAAAGCCACTTGCCATATCAATGAGATGAGGCAACCCATTCTTTACGATATTAACCGTCATTTTTTGAATATCCATCGCATAGGTTTCAATTTGTTTTAAAACTTCTTCCGGTATCTGTTTATTCTCAATCGCCGTTTGAATATTCTTTTGCACTTCTTCTAAATACCCCGGCAATGCATTTGCCAGTGTGGTAACACTGTGAATTACTTGCGGCATGACAATCCAAAAGATAAAGGTGATCACACCTATAATAATGATCAATGATAACAAGGCTGCCACTGCACGTTTACCTTTACCCAAGGATGCAGGCAGTTTCTTCATAAAGTACTTCATTGGCAGATTAAAGACAAATGCCATCATAATACCATAAATAAATGGCTTTAATAAATTTATGATCATCTGTAAAGTACCCATGACCTGATCAATATGTAAAATGACCCAAACCAAGGCAATGGTATAGGTGATGATGAATATAATGTGTTTCATCGTCAAACGATTTAACTTCTTATCCTTATCTTTTAACATTGCCCCATCTCCTTCTTCCTTATTAGTGATTATGAATTACGTAATTCAATCAAAATATCGCGTAATTCCGCAGCTCGCTCGAAATCGAGCACTTTTGCCGCTTCTTTCATTTCCTTTTCCAAATTTACTAAGAGTTTTTCTTTATCCTTCTTTGTTACTTTGGCTTTTTTGCTCATATATTTCGCCGTCATTTCCTGTGTTTCTTTACTGCGAACAACCTCATGAATCGGCTTGATGATTGTTTTTGGTGTGATTCCATGTTCCTTATTATAAGCAATCTGGATTTCACGTCTTCTGGCTGTTTCATCCAAAGCCTTCTGCATACTGCCGGTAATCGTATCGGCATACATGATAACTTCACCATGCGCATTACGGGCAGCACGTCCAATGATCTGAATCAAAGAGCGTTCGCTACGCAAGAAGCCTTCCTTATCCGCATCTAATATCGCTATTAAGGAAACTTCCGGAATATCCAGACCTTCTCTTAGCAAGTTGATACCAATCAATACATCATATTTCCCACGACGCAAATCACGGATGATTTCCGTTCGCTCAATTGTTTTTACTTCATGATGCAGCCAGGCAACCTTAAAGTCCATCCCTTTCAAGTAGCTGGATAAATCTTCTGCCATTCGCACGGTTAATGTGGTTATCAAGGTACGCTCATTACGAGCGATCCGTGTTTTTATCTCATCCACCAGATCGTCAATTTGTCCTTGTGTTGGACGAACTTCAACCTTAGGATCTAACAATCCTGTAGGACGTATGATTTGTTCAATGACTTCACCATGCGTCTTCTCCATTTCATAATCTCCCGGTGTTGCGGAAACAAAGACTGCCTGATGGTACATTTTTTCAAATTCTTCAAAACGCAGCGGTCGATTATCCAATGCACTTGGCAAACGGAATCCATAATTCACCAAAGTTTCTTTTCTTGCCCGATCGCCATTATACATCCCACGAATCTGTGGCAAAGATACATGACTTTCATCTACGACCAATAAAAAATCATCCGGGAAGTAATCAAATAAGGTATAAGGACGTTCCCCTGGTTTTCGTCCATCGATATGACGAGAATAGTTTTCTATACCGGGGCATACGCCAAATTCACGCAATGCCTCCATATCATAACGAGTACGTTGTTCCAAGCGCTGTTTCTCTAGCAGCTTTCCTTCATTATCAAGTTCTTTTAAGCGTTCTTCTAATTCCGCACCGATCGTATCTGCGGCACGATTGATAATTTCTTGCTTTGTCGCATAGCCACTTGCCGGATACACAACATATACCGTATAGGCGTTTTGTACCTTACCAGTCAAAGGATCTACTTCACAAATACGTTCAATTTCATCATCAAACATCTCAATACGCAAGATATAAGAATCGGTATGTCCAAGTGCCACCTCAATCACATCACCACGTACACGGAAGGTACCACGTATTAAATCCATATCATTGCGCTGATACTGACGTGCTACTAATTTCCCCATTAATTCCTTACGATCTATGATATCCCCTACGCGAATACTGAAAAACATATCCCGATATTGCTCTGGGTTACTGGCACCATAGATACAGGCTACAGACGCAATAATAATCGTATCTCTTCGTTCCAGTATCGAATTGACGGCTGCCATTCGAAGCATATCCAATTCCATATTGGTTGTGGCATTCTTATCAATATAGGTATCAGAACTTGGTATATAGGCTTCAGGCTGATAATAATCAAAGTTAGATACGAAATATTCCACACGATTATTAGGAAAGAATTCTTTAAATTCTGAATATAGCTGTCCAGCCAACGTCTTATTATGCGCAAACACTAGCGTAGGTTTATTGACCTGTGCAATGACATTCGATATCGTAAAGGTCTTACCCGTTCCGGTTGCCCCTAACAAAACCTGCTGTTTCTTTCCTTCCTTTATGCCTTCTACAAGCTCTTTGATTGCCTTAGGTTGATCTCCTTGAGGCTGATATTCTGATACTAAATCAAATAGCTTTTCCTCATTTTTCATTTGCTATTTCCATCGCTTTCTTTAATTGTAAATCATATTTATATGGATCACTCCGCCATTTTCTAAGGCAGTCTGATACCAGTGATCTACAGACTTCTTCGCGAATCTTTCCATCCGCTTTCAATTCATGATCTTTTTGATACTGTGTTAATGCTTTTGCAGAGGTATAAGAGAAATAGGCATCCGTACGATCAACTGCGTATCCTAAAAACTTTAAGTAGATCTGTACGGGAGATGCCGCTTCATTTACGGTATCAAAAGCAAATTCTTCTTTATCTAATTGCGGCATGCCTGTTACATATGCCGCTTCCTGTGCTACTTTGATATCCGGAGTAATTCCAACTTTATTAAGCTTATTACCTTTTGGTGTTATCCATTCACCGGTTGTGTATTTTAGCATACTGCCATCCTTAAATGGTAATGGAATCTGTACCGTACCCTTACCATATGTTTTTTCACCGATAACGATTGCTTGCGCCTGTTCTTTTAAAGCCGCTGTTAAAGCCTCTGATGCACTTGCCGTTCCACCATTGACTAGTATCAATAATTTATCAAAGGTATAATGCTCATAACCATTCAATGTCTTATATTCCGTGATATTGCCATCATGATCATCTTCCTTAAAAATAACCTGATCATCCTGCATTAAATAACTGGCAATCTGTAGTGCCGCTTTTAAATAGCCTCCACTGTTATCACGTAAATCAATAATCAAATGCTTAACTTTTGCTTTCTTGATATCCTCTAAATGGCGACCAAATTCATCACCACTTGTTTCCGCAAAAGTCGTTAGTTCAATTTTTGCTGTATCTCCCTTGATTTCACTGAACACAGTTCCATTTACTTTTTTACGGGTAATCGTTTTTTCTATATGTTTTCCACTGCGAATGATTTCCAGCTTCACTTTTGTGCCACTTTCCCCTTTAACTTTTTTAGCCACTTCTTCTGTTGAAGTGTTTTTTAATACTTTGCCATCTACTGCATAAATCTGGTCACCTGCATGAAGTCCTGCTTTTTCTGCCGGTGAATCCTTAATAATATCAGAGATGATAAACGTATTATCATCTAAGGCATACATTGTAACACCAATGCCGACAACACTGCCTTCCATAGAGCTTGTAAAGCTTTCACTTTGCTCATTATTCAGGTACATCGTATGCTGATCACCGCCGGCATCGACCATACCCTTGATAGCTCCATTGATCAGTTGCTCATTGAAGTCTTCTTTATCTTTCCCAAAATAAAATTTATTTTTCATGATGGTATATACTTCACTCAATTTAGCAAAAGTTTTATCATTGGTGACATCTGAACGGCTTAAAAATCGGTTAAGACCATATCCAGAAAAGAAGAAAATAACACATAGAGCAATTATGCCAATGCGTCTTTTCCTTTGTTTCTTCTCTGCTTCTATCTCATCCGGCCATTTATGGCGCACTAATTTATAACGAACTACTTTTTTTTCAGACATCATCATCACCTCATCAGCATAACTGAAAATTATTACGTGTATTATCATACCATATTTCAGCGTTCATGATAAGTCATTCCCTTCGTAATCATCTGAATGATCAAAAAGGTAATGACAAACGTAGTAAATATGAATAAATATCCACCGATTTATGATTTATACCCAGAATTCTTATCACTATTTGAAGGATTTTTTTCATACAAAAAGAGCCCTCTGTTTTAGAAGGCTCAACATATGCACATCCTTTTTATAAACTCTTATTGACCGCAACTTCTTTAATGATTTCCACACAACCATCAATACCAAAGGTACTGGAGTTTAATGAAATATCATAATTTTCTGCACGGCCCCATTTACGATCGGTATAATACTCATAATAATTCGCACGACGCTTATCAATTTTATGAATAGAATTTTCAATATCGCGTTCATCTACTTCATAAGAATGAATAGCGCGTTCTTTTTTCTCTTTCATATTACCATGAATAAATACATTTAATACCGTATCATAATCTTTTAAAACATAATCTGCACAGCGTCCGACAATAACACATGCGCCTTCCTTTGCCACCTGCTCAATAACCTGTGATTGTACCAGAAACAGACGATCATTCAAGGAAAGTTCAGTAATTGTTGATAACGGTCCTCCTAAGGAATAACCAAGAGCACCTAATAAACGGAAACCTTTGCTTGTACGAGAATCTTCTTCCTCAAACAATTCCTTATCTAATCCGCTTTCCTTTGCAGCAATTTCGATAAGTTCTTTGTCATAGAAAGGTACATTCAGCTGTTCAGCCAGCTTTTTGCCGATTTCTCTACCGCCGCTTCCAAATTCTCTACTGATTGTAATAATGGTCTTTTTCATAAAATCGACCTCCTCACCTTGTAATTTCATTATACTATCATCTGCTTACAACATCAATGTTTCCGTTTTCATTTTTGTAAATAGCATTGCATCAAGTTTTTTATCACTGCCTTTCTTAAGGTATTCCCGGATAGTATCTATCCTATACAGAAAGAAGCAAACGGCTAGTTACAAAGGCTATTATTTGTTCATATTATAGCGATTAATTCAGATAGAAAAAACATTTATATTGATATTTTCCTTGTATTTGTTCAATTTATGTATTATCATAACGATATTGAACATATAATTATCTTATATGATTCATCAAAAGGAGATGCTAAAAATGAAGCCTACTGTCTTATTAACACCGGGTCCTTTAACAACCAGCGCTGCTGTAAAGCAAGCAATGTTACAAGATCTTGGCACTAGAGATGATGAATATCGTATGATAATCCAATCTTTGCGTGAACAACTATGCGAATTGGGACAAGTGCATCCAGCGCAATACGCTTTGATTTTCATGCAAGGTTCTGGAACCTTTGGAGTAGAAAGTGTCTTAACAAGCACGATTCGTCAAGATGAGCATGTTCTGATTTTAGCGAATGGAGCTTATGGAAACCGCATGGCACAAATATGTGAAACTGCTCATATCCCATTTACATTAAAAAATTATCCTATGGATAAAGCTTTACCACTCGATGAAGTAAAAGAGCAGATAGCCGATCCTCGCTATACCCATGTTGCCTATGTGCATTGTGAAACAACGGCAGGTGTGATGAATGATCTTTACCGTATACAAGAATGTATCCGCAGCTATCACAAAATCAGCATTGTCGATGCCATGAGCAGTTTTGGCTCTGCACCGATTGCTATTGCAGATGCAGGGATTGATTATCTGATAACCAGTGCGAATAAATGTCTGCATGGTGTACCGGGAGTAGCTATCATCTTTGCCAGAAAAGCACATTTGGATACATGTCCGCATTGTGCTGTTAGCCTGTCCTTAGATTTGTACGAACAATATCGCTCTATGGAAGAAACCCAAGGCGCATTTCGCTTTACTTCACCAACGCATGTCATGTTAGCTTTGCAAGAAGCTTTGACAACACTGATAACAAACGGAGGCATTCCAGCACGTCGTAAACGCTATATGCATGTCCAAAAAGAATTGCATGACAGTATGACGAAGTATGGTTTCCATACCTTAGTAGAGCCTGACGTGCAATCTTGTGTCATAACGACATATTTGTGTCCGAAAGGTTTTGATTTTACGCATTTCTACAACTTTTTTAAAGCCCATGGTTTCTTGTTATATGCTGGGAAATTACCTGGTATAGATGCATTTAGGATTGGTAATATAGGGGAAATCAGCGATGCAGATATTCTTCACTTTAAAAAAGTCTTACGCATGTATATGGAGGAAAACAGATGAAAGCAGAAACTTTGATAAATGCTTTAGAAGCAATTGCTATCCACGATTATATTGGTGTTCCAGATTCCACATTAAAAAGCTTTTGTGATTATTTATACTTGCACAAGAGCCCTGCACAGCATCATGTGCCTGTAAATGAAGGTGCAGCACTGGCTATGGGAGCTGGCATCTATTTAGCAAGCAGTCAGATATCTTGTGTTTATATGCAAAACAGTGGCTTAGGTAATGCTGTAAATCCTATCACCAGTCTGCTGCATGAAAAGGTATATGCGATTCCAATGTTATTCATCATCGGCTATCGCGGTCAGCCCGGATATGCAGATGAACCACAGCATAAGTTTCAGGGAGCGATCACCTTACCTATGTTAGAGCTGTTAGAAATTCCCTATGCCGTGTTGAAAAAAGACGATGATGCCTTCTCCCTTTCACAGATACTAAAAAAAGCACAGACATGTTTTCAAGCGAAGAAGCAATTTGCCATCGTTGTGGAAAAAGGTGCTCTTGAAAGCGAAGAAACCTTACACTTTCAAAATGGCTTCCATATACGAAGAGAAGAAGCCATTCAACACGTTATTTCTTCACTGCAATCAGAAGATGTCATCATCAGTACGACCGGCAAGATTTCCCGAGAGGTTTATGAACAGAGCAATGCTATATTAGGTCATCATAAACAAGCGTTCTTAACCGTAGGCTCTATGGGACATGCCTCTATGATTGCACAAGGTATAGCCTTAAAGTGTCCGCATAAGCGTGTCTTTTGTTTTGATGGCGATGGAGCTGCGCTGATGCACATGGGTTCTATGAACTATATTGCCCAACAGCCTTGTGAGAACCTTATCCATATCGTTTTTAATAATCTTGCTCATGAATCCGTTGGTGGCATGCCGACACAATGTGCTAAGACGCCCCTTTATGATATCGCAAAGGCCATGGGCTATAAACATGTTCTCTATATTACTGATTTACAAGAATTGGATAGCACTTTACAAAGAAACTATCAAGGACCGGTATTTATCGAAATCGGTGTTGCAGTAGGTTCTCGTGCTGACTTAGGAAGACCGAAAGAAACTGCTGTAGAAAATAAAGAACAATTTATGAGCGTTTTGAAAGGAGAATACTAACATGAAAAGTGTTTATGCATGTTTTAGTACCGATGTCATTCACGAAGGACATCTTCATATTATTCAAGAAGCACAGGCCTATGGAGAGCTCACGATAGGGGTATTAACAGATGAGGCATTGATAAAGTTTGATCGTTTTCCGACAATTACCTTTGATGAACGTTTTCAAATGATGCAAAAGTTGGATGGCGTTGCACATGTTGTTGCGCAATCCACGGTTTCATATACCGAAAACTTACAAAAGTTAAAACCGGATTATGTCATTCATGGTGATAATTGGAAGACGAACGAACAAAAAATCATACGTGATAACGTGCTTAAGGTTCTATCAACATGGGGAGGACAACTCATTGAGGTTCCTTATACACGCACGGAAAAGGTACAGCATATCGATAAAGTGATGCATGATAAGTTAGCTATGCCTGAATTTCGAAGGAAACGATTGCGTCAGCTTTTACAGCTGCGTCCTATCGTAAAAGCACTGGAAGTCCACAGTGGCATTACGGCTTTAATTGCCGAAAAAACAATTGTGCAAAACAAAGAAGAACTTGATCAGTTTGATGCCATGTGGATCAGCAGTCTGTGTGATTCTACCGCAAAAGGAAAACCTGATATCGAACTGGTGGATATGTCCAGCCGCATACGTACCATTGATGATGTGATGGATGTATCTACCAAACCCATCATATTAGATGGCGATACTGGTGGTTTGATTGAACATTTTGTATACAACGTACGAACCTTGGAACGTCTTGGCGTTTCGGCAATTATTATTGAAGATAAAACAGGATTAAAGAAAAACTCTTTATTTGGTAATGATGTAGAACAGACACAAGACAGCATTGCCCATTTTTGTGAAAAAATCCAAGCCGGGAAACAGGCACAGCTAAGCGAGGACTTTATGATCATCGCTCGTATCGAAAGTTTGATTCTTGAAAAAGGCATAGCGGATGCATTACAACGTGCTTATGCGTATGTCGCGGCTGGGGCAGATGGCATTATGATTCATTCAAGACAAAAAACACCGGATGAAATTTTTGCCTTTTGTGATGCCTTTCGCCAAAAAGATAAGAACACCCCGATTGTGGTAGTGCCTACTTCCTATCATAGTGTATTGGAAGAACAGCTGGCAGCGCATGGTATCAACATCGTTATCTATGCCAATCAGTTAACGCGCAGTGCGTTCCCAGCCATGCAAGAAACAGCAGCCAGCATCTTAAAACATCATCGCGCGAAGGAAGCTGATGCACAACTCATGTCGATTAAAGACATCATCACGCTAATTGATGAAATGTAGCCTCTCTGATTCATATATGAATTACCGGTAGTTGACAATG
Source organism: Longicatena caecimuris (assembly GCF_004341945.1). Lineage (GTDB taxonomy): Bacteria > Bacillota_I > Bacilli_A > Erysipelotrichales > Erysipelotrichaceae > Longicatena > Longicatena caecimuris. The sequence continues at coordinate 31,560 of NZ_SMBP01000024.1, forward strand.
GTCTGAATCCCTGTCTGCTACTGGTTTTTCTTTCCCTATTGGCATTTCCTATACCCCATTACAAGGAATATGCTAAAATGAACATAGAAGATGAGGTGATTATATGCGTATTCTTTTAGCCGAAGATGAAAAAGAACTAAATCGTATCGTATGTGAACGATTACGGGAAGAACAATACAGTGTTGATGCTTGCCTAAATGGTGAAGAAGCCTTAGCATTTTTACAAGTCATGGAATATGATGTTGTCATACTGGATATCATGATGCCCATCGTAGATGGTTTAGAGGTTTTACAAACCTTGCGAGCTAATGGCAAGCAAGTGCCGGTTTTGATGTTGACAGCAAAAGACAGCATTCAGGATAGAGTTAAAGGATTGGATGCCGGAGCAGATGATTACCTTGTAAAGCCATTTGCCTTTGATGAACTTTTGGCACGAATCCGTGTTTTATTACGCAAACCATCCAATCAGCACACCGGTTTTTATCAGGTAGATGATTTAGTCTTATATCCAAATACTCATAAAGTGTTACGTGCTGATAAGGAAATTCATCTCTCCGCAAAGGAATTCTCATTATTACGTTATATGATGCAAAATACCGGTATTGTCTTAAGCCGAGAAAAACTGGAACAGCATATCTGGAATTATGATTACAGCGGAGAATCGAATGTCATTGATGTTTATATCCGTTATCTGCGTAAGAAAATCGATGAAGGGCATACGCATAAGCTGCTGCATACGATTCGCGGTGTTGGCTATGTTTTGAAGGTGGACGTATGAAACGATTATCTATTAAAGCCAAACTGACAGTATTGTACAGCTCATTGATGATGCTTTTGATCATCTTTATCATAGGGCTATTCTTCACATACAGCTCCCAAGAGATTCTTTCCCATACCAAAGCAACTTTAGAAGAACATGTATCATCTAGTTTTGATAACATCGACTATAAGCATGACAGCTATCATTTTGATAATGATATATTAGAATTAGAAGATGGTGTCTATCTTTCTGTATATGATGCAAAAACGCAGGAATTGGTGTATGGGCGAGTTCCTTATGGCTTTGCGTATGATCTTCCTTTTGCGGATGGACAGGTGCGCAAGATTAAAAGCAATCAGACTAAGTTTTATGTGTTAGATATGCAGTATCAGGTAAAAAAGAGTGCCCCTTCTTTGATGGTGCGCGGTATCATATCCATCAGTGATGCACAGGAAAACGTTTATGCTACCCTGCGTTTGAGCTTACTGTTACTGCCTTTGTTTGTACTCGTCAGCTCAATTGCCGGTTATTTTCTTGCGAAAAAAGCATTGTCACCGGTTGCGACCATTACCCAAAGAGTCCAGACCATTTTAAAAGGACAAAATCTGACGAAACGCGTGGCTTTAGGAAAAGGAAAAGATGAAATCTATGAGATGGCTGAAACCTTTGATAAACTGTTAGCGCAGATGGAAGACAGTTTACAACGAGAACAGCAATTTACCAGTGATGTTTCACATGAATTAAGAACACCATTAACAACTATCCTAATGCAATGTGAACAGCTGTTACATGAGAAACAGAAGGATGAAGCATCCGCCAAAGAGTTAAAAGTCATCCAACAAAAAGCCATTGCCATGCGTAATATCATCTCCCAGTTGTTATTGTTGTCGAGAGCCGATATGGGTAATGCCCAGTTGACGATGGAACCACTGAACTTTAGTGAATTAAGTGCTTATGCCATTGAAGAAATACAGCTACAGGCAGAAAAGAAACAGATACAGGTAACAAGTGACATACAGAACAACATCATGGTCTATGGTGATCAGACATTGTTAATTCGTTTCTGGATGAACGTGTTACATAATGCAATTCAATATGGTAAGGAGCAAGGACATCTTTTCCTACAGGTAAAACTTATGGAAGATCATGTGCAGATTATTGTGGATGATGATGGAATCGGCATAACAGAAGAACAGCTTCCTTATATATGGAATCGGTTCTATCGCTGTGACAGTGCCAGAAACAACAGCACTAGCAGTGGCTTAGGATTATCTATGGTAAAATGGATTATTGAAGCGCATGGTGGTTTATGTGATGTGAAGAGCTGCTATGGAAAAGGTACAACCTTCATTTTCACTTTACCCGTTTTAAAAAAAGATGAAAAGCTTTAATCTTCCTTTAATCTTTCCATGGTACTGTGTATGTGTAAAGAAGGAATCGCATAGGAGGAAACGATTATGAAAAAACAATTATATCTGACAACTCTTCTCAGTGCCATTATCTTAGCTGGCTGTGGCAGTGCCGTAACTCCATCCTCAGCCGCAAGTGACATTGGGGAAGCAAAGGCAAAAGCGATTGCGCTGGAACATGCAAAGGTAAAAGAGGCAGAGCTTACCAAAATTCATGTGGAAAAAGAAACAAAGAAGGGCAAAGCGGTATATGATATTGAATTTGAAACAAAAACAAAGGAATATGATTATACGATTACGCAAGAAAAAGGAGAAATTCTATCTTCATCCATTTCCAACAACATGAAAGACGACGATAAGAAAAAGACGACGGAAGATAATAAAACAGCAGACAAGAATACACAGAATTCACAAAACAATGTTCAAACAAAGGCAACCGAGTCTACTGATAACCATGCATCCTCACAGCCAAATACATCGGATTCCACAAAAGAAATCAGTGCGGAAAAAGCGAAAGCAATTGCTTTGGCGCATGCCAAGGTCACTGAAAACAACACGCAATTGTTGAAAGTAAAAAAAGAACGTGAAGATGGCATTAAGGTGTATTCCGTTGAATTCTACGTTGGTAATACCGAATATGACTATGACATTGCCCGCAGTAACGGAAAGATTATCCAGTATGATATTGATGTGGAAGAAAAGAAACACCATACACCATCTACTTCTATTATCTCATTAGCGAAAGCTCGCTCTATCGCATTGCAGAAAGTGCCTGGCGCAACCAGTAAAAACATTCACTTATCCTTAGATGATGAAGATGGCAAACAGGTATATGAAGGAGAAATCAAGTATAAACAAATAGAATATGATTTTGAAATTGATGCGAAAACCGGAACTTTCTTAAAATGGACCAGTGAAAGAGATGATGATTAAACTCATATAACATAAAAAAGCTGCCTAAGACGGCTCAATAATACAGTATGATCAAAATTATTTTCAGGAAACGGCGTAACTTACAGGTTATGCCGTTTTCATTTTGCACTCGTTAGTAAAGAGGTGGGAAGTCTTCCCACAGTTATTCCTGCTTATGCTCATCATTAAAAAGAGCATTTAGAAATCTGTTGTCAGATAGTTCTCGATTTTAAATACGATGGTAATTGTAAAATGCCAAAATAGATAAAGAAAATTTGCACCAAAATTTTTATTCATCTACACTATATATAAGTTTACAAAAGAGCGCATCAAAAGCGAGGAATAATAAGTAATGAGAAGCTATGATTATATAGAAGGAGGCACACAAAATGGAATGGTTGAGAAAGCTAAGCGCAGCCATAGATTATATAGAAAACCATTTAGACGGTGATATATCCTATGACGAAGCTGCAAAAATCGCCTGTTGTTCAACCTTTTACTTTCAACGGGTTTTCTCTTATGTGGCAGGTGTTTCACTGTCTGAATATATTCGGCGCAGAAAAATGACACAGGCAGCGTTTGATTTACAACGGACAGGCGCGAAAGTAATTGATATTGCCTTAAAATATGGATACGCTTCTCCGACTTCATTTAATAGGGCATTTCAGAGCGTCCATAATATCACACCCGCAGCTGCGCGCAGCATAGGAAATACATTCAATGCTTATCCAGCAATTCGCTTTTCCGTTCAAGTTTCAGGAGAAACTGCTATGTCCTATCATATTACACAAAAACAAGCCATGCGTATGGTAGGTGTTCGTATTGCGTTAAGTGAGGACATGGAGGAAAATCAAAGAATAATTCCAAAATTTTGGAAGTCTGCTTTAAAGAGCAGTTTATTTTCCGAAATATGTGATTTATCAAATCAATCTCCCGAAGGAATATTAGGCGTTAGTGTTTATGAAAATCCCAAAAAGATATTTTATTATATTGCAGCAGCCACGAAAGAACCTGTCCCATCCGGTATGTTTGCATTTGAAATTCCGGCTGCTGTATGGGCTGTCTTTGAGAACAAAGGAGATTTTAAAGAAAATGTGCAGGACATTTTTCGAAGATTTTATACAGAATGGCTGCCGTTTTCAGGATATGCATATGCTGGACTTCCAGACATAGAAGTATATCCTATTACCAAAGAAACACCGTCAAGAGGTCATTCTGAAGTGTGGATTGCCATAAAAAAAGATTAGGAGGATGAAATATGTATCATTTACGATTGAAAGGCGACCATTATCAAATGGGCGTTAAAAGAGGAAAAATTTTTCAAAAAAGCAATATCACATTTCCTCTGCATCTTGATGATTTTCAACTTGAGCATGGAAGAAAAAGCGAACGGATATTGAAAGAGTATTTTCCTGAAGTATGTGAAGAAATAAAGGGCGTCAGTGATACCATCGGGGTAAGTTATCTACCCTTTGTATCATGGATGTTATGCATGGGCTGCTGTATGTATAACCTGGAAGATAATATCCCCGTAGAAATCAGGGGGTGTACAGCCTTTGCCTATTCCAAAAACAACAACATAATCTATGGAAGAAATAATGATTTACCACCATATTTGAAAAAAGGGAGTAAAAGTGAAATCTATTCCCCGTTAAATGGGAATAGATTTAATATAACAACTTCTTCTTTCATTAACGGAGAAGAAGGGGTGAATGAACATGGATTGGCCGTAGCAATGACTTTTGTTATGACTAGTCTGAAAAACATACAAGCGGGTTTTAATTCCTGTTTTGTCGTAAGGTACTTGCTTGAAAAAGCGAATAGCACAGAAAATGCACTGTTTCTGCTGATGAAACTGCCGATAGCATCTAACTGTAATATTCTTATCGCAGACAAGAGTGGAGAAATGCTTGTTGTCGAATGTACACCGTATGAAAAAAGAATCCGTGAAGCGGTAAGCATCGATGATGCTAAAATTGTGTGTACTGTTAATAGCTTTACATCTGATGAAATGAAGCAACACGACGCAGCTAAGGGAAACGATTATCAATCTGCAAAACGCTATCGTACGGTTATGGAAAATTTCAGCACCCACATAAAAGGAAATCTGATAGAAGCGACTCAACAGCTTTTAAGAGGCAATTTCGGGTTCATGTGTCAATATGATGAACCAGATTTTGAAACTGTCTGGAGTTCCATCTTTGATTTGAAAAAGCTGATGATATATCGGGCAGAGGGTGATCCACGAAAAAAGAAATTTATCGTAGATAGCAGATTGCATAACATTGTGCAAAAAAAATAGGGATTTAGATATGTATCATTGGATCCTGTGTCCTATCTGTAATCACGCAATAAGGCCAGAAAGGACAAAATTCGGTTTTTCTCTTTTGGAAGAGGTTTTATTATGTTAATTACCATCATGCAAACGTTATGGAATTCATAAAAAAGCTGAATCCATATGACGGAATTTTACCCATGCTTATCCATACATTATACATACTTATATAAATCACATTATTCAAACGCCTATGTAGTTTTATGCCGCATGGGCGTTTGTTGTAAACGTTCCTATTGGAAACAGACAAAAAAAGACGGGCAAAAAGCAATTGCTTCTTACTCGTCTTTCTTCACATCCTATACAACAGCTACTCGCTTTCTGTTTGTTGGTTGATATTGTTTTATGAGTAGCTACCTATTAAAACAATATCTTTTATGTTAGAGCTTTGACGTATCTGTAAAGCCTTTTATTTGGATGCTATTCACCTTGTGAACATTTCGCCGCATCAATTGCCAATACAATCATCAGGCAGAGTAATGCGTCCTTTTCATGTACGATATCCATTGTATATGTATCAGAAAGTTGAAACAGCTCTTTATGAACATCCATAATATGCCCACTCTGGCTGACAACAGCATAATCCCATTCCATGACGTTTCCATCTACTTCCCAATCATTACAGGTTAAATGAAATTTAGGCCGTAAAAAGGTTAATTCTTTTTGGATAGTACCAACTTCTTCGCCGTCGATATACATAGTAAATTTAGGCAGAAAGCTAAATGCTTTTTCTTTGATTTCGCCTAGCATATTACCATCTCTGTCATAAATTTGTAGGCGATGTCCAAGTGACATAACCCCCTTCACATGATAGCGTGGCTGTTGTTCTTCATCATAAATATCATAGCTATCAAACCAGCTGAAGATCCGTTGTTTAAATAATAGTTTCATTTTTTACCTCTTTATACATTATCTTTTTTTATGCTAAGCACCTTTTATCTTGTAGATAAATAAACATATCATGATTCATTTTTATGATCTTCACGCTTTAATTGTTCAAGATAAACAGCTAAAACGGCAATATCTGCCGGATTGACACCGGAGATACGAGAAGCCTGCCCCATTGTCATTGGCTGCACTTCATTTAATTTTTGTCGCGCTTCTAATGATAAATGCTGAATCTGCTGATAATCTATATGTTCCGGCAAACGGACGGCATCCATTTGTCGCAAATGAGCTGCGTCACGTTTCGCTTTTTGAATATAACCTTCATATTTTATTTCTATTTCTACTTGCTGCGCAATGGCTGGCGCAAAGGTTTTTTCTAAATAAGGTGCTAAACCTTCCATTGTCACTTTCGGACGTTTTAATAAGGTTTTTGCGCTAATGCCTTCCTTTAAAGGCTCATAGCCCAATTCCTGCATATACGTATTTACAGTAGATTTCGGTGTAAAGCGAACGGTATCTAAATATTCCAGACAGTCAATGATCTGTTGTTCTTTTCCTTTAAAGTTTTCATAACGTGCATCTGAAATCAAGCCTATTGTATGACCATAAGGTGTTAAACGTAAATCTGCATTATCATGACGCAGCAACAAACGATATTCTGCTCTCGATGTTAATAGACGATAAGGTTCTTTTGTCCCTTTGGTAACCAAATCATCAATCATTACCCCAATATATGCCTCATCACGACGCAAGATAAAAGGTTCTTTGCCATCCAGTTTTAAGACTGCATTTATGCCTGCTAGTAACCCTTGGGCAGCTGCTTCTTCATAGCCGCTGGTTCCATTGATTTGTCCTGCAGTATACAAATTAGCAATCCGCTTGTTTTCTAAGGTTGGTTTACACTGTAAAGGATCGATTGCATCATATTCAATCGCATACGCATATTTTTTAATGACACAATTTTCCAATCCTGGTAAGCTATGCAGCATAGCTTCCTGTACATCATGTGGCATAGAGGTTGAAAAGCCTTGTACATAGGTAGTATCCAAGGATTCACTTTCTGGCTCAAGGAATATCTGATGTCGTTGTTTATCCGCAAAGCGCACCAATTTATCTTCAATGCTTGGACAATAGCGAGGTCCTACTCCCTTTACCAAACCGGAATACATGGCAGAACGTTCTAGATTTTCATTAATGATACGATGGGTTTCAGGGGAGGTATAGGTTAAATAACATAATGCCTGTTCTTTAAAAGGTCTAATGTTTGTTGTTTCATGAGAGAAACAAAGAAAGGCATCCGTACCAGGTTGTACTTCTGTTTTAGAAAAATCAATAGAGCTTGTTAAAACACGTGCCGGTGTACCTGTCTTTAAACGGAAAGTACGAATACCTAAATCACGCAGGCTTTGAGATAAGTTATTCGTTGTTGGTTCTCCATCCGGTCCACTTGGTGTAGAGGTATGACCAACCAGTATATTGCTTGACATGAATGTACCGGTCGTCATGATCAATGCCTTACATTCTTCCATATGTCCATCAGCCTGCAAAACGCCTTTTACGACACCATCTTCTGCAATGACTTTTTCAACGCACATTTCTCTTACTTCCAGATGTTCCTGCGCTAACAGTACTTTCTGCATATAGGCCTTATAAGCCAATTTATCCGATTGTACACGTAAACACTGCACACCTGGGCCTTTTGTGGTATTTAGCATCTTAAACTGCAACGCTGTTGCATCTGCCGCTTTGCCCATTTCACCGCCAAGCGCATCAATTTCTCTTACAACAATTCCTTTTGCAGGTCCTCCAACACTTGGATTGCATGGCATAGATGCAATCATATCTATGTGCATGGAGTATAAGATTGTTTCTTTCTGTAAACGAGCACAAGCTAATGCGGCCTCAACACCCGCATGACCTCCGCCGATAACGATAACATCTGCCATCCTGTTTCCTCCTAATTCTTTCGACAATATCCGCATTTAGGGCAAATGCCACTTGCCCCGATCTTAGCCCCACATGAAGGACATAATACCTCTTTACTACGAATATCTTTATCTAGTTCATATATAAATTCTTTCTGAATACGTTTCCTACGCAAATTCATTTTTAATACCATACCTGCTAATAAAAGATTCAATAAGGACATCACCAGCAAGATACTTCTTGACACGATTTGATTTGTCAGAAAAGCTGCCAGCAAAATAATCAAGGTACTTATACATAAGAATCCAAAACTTATCCAGCGCTCTTTTCCATACAAATATGTTTTCTGATGGTACATAAACATTCCTTCCTTCATATATAAAGCAAATACATATTTACGTGGTATATTATAAAATATTTTCTATCCATTGAACAGCAATATTTCATGTTATTTCATATAATCTGTAAGTAACCCCTTACCCCTTTTCCTATTTGATACAAAGGAAAAGGTTGCGTGTTTTTCTTTTTCTAAATGCTCAAATAAAATACATACACCTGTTTTACCCGCTTTTTCTTTCGGTTGGAAATCATAGCACATTAATTATAAACCCTTCTTTTATCAAGGACAATTCGTAAGATCTTTTAAGCTGTCTTCATCTAGAAAAGGAAAACGGATACGCTTAAGACGCATCCGTATGCAGATAAATAAATAACATGCGATTTTTTCCACTCATATCCTGTAAGACTTCAATCTTAGCTTCCGGAAAATATTCTTTTGCCAATGCTGTCAGTCTTTCTTTTTGATCATAGCCCATTTCAAAAGCCATAAAAGCTTTTTCATTTAATACCTTACGCGCATTCTCAAAGATGATACGATAGAATTTTAAACCGTCTTCACCACCAAACAATGCGACATGTGGCTCATAATCAACAACACTCTCCTCCATCACTTCCTCATTGGGAATATATGGCGGATTGGAAATTAAGATATCCAGCTTAATATTGCGTTCGATCAAAGGCTGCAGCATATCCCCTACCATGAAGCACACGGTTGCCTCATTGGCAGCGGCATTTTCTTTGGCAACCATAACGGCTTTTTCACTGATATCCGTTGCCAACATATGCAATCTATCTTCTTCCTTTTTCAAGGAAATCGCGATTGCTCCACTACCGGTACCGATATCTGCGACCGTTACCTGTTTACCATCAAATACTTCATCATAAGCAGCTAATACATTCGCCACCAATTCTTCGGTTTCCGGTCTGGGAATCAATACGTCTTCATTGACTTTGAAACGATAGCCATAAAACCATTCAAAACCTAAAACATGCCCTAAAGGTTCTCCTTTAATCAGACGACATAAGCCCTGTTCAAATTGTTCGGCTATATCGGCAGGTACTTCCTGCTCATATTCCATATAAAGGTTATGGGCCTCCATATTGGTAAGTTCCAACAAATACAATAAGGCTGCCTGCTCCCCACGATCGGCCTCTTCCATGCGTCTGTTGGCATCTTTTAACAGCTCACGATACGTACTCATTCGTTATTACCTGCCAGTTTTGCTTGTTGATCAGCACTTGTTAAGGCATCTAATAAATCCTGCATCTTGCCTTCCATGATGCGATCCAACTGATTCACGGTATAACCAATACGATGATCGGTCACACGGTTTTGTGGATAGTTATACGTACGAATCTTCTCTGCACGATCTCCGGTACCAATCTTGCTTCTACGCTCCATGCCCTGCTCTTCTTCCAGCTTGCGCTGATGTTCCTCATACACACGAGAACGAATCGTCATCAAAGCAGTTGCGCGGTTTTCATGCTGTGAACGTCCATCCTGACATTTTACCGTAATACCGGTAGGTTTATGCACGATACGAACAGCGGAATCTGTCTTATTGATATGCTGTCCACCGGCACCACTGGAACGCATCGTTTCAATTTCCAAATCATTCATATCAATATCAAAATCTTCAGCCTCAATCTCCGGTGTAACTAAAACCGTTGCTGTAGAAGTATGGATACGTCCCTGGCTTTCTGTCTTTGGCACACGTTGTACGCGATGACTGCCAGATTCAAATTTCAGCTTGCCATACACACCATCACCCTTCACCATGAAGGATACCAAAGAGAAACCACCGGCTTCACTATCATCCATTTCAACAATTTCAATCTTCCAGCCCTGACTTTCCGCATACTTGCTATACATACGATACAAATCACCCGCAAAGATATTGCCCTCATCGCCACCGGCAGCTCCACGGATTTCCACAATGGCATTGTGCGAATCATTTGGATCTTTAGGAATCAAAAGAATCTCCAGTTTTCCTAAATATTCTTCAATCTTCGGCTCTAATTCCTCAATTTCCATCTTCGCCATTTCTTTAATTTCTTTATCTTCTTCCTTTAACAGTTCTTTTGCCTCTTCTAAGGCTTCCATACTGTGTTTATAATCCTGATAGGTTTCAACGACCTGTGTTAAGTCTGCTTGCTCTCTTCCCAGCTTTGCCAATTCTCTGCTGTCAGAGACAATATCCGGCTGCATCATCAGTTCTGTAATCTCATGATACCGGTTGACCATACCTTCCAGTCGCTCGATCATAATGCTCATAAACAAACCTCCTTGTTTTGCGTCTTTTCTATTGTTGCCTTTATATGCGCAAATATCCTTATATACTATACCATTGAAAGTAAAAAATGAAAAGCAATTCTTATAGAGTAATATAAGGTTTTACTGTGTGGAAAAAGATAAGAAAAGTTAATGTTGATGAAGGTGGTACACCCTGTATTAAAGGATAAGAGAAACGAATTTTAATGAAGGGAATACATCATAGAAAAGGCTGACAGTAAACAGGTGCTTATAACATGATATGATGATAAGCAACGCTTAGAAAAAATGAGATGAGCATACAAATGATTCAATAGAAAAATGAAACTATCGTTCAAATAATCGCTGCTTATAAAAGCACGACACACCTGCATATCAAACAAAAAATCATCATGAAAGCGTTGACATCTAAAAAAAGGCTTGTTATAATGAAACCGCAAACAAGGATAGTTATTGTTGAAAGACAAGCTCGACCTGTATAAATTAACGTATATGCTTTCATGCATATGGTTTCTTATATGGGTCTTTTTTGTTAGGAGGATGGCATAGATGATATTTAAGAAGCGCTTAAACAACAATGTTGTGATTGCGATTGATGGGACAGATGAAAAAATTCTTACAGGGAAAGGATTAGGCTTTCAGATGCAGGCAGGCAGTGAAGTGGATGAAGCAAAGATTGAAAAAGTATTTGCCTTAGCGGATAAGAAAGCGAATCAGAAATTGTTGGAGCTGTGTGAAACGATTCCGATGGAGCATGTGGAATTAGCTGAAGAAATTGTAAATTATGCAAAGATCCATGTGAATGAGGCAATGAATGAAAATGCCATTCTTGCTTTATGTGACCATATTTATATGGCAGTAGAACGTAAGAAACAGGGCGTCGATGTGAAGAATGTTCTCTTGTGGGATATTCAAAAGTTCTATCGGGATGAATATGAAGTCGGCCGCTATGCAGTAAAAGCGGTGCAAGAACGCTTTCATGTTGCATTGAGCGAAGATGAAGCAGGCTTTATTGCCCTGCATATCGTAAATGCGCAGTTGAATCTGCAAACGAAGACGGTAAAAGAGATCACGGTACTCATGCAGGAAATCGAACGTATCGTTCGCATTGATTTTGCGATTGATATCAATACGGATTCTATCTATTATGATCGCTTTATTTCCCATTTGAAATTCTTTGCCGAACGTGTCTTTTCCCACAAAACCTTTACCGGGCAAGAAGTCGATGGCTTATTGGATGTCATCATTCAAAAATATCCGAAGGCTTATGCCTGTGTGAATAAAATCAGTGCCTTTCTAACAAAAAAATATGCTTATACCTTAAGTGAGGAAGAAATCTTATATTTAAGCATTCATATCTCACGTATTGTTCAGGTATCTACTCAGAAAAGCTGAGTTTGATATAAGTCGTTACAAGCGACAGCTAAGCAGCATTTAAGAAGGATAGTTACATTGAGTTGGCTTGACCTTCGTTTCGTGTATTTCATTAAAATGAAGAAATGGAGGACTTTAAAATGGCTACTTACGAAACACTTGCACAAGAAATTGTGAAAAACATCGGAGGCAGTGACAATGTCATCAGCCTCACACACTGTATCACTCGTTTACGCTTCAAACTAAAAGATGAATCCATCGCCAAGGATGAAGTCTTAAAGAATCTGGATGGTGTTGTGACCGTCATGAAAAGCGGTGGACAATATCAGGTTGTCATTGGCAATGCAGTTGCGGATGTTTATGCGCAGGTCCTGCCTTTATTGCATCTTGGTGATATGGACAATATGGCAACACAAAGCGATGGCAAAAAGGAAAAATTATTAGATCGTTTTGTGGATATCATCTCCGGTATCTTCCAGCCAATCCTTGGTATCATGGCTGCCTGTGGTATGATCAAAGGCTTAAATATCCTTTTTGTATCTTTGCATTTGTATAGCGATACTTGCGGTGGCTATATGATCATCAATGCAATTGGGGATGCGATGTTTACCTTCCTGCCGCTATATCTTGGTTACACTGCATCAAAGAAATTTGGCTTAAAGCCAATGGTTGGTTTAACAATCGGTGCGATCATGTGTTATCCGGCTATTCAAAGCAGTGCCGTATCAACCTTGGGAGAGCCTATGTATACCCTGTTTGAGGGAACGATGTTTGCTTCTCCTGTCTATATTGATTTCTTTGGCATTCCTTTGATTTCCATGGATTATACTTCTACCGTTATTCCAGTCATCTTTATCGTTTACTTTGCTAGTAAATGTGAAAAACTATTTAACAAATGGATTCCAGATCTGGTTAAATTCTTCTTTGTGCCAATGTTGACATTGCTTGTTGCTTTACCAATTGGTTTCTTATTAATCGGACCTGTTGCTACCTTTGGTTCTAAGATCATAGCCGAAACCGTTATTGCGATTCGTGATTTCTCTCCAATGTTGGCAGGTGCTGTGGTTGGCTTAACTTGGCAGATTCTTGTCATCTTCGGTTTACATTGGGGCTTTATTCCAGTATATATCAATAATATTATGACCAATGGCTTTGATGCGGTCATGATGCCTTTCTTCGCTTGTACCTTTGCGACTTCTGCCGTTGTTTTAGCTATCTTCTTAAAAACAAAAGATAAAAAGTTAAAAGAAATGTGCATTCCTAACTTTATTTCTGGCATCTTCGGTGTTACTGAGCCTGCTATTTATGGTATTTTATTACCTTTGAAAAAACCATTTATCATCAGCTGTATTGCCGGAGGTATCGGCGGCGGTTTCTATGGCTTCTGTAACTTCCGTAAGTTCTCTATGGGTGGCATGGGCATCTTTGAATTGCCTGCTATGATAGAGCCTGATGGTAGTATGGGCAATCTTACGGTTGCGATTGCCGGTATCCTGTTAACGATGGTCATCGCCTTTATAATCACAATGATTAGCTTTAAAGATAAAGCTGAAAAAACAAATACTTCTGCGATAGAAACACAAACAGCAACGGAAATGGAAAAACCTTTAGTAAAGAAAACCATGCTGACAGCACCTGTTGATGGTAAGATCATTACGTTATGTGATGTACAGGATGATGCTTTTGCCAGTGAAATTCTTGGAAAAGGCTGTGCTATTTTACCGACAGATGGATGTTTTCATGCGCCAATCAGCGGAACGATTTCTACTTTATTCCCTTCACGTCATGCCATCGGCATTACATCGGATGATGGAATAGAAGTACTAATTCATATTGGATTAGATACCGTACAGCTCAATGGGGAAGGCTTTACAGCACTTGTGAAACAAGGTGATCATGTAGAACAAGGACAACCATTAGTAAATGTGGATCTAGCATTTGTAAAAGAGAAAGGTTTCTGTCTGGAAACACCAGTTGTCATTACCAACTCTGCTCAGTATTTAGATGTACTGGATGTTGCGAAAGACACGATACATGCAGGAGAAGACTTCCTGCATATCGTAAAATAGAGGTATGTGTATGAGCTTTCCTAAACAGTTCTTATGGGGAGGGGCAACCGCCGCAAATCAATTTGAAGGTGGATATCAGGAAGGTGGCAGAGGCTTAGCAAATGTTGATATCTGTCCTTCAGGAAGTGATCGTTCCGCTATTATTTGTAGTCATCTTAAAACCTTTACCTGTGATGAACACCATCACTATCCATCACATGACAGTGTTGATTTCTATCATCATTATAAAGAAGATATCGCCCTCATGGCAGAAATGGGGTTCAAGGTATATCGCATGAGCATTGCCTGGACACGTATCTTTCCCAATGGGGATGAAGAAGAACCAAATGAAGAAGGTTTGCAGTTTTATGATGCCATCTTTCGTGAATGCCAAAAGTATCATATAGAACCACTTGTGACAATCGTACATTTTGATTGCCCTATGCATCTCATCCAAACCTATGGTGGATGGAAAAACCGTAAGATGATTGATTTTTATCTTCGTTTATGCAAAGTTTTATTCACACGTTATAAAGGTATCGTAAAATATTGGCTGCCTTTTAATGAAATTAATATGATCTTACACGCTCCATTTCTAGGTGCCGGTTTATATTTTGAGGATGGAGATGATGAAGAGCGTATTAAATATCAGGCTGCGCATCATGAATTGATAGCTAGCGCTCTAGCCACAAAATTAGCACATGAAATAGATCCAGAAAATCAGATTGGCTGCATGTTTGCGGCAGGTTCTGTCTATCCTTATAGCTGTCATCCACAAGATGTCTTTGAGGCTTTGAAGAAAGATCGAGAAAGTTACTTTTTCATTGATATCCAAGCACGTGGAGCTTATCCATCCTATGCGATAAAGGAATTAACTAGAAAACATTGCATGCCCCATATGGAAGATGATGACAATGCGATTTTAAAGAAATATCCGGTTGATTTTATTTCCTTTTCTTATTATAACAGTCGCTGTGTCAGCGGACAGAAAGAACCAGAAAAACTAACAGAAGGCAATTTGTTTGCTTCCGCAAAGAATCCCTATCTGACCTATAGCGATTGGGGTTGGCCGATTGATCCATTAGGCTTAAGAATCACTTTAAATCACGTCTATGATCGCTATCAAAAACCAATGTTCATTGTAGAAAATGGCTTAGGCGCGATTGATACGGTAAAGGCTGATGGAACGATTGAAGATGATGCACGTATTTCTTATTTGCGTGAGCATATCCTTGCTATGAAAGCTGCAATAGAAGAAGATGGTGTTGAACTGATGGGGTATACCGCTTGGGGACCGATTGATTTAGTTAGTGCCTCCAGCGGTGAGATGAAAAAACGGTATGGTTTTGTATATGTTGATAAACAGGATGATGGCAGTGGCTCCATGCAGCGCATCCGAAAAAAATCTTTTTACTGGTATAAATCAGTTATTGAAAGTAATGGAGAATGTTTAATAAAATAAATAAAGCTATTACTAAAAAACACTATGTGATTTCATCTTGACAAATTATTAAAAATCAGTAAAATATAGTCATCAGGACAATGCCTTCGGGCAAAGGAAAGGGAACGACCGAGAATCGTTCCCTTTTTGACGTTGAAAGGAGTTCAGGACAATGAGAGAATGGCTAATGGAAACCTACACGTGTGATAAGGACCACGGCAGGGCTATCTTACGCTTCAATAAATCAATTATCTGCTAGTACGCAGGTATTCGATCCATATCAGCAGAAAGATAAATAAATATACCAAATCCACTGTCATTTCCTCCCATAACTACGCCACACTCAATATGTGCCATTAGTTAGACCTCCTTCCTTTTTATATACGACACGAGCGAGTAAAAAACATAAAGAAAATGAAAAGAGTTTATTTTTCTAAAACCACCTTTTAAATCCACCTTTATTATCTTGACAAATTATTGAAAATCAGTAAAATATAGTCATCAGGACAATGCCTTCGGGCAAAGGAAAGGGAACGATTCTCGGTCGTTCCCTTTTTGACGTTTAAAGGAGTTCAGGACAATGAGAGAATGGCTAATGGAAACCTGTATGTGTGATAAGGACCACAACAGGGCTATCTTACACTTCAATAAATCAATTATCTGCTAGTACGCAGATATTCAATCCATATTAGCAGAAAGATAAATAAATATACCAAATCCACTGTCATTTCCTCCCATAACTACGCCACACT
This sequence comes from Longicatena caecimuris, assembly GCF_004341945.1. Taxonomy (GTDB): domain Bacteria; phylum Bacillota_I; class Bacilli_A; order Erysipelotrichales; family Erysipelotrichaceae; genus Longicatena; species Longicatena caecimuris. The sequence continues at coordinate 48,016 of NZ_SMBP01000024.1, forward strand.
CAATATGTGCCATAAGTTAGACCTCCTTCCTTTTTATATACGACACGAGCGAGTAAAAAACGTAAAGATGATGAAAGGAAATCATTTTTCAAATACGACTACTTTATCTTGACAAACTATTGAAAATCAGTAAAATATAGTCATCAGGACAATGCCTTCGGGCAAAGGAAAGGGAACGACCTCGAATCGTTCCCTTTTTGACGCTTAAAGGAGTTCAGGACAATGAGAGAATGGCTAATGGAAACCTGTATGTGTGATAAGGACCGCAACAGGGCTATCTTACGCTTCGATAAATCAATTATCTGCTAGTGCGCAGATATTCGATCCATATCAGCAGAAAGATAAATAAATATACCAAATCCACTGTCATTTCCTCCCATAACTACGCCACACTCAATATGTGCCATTAGTTAGACCTCCTTCCTTTTTATATACGACATAAACGAGTGAAAAACGTAAAGAATATGAAAAGAGCTTATTTTTTCTGAACCCTCCTTTATTGTCTTGACAAATTATTGAAAATCAGTAAAATATAGTCATCAGGACAATGCCCTCGGGCAAAGGAAAGGGAACGATTCGTGGTCGTTCCCTTTTTGACGTTTAAAGGAGTTCAGGACAATGAGAGAATGGCTAATGGAAACCTGCTCGTGTGATAAGGACCACGGCGGGGCTATCTTACGCTTCAATAAATCAATTATCTGCTAGTGCGCAGATATTCGATCCATATCAGTAGAAAGATAAATAAATATACCAAATCCATTGTCATTTCCTCCCATAACTACGCCACACTCAATATGTGCCATTAGTTAGACCTCCTTCCTTTTTATATACGACACGAGCGAATAAAAAACGTAAAGATGAAGAAAAGAAATCATTTTTTTAAATACGACTACTTTATCTTGACAAACTATAGGAAATCAGTAAAATATAGTCATCAGGACAATGCCTTCGGGCAAAGGAAAGGGAACGATGGTGGTCGTTCCCTTTTTGACGCTTAAAGGAGTTCAGGACAATGAGAGAATGGCTAATGGAAACCTGCTCGTGTGATAAGGACCACGGCGGGGCTATCTTACGCTTCAATAAATCAATTATCTGCTAGTACGCAGATATTCAATCCATATTAGTAGAAAGATAAATAAATATACCAAATCCACTGTCATTTCCTCCCATAACTACGCCACACTCAATATGTGCCATTAGTTAGACCTCCTTCCTTTTTATATACGACACAAACAAGTGAAAAACGTAAATTTCTTATCATGAATTATCTAAAACAAAAAAAGTCAAATGACAAAGACATTTAAAAAGATGAACGTTATCAAATTAATTAATCAAACGCTCATCTTTTCTTATTTCTTCATTTCTACATGTATTTGAGGTCGTCCTTCTACCTCATGACAATGACGACATCTAGCCTCATATTGTTCACTGGCTCCCACAACGATAATAGGATCATCATAGCTTGCAGGCTTACCATTTACCAAACGCTGTGTCCGTGTAGCAGGTGCTCCACACTTTGTACAAACAGCAGTCAGTTTCGTAACAAATTCCGCGTGCGTGAATAATTCCGGCATAACACTAAATGGAACACCGCGAAAATCCATGTCTAATCCAGCCGCCATGACACGCTTGCCACGATCAGCAAAATAGTCACAAATCTGCACAATTTCTTCATCGAAAAACTGTACTTCATCAATAGCAATTACATCATAACTGTCATCTATGTAATCAAAAATTTCTCTTGCCTTACTGATGTTAAAGCTTTTTACACTGCTTCCGGCATGTGATACAACGCATTCCTCACTATAACGATTATCAATCTTCGGTTTAAAAACAGCTATTTTTTTCTTAGCATATTCCAACACCTTGATTCTACGAATCAATTCTTCTGTTTTTCCTGCAAACATACAGCCACTGATGACTTCCAGCCACCCTTCACGATATTGTTGATACATATCTTTTCACCTCATTACAACAGTATCTATTATAACGAATTTATGTGGGAAATGGTAGAAATAAACATAAGAAATTATCATATTTCCCAAATACTTTTTCAATATGTAACATCTGTTTATTGATTGGAAACAATTGCCTCAATGCCATTCAATTATGAAAGGCTAGGCTTCCCTATGAAAGAAAAAAAGAGGTTACCCTCTTTTTTATGTGTGTTCTTATTTAAGTCCGTATTTCTTATTAAACTTCTCGATACGTCCCTGGGCAGCAGCAAATCTCTGACGACCAGTGAAGAATGGATGACAGTTTGAGCAAGTATCAACACGTAATTCTTTCGCTGTTGAACCTGTTTCAAATTCAGCTCCACAAGAAGTACATTTCACCATGATACGGTGGTATTCTGGGTGAATTCCTTTTTTCATAATTTTACTCTCCTTCCGCCTTAGACCTCAGGTGGGTCCAAAGTAAGTGCTATACCATTATAGCAACACTTTTTTCAAATCGCAAGTGTTTCTCGCGAAAAAGATGGTAAAATACATTAAATTTTTCCCGTCTTTAGAAGTTAGCACCATGTTTCTTTAGGAGCAAAAAAACAAATGTTAATCAGAGCCCGTATTTATGCGGGTTTTTATGTGCGAAAATA
>NZ_SMBP01000025.1 GCF_004341945.1 Longicatena caecimuris
AGAGACACGCTTTGAAATTAAAACGAACCGCCGTATACGGAACCGTACGTACGGTGGTGTGAGAGGGTGATTTATTTCACCCTACTCGATTGTTATTAAGTTGTTAAAAGATAGTTCCTGTTTAAAAAATAATAATATACGCACAAAGATGCATAGCCAAAGTTAAAATACAAAGTTCTTGTGTTGCTTTGGTTTCCATTATTTATGATGGCGTAGCAACCAGATTAATAAAATAGTGATCATTGCGAAGAGAACGCCATACATTTCCCTGGCATTATCATGATTGCTAATATTGTTGCTTGTATAGAGTGCAAAGAGGAACAAAACAAAATTCATGGCGCAGGTTAAATATAAGAGATAGTTTGTTTTTAATGATTTCAGCATATGTATATTACAGGAAATCGATAAGAATAGAGCGTATTGCTTTCATCAATAAAGAAAGCATTCGTTACGATAACCTGGTTTCCTTTCTGTTTCAATATTTATAAATGTAAAAAGCCAATGTTTCCATAAAGAAAGAAGGGCATTTCTATGAGGAAATGCCTTTCTCTTTAACGAAATTTTTTCATGAATGCATCTATACGCTCAATGGCTTCTTTAATATGCTCAATGCTATAAGCATAAGATACACGAATAAAACCTTCTCCGGCATCACCAAAAGCGGTACCAGGGACACAAGCAACTTTTTGCTCATTCAATAGCTGCTCACAGAATTCATCACTCGTTAAACCAGTTGAGCGGATATCCGGAAAGATATAAAATGCTCCCTGAGGTAAATGCGTAGGCAGACCAATGCGATTAAACCCTTTTGTAATGAAATTACGGCGTGACATATAGGCCTCTTTCATTTCTTGGACATGAATATCGCCATTGCGCATCGCGTCAATTGCACCATATTGTGCACCGGTAGGGGCAGACATGATGATATATTGATGAATCTTATTCATCGCCTCTGTAAAGGTTTGGTTAGCTAAAACATATCCTAAACGCCAACCGGTCATCGCATATGCCTTAGAAAAACCACTGATAATGATAACTTGATCTTTAATTTCATCAAAATTTGCTAAGGAATAGAAATTATCCTCATAAGATAATTCAGCATAGATTTCATCGCTGATAACGATCAGTTTATGTTTTTTAATAATCGGTACTAATTTCGCATAATCTTCCTTCGTCATGACACCACCGGTAGGATTACTTGGGAAATTCAGCAAGATTGCCTTCGTCTTTGGCGTAATGGCAGCCTCTAATTTTTCCGGTGTTAGTTTAAACTGTTCTTCGTGTTCCAGTTTTACATGCACCGGTATGGCACCGGTTAACTGTACACTTGGGGTATAGGCAACATAACTAGGCTCCATCAAAATGACTTCATCACCAGGATTTACTATCGCTCGCATGGCAATGTCGATACCTTCACTTCCGCCAACGGTGATGATGACGTTATGAACGGGATCATAATCTAAATGAAAACGGCGTTTTTGATAAGCACAGATTTCTTCTCTTAATTCCAGCAGTCCCTGATTCGCTGTATAATGTGTTTTTCCACTTTCAATGGAATATATAGCAGCTTCACGAATATGCCATGGGGTATCAAAATCAGGTTCTCCAACACCCAGTGAGATGACACCTTCCATTTCACTCGCTAAATCAAAAAATTTACGGATACCGCTAGGTTTAATTTCCTGTACTTTTTTACTTAAGAAATTTTCGTATTGCATTATGGTGTTACAACCAATCTTTCTTCAGGTTTTTCTTCATCACCAAAGACAACGCCGTTAACTTTGTATTCTTTTAATACGAAAAATGTCGATGTGGATGTGACATGGTCAGTCGTCGCTAATTTTGAGCCTACAAAATTAGAAACTTCCTGCATGGTCTTGCCATAAATTATGACGATAAACTCGCTTTTCCCGCTCATCAGATACATTGTATCTACTTCTGGATAACGATAAATATTTCTAGCAATACGATCATAGCCATAATCACGTTCCGGTGATACTTCAACCTCGATCATCGCCATGACTTTATCACGGTTTGTTTTATCCCAATTGATAATGGTATGATACCCGCATATAATTTTCTTTTTCTCAAGTTCATTCATGGTATGAATGACACTGTCTTCATCTTCCAGTAAAATGTCAGCTAAATCTCTCGTGGAGTAACGGGCATTTGTTTCCAGAAGGGAAAGTAATAATTCTTGTTTCATTTCATCACCCTTTTTCTGTATAATACTTATATTTTAAACCGATAGCGGCATTTAGTAAATAAAGAATATCATGAAACTGAATGTAAATGGGGAATGTTAAGAAGATTTAAGATATCCTCTTATGGATTATTCTAGTATATGAAAAAAATTCAAAAGAATGAAATGTTATAATAAAGATAATCGTTTACTATATGAAGGAGATATAAAGGATGGTTGAACATGGGGAAGCTGTCTATACACTAGAAGAGCTGCTAGCAGAGTATGGCGATATGATTTATCGCATAGCGATGCATAATATGCGACATAAGGCAGATGCAGAAGATATCGTTCAAGATATTTATATAAAATTGCTGCACAACATGCCTTCTTTTCAGAATGCCGAAATGCAAAAGAAATGGATCATTCGTGTTACCATCAACACTTGTCATGATCGCTGGCGTTATTTGCGTTTACGTACTGCTTTTTCCTTAGATGAACGTTATGATGTCATGGAAGAACATAAACAAGAGTATGGCTTATTGTATTATGTCAGAGAACTTCCGGAGAAATATCGAAATGTCATTTATTTGCATTATTATGAAGGTTACAGTGTTACGGAAATCGCCGAAATTTTACATCGTAAAGAAGCAACGATTTTAACATGGTTACATCGCGGCAGAATAAAGCTGAAAGAGCGCTATGAAGGAGGAGAGGAACATGTGGGATGAATATCGAAAAGAAATAGAACAATTACATCTAGATGACAGTGTTATAAAAGACATACAGCAGAATTCGTTAAAAAAGCATCCCCATGCGTTTTGGAAGCATAAAGGAAAATGGGCTTTCGCTTTTGTATTTGTGGCATGCTTCTGTATAGGTGGCTTCATGCTTTTGAAACAGCCTAAAGAAACGGTTATCCTTCATCAACCGAAAACATATAAAACAATATCAAAGACGCAAAAGCAAGATACTTATTTGAAAGGAAAGGATACTACAATACCATTGCCTAGTGAAGATTATGGAAGTGCTAAACCTAAAACAGGAAGTGCGGAAACCATAAAATATCCAGTGTATGAACAAAGCTATCCACAAGATCTTAAGGGGATTTATAAAAAACAAGTTTCAAATGATACAAAGCAAGAAATTTTAAAGGAATTCGCTGAAATATTTCATATTAAAAATGGAAGTTATACGGATACTTCGCTTAAAGATGATACCGTGTGTGTAAAAGTGATGGAAAATGGAACGATTGAAGTAGCTTTCTTTGAGGATAAGAAAACTAATGAATATATAAGCAGGGAAATGCTGTTAGAAAACGCAACAGCGATTTATAAAAAGTATCCTAAGCTACAAATGGATAATCCTATGTGGAAAATAAAAATTGATTATCGCGATGGTATGTTAGAGTATCAGGTACTTCTTTATGATGAAACAAAAGCCTTATGGAATCAGGAGTTAAACAATATAACATTCTATGTCACCTATCAAGAGAAAAACAATGTACTCTATTCTACATTGCATATGCGCATAAAAACAATAGCGCGGCTGCAACAGCGGCAGAGCTATGAGATTATAACCGAGAAAGAAGCGAAGAAGCGATTTCTACAAAAGGAATACATGCAATTGGACACAGATACAAAATATTTACCAGATAAAGATGATATTGTCAGCGTGCAATTGCAATATTTAGATTCAGCAGATGAGGCATATCGCAGTATGCAGCCCCTTGTTTACCCGATCTATCGGTTTTATTTAAAAGACGATCAAGGGAAAGAGCATCTTGTGGATGTACCCGCTTTAAAAGAAAAAGATTGGCGAAAGCTAGAGGTGGAAATTAATGAAAACAATTAAATATATTCTTATATTTGCTATATGCGGAAGTCTCATGGGCTGTGGCGCAAAAGCGCAGCCGCAAGAATGGAAACCATCACGGATTGCTCATGCACAAGGCGATGGAATCTTATATGCGGATACCATCGATGATTTAGTTTCTACGATGAAAGTTCCGGAAAAATTACCGGTATTAAAAAGTAAATTGGAGCGAGATGATATGGGAGAATTGGTGATGCCACTCTCGATAAAACAAAGAATGGAGAAAATGAAAGCATTTATAAGAAAATATGAATTAACGGATACTTTCCAATATTCCAGTAAATTAGATATCGTTTCCGCACAAGGTGAGCGCTATGAGATAACAGCAGAAACAGATGGAGATATTTTATTGACAATAAATCGACAACAACCACAGAAAGTCACAACACAAAAGCAGGCAGATGCCTATCTTCAGCAGGTAATGAAAGAATATCCGGCATTTTTTAAGAATTATACACAAGATAAACCAGAATATTCACGTTTTAATGATCATGGATTCGCTTTTACGGCTTCATGGCATAGGACACAGAAAAATATCATAGATACAGCGATTGCACAATATACGGATACCATCACGTATGCACCTAATGATGCATTTATAACGCAAGATATGTTTCGCTTTTCACAAAAAGCGGTGAAACAAAGTCAGAATTATAAAGTTAAGACGGTAAAGGAAGCAGAACTTGAAATGCGTAATGGTAATTATATTTCGGTTCTTGATGAGATAAAGGATATAAAGAAACTTAAAGTTAAAGGTGCTAGCATAACCTATATAAATGTTAATAGTACATATCTTTATCCGTGCTATATGTTCTTTTTGGAAACAACACCATTTAAGGGAATGCCAGGTTTTCAGGTTGTTTATGTTCCAATGCTTTATGAAGAGGATTTAAAGATGTATCGTAATACGAATGGTACATTGTTATAGGAATGAAAATAGCGATAGCGGTATTAAGTCCATATCGCTATTTTTCTGTAAATAGACTCGTACATCAGAGATATAACTTATAAGCACAAAAGAAAATTGGTCGAGGCTTTTTTAGTGATATTATACAGTGAAATTCTAGGAAGATCTTGTTTTTCAATCGTACGGTTAGGTAACTTTAATTTCTTACAGATATTTATGAAAACGCTTAAATTTTTGTTGAAAAATAAAAAAAACGTTGTAAAATGAAGATAGATATACCTTTCTATACAATTTTAATGAATATATGAATTTATTTATTCATACACTATAGATGTAGTATTGCATCATCAGACAACATAGTTCCATTGATCTTCAAATGTAAAATACGACTGGGAAAGGAGGAGAACTATGGCTATTTATGATATTTTGAATGGGGTAAAAGACATTCGTGAAAGTGGTGAAGGAATTTGCACGTTTAATGGATTCCTTGAGGATTACCTTTCCATCATTGAGGCTGATGAGGGGAAGGAAGAAGTACGTGAGGTATTAGAAACGCTCTTTGAAGAGGATCATAATCTGAAAGTTGCAGTAGATTTGCACTTGAATATTAATAAAGAGGCAATTGCTAATCAGATCATTCGCTACAAAGATTCATTTAAGTTGCCGCATGGAACGATTTGTTGTCCATATGTAGTGTATGGAAAATTTGATGATTATCAAAAGGCCGTAATTTTAACATTAGGAGATAAGGAAGAATATGTCATTGCTAAGGCATTGTACTATGTAATGAGTGAACCGGAAAATGAATATGAGGGAACACGAAATGAAATCATCGCGATGTCAGTGAATAAAGATACGATTGAGCGCATGATGGAAAATGTGATTGCATTTTTTATGCAGAATCAGAAAGCCGGTATCGTTCAAAGACGTCTTGACAGTAAAGTATTTGAGAACTATGACGAGATGTATGAAATGGCGAAAGAAATGGGATCCTGGCAACAGGAACATTTACAAAAACTGTTAGAAGAAAGTAAAAACCGTGAAAAAACAATTAATGAAATCATTGCGAAATGGTTCTTATTGAAGAAATTCTCTTATGTGCAATACATGATGGATAAAAACAATTTGAACCGTGTGCATGAAGGTAATGTAAAGAAACAGCGCCAGGTAGCTAAGGAAAAATGTGATGCTATTGGTTTTGTATCTTATAGTGAATTGTGGAAAATGGTGAAGGATATGCACTAAAGGAAACCTGCTAAGGTTTCTTTTAATGTTATCATGGCTATAATAATGATGGAAGGAAGGATGTCTATGAAATTTTGCAGTGCATGCGGTAACGCATTAATTATGAAAAAACATGAACACGAGGGTTGCATTCCATATTGCACGACTTGTCAGAAATACATATTTCCACAATTTAATACTGCTGTATCCCTGGTGGCATTATCACCGGATGAAAAGCAAATACTGTTGATTCAACAATATGGTAAACAGCGGAATGTTTTGGTGGCTGGTTATGTGAATCAAAAAGAAAGTGTTGAAGATGCGGTGTGTCGTGAGATGCAGGAAGAGATAGGTAGAAGAGTTGTTGCATATCGCTATTTGAAAAGTGAATATTTTGAAAAAACAAACACCTTGATGCTAAGTTTTGCCGTTCTGTTAGATAGTACATCTTTAGCAGACGTATCGGATTGGGAGATCGATGAGGCCAAGTGGTATTCATTTGATGAAGCTCTTAAAGCAATCGCTCCAGCATCATTAGCACAGCGCTTTTTATTGAACTTTATTCATTGTTATGAAAAAGAAGCTAAGGGAAACTTTTTTAAATAGAAATAGGAATATACATTTTTATATAGGATAAGGAAAACTTTGCACCGGGATCTGAAATCATCTAATGTGAACGATTTACTTTTGTTCATGTTTTTTTAATCTTACAAGCAAATACCATAAACGCAAAGCATTCACAATGAAATTAAGTATTATTTTATCCTGCAAAGCTAGTTTCAAAAATTTGTATTCTATCGTTACACATAAGACATATCTTGTCATAAAAAGACAGGAAAAGTTTCATGCTTATCGTTATAATAAAGATTATAAGGAGGCATCTAACATGGAATGGATAAACATTGTACAAAAGGCTTTAAATTATATGGAAGATCATTTGCTTGATGATATACATAGTGAACAGATAGCAGAAGCGATGTACATATCAAACGCTTATTTTCAAAAAACATTTAAAATAGTGACTGGATTAAGTGTAAGTGACTATTTGCGAAATCGTCGCTTATCATTAGCAGGAGAAGAACTCTTACTGAAAAACAGCAAGGTCATGGATACAGCATTAAAATATGGGTATGAATCCAGTGAGAGTTTTACTAAGGCATTTACACGATTTCACGGCATTACACCATCCGTTGCTCAGAAAACTGCTGGCAAGCTTCGCTACTTTTCACCATTGAATATTGAGATACACATCGATGGGGGCTTTATCATGTCGCGAAGATTAATTCCGAATGTTGAAAAGCTATATGAGAATAAAGCAGAAAATTATATGTTCCCCAGCTGTATGCGATCTGCTATGTCTGCTTTGAATGAAGATGAGAATTATGATTTTGCGTTCTTTGCGGCAGTATGTGGTGATTTTTTCACACAGACCTGGTTAGAACCAAAATGGCGCTATAACGATTCTTATTCAAATGTATGGAAAGATCAACAGCTTCCCATCCAACAGGCATTTGATGCTTGTGGTTATGAATATACTTATGTGCGACACGATGAAATAGTGGCAAAGGAAGAAGCTATTCAAAAGCAAATTGTTGAATCTATTGATAAAGGCTTACCGGTTTTAAGTTTTGGTATCGTAGGGCCACCGGTATGTTCCATTATTTGCGGCTATTCTGAGGATGGAAAGGTACTTATTGGATGGTCCCAATTTCCTGGAGAAATGTGTGATGATGAGATTTTCGATCACGTGTTTTCAAAAAATTATTTTCAAGTTCGCAATCAATTAAAAAATGTTGAAGCACTAATCTTTTTCGGTAAGAAGAAAAAACGTGAAACGATTGCCGAAAATATGGAAAAGGCCATCTTACGCATCAAGGATTATAAGAAAATGGTGTCAACGGAAGAGGTGTATTTTGGTAAGGCTGCATTTGATGCATGGGCTGATTCTTTGTTATGTGATGAAGATTTTCAGACTGAGCAGCAGCTAGAAGGTCCCTTAGATACTTATCGCAGTTGTGTTGTGCAAACAGGGACTAATCTATATCATATAGAAGATTTTCTTAGAAGAGCGCAACAGTTGTGCCCTAACCTAACGAATGAGATACAACATTTACAAGAAGGTTTCCAACAAGAAAAAGAAGCCTTTGAAAAATTGATTGCGTTTCAAGGTGGTTACTTCTTTGAAAGAGATAGAAAAGCTTTATTAGATGCAGAATTTCGTAAAACACTATCACAACATGTAAAAAGAGTTGGGGAATGCTATCAAAAGGCTATCGAAGAAATATAAAAAAAGAATTCCTTTTATAGTGAGCATACAATGATGAGCAACCTTAATAAGAATGTTGAAATTATGAAATACGGTAGTGCAACAAATACTTTAACAAATAAATAAAAGGAGGCTGTTTATGATCTAGCATAAACGGCTTCCTTTCTTGCTGTATGTCCTAAAGTGAGTAAGAACCTGTTTGAAAGAATGCTCCCCTTAAGGATATAAGCATATTTTTTTAGCCTTATTTTGCCAATGGCAAACTATCATGAAAAAGGCTCATAAAGGCTAGCGAATTATCTTACTATATATTGATGTATGGCAGAGAAGGTTCAGACTCATGAAGCTGTTAAATCTGTTTTTACACCTTGTAATTCTACATCTATTATACATTCTTTGATAAAGACTGGAAGATAAGCACCATTGGTGATTTCAGAGATTTCATCATCTAAGGGGTGTTCACATAAATACGTATAAACAGCATTTTCTTCATATTGCTTGTCAGATACTTCAATATCGTGAGTACGGAAAAGATAATCCATCTTACCAATGAGATGATATGGAAAATGTAAGGTATATACAAACATTTTCTGTTTACGGGTAAGACAGGCACTCGCAAGTGCATGCGATACACTTTTAGCATATGCGCGAATCAATCCGCCTGCCCCTAATTTAATACCGCCGAAATAACGTACGGTAACTGCTACGATATCTTGCATCTGATGTTTCATCAAACATTCTAACATGGGCACACCTGCTGTACCGGCAGGTTCTCCGTCATCATTACTGCGTTGTATTTCGTTTTGTTCGCCTATGATAAAGGCATAACAGTGATGTCTGGCATTAGGGTGTTCTTTTTTTATCTTGTTAATAAAAGTCTTTGCCTCTTCTTCACTGTTACAACGGTGAAGGTAACAAAGGAAACGACTTTTTTTGATTTCAAATTCATCCATATGATCTTCTTTTAAACGATACATGTTATCACCTGTTTCATTATAATATAGATAAGGACAGAAAAAAAGAATCGATAGCGATTCTTTTAAAAAGTAATTATTGGTATTTTAATTTAAGGTATTCCTAATCGTCAATCTTCATTATGGAGATTATCAACAAATAACTTATCTTAAAACCATCTTGTGAAAGAATTAAGCTTTTTGTCCATCAGTTGATTTACTAGCTTTAAATTCGATAAACTTTACTTCACCACATTCAAAATCTAATGGGAGATTGCGGAAAGAGTCCTGCGGTACATCATGAATATATGGGTCTGAAGTAGAGAAGATTTGATGAATTTCTGCTACTGTAAAAGGCAATTCACTATATAAATTCTCGGTATGAATATGTAAATGACTGGCTGTATTAATGTTTGTATTACAAATAACCATTAATGCACGATCTTCTAAGATAAAACTATACCCAATGCCAAAGTCTTTCGGAGAATCAAACCATACGGGAACACAGCTTTCTTCTTTACTAATGGCATCAAGATATGTATTACGTATTGCGGAACAACGCTCTAATAAAGAAGGCAAAACATTGAGATCCGGCGTACGATAATTAAAATAGTAAGAATCTAAATAAGCCTGTTGACGGTAGCGGAGATCTTCTTTTGGCAGAGAAGATAGATATTTTTTGTCCCCATACTCACTCAACTGCATTGGCTGTACCTCAAAGCATTCAACACCATTCATCAGCATCGGAATACCATTGGGTAAGAATTGATTCATAACACTTAACATGATCATCAATTTTTTACCATTTTCCAATGAGCACACTCTTCTGGCATCATAAAATTCACTAGCCGCAAACATGGGACAGGCATTGCCTTTTAAACGATATGCAAAGGTATGGAAACGGAAGTCCCAAATATTGGTTTCTTCATAACCACTATTTCCACTAATGGCATCAAAGCCTTTTGCAACCCATGCACTACTATTTTCCATGAGCGTATCTTCTGCAATCATGGCAAAGTGACGGTTTCCTTTGCGCGCTGTCTTTACCAATTCCTTTTGCAGTTTTTCAGGTAATAAATATGTTTTTTCCAAATAAATACCATCAACGCCGAGTGTTTGTTGATACCATTGAATGGTTTCATTTAACATATCCCATAAACTACGCAAAGCCTTTTTTCCCGGATGCAAATCATAACGAATGCTGTCTTGCATTAGATAAGGTGCACAATTTGCAGGTAATGCGTTTTTTGGTACATGAATATGAAAATCTTCAAAGAAACGGAATACAGTACCATCTTCATCAACAGGTAAATGTGCATTGATTTGATCTGAGAACATTGGCGCAATCGTGATATGTTCTAGTTTTTCTATAGCAGCTAAATCCATATCTGTGGGCTCTGGTGCATTACGGAAGAAAGCTAGGTGTGCTTTTACATCTTCGCTGCGATAAAAATCTTTTAACGCATACGTATGCGGTATTGTGTTTTGCGGTAGCGCATTACAAATCGGCGCATGATAATTTCGCAATTCATCATATGTCATCCAATAAAACCATTCCGGATGTTTCTGATAATATGTATTATCTCTGGCAAGCTTACCTGGACAAAATTCTAAAAGAACACGGATACCATGCATATGGCAAGCTTCAATAAATGCTAAGCATTGTTCCAGAACATTTAATTCCGGTACAAGTGGATCATGTAACGTTTCATCTATATCTGTAAAACTACGCACACATTCCTTTGCGGCATACGTATGAGGCGTCTGTGTTTTGCTTAAAGCAAATGGCTGGTGCATAAGTATGGTGTTTATACCCATGCGTTTTAAGTAGGGAATTAATAAAATACTCTTCAAAAAAGTGCCATTATCACTTAAATGATACAAATTATCATGTGGCAATGCATCATCACGATCGTGATCCCATGCCGTGGCAGTACGTACCATGAGGGAATATATACTGGACTTTTTCAGCCAGCTGCCTTTTGAAGCTTTAGCATCTTGAAAAGGAATGCTTTTTTTCACTTTTCCTTGTTCATCCATTAAGATGTGGCGCAAAGTAAAAAGATAAAAACGGTATGGATTGACCAGAATTTCACGGCTGCGTAAGTTTTTCTTATCTGGATAGCCATACATATTCCATGCATTAGGAATTGCATAATTGTAAATGTCATCGTGGTGGAGTTTCTCTTCTTTCTCTAATGCATGATAAAGTGCTGTAACATGGTTCATTGGAAAACCCCCTTGTCTATAGTTATAGTATAGTATACAAGCAGGAAAAAGCCAAACGAATCTTTGCTTTTTTTCATACGAGAAAGCTTATATAAAGTTATCGCAAATGAAGGATACAGATGATTAAAAAGGCATATGTGAATTCGACAGAATGTGATGATAGAAGTTGTTATACTCAAAACAGGTGAGGACATGAAAAAACTAGTTTTGTTAGGTATAACAGCGTTTCTTTGTGCATGTAGTAATGCTTCAAGAGAAAAGATTGAAATGACTGAAAAAGATGCGCATCTGTTGATTCAGGTGGAACATCAGGCATATGCGGATAAGTTAAACGATTTATGGAATCGTAGCTATCCGAAACAAAAAGATGCTTTACATTTCGTTGTACAACCTTATTACTTTACCCAGGATATCAAACAAGATATTATCTGGACGAACGATATTGACGCAACTTTTTTAAAAGATAAGCTCATGGGGATAAAGGAAGTGTCTTATACATATGATGTGCCGGATAGTTTACAGAGAGAGGAATTAAGCGATTATTATACACCTGTTATTGGGGAGGGACTGGTGTTTTGTTATCGCAAGGATTTGTTAGAAAAAAATAAATTGTCGGAAGAAGATCTAGTTAGTTTTGAGCAAATGGCAGAAAGTCATGTACGTTATTATCATAATCATATGGGAGAATATGTATATCCGTTTTTCGCTAAACTACTTCCTAAGGAAACAATTCCATTTACCAATCTTTTTCCTAAAGAGCAGACAATCAAGCAATTAAAAGCATATAAGGAAATAAATACAAAATTGGATATGCCGGATGATTTGATACAGCAAAAGGATTTTTATAATGGTGATGATTATTTATGTGGCTTACTGTCGACAAAGTTTCAGTATGAAAATAGAAGTGCCTATCAAAATGGTAATCTACATTTCATGGCGATGCCATCCTGGCAAGAAGAAACCATAGCACCGCCATTTACGACGTTTGGATTTGCTGTAACAAAAGAATGTAAATACCCGAATACAGCAAGACAGTTTCTAGCTATGGTGCGATCGAAGAAAGGGATACAGGCATTATTAGACACTAATATGAAAGTACCTTTATTATGTAGTGAGGATGTAAAAGATTTCTATATTTATGATCATGCTAAAAAGGAACTCATAGAGGCTGTAAATACAACACAACTATATAATCTGTCAATGATAGAAGAAAATCCGGGAATCACAATGGAAATGCTGATAAATCAAAGTGATTTTACATCGATCTTACAAAACTATATTTGTAGTAAAGATTCCTCAGCTAAAGTTTATAAGGAATTGGTAAAGAATTTAAGGACATGGAGCATTGGTAAATAATAAAAAGTGATGGTTGCATCACTTTTTATATGAATTCATTAGTTTTTATCTTGAACAGTTATATCTATTTCTTTAATCGTATAAGCACCTTCAGAAAAGCTTTTAACTAATCAATGTTCTTTTTAATTATAATTGATAATTTTATTTTTTAAAGAACTCATCAAATACCGCTTTTACTCTTTCTGCTTCTTTCTTATCTTCCATGTAAAGATCAGAATTAAACAATACAGGATTCTCTGAAATATAAACAGCTAAAGTTTCATTTGCAGTCGTAGTGATTTTAATTCCCACATACAATTTAGGTTCTACAGCTATAAAAGAGGAAGCACCACCAAGTACCTGATGAAGAAAAGGTTCTGCTTTTCCACGATAATTTGCATGTTCATTTAAAATACTATATTTTTTAATTTCTGATAACTTGTATTCTCCCTGTGTTCCATCTTTAATAGTATAAGTGTTTGAATCTGCGTCAATTACGATACTCCTAAATTCTTTCATCATTTTAACTCCTTTCTAATCCCTATACGTTTAGGATTTTATATCATATTTCTTATTCTATTCATCCCATGGGTATCACATCTCCTAATTAATGTTATGATTATCTTTCTACATCCATCATACCGCTTTTTTGGGAAAAGACAAGCTTTCTATTGTGAATACCAAAGTTTTAGTGTTTGTTTAAATTGTATATAGCACTTGAACATACACATGGAAAAGCCTCCTACATAATCCGTTATGTAAGAGACTTTCCCGTTGTTTTTATTCATTAAATAAGATATCTTTCATGGTATACGTACCATGGGGCTTGTTTTGGATAAAGCGTGCTGCACGTAAAGCACCATTCACAAAAATCTGTTTACTATTAGCCGTATGTTTGATTTCCAGAACTTCATCTTCCCCAAGATAGAGGACACTGTGCTCTCCGGCAACCGTACCGCCTCGTACGGCATGAATACCGATTTCTTTTTGTCGTTTGCCAATGAACCCTTCTCTTCCATGTACTTCTTCATAGGCATGATCCTTGTTCAGAATATCAACAAGCATTTTTGCTGTCCCACTAGGTGCATCCTGTTTTTGGTTGTGGTGTGCTTCTATGACTTCCATATCAAAACTATCTTCTAACAAGGGTGTCACCATCTTAAGAATTTCCTGCATGACAGCAATACCTAGTGAGAAATTTGCTTGAAAGACAATAGGGGCATACATACCTAAAGCATTGATTTCTTGTTTCTGCATATCACTATGTCCGGTCGTTCCGCAGATATAAGGCGTATGATGTTCCTTCACATAAGGGGCAATCCACTCTAAATTGGCGGGATGTGAAAAGTCGATAATCGCATGCAGTTCTTCTTGCAGTGTTGATAAATCAGGTTTCTGAGTACCATCGGCAATCATTACCACCTGCATATCTTCTTGTTTCTGAATACTGTCGACAACCAGTCTTCCCATCTTGCCAAATCCTGCGACTAGAATATTTAGCATAAAGCTTTCTCCTTCATTTTAGCAGCTAATACCTCTTTATGTTCTTCTGTCATTTCACATAACGGCAGACGATATCCACCAACCTGTTTGCCCATCAGATTCAAAGCTTCTTTGACAGGAATCGGATTGACTTCAATAAATAAAGCGTGAATGAGATCTAAATTATCTAACTGTATCCGTAAGGCTGTATCTACATCATGATGTAAATATGCCATTACCATATCGTGTGTTTCTTGTGGCATAACATTTGCCAATACAGAAATAACACCACTGGCACCTAAAGATAATAAAGGAACAATCATGTCATCATTTCCAGAATACATACGGAAATCATCATTCAGATAACGGGCGATATTTGTCGCATAAGCGATATTTCCGCTTGCTTCTTTAATACCGCAAATATGTTCATGTTTACTTAATACGGCAACGGCTTCTTCAGAGATACTGCAACCTGTTCTGCCAGGAATGTTATACATGATGATTGGTGTATGAACGGCATCGGCTACGGACAGAAAATGCTGAATCATTCCACTGGCATTGGCTTTATTGTAATATGGGGAAATAACCAGTAAGGCATCGGCTCCCATTTCTTCATACTTCAAGCTTTTTTCAACAGCTGTCTGTGTACAGTTAGAACCACTACCGACAATGACCGGGATTCGCTTGTTAATCGTTTGTAAGGTAAATTCGACGACAGCATCATCTTCCTCATGCGTCATGGTGCTGCTTTCACCGGTCGTTCCTAGAACTAGTATACCATCGGTATGATTGGCAACATGCCATTCTAATAATTCATGTAACTTTTCAAAATTGACACTTCCATCTTCATGGAAGGGTGTGATAAGTGCTACAATACTTCCCTTAAGATCAAATTTCATAATGTTCTCCTTTCACCTTTCGGTGTTTTGTTTATAAATAGATTAAAGATCAAAGGCTTCCCCTAAGACTTCAATTGCTTTTTGTTTATCTTTTTCCTCTATGGTCAATGAGATAGAAATCTCACTTGATGTTATCATGTAATATCGAATATTATGTGCATTTAAGGTACTTAATACTTTTGCCGCTATACCACTGTGTGTGGAAATACCGACACCGACGACCGATAGTTTCACAAAGCCCAACAGACGGGAAATCGGATATTTGGAATTTAACTCATCGATATGCTTTAAAATGGTATCAGATTGTTTTTTATTACAGTAAAATGAAAAGTTAACTTTACCATCATGCGTCAACTGTTGCGATATTGTATCTAAATTGATATCTAATTTGGCAATCAGTGTGAATAACTCGCCAAGAAAGATACCATCATTGGGAAGATCGTTCACCCGCATAATTGCATAGTCTTCCTTGATACTAATACCGGTAATCGGCATATCTTCCAGATTTTTCGTTTTTTCCATAATAAACGTCCCCTTACTTTTATCTTTTTCTAAGGCTTTTCCTAAGAATAGGCGTACATTGTATTTACTAGCCAGCTCTACACTGCGTGTTTCCAAAACACCGGCGCCCAAGCAAGCCATCTGCATCATTTCATTATATGTGATTTCTTTTAAACGTTTGGCTTTTGGATACATTCTTGGATCAATGGTATAAACACCATTGACATCGGTATAAATATAGCAGTCCCAGCCAAGTTTGGCAGCTAAGGCGACGGCCGTTGTATCACTGCCGCCTCTTCCTAACGTCGTAATTTCACCATGCTCAGTAGCTCCTTGAAAACCAGCCACTACCACAACCTTTCCATCGTCCAGGTGTTTTTGTAAATTGGTGATGTCGATATCTTTAATACGCGCATGTGCATGATGATGGCTGGTAATGAAACCACATTGATATCCGGTTAAGGAAATCGCCGGTATTCCAAGTGCATCAATCGCCATGGCTAATAGGGTGATCGTTCGCTGTTCACCGGTAGATAAAAGGGAATCCATTTCTCTATCATTGGTATGACCACCTAATGCCGTTGCCATTTCAATAAGCTTATTTGTGGTTTTTCCCATGGCACTAGCTACCAGAATCACATTGTGACCAGCCTCTTTCATTTCTTTGACATGCTGAGCAATAGCGCGTATCTTATCCAGATCGGCTACGCTTGTTCCTCCATACTTCTCTACTATATTCATACGTTGATGACCTCATTACATTCTAAGTCTAACATGTTTTCATAGCTTTCTTTTTTAATGACGACACGGGCATGGCCATCTTTTACGAAAACGACTGCCGGACGTCCCAGCTTATTATAATTGCTGGCCATACTATAGCCATAGGCACCGGTCGTATAAATAATTAGCAGATCATTTTGTGATACCTTTGGCAATTTGGCATTCTCAATCAAAATATCTCCTGATTCACAGCATTTTCCGGCAATCGTTACGGTTTCTGTTTTATCTTCCTGCATGCGATTGGCGATATCACAGGCATATTCCGCCTGATATAATGCTGGGCGAATATTATCACTCATACCGCCATCGACAAAGATATACTTCTTATGCTCTGTTTGTTTTTGATAACCGACACGATATAAGGTACTGCCAGCTTCCGCTACGATGCTGCGACCTGGTTCAATCATAATTTTTTCGATGTTTAATTGTTGTTTGGCATTTTCTTTCTTACAAGTATCTAAGATAGTATGACAAACATCTTGTAAAGGAATAGGGTGATCGGCATTCGTATAAAGTGCCGCAAAGCCGCCGCCTAAATTTAAAGCTGAGATATGAATATCATATTCAGTTTGCATTTCTTTTGTAAATTGCATGAGCTTTTCAATTTCTGCTACATAAGCCTGTTTATCAAATATCTGGGAACCGATATGGGAGTGATAACCAAGAAAAGTAATTTCCGCAACGCTTGTTAATGTATGGATCATGGCGGCGATTTCTTTTTTCTTGGTGATAGAAATGCCAAACTTACTATCTAAATGGGCGGTCACAATGTATTTATGTGTATGTGCTTCAACACCTGGATTTACTCTTAACATGGTTTTGATGCTGCGGCCACTGCGTTTTACGGCTTTTACCAGCATATCGCATTCCATCGCATTATCGACAATGATTGTTCCAACACCATAGTCTAAGGCCATCATGATTTCATCATAGGATTTATTATTGCCATGAAAATATACACGTTCCATAGGAAATCCAGCTTGTTTTGCGGTATATAATTCACCACCGCTGACGACATCTAAGGACAAACCGTATTGCGCGACCAGTTCTACCATGGCTTTACAGGAAAACGCTTTGGATGCATAGAGTACTTCTGTTTTAAAAGTATCTGATTGAAATAATTCATGAAAACGGCTAAGCTTTTCCGTTATTTTATTCTCATCATAAATATACAAAGGGGTCTGGCAAGCTGTCGCAAGCTGTTCTACAGACACACCTTGGATGTGTAAAACGTTATCTTTCATCATTCATCACCTCGTTAAAAAATGCCAGTAGGATAATGACCTTACTGGCATGTGAAATTTACTTACTACATGGACAATAAGATAGCACTCCTACGACTGTAGACAGTTTTATGGATGTTCTCCATAAACCCACCACAACTTCTTGCCAAAAGTTGTAGTTCGGCGAAATTGCTTCAGCTAACTGTCAAATGCCCGCCGACTCCAATTAACTTTGTCGCTTCCGCTCCTCTATCTGATTGGTTGTATCATACCACTAATGAGATGAAATTACAATAACATCATGAAAATAACAGAATAAATTTCAGAAAACATTTACACTATTAAGATATTAAGACCTTTTTCATCCCAGAATCAGGGAAATTTGTTTTCGGAAAAGCTGAGAAAGAGGATCGTTGAATGGAAACAATTCGATACTTGTTTTTTCAAACAGAAACAGCTGCCACCTACATCACCAAATGACGATACAAAAAAAGACACGTGTCTTTAACATGTTTGCCAATCATCACCATGTGGCTTGTACATTGATAAGACGTGTCTTTTATATGATATGGTATGGTTTATCGTTCTTTATTTCGCGAAGATATTAATGACTACTAATAGTACTCCCAACACAATTGCACATAGAAGTACATTACGAAAACTGAAGATCTCCCCTAATAAATCACGCTCTTCTTCTGGCATCGGCTTTTCCGGATGCATGTTTTTCTCTATCATACCTCTCACCCCTCAGTTCATGGTTCACCTATTATAGCACACTTCTCTTATTTTGCATGAAAAGTCATGAAATTGTAAGAATCTTCTCGTGTACTAGGTGAATAAATAAAAAGATAAGATAAAGACAGCCATTAGACCAATGACAATCAGGATGTTACGTGGTTTCACAATTGCCGTCAGTATGGTATTATCCGGATGTGTTGTCGCAATCGTTGTATTCGTGGTAAGATCTTTCCCTTTCATATCAGTCACCTCACTTCGTAAGTGTTTGTTTATCTAACCGCATTATAGCATGATTCTTTTTTTGATAGGGGTGTATTACTAAAATGTAAGACAATCTTTAGAAAAATTAAGAATTTTTTATGATATTTTTTTGTCTATCTTTATAATCAGCACTCCTTCACTAAGTTAACGAAAGAAAAAGCCAAAAAGTTTCATTCTCACTACTTTTTTTTAAAATGATGCACGTTGTGAAGAAGATGGTCTTATGGTATGATTACTGCGTTTGGAAGGTGATGCATATGAAGTGCTGGAATGATTTGTTTCAACAGGAAAAAGAGAAGCCTTATTATCAAGAATTGATGGCTTTTTTAGATGAAGAATATAAAACCAAGACGATTTTTCCTCCACGTGAGGATTTGTTTACCTGTTTTGATGTTTGCCCATATGAAAAGGTGAAAGTAGTGATTTTGGGGCAGGATCCTTATCATCAGCCAAATCAGGCACATGGTTTGTGTTTTTCCGTGCGCAAGGGGGTAAAGCTGCCGCCAAGTCTGCGTAATATATATAAGGAACTAAAGACGGATTTGGATATTGATATGCCCTCACATGGCTATTTGCTAGATTGGGCCAGACAGGGTGTTTTCATGATGAATGCAGTGTTAAGTGTCGAGTGTGGAAAAGCCGGTTCTCATCGTAAAAAAGGATGGGAAATTTTTACCGATACAGTTATTCGCGCATTGAATGAAAAAGAAGAAGGTATTGTATTCCTTTTATGGGGGAATTGGGCACAACAGAAAGCAGAACTCATTACCAATCCACTACATCATATCATAACTTCAGCACATCCTTCTCCTTTATCGGCCTACCATGGATTCTTTGGCAGTCAGCCATTTTCTAAGACAAATACAGCTTTGTTAAAGATGGGTCATTCACCGGTGCAATGGAAGATAGAGGATTAAATATGTTTACAAAGGCAGAGGAAATTATTCAGCTTATTGAAGGGCGGAAGAATCGCGGATATGGTTTGATGCATTTTAAGGACTATATGAAGAGCATAGGGGATCCCCAAAAGAAGCTAAAAAGTATTCATGTTGCAGGGACGAATGGAAAAGGTTCTACGACCAATGACATCCGCAGTATGCTACAGGAAGCAGGGTATTGTGTAGGCTCCTTTACCTCTCCTTATATGATTACGCATTTAGACCGCATCCGCATCAATGATATGTATATGGATGAAAAAGAATTCATAGAAATTGCCAATACTTATTATGAAAGCTGGCTTACCTGGGATCTCAGCATGTTTGAGATTGATATGATGCTGGCATGCATCTACTTTGAAAGGCATCATGTGGACTATGCCGTGTTTGAGGTTGGTTTAGGAGGCCGCAAAGATGCAACCAATATTTTGGAACCATTGATCAGCGTGATAACAAACATCGGATTGGATCATATGGAGCTTTTAGGAGACACCTATGCAAAGATTGCGGAAGAAAAAGCAGGTATCATCAAAGCTTGTGCAGATGTGGTGAGTGCAGAAACCAGAGCAGATTGCCTGGATGTATTTTTAAAACATGCAGATGCACAAGGGGTAAAGTTGTACACCTTGGAACCGATTTGTGATCTTTCTACAAATTTGCAAACGGTATTTACCTATCGACATTTACAGGTGACACTGGCTTCTATGGCGAATTATCAGATTCGCAATGCGGCGCTGGCCTTGGAGACAATTTGGCGGCTACGTGAAAAAAGACTTGTAGAAATAAAGGATGCACAGATTTTGGCTGGTTTACGTAAAGCTGTGTGGATCGGTCGTTTTGAAATTATGCAGAAAGATCCGATCGTGATTTTAGATGGAGCGCATAATCCGGATGGTATCCAGGCATTGTGCAACTCTTTACAAGGTTATGACGATATCGCTGTTTTATTTTCTGTCTTAAAAGATAAGAACTTTGAAACGATGTTATCGATATTAGAAACCATTACAAGTGATATTACCATCACACATTTTGATAATGAGCGTTCTTTAGACATCCGTTGTTTAAAAAATCGAAAACACCTTCATCTTATTGAAGATTACCATGCGGCATTAACGTATATGTTAAAGAAAAAGAAAACGATCGTTATTACCGGTTCCTTGTATTTCATCAGTGAAATTCGCCAATTCTGGCAAAAGTAGTACAAATAAGCTTTTGGTATAATATGGCTATATGCATGCTGAATAAGAAACTAGCAGTGCGAATTCCCGCTAGAGCCAAGGGGAATTGTAAAATAGTTAAACTATGGTAAAGGTTGCTTAAATGGATTACGACAATTTAGCAGATAAAAGATAGGTTGATACTTTTTATATTATGATAAAGGATCAATCTTTTTTGTATTTAAAATATAAAAAAGGCAATCCGTAAACATCAAAGAGAGGCAATAGCGTCTAAGATGAAATTGTGGTAAACTATAGAGGTAGGTGATACCCATGAAAATTAAAGAAATTATTGTTGTGGAAGGAAAAAATGATACAAACGTGCTACAAAGTTGCATTGACTGTGATACCATTGAAACACATGGTACCCATCTGTCAGTAGAAACATTGCGACTCATTGAGCAGGCAGCCAAAACCAGAGGTGTCATCATCTTTACAGATCCTGATCATCCCGGTGAAACCATTCGTACTGCCATCAATCAGAAAATTCCCGGCTGTAAAAATGCATATATCGAGAAGCATAAAGCAAAAACAACGAAGAAGGTCGGTGTGGAACATGCATCAAAAAAAGATTTGCTGGATGCATTATCTCATGTATTCACCTATCAAGAACAGCCTGTTGAAAGTATATCCTGGGAAGAATATTTATCTTTGGGCTTGCATGGGGGGGAAGCTGCCGCTCATCAAAGAGAAAAAGTTGCTCAGGCGCTTTATTTAGGAAGACCAAATGCCAAAACGTTGTTTAAACGTTTAAATATGATGCAGTTGACACTGCATGATGTTGAGGAGCTGTTGCGCAAATGAAACAAGAAGAACAAAAAATCCGCAGTGTCTTTGTCCAACGTGAAACATTAGAAACATGGTTGCGGCAAATGGCTATAAAGGGATGGATCGTAAAGGATTTTACTTACATCTTTTTTGATTCGTTTTTGTTCTTTCGTTTTGTGAAAACAGCACCGCAATATGGGAAGTTTTGTATTTATGATGTAAAATACCTCGGTGATGAAGATATCTTCACCTCACTGGGATGGAAGTTGCTTTTGGAACATGAATCCACAATGATTTTTTATCATGAGGATATCCAAGGAAGCTTACCATTATTAGATATGCGCATGTATTCGTTACGGCGTTTTCTAAAATCCATCAGTAATCTTGTTTTTCTGATTGCTGTAATCTTTGCGTTACGTATGGATAATGAAACCATGCGTCAGCAGGTCTTATTTTACAGCGCTTTGCTATTGTTTGCTTTTCCTCGCTTGTATGATGTAAAAAGCACCCAAAAAGGAAGTAATTTTACGAAGTTAATTAAAAATATTGTCTTGGCTGCGGCTGCGGCTGTTCTTACCACCTTGTTGATTGAGGCAGCTATTAAAGCGTTTGCGGCTTTAGTATAGAAAGGATATCATTATGAAGAAACCTATCGCAACCCCATCCAGAACAAAGGAAATCTTAGAAACGCATGATTTGTTCGCAAAGAAAAACTATGGGCAAAACTTTTTAACAGAGCCAAGCGTTGTAGAAAAAATTGCCCGCAGTGCTATTGTCAGTGATCATTGCGTTGTGTTTGAAATCGGACCGGGCATTGGCGCATTGACACAATATTTATGTGAATATGCGAAAGAGGTTGTCTGTTTTGAGATTGATGAACGTTTACCTCATGTATTAGCAGATACACTTTCTGAATATACGAATGTTTCTGTTGTTTTACAGGATTTTTTAACGATTGATTTAAGGGAATGGGTAAATCGTTATCGTGAAAAAGGTATGGATGTCGTGATAGCGGCAAATTTACCTTATTATATTACAACGCCGATTTTGTTTAAGATTTTTGAATCTAATGCGGATATTGCGGCGATTACGGTAATGATGCAAAAAGAAGTGGCAGATCGTTTTCATGCGAAAGTAAATACAAAAGAATATAATGCGTTAAGCATTATAACGCAATATCGTTGTGATGTACGTGCTGTTATGAAGGTTCCAAAAAATGTTTTTCATCCCAAACCGAATGTCGATAGCGCAGTGTTGCAATTTACCTTTCGCAAACATTACGCAAATTTAAAGGAAGAATCATTTTTCGCAATGGTCAAAGCTTGCTTTAAACAACGCCGTAAGACCATCTTAAATAATTTTCAGGAATATTGCAGCGATAAAGAAACCGCAAAAGCTTATTTAGAAAAGGCCGATATCGATGCGAAGAGAAGAGCAGAAAGCTTGACACTGGATGAATTTCTGCATTTATACGAGGTGATGCAAGATGATCGTTGAGGCACATGCTAAAATCAATCTGACATTAAATGTTGTAGGGAAACGTGAAGATGGCTATCATGAATTAGAAATGATCATGTTGCCGCTGGCCTTACATGATACGATCGAAATATCCATTGCAAAGGAAGATATGTTCACAACAGATGATTCACAGGTTGCCATGGATGATGCAAATACCGTTGTTCGCGCTGTTCAATTGATGCGAAACACCTTTGCGTTAAAAGAACATTTCCATGTACATCTGCATAAGCGCATACCTTCACAAGCTGGCCTAGCCGGAGGAAGTGCCGATGGAGCGGCCGTCCTTAGAGGGATTCATAATTTGTGCCATCTTTCTATCACGATGGAAGAATTAGCACAGCTAGGAAAACAGCTTGGGGCAGATGTGCCTTTCTGTGTCTTACAGGAAAGTGCCTTGGTACAAGGTATTGGGGAAAAACTGACACCTTTTCACTTTGACTGGAAGCCACATGTGTTACTTGTAAAACCTTCTATCGGTGTATCTACCAAAGAAGCCTTTGCAACGTTGGATTTTGCGAAATGTCCACATCCGAATGCGCATACCATTAAAAAACTGTTACAAAATAAAGAGTATGAACAACTACCGCAGTATATTGCGAATTCATTAGAATATAGTGCCTTCCAACTGGTTCCCCAGATTGCTGATATCAAACAGGAGCTAATTGCCATGGGCTTTCCCTGTGTCTTAATGTCAGGAAGTGGAAGCACCGTGTTTGCGTTGAGCGAAGATGAAACACGAATTGAAAAAGCCATCCATCATTACGCACATACGGACATGTTTGTATGTGATACAACTTTTTATCCATAACCATGCGCGAATACCGCATGGTTTTATATCAAATACAAGATTAGATGCTAATGATACCTATGATGGCAAAGATCATCTTACGCTAAAGGAGGTGAGGTTATGTTGTTGTTTGTAAGTGGCAGGTGTGATATTCCGGCATTTTACAGTGAATGGCTGTTTCAACGTTTCAAAGCAGGTTTTGTGGACGTACGAAATCCTTTTAATCCTCACCAGATTAGTCGTATAGCACTAACACAAGACCAAATTGATGCGATGATCTTCTGTACAAAAAATCCTTTGCCCATATTGCATCGCTTATCCGAAATTCCTTTTCCCTATCTCTTTCATGTGACATTTACTCCTTATCATCAGGATATAGAGTCCCATGTCTTAGATAAAAAAGCCATTTTAGAGGGCATTGTGGAGCTATCCAAACAAATTGGAAAAGATCGTGTATATGTACGCTATGATCCGATTCTCTTAAATGAACGTTATACCATCAGCTACCATGCGCAAGCCTTTGAAAAACTTTGTGCAAAGTTACAAGGCAAAATAAACAAAATCATCATTTCCTTTCTTGACATGTATAAAAACACACAAAAACATGCACCATCTTTACATTTACAAGAGTTGAGTCATGCACAGATGCTGGCCATAGGAAAATGTCTTGGCGAAATTGGCGCATCCTATGGTATGCAAATACAAACTTGTGCGGAAGCCATTGATCTATCCTCTTATCATATCCAAAAGGGCTTATGCGTAGATCGTAAAGAGATAGAAGCTTTGGTAGGATATCCGTTAGCATTAAAAGAAAAAGGTGTACGAACACAATGTACGTGTTTGGCAACGGTAGATATTGGTGATTATAATTGTTGTAGTCATGGCTGCGCTTATTGTTATGCCAATTATGACGAAGATCGCATTTCACAACGAATGATGCAGCATGATCCGAAGAGTAGTGTATTATTGGGACATATCACAAAGGAAGATGTGGTCACCATGCGAAAAGAAGCCCCACGGCAACTGCGTTTATTATAAGTATCGCTGTAAGAATTGCATAAGTTCTAAACGCTATTTCATGAACATAGGATGTAATGAAGAAAAGAGGAGGAACTTATATGGAAGATACAACGAATACAAATCCTTTGCGCTTTGAAACAAATCCATACCATAACGTTGTGATAAAAGATCGTAAAGTGATGGAATTAACCGGTGTCAAACAGATAGACAGTTTTGATTCCAGTGAATTTTTAATGGAAACCGCACAAGGCTGGATGCTCGTGCAGGGAAAAGATCTGACCTTAGGAAAGCTGGATACCGAGCGTGGAGATGTCATTATCCGCGGATTGATTGAATCCTTATCTTATGTATCCAATAAAAAAGGTAATGGAAAGGATTCGGTTATTTCTAAGCTGTTTAAATAATGCTGCTGCCGGTTCAAATACAGTCTATTCTATATCACTTTCTCATGGGCTGGGTATATGGATTAGGGTTTAGTTTTCTTTTAAATTTTGTGAAATATGTGCATGTTTCCTTTTTAAGAGGAACGATGGAAATCCTGTTCCATATACTGTTTACATCTTTGCTTTATTATGGTCTTTATGGCATCAATGGCGGGATTACCAACATTTACCTACTTGTTTTTTTCCTGTTAGGTGTCATGGTGTATTATACGTGGTATCTTGCGGTATTTCAGCAATTCTTCTTCGCTCTTGTTAAAACTTTGCGGCCTTTACGCAAAAAACTTAAACTTGTCAAATCCAAAATACTTGCTATAATAAGATTACCGAAGAAAATCAGGAGGCGAAGGATAAATGAGCGAAGAAGTAAAAAAAATAAGCGCAAAAAGAAAAAAGAAGAAACATCCATTTCGCACGTTCTTTAGTTTAGCCGCCATATTCTTATCCTGTTTTCTGATTTGGATAGCTGCGGAAGATTTGATCACAACGTTTCGTTTAAAGAAAGAAATCTCTACCAGTGAAGAGATGATCAGTTCATTAGAAAGTCAGCAAAAGGACTTAAAGAAACGTAAAGAAAATTTGGAAGATCCTGAATATGTAAAACGCTACGCCAGAGGTAAATTTATGGTGAGCAAACCAGGTGAGCAAATTTTTAAGCTCCCTTCTAAAAGTGATGATCCTGCAAATGATGGTAATTAATTTCCCCGTAGAGAATTCTATGGGGTTTTCTTGTATGGAGGTTATGATGAAAAAGTGGAAAGCAATTTTATTTGATATGGATGGAACCTTATTTGATACGGAACAAATATCGCGTATTGCCTGGCTGGTTACCATGGAGCGTTTCCATCTGCCCAAAAGTGAACAATTTATTTTAGATTTGATTGGAAGAACCTATCAAAGTGCACAAGTTGTGTTTGATGCCTACATGCCAAAAGGTTGGCCTCAGGAAGAGGCGTATCAATATCATGAAGATTACGCAATGGAGTATAAAAAAACACATGGTCCGTTGCCTAAATGTAATTTAAAGCAGCTGTTTACAGCGCTGCAAGAAAAAGGCTATCGTTTGGCTTTGGCGAGTAGTGCGCGAAGGGAAAATGTGGAGTTTAACTTGCAGCATGAGGGCATTCAAGATGTCTTTGAAGAAATCGTGGTGGGTAAGATGGTAGCGCATGGAAAACCTCATCCTGATATTTATCTTGAAACAGCGAAGCGTCTGGGCTTGCGAAAGGAAGATTGCCTTGTCATAGAAGATTCTAAGAATGGCATATTGGCAGCACATGCAGCAAAGATGGATGTCATAATGATTCCAGATATGATAGCACCGGATGATGAATTAAAAGCAATGTGCTATCAGGTGATGGAGAAGCTGGAAGATATTTTAACAGTGTTATAGTTTTCTGCTGCGCAAGGAACTATTGTTTATAAAGTAAGCAGTTAATGTTTATGGGCATTAGAAAAAGCTCCTGTCATATTTAGAACAAATAAGTAGGAGCTTTGTTTTCTAATGCTTTTTTGATAAACCTTGTTGAATTTGATTCATGACTTTTTCAGCATTCATCATACCAAAATCCTGTGATGCTATGATCATCAAAAAGACCTTGTCCGGAAGCGTTTTTCGCACTTCTTTTTCCGCAAAACGTATTTGTGGAGCTAGTAAGACAACATCCACCGTCTGTCTTACCTCATCGAATTCTGTCATCGGCATAGCCATGACGTTTGCTTGGATTTTTCTTTTCTTAGCCTCTTCTTCAAGCTTCATCTGCAGAATGCCGGTACTCATACATATGTGATAGCTACTATTATGGAACAGATGAAAAAATACCCTCCTTACTGGTGAATTCGTATGGAGGGTATAAATCCGTTAGGAAGAAGGATATCTTATCATCATAGGCTAGAAGCTTATTTCATGTTTTTAAAAATGTTTTTACGATGATATTCTAAAAATTGCAGGCGTTCTCTTGTCAAGAAGCAGGCAGGTAACTGATAATTTTTTCTTAATACATAAGAAGCTAAATGATCGCGTAGTAACATCTCTTCACTAAGCAGGATGTAACCGAGTTCATCAAAGGAGATATAACCTTGATCAAAAAGATAGTCGTGATTACGACATAACAATAGTCCATTATTATGATCAATTGCCTCATAAATGTGCGCACAATCCCGGAAAGGTTTAATATGAGATGCAATTAACATATGAGGAATATTTATACCACAGAGCGGGCAGGCATGATCAAATTCATGAAACAAGGTGTCCTTATAAAAGGATTGTAGTGCCTTGGTTTCATCACGATCGTGTGGTATGCCACGTCTTGGGATGATGGAAAGAATCGTTTGTTTATATTTATAATTTAACATCGGTGTTTTTGTATTTTTATAATCGATGCGCATATCTTCATGGGCAACGATACTGGAAGTAAACAGCGCAGTAAGGGCGACGGAAATTAAAGGCTCCTGTTCGTCATCATACTCCTGTAGAATATCCGTAATACCTTTTAACAGCTTTGGCTGAAAATGACATTGCTCATTTTCTATTTCAAACAGAATGGTCTGTTGCAGCAAACGATACACATCTGCTCCTAGCGCTTCTTCCACATCTTGCTTATCCATCCAAGCATTGTCATAAGCCAATTTTTGATAAAAGGCGTAAACAGATGCATCATGGATGAAGGTTTCAAATAATGATAAAGCTTCAACACCGGAATTTTGATTACTCTTCGCATAAATCGTCGGTGCAGGATTTAAGTCGATACCGTTTTCGGTTTCTTTTAAGGCTTTCTTTTCATGCAGAAAATGAATGCTTTCACGAATTTCCGGTAGCTTTGTTGCATAATAATCATTTGCTAGCTCTTCATATACCCGAATCGGTGCATGATGAAGATCGATTCCTTGTAATTCTATGGCGTCTAAAACAGCCAGAATTTTTTTAAACAACATTTTTTTCATGCCTTCACCACTTTCTTAATTATATGCGCGTAATCGATGATGATTTCTCCTTTTATTTTATCATGGATTCATCATGTGATACAGAAATTTAGACATTCCTTTTATAGAAAAAAACAAATTTTTTAGAATCTGCCAGAATGTGCGTGCATTCGACAAAACAAAACAATTACAATGTAACTAATAAAAGGAGAGTGTTAAAATGAAAGGTCCAGGAATTAAAGATTACTTGGAAGTTATTGAAAATTTGAAACTGACAGCGATAAAGGAGGGAAAAACCTGCATTGAGGTGAATTCTAAGCAGCTACATGCCTCTGTATCACCTGAGCATGCGACGATGCCTACTTGCTGTCAGGCTATTTATAAAAAAATGTTAGAAGGAGATGAAATCTTACAACGCCCAAAAGGTAATACCGGATTTGGTTCCCATTTAACGGTGCGTTTTCAGTTGCATGATTTAGCAAATCGCCAGCGCATGTTCCCTGACAAAAAACGCGGTCGTCCGGCAAAAAGTGAAGAAGAAAAACTGGCAGCACGAAAAGCAAAGATGAAGCGAAATACAGAAGATTTGCGTAACCTTATCAAAGGATGGCTAAATGAACATGGCTGGGAATATGTGGAAAACAAAGACTTTATCGAGGCCCATAACGAAAACAAGCGTTGGGTCATTAATGTACAAGGGATTAAACGTGGCCGTAAACAGCCATTACCGGTGAAGGTGAGTGAAGTATTAAAGCATATTGAAGATACAAAAACACATTACAGCATTGCATTTAATGATTCTCTTTCTTATCGCCGACAATGGAATGAAATACCGGAAGCTGTTAAAAACAGTTTGAATATGAGTGTGATCTTAGCCGATAAAAAAGGAAATATCACAGAATTATAAAATACAAGCATCTCATGACGCAAAACATGCGAATTGAGATGCTTTTAATTTTGCAGCAGCCGTCACCGAAATGCAATAGCGTAATACCATAATAAAGAGGAGAATGCGAAATGATTACTTCTTTCCTATTGGTTGTGGCATTAAGTTTAGATAGTTTTTTAGCATCACTTGCTTATGGTGCACAAAAGATCCGTATTCCATTACGTTCAACTTTGTTAATCGCATTGATAGGAACAAGCTTTTTGGGTGTTTCTATTTATACTGCAGGGCTTTTTCAAAAGGTATTACATCCTCAGTATGCTGCTGTTTTCTCGTTTGCTATCTTTTTCTTAATGGGGGTCAGTGCACTCTTTCAAGGAACGATTAAATCTTTTTTAAAGGATCGAAAAAGTCGTAAAGTTTCCTTTCAATACAGTGGCATATCCTTTGTACTTGATGTTTATCTGGATGAAACACGGGCAGATGCCGATCATTCAAAAGAGTTATCATTACATGAAGCGCTTTATTTAGCGGTTGCTCTATCAATTGATTCGATCGTCAGTGGTTTTGCTTATGGCGTACAGGTACATGATCGTTTACTGGTTTTATGTATCAGTTTCACTGTCGGTTTCCTTGCGGTCTTTTTTGGTTCATATATAGGAAGGCATGTCGCTTCCTTGGCAGATTGGAATTTATCGTGGGTTAGTGGCATCCTGTTTCTATTACTGGCATTCATGCGTATTTTATAGTGCCCATAAACTATCATAAAGAAAAATCACAAAAAGTGATGTTTTTTCTATGGGGATTGTGAACAAAACAGTTTCTAAAACAAGAAAAAGATGGTATATTTATAAGGTAGACAGGAGGTATGGATACTATGAGTAAAAGACCAGTAGTATTAGTGGTTATGGACGGTGTTGGAATCAATGCATCAGAATTTGGTAACGCCGTTAAAAAAGCATATAAACCAACATTAGACGAATTATGGGCAAACTGCCCACACACAGAAATTAAGGCACACGGTTTGGCTGTTGGATTGCCAAGTGATGGTGACATGGGTAACAGTGAAGTTGGACACAACGCTCTTGGTTGTGGACAAATCTACTCACAAGGGGCAAAATTAGTAAATGAAAACATCGAAACCGGAGAAATTTTCAAGACTGAAACGTGGGAAGCTTTGGTTAACAATTGTAAAGAAGGAACAATGCATTTCTTAGGTTTGTTATCGGATGGAAATGTACACTCTCACATCAATCATTTGAAGGCTTTGATCAAGAAAGCAAAAGAAGATGGCGTGAAAGAAGTTCGCATTCATGCGCTGTTAGATGGACGTGATGTTCCAGAAACTAGTGCATTGATCTATATTGAAGATATTGAAAACTACATGGCTGAATTAAATGATGATAACTTCCATGCTTGCATTGCTAGCGGCGGCGGACGTATGACGATTACGATGGACCGTTACGAAGCAAACTGGGCAATGGTAGAAAAAGGATGGCATGTACATGTTTTAGGTGAAGGACGTCAGTTTGCTTCTGCTTCTGAAGCAGTAGAAACCTTCCGTGACGAAACAGGCGTAATTGACCAGGATCTGCCAGGCTTTGTCATTGCAAAAGATGGCAAACCAGTGGGAACGATCGAAGATGGCGACAGTGTTGTACTGTTTAACTTCAGAGGCGATCGTGCTCAGGAAATTTCGTTAGCCTTTGACGGTGATGACAGTTTTGATAAGTTTGATCGTGTGAGAATGCCAAAAGTTATGTATGCCGGTATGTTGCAGTATGATGCAGATTTGAATATCCCTCACAACTTCTTAACATACCCACCAAAGATTAAATATACATTGACAGAAGAATTATGCAAACACGGAATTCGTGAATATGCTATTTCCGAAACACAGAAATATGGACATGTGACATACTTCTGGAATGGGAATCGTTCTGAGAAATTTGATGAGAAATTGGAAGATTATGTAGAAATCACTTCTGATGTTGTACCATTTGAACAGCGTCCTTGGATGAAATCTGCTGAAATCACCGATGTATTATGTGCCGCTATTGAATCAGGAAACTATGACTTCCTGCGTACGAATTATCCAAATGGCGATATGGTTGGCCATACCGGTAACTTTGAAGCTACTGTTATTGGTGTAGAATCTGTTGACTTACAGCTGGCTCGTGTTAAGAAAGCGGTGGATGCTGTAAATGGTATCTTAATCGTTACAGCAGATCATGGAAATGCTGATGAAATGTATGAAAAGAAGAAAAAAGAAGATGCACCTGTTAAATCTAAGACTTCCCATACATTAAACAAGGTTCCATTTATTGTTTATGGTGCAGATGTAGAATTGAAACAGGATGAAGATCTAGGACTTTCAAATGTTGCAGCTACGGTAGCTGATTTACTGGAAGTAGCACCAAACGAACATTGGAATACATCCATTATCAAAAAATAATGCGACCTTTCTAGAGAAGACGGTTTTATATGCTGTCTTCTTTTTTTGTTCTTTAATAGGAATATCTACATAAAGTTTTATTAGATTAGAATATTGACAGCTTCAGCATATAAAAAAGCTCATATACAGGAAAATTCTGCCATGGTAGAAAACGCTTTGACTTTAGAAGTACAATCAACTATAATCACATATAGAGATGTTATGACAATTCTGAAATTGAGGTGGAACAATGCTAAGGAAATCAAAAGTATTTGATTGCCTGAAACAAATGTGTCAAACCGTATCAATAAAACAGATCATGGAAGGATATGAAGGGGTAAATGCGGCAGATCTTGCGGCGGTTTTACAAATGGACAGGGCAAATGTGAGCAAAGAGCTCAATCGTCTCGTACAGGAAAAAGTGGTTGTGAAAGTCATTGGAAGACCGGTATATTATTTTGATGCAAAGATATTACAGGAATTAAGTAAGACAAGGCTAGAACAGTACGAAGTAACAACCTTAAAAAACAGTATACGAATGCAGGAAACCATAGGGACGGATGCCTTTTTGCATGTGATTGGCAGTGATGGCAGTTTAAAGACGGTTATCAAGAAAGCAAAAGCAGCGATGATCTATCCGCCATTTGGGTTGCATACGCTGTTGATTGGTCCTACCGGAGTAGGAAAGACAATGTTTGCGGAAATCATGTATCGTTATGCCAAGGAACACGGTGTATTAGGTGAGGGTGCGAAGTTTATCGTCTTTAACTGTGCAGAATATGCGGATAATCCACAGCTGCTGTTGGGTCAATTGTTCGGTTATGTAAAGGGTGCTTATACAGGGGCAGAGAAAACGAATGATGGCTTAGTGGAGCAGGCACGCGATGGGGTTTTATTTTTGGATGAAATACATCGACTGCCTCCTGAAGGACAAGAGATGCTATTCATGTTAATGGATCGTAATGAATATCGCCGCTTAGGAGCGAAAGAAAATAGTACGGCAAGAACATTGATTATTGCGGCAACCACAGAAAATGTAGAATCTTCTTTACTACAGACATTTTTACGAAGAATCCCGATGACGATCACAATGCCTGCTTTGCATGAGCGAACGATAAAAGAACGTTATGAGCTGATTGAGAAATTTTTTGCCCAGGAATATAATCAGGTTATGATACCGATTCAAGTACATAATAAAGTCATGCGTTCATTATTGTCCTATGATTGTAAAGGAAATATCGGACAATTAAAAGCTGATATTCGATTACTGTGTGCCAATGGCTTTCTTGAGTCAAAAATGAAAGGATACGATGAAATTCGTATCACGACATCCATTTTGCAAGATCATATTTATCGTGGATTATTAAATGCTGAAAAGATGCAAGAAATAGAAAAAAATCTGCCACTTCATGAAGAGTATATATTGTATGATCAAACAACCTCGGAAGAAAATTATGATGAGAAATTTTCCGATATTTATCATGAAATCAGTCGTAAGCTGATAGGTTATGAACGTCGCGGTTATTCGATTGCGGAGGCCAATTCTTTTATACGTCGTTATATTGAGCAATATATGGAAACTTTGTCAGATCGTATCACTGATGAGCATGAAGATATGGATATGTTGCATAAGATCATACCGATTCATATTTATCATGCTGTGGAGGTTTCCTTATCTTTAGCAGAACAGCGTTTAAGCTGTCATTTCTCGAAAAAAATTTGCGTAGCTATGGCGATGCATGTTTCTGCAATAGCGGAGCATAAACGCGATACTTATGAAATCAATGATGGAATCTATAAGGTCATGCGGGAAAATCCTAATGAATATGCGGCAGCCAGAGAAATACGCGATTTTCTGGAAATGGAATTGGATATGAAACTAAAAGATCAGGAGCTCTTATTTTTCACTATGTTTTTATGTGTGGAAAAGGAAAATGAGGGAAAGCATGGGGCGATTGGTTTACTGGCGTTAGCACATGGAAATGGGGTAGCGCGCAATATGGTGGATGTGGCAAATTCACTTTTACATACTACACATGGTCATGCGCTGGATATGAGCCTGCATCAGAATGTGGATGATTTTTTAGAGGTCGTTACGGAAAAGGTGAAGGAAATCAATGAGGGAAAAGGGGTTTTGATGTTAGTGGATATGGGTTCTCTCTTATCCTTTGGGGACATCATTTCGCAAAAGACACAGATTCCTATTCGGACCATTGATATGATATCAACGCCCTTTGTATTAGAAGCATTGCGAAAAACCATGCTGCTGGAATATACATTGGATGATCTATATAAAGAATTACGTAGCTATACGCCCTATATCGGCAAGCTATATTCAAAGAATCTGCAGCAACAAAATGGGGAACAATATGTGATTATTACGACTTGTATGAGTGGAGAAGGCGCAGCTATTAAATTAGGAGATTTAATCTGTAGTGCTTTGCCACTGGTAAAAGAATGCAGTATTGAGATTATTCCCTGCAATACCGAAACTTTTAAACAAAAGGATCTAAGTGGGAAACGGGTCTTGGCAGTTGTAGGTGCATGTGATTTGCATATTCAAGATGTAGCCTATATCTCCAGTGACAAGATTATCTTAGAAGATGGCTTTTCCCAATTAAATCAGATTATTGCGATGAATCTAGGGGTAGAAGGCGAAGAAATCGTTTCAGCGAACTTAATGACCAATAATTTCTTAAAAGAAACGCTTGTTTTTCTAGATCCGATCAAAGCGGATGCTCTCATTCGTAAATCCTTCCGTGTCATTTCAAAAATGTTAGATATTGATGATTATAATCGTGTGTTGATTGGTTATATGCTACATGTAGGATGTATGATAGAGCGTTGTATCCGTAAGGAAGAAATGCCCTATGTCGGTATGGAAGAACGTATTAAAGCAGACGAAAAGCTATATCATATCATCCAAACGGCATTGCGCATTTTAGAGGATGAATTTCAAATAACAATCTCTGACACAGAAATCGCTTATGTGATGGATATCTTCGACACAGAATAACACACTATGCTTCGTATAAGGAAAAGTGCTGATGTTCACGGCACTTTTTTCTATTGGCACGCAACTTGCTAAAAGGAAGGTGAAAGAGTAAAAGCAGGAAGGAGGATCGTATGGAAAAGGATTTGTGCATCTTTGTCTGTACACATGGAAGATTTGGTGAAGAACTTATTAAATCCGCAGAAATGATTGCAGGCAAAAGCGAAAATGTATATTCATTTTCATTACTGCCTGGCATGCCTCCAGAAGAATATAAGGAAATGATGGAAGCAGCCTTACAGAAAGAAGCCGGGAAAAAAGTTTTGTGTTTGGTAGATTTATTTGGAGGAACCCCTTGTACAACATGTGCTATCTTATCTCAACGCTATGATATGCAAGTCATATCAGGATTGAATCTAGCCATGTATATTGAAATCACATCACAAAAAGATCATCACAGCCGGGAGGAATTGATTGATGTAGGTCTGTCAATTTTACAAAGCAGCGGGAAAGATGTTATCAAGCTGTTGAAAAACTTGTCGTAGAGGAGGAAAACATAATGGCAGAAATTAGCTTAATACGAATTGATTTTCGTTTGATTCATGGACAGGTCGTTACGAAATGGGTAAAACAGGCCAATGCAAATCGTATCATCATTGTAAATGATATGTTGGCAAAGGATGAATTTTTGGCAAGTGTATATAAAATGGCAGCACCTTCGAATGTGAAGGTGGATATCTTTACCATAGAGGAAAGCAGTCAACGTTGGAAGGAAAATGCGTTTGGAGATGGTAAGGTATTGCTGCTGTTTAAGAACGTTGAAGATTGTCATGCATTGTTGATGAAAGAATTCCCAATGCCAATTATTCAAATAGGGGGCTTAGGTGGCGGCTCTGGAAGAGTCAGTACACCAAGCGGCATTACCTTTGATGCAAAGGATGTCAAATTGTTAAGAGAAATGATGGAGAAAGGATGTGAAATGTATATTCAAGTCGTACCTACACAACAGAAGTATGAAGTAGATAAAGTCATAGACAAACTTGATTTTCATGAGTAGAGGAGGAAAAAATTTATGGACACAGGTTTATTATTAGTCGCGGCATTTTGCGGTATTTGGCAATTTGTTTCAACAACTGATTTTGGTTATACATTGAGTGATACCTTAGGCCAGCCGGTATTGGTAGGCGCTTTGTTGGGTATCATTACCGGACAGATCGAACAGGGATTATTAATCGGTGGTTCTCTGGAACTGATGTACCTTGGTATTATTTATCCAGGCGGAACGGTTCCAGCTTGCGCATCCAGTGCGGCATTAGTAGCGATTCCCATTGCTCTTCGTACAGGATTAGACGCTCATGCGGCAACTGTCTTAGCGGTACCTTTCGGTATTCTTGGTTCCGTGTTATGGAATATTAAATATTCCATTAACTCTACGTTCACCATTCGTGCTGAAAAAAGCGTGGAGAAGAAAGATTTTAACGCGGTTACAAGAAATGCATCTGTTTATCCGATGATTTTAACCTTTGTATTAACAGCTGTACCAATCTTCTTAGCAAACATCTTAGCACCAACATTAGTAGAAAGTATGATCAATGCGATACCGGCATGGGCAATGCATGGCATTGAAGTTGCCGGTGGGGTATTACCTGCAATCGGTTTTGCCTTGGCTGTTTATACTATCGGAAAGAAAGAATTCCTTCCCTTCTTCGTTATCGGTTATTTCATTGTCATTTATTTTGAAGTAGCAACGATGGGGGTTGCCATCTTTGGTACATGTATTGCACTGTTATATCTATTCTTAAAGAATAAGGAAAGTGAGGCATAGTTATGGCAGAGAACACAAATGAAAGAAAGATTACCAATAAGGATATTTTTCAGGCATATAATAAATGGTATTGGCTGTGTGAAGTTTCACACTGTTACGATCGTTTGCAGTCATTAAGCTTCTGCGCGTCTCAGCAGAATGCATTGCGAAAGCTATATCCAAATGATGATGATTATCAGGAAGCATTGCAACGTCATTTACAGTTCTTTAATACTGAAGGTACGATTGGCTCTGTTATTCATGGTATTACCTTATCTTTAGAAGAAGAGAAAAGTATGAATCCGGATGATATTTCTGGAGAAATGATCATCGCTTTAAAAACGGGTCTGATGGGACCAATTGCCGGTATCGGTGATACGCTGATATGGGGAACATTAAAACCAATCTGTCTGGCTTTGGCTACGACGATGGCTTTAAGTAACAATCTCATTGGAGCATTCTTCGTGCTGTTATTCCCATTAGCCGGTTATTTTATTGGCTTGTATATGTGTAAATTAGGGTATTCTTTAGGACGTAATGCTATCGGTAAACTGATTCAAAGCGGTTTGATGAATCGTATTATTGATGCTTGCAGTATCTTAGGGTTAATGATGATGGGAGCATTATCAGCGAGTTATGTATCCTTAACTACAACTGCTGGTTTCAAATTGGAAAACAGTGATCCGATTCTGTTACAAAATATTTTAGATGGAATCATGCCAGGATTATTGCCATTTGCATTAATTGCCGGAATTTATTTCTACATGAAGAAAAAAGGTACGAAATATGGTGGAATCTTGCTTGGTATCATCATTGCATCTATTGTGTTAGCCTTCTTTGATATCGTGTAGGGGGGACATTCATGGAACGTAAAGACATAAAGCAGCTCTGTGATGAAAGTGTAGAGGAGAACTTAGAACATCTTTCTAATATCGCTAGTTATCTTTACATGAATCCGGAAATTGCTTTTCAGGAACATAAGGCGTGCAAGGTATTATGTCGTGAATTAAGAGAACAAGGCTTTACGGTAAAGGAAAAAGCAGGCGGTTTAGATACCGCCTTCCATGCCGTATATAAAAAAGGAGAAGGCCTGCGTATTGGAGTAATTGCCGAATATGATGCATTAGCCGATATCGGACATGCTTGTGGTCACCAGTTGATTGCGACAAGCGCAATGGGAGCTGCGCTGGCAGTCAAAAAGGTGTTGGATGAAAGTGATCTGTGTGGCAGCATTGAAGTCTTTGGCACACCGGCAGAAGAAGAAGGCGGTGGCAAGATCATCATGCTAGATAATCATGTATTTGATGGTGTAGATGTGTTATATTTCATGCATCCGACAAGTGCTATTACTAGAATTGGCGGTGAATGTGCAAGTTTTACAGATTTTATAATTGAGTATCATGGAAAAAGCGCTCATGCGGAAAGCCATCCGGAAAATGGAATTAATGCTTTGGATGCAGCTGTCTTATTCTATCAAGGAATTGGTCTGTTGCGTCAGCAATTAAATGATGATATTCATATCTGTTGCATCTTACCAAAAACCAATCAGGATATCGGCCGAATCAGCGATTATACCAAGGTAGAAGTGGAAATCTCCACCATGCAAGTGGCAGATATCGCAAAAACCAGAGAAAAGATTTATCAAATGGCAGAAGGAATGGCTATGGCTACAGGTTGTAAGGTTCACTACAAAGAAATTCCCGGCTATTTAGGCAGAACCCCCAATGCTATTTTAGGAGATCTTTTAAAAGCGGAACTTACCTATTTAAAAGAGCCATTGATGGAAGGAATGCCAGCTGATAAAGGTGGAGAAGATTTAGGTAATGTATCGCGCGTGATTCCTGCCTGCAATTTATTTATGACGTTATTGCCTGAACGTAAGATCAGTGGACATACAGAAGAATTCCGCGAATTAGCAAACGGAGAAGCAGGAAGACGTTGTTTAAAAATCAGTGCAATCGCGATGGCAAGGGCAATTGTAGAAATCTTGTTAGAACCTTCAATCGCCGCAAAAGCCAAAGCCGAATTACAACAGCGTATCGCTGATGAGGTGGCTTATGCATAAACAGATAGGATTGTATGGATTAGGTGTGATGGGACAATCGTTGGCTCGTAATATTGCCAACAAAGGGTTTTCCATCAGTGTCTTTAATATTGAAACAGATGTGACAAAAGCTTGTTGTCAAAAATATCCATTGTTGCATGGCTATGAAAATATCGCAGATTTTGTGGATAGTTTAGAAAAACCACGTAAGATCTTATTGATGGTGACAGCGGGGAAAGTTGTGGATAGCGTAATTTCTTCTTTAGTTCCGCTTTTGAGTCAAGGCGATATTCTTATGGATTGCGGGAATTCTTTCTTCCTTGATACAGAACGTCGGCAGCAGGAATTAAAAGAAGCCGGTATCCGTTATATTGGCTGTGGTGTATCCGGTGGCGAAAAAGGGGCATTAGAGGGGCCAAGCATTATGCCCGGTGGAGATCGTAAGGCATATGCAGAAGTGGCTAGCATCGTAACCGCAATGGCTGCACAAAATGATGATGGATCTGCTTGCTGTACTTATATCGGGGAAAAAGGTGCCGGACATTTCGTTAAGATGGTTCATAATGGTATTGAATATGCGGATATGCAATTAATTGCGGAAAGTTATGCATTGTTAAAGAACTATTATCAGCAGGATATGAAAAAGATCCAAACGGCATTTCAACGTCTCGCACAAGGCCCATTAAATTCCTATCTGATGGATATCACTTGTGATATTTTACGTCGCAAGGACGATAAAAAGGAAGGCTGGTTAGTAAATTATGTCAGTGATGTTGCCAGACAGAAAGGGACAGGGAAATGGACAAGTCAGATTTCCTTTGATTATAGTGTGGCAATACCAAGTCTTACTGAAGCAGTTCAGACACGTTTTCTATCTATGAACCACGTGGAACGCACCCAGGCATCTGCCTTATATCCGCATGCATCCTGTAAGATGGAAATAACAGAAGAAGCTTTCTTACAGATGTTGGAAAAAGCCATGTTAGCAGCGAAAATGAGCATCTATGCCCAAGGCTTTTCCTTAATCACCAGTGTATCAAAACAGAAAGAATATCATATTGATTGCATTGCCTTAGCAAATATCTGGCAGAATGGCTGTATCATCAAATCGGCCTTTCTCAAGGATATCATGCAGGCGTTTAAAGAAGAATGTGCTTATGATAATCTGATCTTATCAAGTGTTTATCAGAAAAAGCTGTCCGAAACGCAACACGATTTACAAAACTTGGTAAGTCTGGGTGTTTTACAATCCCTGCATTTGCCTATCTTTACAAGTGCGTTACAATACATGCAGGGGATTACCTGTGCTACTTTGCCGACAAATCTAATCCAGGCACAGCGTGATTGTTTTGGTGCACACACCTATGAAAGAACAGATGCACAGGGAAGTTTTCATAGCGATTGGCAAGCATAATCATCATAAAGAGGCTGTGGGACAATGTTAAGTGATACAATTGTCGTAACACCTCTTTTTTAAATAGGGATAAAATATCGCGAAGTAAGCAATTTTCAATAGCAGAAAAGAAATGTCAATGCTGGAATACGCATGCCATAATGGTTTTAAAGATAATTGAAAATATGCACAGGATAAGGAAAAGCTTTGCGAACACTTTGAAGTTTATACATCTTCTTGATGAAAAGCACATCACCGTTACCTGCCATCTGCATACGATAAAAGAGTATACGTATTGAAAATCTGGACATACTATAGAAACTATGCAATAAGCTTGCGATTTAATAAAACGTAGCATTTAAAAGATACACAAAAAGTGAAAGATTTTGTTACAAAGTTACATGTTCTATGATAGACTATAAGTGATTTGCACAAAGAAGGAAAGGAAGGAATTGTATGGAAAATTATGTAATCCGAAGAATTACCACAAACGATTACCATGACATCCATGAATTAAACCTTAAACTAGGTTATGCATACGATGAGGAGAAAGTGGCAGAACGTATTCAAAACATATTGGATGCCGGCATTGACTTGATTCTAGTCGCAGAGCTTGAGGGAAAAGTAGTCGGCTATGTTCATGGAACACCTTATGGTACACTGTATTCTGATAATCTTGTCAGTATCATTCAAATGGTATTCACGAATGAAACAAGAGAAAATAAGGAAATGACAAGTGAAATTATTAAAGAGTTTGAAAAGGTTGTAAAACGTAATGGTTATCATGGTATCCGCATGGCAGCTGATATTGATCGTAAGGTGCTATATGAAATCATGATGGAAAATGGTTATGAGAATAAACGAGATCTGAAACACTACATCAAATATTTCTAGGATGGATCCAAAGGTTCATCTTTTTTTTGGTATTTATCCAAAAAATCACGGTTTGAAATAGATAAACAAGAGAAGCGAAACAATGTGCAAACATAATTTGCGAGAATATTTATATGAAAAGATACTGTTTGAAAATATCACAGCAGGATTTTAACATAACCCAAATAGTATTTTATGATGTAAAATGGGATACTGTTAAAGAAAAGTTTAATTTGAGGAGTTAAAAGTAAATGAATACACCTATCTTAGAAACAGAACGTTTGATTTTGCGAAAATTTACGGAAGCAGATATGGAAGCTCTTTTCCTTATCCTAAAAGATGAAGAAGTTAACAGATTTTTGCCTTGGTATCCGGTAAAAAACATGGCAGAAACAAAGACGTTTTATAAAGAAAGATATGCGGAAAAATATAAACAACCCCAAGCCTATGCTTATGCAATTTGCTTAAAAAATGAAAATTTCCCCATTGGCTATATGAATGTTGAGATGGAGGAACATCACGATTTTGGTTACGGGCTTCGCAAGGAGTTTTGGCATCAGGGAATTGTTACAGAAGCAGGGAAAGCTGTTATAGAACAGGTAAAAAAGGATGGGCTTCCATATATTACAGCGACGCATGATAAAAATAATCCAAGAAGTGGAAATGTTATGAAGAAATTGGGCATGCAGTATTGTTATTCATACGAAGAACAGTGGCAACCAAAAGATATTTTTGTGATCTTTAGAATGTATCAATTGAATTTTTACGGTACTGCCGATTTTGTTTATAAGAAGTATTGGGATCATTCTGAGCATCATGTTATCGAAGAATTGTAAGTCAATTAGCTAGCACAGCTTACAATTTGTAGCAGATGGTATTTGAATTTTCTGGTTTTGGTAAATAAAAAATCCTCGAATTTGAGGATTCCCGTAGTGTTTGAAGGTGATGGATAGAACATTTTAAAACTAATAACCCCCAATAGCTTGCTTCACATTGATCTGTATCTTCTTTTTTGCGTAAGATACTTTTGATAAATTGAAGACTCCATTATCAGCATTA
Source organism: Longicatena caecimuris (assembly GCF_004341945.1). Taxonomy (GTDB): domain Bacteria; phylum Bacillota_I; class Bacilli_A; order Erysipelotrichales; family Erysipelotrichaceae; genus Longicatena; species Longicatena caecimuris. Next base: position 41,948 of record NZ_SMBP01000025.1, read on the forward strand.
GTTTTGCGCTAAAAAAACGACGATAAGAGAACTGCATTTTATCAGTATTTCAATGTTTTCTAAAAGGTTGGTACTATTACCTATCCTATTCGAACTTGTCATTGCCATAAGAATGAATCCGAAAATTAAAAGATATATCCTATCTTTTTTTCATAAGGCGCCTCTATATGTATAAGGGCATTACCTCATTCTTTTATGTTATACGCAAGATATCCCTAGACTTAATTAAGACTTACCATCATCTTATAATGTACTTTTTAAGATTTAACCCCTTTTTTCTCTTATCGTTTTTTCTTTAAGGCCGCTAAATTACTTGAACGTTTTACCTTTCGTAATTTTTCTAAATTCTGCGCAAGAACTTTTTCATAAGAAGAATTCATCTGTGGATGATAGAATTGGATATCCTTTAAAGCATCCGGAAGATATTGAATCTGATTCCAGATATCACTGCGATTATAATCATATTGATCCTCTTCCTTCATATTTACAGGGGTAAAGCGAAGATAATCCGGTACTTTATAAGAAGTATGGCGCAATACTGACATGGCAGCATCAATGGCACTTTCCGCACTTTTGGATTTAGGCGATAAACAAAGATCAATGATAGCCATTGCTAATGGAATCCTTCCTTCAGGAAAGCCAACACGCTTAGCCGCATCAATTGCCTGCACACAGCGGGCAACTGCCGCAGGATTGCCTAAACCGATATCTTCATATGCCGTAACAAGTAATCTTCTTTCAATGCTATCCATATCATTTGCCTCAATCATGATACCAAGGTAATATAATGCGGCATCCACATCGCTGCCACGTATGGATTTTTGAAATCCACTTAAAACATCATAATAGCCATCTCCATCGCTATCCATGCTCATGTTTGGTATTTGCGAGAATTGCTCTACTAAAGCCTTACTAATACAACCGTCACTAGCGATAGCACAGATTTCCAATATATTTAAAGCATAGCGGATGTCTCCGTTACTGTGGCGAGAAATGATATGCAAAGCATCCTCTTCAATTGTAATTTCATTATTTAAACCTTTCGGTGATTGCAGAGCTTTGCATAATGCTTCTTCAATATCTGTCTGCGACAGTGCTTTAACTTCAAATAAATGACAACGAGAACGTATAGCAGGATTGATGGCATGCAATGGATTACTGGTGGTTGCGCCAATCAAGGTAATATTGCCATTTTCTACATGTGGCAATAATAAGTCCTGTTTATCTTTATTTAAACGATGTACTTCATCTACAATTAAAATAAGCCCCGGATATAAGCGGGCTTCCGCAAAAATTTGTTCCAATTCTTTTTTGTTGCCGGTTACAGCATTAAACAAACGATAAGGTAGTTCTAGTTCATTTGCTAATACCATGGCCAAAGTTGTTTTCCCTGTTCCCGGAGGACCATAAAATATCATAGAGAAGATACGTTTCGCAGCTAAGCATTTACGAAGGACGTTTCCTTCTCCGATTAAATGTTTTTGCCCGATGATTTCTTCTATTTTTTGCGGTCGCATGCGAAAGGCTAAAGGTTCCTGCATTATGATCACTTCACTTTCTATCTTATTTTATCATGGATATGGATGGACATGCCAACTATTAATGAAACGAATTATAGGGTGTGTTCAATTACGATCTTAATACCGATCAATAGTAAGATAATACCACCTAAGATACCGGCATATTTTTCAAGCAGGCCGCCCATAAAATGTCCGATAAACACCGCTAGAAAACTTAATACAAAGGTCGTGATGCCAATTATGACGATTGCTAAGACGATATCTACTTCCAACAAGGCAAAGCTAATGCCCACAGCCAGCGCATCAATGCTGGTGGCAATCGCAAGAATCAGAATCGTCTGTAGAGATAAAGATGCGTCTTGTTGATCGAGGTCAGGATGGAGAGCTTCTCTAATCATATTGATGCCGATGATTGCCAGTAAACCAAAGGCAATCCAATGATCAAAAGAGGCGATGATTTCCTGAAAGTAACTGCCAGCAAGCCATCCAAGCAAGGGCATCAAGGCCTGAAACATTCCGAAGAATACAGCGAGGATTAAGGCATAACGAAGGACTTCATGCTTTTTCATCGTCATACCTTTGGCGATGCTTACAGCGAAGGCATCCATACTCAAACCGATACCTATGAAAAATACAGAAATTAAACTCATATTTCATACCTCCAAAGAAAAAAAGACTTAGGCGCAAGAAAATCTTACGTATAAGTCTCGTTGTTTAATACTTAAGCCAGATTCAATACCTGAATCATCATGTTGACTTAACTACTCATCATGAGCCAACTACTCCCTTAACGGTGGCTAAATCATATCAGAAATTGAACAGAAATGCAATGTTAAATTGTATTACTAGTTGTATTTCCAAAGTCTGTTAAGAAATTTTCAGCATTGAAATCTGCTTTTGGATAATCTTTAAAGGAAGGCATTTTGATGTCTGTCACTTGATTTGGTTTTGCAATATTCATCGTTACTTCAGCTTTCATAGGCATAGACTGTTTATCGGCAATAATATTCATATCCATATGGATAACAATAGATTCTAACATCTTATCCTTAGCGACGACAAGATCTGCTTCATACTTATCTAATTTGGCATCAAAATTTCCATTTTGTAATTGCTTGTTTGTCTTTTTTGCACTTTTTAAAGCATTTTGCATTGTTTTATCATTAAATACGGCATGTAAGTGATATTTACCATCTTGTTCTTTCATTGATAATTCTTTAAATTGATCCTTTGTACCAACATTTAAACTATTAGGCATCTCTTTTTCTAAGGCAGCAATTACGGGCTTTAGATTATATGCAATTTTTTCCTGATTCATCATATTCATATAAAACATATTCTTGTTTACATATAGCTGCAAGAAATCATCCATTTTCACACCACTCATAGCCGCTCCGAAATTTGCGGCAAGTTGCAATTGTTTCTCTGCATTGTACAGCATATCTGCCGTCACTTTCATATGCATATTCATATCATCTGCATCAAATAGCATTTTCATTTTTATATCTGCACTTTTCAGCTCTTCCATCTTCTTTACCGTATCTTGATACACTTGGAATGCTTCATCACTTACTTTACTGCTACAGCCACTCATGCTAAAACCAAATGTCAGCATCAGTATTACGAGAACTACTTTCCATCCTTTTTTCATTTCACTAACCTCCTTTTTAAAAGAGGATCATTACTTAAGCAATGACCCTGTTAGATGTTATTTTTTCTTTTCTGGATAAGTCTTTAAATCCGCTGGGAATTTAACCTGCTGGTTCTTACCAACGTTTTTAAATTCCATAGACAGTTTAATATTTGCCTCTTCTTCTTTATCATTGGCTTTCTGAGTCATGTTAAAGTTCATATCAGCTTTACGGAACTGTCCGTTTTCTAATTTAACGACTAGTTTAACTTCTTTAATGGTAGCATCTTTTACATTCGCCACGCTATTGCCGGCTACATTTGCGTTAACAGAAGCTAAAGAATTTAAATTGTCTTTCAATTCTTTATTCAATTTTTCCTTATCGAATACTAATGTCAGTGTATCACCTTTGATACTTGCTTCTTCTAGATATTCTTTCATTTTATCCTTAGGAATTTTTAACGTATCCTTATCTAAGGATATACTAGGAATCTGGTTCATAGTGTCTTTAATGGCTTCTTTTTCTTTCTGAAGTCCCATCATATTCGTGTAGACATAATTTGAATCCATATACATTGTTACATAGTCATCAATCTTCTGTCCGGATGCAGATAAATCAAGACCTAAAGAAAATTGTGGTTTGCTTGATTCAAAATTGTAGGTACCATCAATTCCAGCTTTCACCATTTGACCACTGGCGTTGACTTCCATTTGGATATCATAATCCGCTGACTTCATTTCCGTTACATTCTGAATAGCAGTTTCCAGTGCATCTAAAGCTTTATCGTCAACCTTAGAACCGCTGCAAGCGCTCATAGAGAACAGAACGCCAACACTTAATAAGAGTGCTGTTAATTTTTTCATTTACTTTTTCCCTCGTTTCTTTCTTCTTAATACAATATTATATTAGCATAAGAAGGCGCGAAAGTGTATTTATTTTCCAAAGAAAATCTATGGTTTTTTATCTTTACTGTTACAAGTTTGTGATTAAATAAGATATGTTATGCAATTTAATGAAAAGTGATTTTATATACTTGAGATCTATCGTATCTACATATGCGTACATAGGATGTGATTTCTATACAACGTGAATTGAAAAATGAAAGGAATTAGGGTATGCTAAGATGAGTAAAGGATAGGTGAGCATATGTTTCGTATAGGACAATCCAGTGATATACATCAACTGATACAGGGTAGAAAGTTAATATTGGGTGGTGTGGAAATTGACCATGAAAGAGGATTGCTAGGTCATTCTGATGCAGATGCCCTTTTGCATGCTATTGCCGAAAGCATTTTGGGTGCTTTGGCTTTGGGAGATTTAGGAAAGCATTTTCCTGATACAGCAAAGGAATATAAGGATATGAATTCTTTATGGATGTTGCAGGAAGTATACAAGATGATGGATAAGCAGGGTTATAAAATCAATAATTTGGATGCTCTTATCATGATTGAGCGACCAAAGATGGCTCCCCACATTGCGAAAATGCGTGAGAATGTGGCTGCTGCTTTACATTGTGATATTGATCAAGTAAGCATCAAGGCTACCAGAGGTGAAAAAATGGGATTTGTTGGTAGAGAAGAAGGCGTCTTAGCACAATGCATCGTACTTTTAATTAAAAAATAGAATTTATCAATGTCGATGAAAGGAGCTGCCTTTTTAGACATTGTTTTTTATAGATTAGCGAACTATCAAGGAGTTGGAAAGAACTTAGGCTGTGGAAGTATGTACAAGTTTATGCTGATGAAGGTTCATACGATTCGTCTGGGATGCTGATGAGCAATCTTTTTTTAGCTAAACCGGCAAACAAAAGTTTGATGAACTTTGTTTCATTACTCATAACGATGAAACTTTTAATAGCGCTTGCTCTTTACCTTATGGAAAAGATAAGGAAGAAAAAAAAGTGGATGTTTTTCATAATTAAAATAATCAAATATGCTGATTTTCCTTGTAGAAGTTAGATAGAATTTGTGTAGTAGATAATAAAAGAAGATTTATTTTATGAATGAGAAAAAACAAAAAATGATTAAAAATATGTTATTTGGGAAATGAAAAATGACAAAGCATAGATAATTATATGTATAGCAATTGCTATAGTATTTTTTTTATTGCTTTTTAGATATATGTATAGTTATTGTTAAAGTGAAAAGGTATGCTGAACATCAATATACAGAAAAACAGTATCTGCATAGACAAATAAAACAATGAAGATACGGTATGAATAGGTTATCTTAATAATAAATTGTAAATCTAAAGACTTACATAATAATTTAAGCCGAAAACAACGAGAAATTCGTCTGAGGTTGTAAGGGAAAGCTATATAATTTTGAGGAAACTGATCTTTTTTAAAAATAAGAATATTTCTTAATTATATTCTTAAAAAGTGTTGACAATGATAAACTTAAGAGCTATAATGAGAACGGTTCTTAAGAAAGGGGGCTGTTCCAATGAAACGTAAATCATCAAAACAGCGCGATATGATATTAAATTATCTTAAAACGATTGATGGACATGTAACAGCCGAAGAAGTTTTCAAGAACATGAATGAGGATGGTAATAAAATAAGTCTAGCAACCGTCTATCGTAATCTGAATATCCTGGTGGAAATGAATGAAATTAAAAAGATTGCCCATCCTGTAGAAGGATATCAGTATGATAAGACAAGTCATCCCCACTATCATCTGCATTGTGTAAGATGTGATCGTATTCTTGATTTAGATATTCCATATATGGAAGAATGGAATCATCAAATGGAAGCACAGACAGGCCTTTTGATACGCACACATAACATGATGGCAGAAGGCATTTGTAAAGACTGTTTAAAGAAAGAAAACAGTAGTGGTATTTAAGCGAAATTTTCGCTTGAAGATAAAAGTTAAATAGGAGGAAAAAAAACATGGAATTAAAAGGATCTAAAACAGAACAGAATTTGATGGCAGCATTCGCAGGAGAAAGCCAGGCACGTAACAAGTATACTTACTATGCACAGATGGCTCGTGAAGAAGGTATGGAGCAGATTGCAGATATCTTTGAAGAAACAGCACGTAACGAACAGGAACATGCAAAATTATGGTTTAAGGCTCTGCACGGTGATAAAGTACCTACAACGGCAGTAAATCTGGAAGATGCAGCTGCTGGTGAAAACTATGAGTGGACAGATATGTATAAGAACTTTGCCGAAACAGCAAAAGCTGAAGGTTTTGCTAAAATTGCTTTCCAGATGGAGCAGGTAGCAAAAATTGAAAAACATCATGAAGAAAGATACTTGAAACTGTTGGAAAACGTGAAAAACGGTAAAGTATTTGAAAAAGAAGAACCAACAGTTTGGATCTGCGACATCTGTGGATACCGTCATGAAGGTACAGCAGCTCCTAAGGCTTGCCCAGTTTGTGGATACTCTGGAGCACATTTCGCTGAAGAAGCAACAAACTACTAATCATGAAATAGGACATATCTATGCGGGTATGTCTTTTTTCTTATGGTCGTTCGTAAGCAAGGGAAACGTAGATGCAGGACAACTAAAGGTGCGCAATATATAATAAAATTACCAATTATATGTATATTAACTATAAAAAAAGGCCTGTCTTAAGAAAGTAAAGACAGGCTGTTGCATATAATAAAAAAGTGTTGATGCTATCAATCTGGGGGAAGATACACTGACTTGCCATATGGGTGGGGGAAGAAAAAGCAAGTCAGGCGATAGCACCAACATGTATAATATAACGTATTTGTTTATAGAAATCAATAAAATTTGTAACAATTTTTAAATTCTGACAGAATCTTTTGATAAAGCTGGAAATTCATGGCATGTACTTATTTTAACAG
>NZ_SMBP01000026.1 GCF_004341945.1 Longicatena caecimuris
ATATGAAACTTGCAAGTCGCTCTTGGGTTCGTCGATAACTACGCCCCGAGGGATTTTCACCCTAGATATGTGGCATGCCCGCCACACATGAAAAAAGACATCTATGTGTCTTTTATGTGCCTTTTTAATACTATATATAGAATAAAACAATTGCTTATCTATGAAACACCCTATATATATTATCAAACGATAGATTACTATCTATGCAACTTTCTGTATATATGATAAAAATGATAGGTTACTATCTATGAAACTTCCTGTATATATTATCAAATGATAGGTTACTTATCTATTAAGCTTCTACATAGTTCAATCAACTTCATTTATGATCTACTTTTCTTTCTTTGAATGCTTCCGCATCTTTTTTCCGATATAAACGACGAGAAATTACAAAACCTTTATGGCTCTTAAATTGCTTGTTTAGAAAATCATAATACGCTCCCGGTGAGATGATACCACTTAAATCAAATAAATTTAAACCAATGACACTTAATATATTCGCCATAAAGAAGACACAATTACTGGAAACAACAAAAAATGTTTTCAGCTTTCCTTCTTTAATTTTATAAAACTTTGCACCTGGGGATGTTCGTGTTACCCGGCTGATATAATCATCACAAGGACCCTGATAAGGCAATCCCTTGCGTTTTAAATCTTCATCACTGTAAAAATCTTCAAAGGTCCCAAAAACCTCTAACAAACGATCATTTAAACGTTTTTTCTGCTCTTCGTCTAAAGCAATGCCAAAGCTGATCAGCGTCTTATTTTCATTTTTTAAACAATTATAAATATATGGATTACGATCAGCCATTAAAACAACGCCATCCCCCATCGTGCCAAAGAGATGACGGTTATGGGGATCATAACAACCATACGATATCACAAAGCCACGATAGATTAAATCCGCATGTCCTAACATAGCAGGTCCACTAGGTGCCAGATGAATAAGCACTTCCATATCTACAGGAATATCTTCCTTTATCTCATCAAATTGTTCTTTGATCTGATCCTCTTTGTCTTTATTCAACAAAGTCCTCATAAGATGAGGCGGAATGATGACCGACATGAATGGCGGTACTGCTAATCGTAGCTTTTGATCCAGCTTTTCACCACTTCCCTGTGGAATAATCTCGCGCACCATATCCAACAAGGTATTTCCCCCATAAATTAAAAAATACAGACCGGTAACCACATTGATAATGTCGTTATGATGAAAAGGATTACCAATCAAATAAAAGCTCATGCATAAATCACCTAACAAAAACAGAATGCGAAAGAAGGATATGGTTAAATGATCTTTGATACGAATGTATAAAACAATGATCTTAACAATGGCATGCAATAAGATCCAACTGCCCACAATACGTGGCAGAATGGAATAAAATGCCCGTGGCAGTGCTAATGAGAAAATGATGGCAATACACCAAGTGATAATATCTAAAAGCTGAGAGAAGCGTTTTTCAATACGGCGAAAGTTGATTAGCAAGTTGATTAATTTCAAGATGGCTACTGCGGATATACCAATAACTAAGGTTGTATACAGCCAATTCCATACGGTCAAAGATTCGACAACAAAAGAGCATCCAAGCACGCAGAAAAAGACTCCTGTTAATGCCATTGTTACATAATTGAACTGCTTTTTCAACATGCCTTTTACCTCCCTATATTTTTTAATTATAACAAGAACTATTGTTTTCGTAAACTGCCTTTCTTTCTGTATATGAAACTACCTTTTTTTCCATATATGAAAATGACTATTGTATCAGCGACTTTGTTTACCGTATAAAAGCCATTCCATTCACCAGATAAAGCTTTGAAATTATTGCGTCTTTTATAATACAGCCTTAGGATATCTGGATACTGAAAGTAAAAAAGATACGAATGATCGATTATCAGACGTATCCTTTACGTATTATACACTCATCATTTCAGGATCATCCTGTACGAGTGTTTCAAATTGATCCACTGGAACCGGTTTAGAGAATACATATCCTTGAATAGCATCAGATTCCATACTTTTTAACAACTCTACCTGTGGTATCGTTTCTATCCCTTCGGCAATTGTTTCCATTCCTAATTTCTTAGCTAAACTGATAACTGTTTCAACAATGTCTTCTCCACGTTTATCATTTTCACTACTGAAGAAAACACGATCAAGTTTTAGAATATCCACAGGAATCTCTTTGAGTACATTTAAGGATGAATAGCCACTGCCAAAATCATCCATAGAACATTTATAGCCATATTTATGAATTTCATCTATAATGGTTTTTAACATTTCCAAATTCTCAAATACAACTGTCTCTGTCAATTCTATTTCAATATACTGATCCGGCATTTCATATTTTTGTTGTATCTTTCGATATTCTTCTAAAAAGTTTGGATGATGAATATGATTTCTTGATAAATTTACTGATATCGGATGAGCGATTTTCCCTTCATCGATCCATTTACGTAAGATCTTACATACAACTTCAAAAACATACATATCAAGTTTAATAATAAAATCATTTTTCTCAAAGAAAGGGATAAAGTCATCTGGTGGAATCAAGCCTTTTTCTGGACTGTCCCATCTTACTAAAGCCTCTGAGCCAATAATCTTACCCGTCTTTAAACTAACCTTAGGTTGTAGATATATGATAAATTCTTCTTCATCCAGAGCCTTTTCCATCATGTTTTCCATTTCTTTTTCTTTCAGCAATATCTGATGTTCCAAGTCATTATAGAAAACAATATTACATAGATAATAGTTTGGAATATTTTTATTTGTCTTACGCGCTATATTGGCCTTATCACGTACGACGATTAATTCCTGTGCATCATCTTTTACAATATAACAGCCACAAGATAATGGAATATAATAAGGAAGCTGACGCTCTTGATTATATTTATTAATCTCATCCGCGATGCTGTGTAAACGTTCCTTAATCTTCCCTTCATCAATCGTATGCAAATAAATATTAAAGTTATCCGCATTGACGCGGGTAACAAATTCATCCTTAGCTAAATGTTTCTTGATACACACATATACATGTCGTAATACTTTATCGCCATTTTCACTGCCAAAGCTGGCATTAATTAATTTAAATTTACGCAAATCTAAGGATATAAAAGTATATGGTACAAAGTCTTTCGCTCGATCTAAGAGTTCTTTTTCGAACCGTACTTGCGTAAATCCTTGTGTGATAGGATCAATATAGGCGATATTTGTTATTTCTTTATTCTTTTTATTCGATGTGTACAGTAAAAACGCAATGAAGATAAAGAATACAACCGCTATGCCTAAAGCGAGAACGGCGATTGCAAGACTGATGAAATTTTGAATATTCTGACTATACATCGTAGAAGGTACGATGGATAAAAGATACCAATCACAATTATCTAATGGAGTATAAGTGAGTGTTCGCATATTATCGCCATTTACCTTAAACGTAATGGTACCTTTTTTACGATTAGCAATATCTTGACAAAACTTTTGGAATGTCATTGAAGATGTAATTTCAGCTTTTTGCTGGAAGATGTTCAAAAAGTTATCACCATCAATTAATGCATTTTTATTTTTGGAATGTAAAATATAATCACCATTTTTCGCTATGATATGTGAAAACCCGGTACCTGAAAATGATTCTGTATTCAGCAATAATTTCATGGTTTCAGGTGGTATCCATCCTACGATTGCGCTAATATTATTATCCTTTCCTTTATAAGGTACTGCATAAACAGCCCCTTTTTCATCAAAAATTTTCAACAGCTTATCGCTTACACTCGCTTGCCCATGCATAGCTTTTGCTACACAAGTTAGTTGAGATACATCTTTTAAAGGATGGTTCTTCACCTTTAGCATTCCCTTATGATCAACAGTGCCAATCCATTCAAAAGCTCCACCTTCATAAGCATCATAAAGATACGCTTCATAAGCGGATTCATCCAGATATGCTAAAGAGTTCGATAGCGTTGCTAAGTAAGAAAAATTTGTTTCGACACGTTGCGTCACTTTGTAAGAAGTTTGTTGTGATATTTCATGGAGATAATTATTAACTTCTGTGTTTACGATATCTTTTCCTTTTTGCGTAAGTAAAAAAGATAAACTAATGATAAAAACGATAATTACTACTGTCGAAAAGCCCATCATCTTTCTTTGCTTCTTATTCATCCATATATTTTTTAGCATATTTTTCCTTCAATAACCACACTATTTTTCAGTATACCATAGCAAAAGCAGAAATGTAAAAAATATAACACTTTTTATAACCACTTTTAATCCAAAACTATAAAATATCGTTAAAATATTAAGAATCATTTGGTTATCTTTTTGATTTATGTATACGTAAATACCCTTTGCATAAAGAATGATACTATTCTAAATATATCAAGGTTCCATAGTGTCATTGTATAGAAGAATACTAATCGATTATTCCATAGGAACGTACAGTTTAACTATAAAACCATTTATTATGCATATTCATCTTCCATAGTTATAAAATATACAGAAAAAAAGTCTTAATCCTATTCTATTAATAAATGGGATTAAGACTTTTTCATACATTTACGCTTATCAGCTTTTTAATATACGGCCTTGCTCTGCCATCCTTTATAAACACCTTGATAAGCTGTGGCAACATCTGCCAGATAATAAACATTGGACATCAGTTTTACCTTATCCATCGGTGTGATATGAAGAACGATCAATTCAAATTCTTCACTACCTCTGGTAATAACATATCCACGATTTATCACAACGCTTTTAAACTGGTTCATGCTCTCTTCATCTTGAAATTTTACGACATGCTGTACAGGGCGTTCATGATCATGGACATCCCCTTTTTGCTCCAGTGCTTCCATTCGTGCATCGGTATCTTCTTTCAATAATGCCATTTCTGCTCTGGTCAGATGCGTAAACATTTCATCATACTCTTCTTGTGTTTCCTCTTTTGCTTCATCATCCGATGTGCTTTGCACATCTTCAAATTCATCCAGACTTTCATGAGCCTCTTCAAATGCTTCATTCACTTCTTCACAACAATGTTGTGGATCACTGATCGGTGCTTCTTCAGCTGCATCTTCATTATCTTCAGGCTCATCATCGTACAGCAAACCCTGATCTAAATCAATAATTTGTTTTTCTTCTTCTTTTTTCATTTTGTAAGCAATAAGAGCTGCTGCGCTCCCTAAAACAGCTAAAATTGGAAATATCTTTTTCATTTTATCACCACTTTCATGTTTCTATTGTATCACACTTCAAAGAAAAAAATACATAGAAACTACTTTTTTCTGCTGATCCCTACACCATCTCCAAAATCATAAAATGTCGTATCATAATCCTCACGCTTTTTTAAATACTCAACAAATCGACTGATTTTGGTGACAAGCTGTCGCAGATTCCGATTTTTAATCCGTTCCTGATGTTCGACATACCCATGGAACTTAAGATTATCAGTAATGACATAACCATCTTTTATAAGATTCTTCTCATAGCGTTCAAAAAACTTTATATATTGCGCCTTTGCAGCATCGATAAACAACATATCAAATGATCCTTCCACGGTGGTTTCTAAAGCATCTCCATAAAGCAGTGTGATACGTTCTTCTAAATGTGCTTTGCGTACGTTTTCAACCGCTTTTTGATAGCGTTCCTTATCGCGTTCAATCGTCACGACGTGTATTTGTTCATCCAACAAAGCCATACGAATAGCAGAATATCCAATAGCACTGCCAATTTCAAGAATGTTCGTTAAATGGTGTTGCTGTATAAACGCACATAGAAAAGCAATTCCTTCCGGCTGCATGATTGGGACATTGTATGTTTTCGCATAGTCCTCCATCTCTTCAATTAGTTCCATGATCTCACCTCACTCAATTAGTTTTCGCTGTTGTCTTTTTATCCTCTGTTTTCTTTTTATCCTTATCTTTATCATTAAGATTGACTGGTTTTTTACCCACATGAACTTTAAAGGTTCGTACACTGCGATTTCCACTTTTATCTTTCGCGATAACGCGTATTTTATGATCGCCAGATTTTTTTGTATCCACATTGCCTTCAATACGATAATAATTATTTTGTAAATCCGTTGCTATAGTATAAAGCAATGGTCCATCAACCGGATCGCTGACACTGATAATATTATCTTTGATATCAAATGTACCATTATACGGTATTGCTATACGTTCTTTTTTGAGAATGATTTCCGGTTTTTGTGTATCCTTCACAGTTACCTTTAAATGAATGTTTGTTTTCTCTCCATCTGCGACCACCGCATAAACAAGATCCTGTTCCCCGCATGCATGTACATTTAATATAGGATAGGTAACGATGACGCCATCTGTATTTTTTACTAAGGCTTTACTCGTGATTGTGGTATTCCCATATTCCACTTCTGTAGCATTTTCAATAAAGTTTATCTTTGATGAAGACTTATGATACTTCTCAAAAAGGATAATTCCAATGAGCACCCCTGCCACAAATAGCATTATAAAAAATTTCTTTTTGTTCGTACTATTTTTGATCATTGTGTACCTTCTTTCATTTTCATTCATTTCATCTCAAATTGTATCATGGTTTTTTGCGGGAAACAACTTAATAGTGCTTAAGAAAACGACACCATGTCTCCATGATGTCGTTAGCTTTTTTATTTTACGAGTTCAATGATTGCCATAGGAGCAGCGTCACCACGACGTACTCTTGTTTTCACAACTCTTGTGTACCCACCATTACGATCTTTGTAAGCAGGTCCGATTTCGTTGAACAGTTTCTGTAAAGCTGTCTGACCTGTTTTTTCGTCTACAACAACGTCGCGAACGAATTTAGCAGCCTGACGGCGAGCATGTAAATCACCGCGTTTTGCTAAAGTAATCAGCTCATCAACAACAGAACGCAGTTCTTTTGCTTTCATTTCAGTTGTTTCAATCTGACCATAAGCGATCACTGATGTAGCCATGTTACGTAATAAAGCTTTACGGTGGTCAGCTTTACGTCCTAATTTACGATTCCACATTGGTTGTTAGCCTCCTTTGCGAATAATATTATTCGTATGATTTAAAGTTTAAGCCTAAATCATACAATTTATCTTTAACTTCTTTGAGTGATTTCTTACCTAAGTTACGTACTCTCATCATTTCATCTTCTGTACGCTGTGTTAATTCTTCGACGGTCTGAATACCAGCGCGTTTCAAACAGTTGTAAGAACGTACAGACAGATCGAGATCTTCGATCATCATGACAAGACCCTTGTTCTGCACTTCACCCTGAGCTTCCTTCATGACAGATTCCATATCATTGACAGCTTCATCTACGTTTGTCAGCAGTTCCAAATGATCAATCAGAATCTTTGCTGATAATGCTAATGATTCCGCAGGACTGATGGAGGAATCACTCCATACTTCCAAAGTCACTTTATCATAATTGGCATTCTGACCAACACGTGTAGGATCTACAGAGTAAGAAACCTTTTCAATTGGTGTATAGATAGAATCCGTATAAATGATTCCTAAAGGCTGATTTGGAGTCTGATACAGCTGTTTGTTTGTGTCAGCATTTACATATCCGCGGCCAACACGCGCCTGCAGTTCCATTTCCAACATTCCGCCTTCTTCCAGAGTACAGATGTGCAAATCCTTGCTCAGCACTTCTACGCCTTCTGGACAGTAGATATCTGCACCGGTAACTTCTCCAGGACCTTGTTTTGAAATACGCAATGTATAGATCTCATCATCCTGAATTTTCATGACCAGTGTCTTGATATTCAGGATCATGGTCGTTACATCCTCAACGATTCCTGGAATAGATGTAAACTCGTGGTAAACCCCGTCAACTTTAATTGAAAATACGGCAGCTCCCGGTAAAGAGGAGAGCAAAACACGTCTTAGTGCATTCCCAATAGTTGTTCCGAAACCTCTCTCTAAAGGTTCAAATACAAACTTACCGTAGTGTTTAGATTCATCGTATTCTTTAACTTCAAAATGTGCACGTTCGAATTTTTGCATAGTATACCTCCTCAATTAAGCTTATGATTAACCACGTGGTCGTTTAGGTGGACGACAACCGTTGTGTGGAATAGGAGTTACATCGTTGATCATTGTAATTTCTAATCCCGCAACCTGTAAAGCTCTTACAGCTGCTTCACGTCCAGGTCCTGGACCTTTAACGTTTACTGATACTGTTTTCATACCATTTTCTATTGCTGCTTTACCTGCAGCTTCTCCAGCCATCTGTGCAGCAAATGGAGTGGATTTACGTGAACCCTTGAACCCCAGTGCTCCAGCGCTGGACCATGCTACAGCGTTTCCATTTTCGTCAGTAATAGTAACGATGGTATTGTTAAAAGTTGAATGAATATGAGCACATCCACGAGCAATATTCTTGCGTGCTTTACGTTTACGTGCGCCCGCTTTTACGTTTTTTGCCATTTTAATTTCCTCCTATCGTCCTATTTCTTTTTGTTTGCTACTGTACGAACTGGACCTTTACGCGTACGAGCATTTGTTTTTGTTCTCTGTCCGCGAACCGGTAAACCTTTACGGTGACGGATTCCGCGGTAGCATCCGATTTCCATCAGACGCTTAATGTTTAATGCAACCTCACGACGCAAATCACCTTCTACTTTGATAGAATCTACTTCGTTACGGATGGCATTAATCTGTTCGTCAGTTAAATCTTTTACACGGATATCTTCGCTGATTCCCGTTTTTGCCAGAATCTGTTCCGCAGTTGGGCGGCCGATTCCGTAAATGTACGTTAATGATACTACTACGCGCTTGTCGCGTGGTAAGTCAACACCTGCAATACGAGCCATTTTACATTACACCTCCATTAGTTTCCTTGTCTTTGTTTGTGTTTTGGGTTTTCGCAAATGACCATGACACGGCCTTTACGTTTGATAATGCGGCACTTATCGCATATTGGTTTGACAGATGGTCTTACTTTCATGCGTCTTCCTCCTTATTCACGACTTATTTGTGTCGGAATGTAATTCGCCCACGTGTTAAATCATAAGGTGAAATTTCAACGGTTACACGGTCCCCTGGTAAAATGCGGATGTAGTGCATGCGGATTTTACCAGAAACGTGAGCCAGTATTTCGTGTCCGTTTCCCAATTTCACTTTGAACATTGCGTTTGGTAAAGTATCAATTACTTCGCCATCCATTTCAATAACATCTTGCTTACCCATTACTTGGATGTTCCTCCTCTTTTATCTCTGTGAGTATTTCATACCCTTTTTCTGTGATCACGATCGTATGCTCGTAGTGAGCTGCCAAGCCACCATCTTTGGTGACGACACCCCAACCATCCGCAAGTGTTCGTGTATGTGGCCTGCCTGCTAAAACCAACGGTTCGATTGCAAGCGTCATGCCTTCTTTAAGCAGAATGCCATGACCTGCCGGGCCGAAATTTGGAACTGTCGGATCTTCATGGACGGAAGTTCCAATACCATGTCCTGCATAATCTCGTGGCAAAGAAAAGCCATGCCCAAAGACATACTCTCCGATTGCATGAGATATATCAGTTAGATGATTCCCAGCCTTTGCCATTTTTAAACCTTCATATAAAGATTCTTCGCTAATTCTCAGAAAGGCTTTTGTTTCCTCGCTGATATTACCGACAGCATATGTCCATGCTGAGTCACCATGATACCCTTGATAACAGGCACCGATATCTACTGAAACAATGTCCCCGTCATGTAACATCGTATCATCTGGGACACCATGTACCATGACAGAATTTACAGATATACATGCAGCAGCTGGAAACCCGTATAAACCCTTAAATGACGGTATCCCGCCATGTTTTCGTATCGTGTTTTCCACGATTTCATTGATTTTTTTCGTAGTGATTCCAGGCTGTATAACTGTTTGCGCTGCACGATGTGCAAGCGCAACAATTATACCTGCTTTTTTCATGAATGTCAACTCCTGATTTGACTTCGGAATGACCATTTTAGTCCTCCAACGCTTTCAGGACATCGCTCCAGACGTTTTCGATTGGTTGATCGGCATTGATTCTTGCGACAATTCCTTTCTGCTCATAGTAATCCAGAACAGGAGCTGTCTGTTTGCTGTATTCATCCAGTCGTACGGTAAGACTTTCTACCGTATCGTCTTTTCGCTGATATAGATCTCCACCACATACATCACATTTACCTTCTACCATAGGAGGTTTGGATTGTAAGTGATAGATCTCTCCGCACTCTTTACAGAGACGGCGGCCGGTGATTCTGCCAGCCAGAACATCAAAGAGAATATCCATGGCAATGACTTTGTCGATGGATAATGCCCCATCGCCAGCCAATGCATCAAAGGCCTTTGCCTGTTCTAAAGTTCTTGGATAGCCATCTAGAAGAAAGCCGTTTTTCTTATCTTCCAGTTTATCCAGATAGCTTTTCACCATATTGTTTACCAGTTCATCAGGGACGAGCAGTCCTTTGTCCATATAGCTTTTCGCTTCAAGACCAAGTTCTGTACCATTCCCGATTTCACTGCGGAAAATATCTCCTGTTGAAATATGATTCACATTAAATTTTTCAACGATTTTTGCGGACATCGTACCTTTACCGGCACCAGGACCGCCCATAATCAAGATATTCATAG
Source organism: Longicatena caecimuris (assembly GCF_004341945.1). Lineage (GTDB taxonomy): Bacteria > Bacillota_I > Bacilli_A > Erysipelotrichales > Erysipelotrichaceae > Longicatena > Longicatena caecimuris. Next base: position 10,583 of record NZ_SMBP01000026.1, read on the forward strand.
GTTCACCTTCTATCTCTGAAGAAATCCACGGTAGGACTTCTGCGTCAGACGACCTTCGATCTGTTTCACGGTTTCCATTGCAACACCTACGACGATGATGATACCAGTACCGCCGATACCCATAGAGCTAGGCAGATTTGTAAATAATGGAAGAGCATGAGGCAGAACTGCGATGAAAGCCAGTCCAATTGCGCCTAATACCGTGATTCTGTTTAATACCTTGTTAATGTAATCTTTGGTTTCCGTACCAGGACGGATACCAGGAATATATGTTCCTGATTTACCTAAGTTCTCGGCAATCTTTTCCGGATCTACCTGTAACTTCGTATAGAAGAAGGTAAATAACAGAATCAATACCACATAGATAACCAGGCTCACTGGTGTTTGCATACCCAGGTAATACTCTACGGTACTTACCCATTCAGCAGCCGTTACCATCTTAATGATGGAAAGTGGCGCCACCATGATAGCAGAAGCAAAGATAACAGGAATTACACTGGCTGAATTGATTTTCAGCGGCAGGTATGTCATGTCTTTCTTGCGTGTTGTTACCGTGCTGGATGTATACTGAATTGGAATCTTACGTTCCGCTGTCTGCATGAAGACAACAAAGATGATGATCAGCAGATAGCATAACAGGAAGCCGCCAAAGCTCAAGATTCCATTAAAGGTTGCAGAACTGCTGGATGTATCGACAAGCGTTCCCCAAGCTGTTGCGAACTGATGTGGAAGTCTTGCGATAATGCCAGCGGCGATGATCATAGATACCCCATTGCCAACACCCTTCATCGTAATACGGTCACCGATCCACAAGATGAACATGCTGCCACCTGTTAAGATCGTTGCAATATAAAGGATGCTTGACCAACCATTGCCATTGACCAGTAAATCCGGATAGCTTCTTGAAAAGCCATATATTAGCGTTGAAGCCTGGAAGAAGCTCAAGACAACTGCCAGGTAACGTGTATAACGATCAATTTGTTTTTTACCGGATGCGCCGCCTTTGGCAAGTTCTGTCAAAGCCGGAATAACATCCATGGATAATAACTGAATAATAATAGATGCGGTGATGTAAGGGCCGACTCCCATAGCAAAAATGGACATCTGTTCCAGACCTCCACCACCAAGCAGGTTGATCATATCAAGCAGTGAATTGCTGGATTTCGTCAGCGATGTCGTATCTACGCCCGGTACAGTGATTGCTGTACCAAAGCGGAAGATAAACAACATGGCAAGAGTAAAGAATATTCGATTACGAATATCTTTATTCTTGAACATGCTGGTAATCGTGCTAAGCATACTAGATAACCTCTGCTTTTCCGCCTGCTTGCTCGATTATCGTTAAAGCTGATTTAGAGAACTTGTTAGCTTTCACTGTCAGTTTCTTTTCTAATTCACCTTCGCCTAAGATCTTGATTCCATCTAATTCTTTTCTTACCAGACCGCATTCAATCAACAGTTCTGGAGTTACTTCCGTACCATCTTCAAAACGATTTAAAGATGCTACATTTACGATTGCATACTCTTTACGAGTAAAGTTTGTAAAACCACGTTTAGGCAAACGTCTTGCTAATGGTGTCTGTCCACCTTCAAAACCTAAGCGAACGCCTCCGCCAGATCTTGCTTTCTGACCTTTATGTCCTTTACCAGCAGTTTTACCGTTACCAGAAGCATGACCGCGTCCTACACGGTAGCTTGCTTTTCTGGCACCTTCTGTATATGTCATTTCATGTAATTTCATGTTCTAATTCCTCCTGTTAACCGCGAATTTCTTCTGGTTTTTTACCACGGAGACGAGCAACATCTTCAATCGTTTTCAGATCTTTTAATGCTGCAATCGTAGCACGAACCATGTTGATTGGCGTACGGCTTCCCAGACATTTAGACAGGATATCGTTGATACCAGCCAGTTCCAATACGGCACGTACAGGACCACCAGCGATAACTCCGGTACCTTCTGTAGCAGGGCGCAGGAAGATTTCTCCAGCTCCGTAACGTCCAGTGATTTCGTGAGGAATGGTAGTTCCTACGATAGGTACGTTGAATACGTTTTTCTTAGCGTCTTCAACAGCCTTTTTAATAGCATCAGGAACTTCGTTTGCTTTTCCTGTACCAAAGCCGACACGGCCTTTTTTGTCACCGATGACAACCAATGCAGCAAAACGGAAGCGGCGTCCACCCTTTACTACTTTAGTTACACGGTTGATGGTAACGACGCGTTCTTCAAATTCTTTTTCAACGTCGCGATTTCTTCTTGGTTTACGTTCCATTCGCATAACCTCCTAAAATTTCAAGCCGGCTTCTCTAGCCGCTTCAGCCAAAGCTTTAACTCGACCGGTGTAAACATATCCACCACGGTCAAATACAACATTTGTGATATTCTTTTCAAGTGCGCGTTTCGCAACCTCAGCGCCAACGGTTTTGGCAGCTTCAACGTTACCACCGTTTTCCAGTTTCATTTCAACACTGCTAGCGGCTACTAATGTAGTACCGTTAACATCATCAATGATCTGCGCGTGAATGTGGCTGTTTGAACGGAAAACGTTCAGGCGGGGACATTCAGGAGTACCGCTGATTTTGGTACGAACACGCAAGTGACGGCGTAAACGCTCATCATTTCTAGATACTTTCTTAAGCATTGTTCAATTTCTCCTTTCCCACTATTTCTTACCTGCTGTTTTACCTTCCTTACGACGAACATATTCACCTTTGTAGCGAATACCTTTGCCTTTGTAAGGTTCTGGTTTTCTTACAGCACGAACATTTGCAGCGAATTCACCGACACGCTGTTTATCAATTCCGGACACTTTAATAGCTGTCGCAGAAGTACATTCTACGCTCAATCCTTCTTCGATAGCAAATTCAATTGGGTGGGAGTAACCAACATTCAGTGTCAGTTTCTTACCGCTTACGGCAGCACGGAAACCGATACCAACCAATTCCAGTTCTTTGGAATATCCGTTAGTAACACCTTCAACCATGTTAGCCAGCAGAGCACGTGTAGTACCATGCAGCTGTTTTGTGTGTTTCTGTTCGTTTGGACGTGTTACGCTCAAAACGTTTTCTTCAATTTTAATACCCAATTCCGGGTTAAACTGACGAGTTAAAGTTCCCTTAGGTCCTTTAACAGTCACCTCATTCCCAGCAGCGATGTTTACTTCAACGCCAGCAGGAATGGTAATCGCTTTATTACCGATACGTGACATTCTTCTTTACCTCCGTCTAGATTACCACACGTAGGCGATAACTTCGCCACCAACGTGTTTAGCTCTAGCTTCTTTATCTGTCATTAAACCATGAGATGTAGAGATGATTGCAATACCCAGACCGTTCAATACGCGAGGAACTTCGTCCACTTTTGCGTAAGCACGTAAACCAGGTTTAGAAACTCTCCGTATTCCATTGATTACTTTTTCGTTGTTAGGTCCATATTTCAGTGTAACATTGATGGTTTTCTTAACGTCACCTTCAACGTTGTAATCTGTAATAAAACCTTCTTCTTTTAAAATCTTTGCGATTTCGATCTTTTCTTTATTTGCAGGTACTTCTACAACTTCGTGACGAGCCTGAACTCCATTACGAATTCTAGTCAGCATATCTGCAATCGGATCTGTCATTATCATCATGACTGTATTCCTCCTATCTGATTACCAGCTCGCCTTTTTTACACCCGGAATCTGACCCTTGTAAGCCAGCTCGCGGAAGCAAATACGGCAGAGTTTGTATTTACGTAAAACTGAGTGAGGACGGCCACAACGTTCACAACGTGTGTACTCACGCACCTGGAACTTCTGAGGACGTTTTGATTTATTAACCATTGCTTTTTTTGCCATACTGTAAGTCCTCCTATTTCTTGAAAGGCATGCCTAATTCTTCAAGCAGCGCCTTTGCTTCTTCGTTTGTTTTTGCAGTAGTAACGATAACGATATCCATACCACGTACTTTGTTAACCTTATCGTAGTTGATTTCTGGGAAGATCAGCTGTTCTTTAACACCCAGTGTGTAGTTTCCACGGCCATCGAAAGATGTTGTAGAAACACCACGGAAGTCACGCACGCGTGGCAATGAGATGTTCATCAGCTTATCCATGAAATCATACATCTTCTCTTTACGTAAAGTTACCTTACATCCGATAGGCATACCTTCACGCAATTTGAAGTTTGCGATAGATTTCTTTGCTCTTGTGATAACTGGAGCCTGTCCAGTGATCTGTGCCAATTCAGCTACGGCTTCGTCCAATACCTTTGGATTCGCGATTGCTTCACCGATACCCATGTTGATAACGATCTTATCTACATAAGGAACTTCCATAACTGACTTGTAGTTAAACTTTTTCATTAAGTTAGGCACAACTACATCTGTATATTTCTGATTTAGGCGGTTCATCCTTTAACCTCCCCTACTTAATTTCAGCGCCGGTTTTTTTATAGACGCGAACCTTTGTTTGATTGCCTTTTTTGTCTTCTTTGATTTCAAATCCAACACGGCTGGCTTTCTTAGCCTTGCTATCGTAAGCCATAACATTGCTAACATGGATTGGCATTTCTTTTTCAATAATGCCGCCATCTGGATTAGCCTGAGATGGTTTCAAGTGTTTTTTTACAACATTTACACCTTCAACGATAACTTTGTTTTCCTTAGGGAAAACTTTGGTTACTTCTGCAACAGTGCCCTTGTAAGCACCTGTAATAACCTGAACCTTATCACCTTTTTTGATTTTCACAAAGACACCTCCTTACAGCACTTCTGGTGCCAAAGACACAATTTTCATAAAGTCTTTGTCACGCAGTTCTCTTGCTACTGGCCCGAAAATACGAGTTCCACGAGGTGTGTTATCGTCTTTGATCAGGACAACAGCGTTGTCATCAAATTTGATGTATGTTCCGTTGTCACGGCGAACGCCACGTTTTGTACGTACGATTACACCTTTGACTACGTCACCTTTTTTTACAGTTCCACCAGGAGCAGCCTGCTTAACAGCACAGACAACGATATCCCCGATGTTTGAAAACTTACGAACGCTTCCACCTAAACAGCGGATAACCAATACTTCTTTGGCACCTGTGTTGTCAGCGACGCGTAATCTACTTTCATTCTGGATCATGAATGTCTACCTCCTAGCGCCTACAGCTGTACAGCTTTTTCGACGATTTCAACCAAACGGAAACGTTTTGTAGCAGACAATGGACGAGTTTCCATAATAACTACCTTATCTCCGATTTTCGCTTCATTGTTTTCGTCATGAGCTTTAAACTTCTTAGAATATTTTACACGTTTTCCATATAATGGATGTGTTTTCTTTGTTTCAACGACTACAGTAATCGTTTTATCCATCTTATCGGAAACAACTGTTCCACGATATACTTTACGGTTAGATCTTTCCATAACTTAGTGATCCTCCTTAATCCTGATTGCTAAGCTCGCGCTCAGTCAATACGGTTTTCATACGGGCAATGTCTTTCTTCACGGTTTTTAAGCGTGCAGTGTTCGTCAACTGTCCGGTTGCTTGTTGGAAACGAAGATTAAAAAGTTCATCTTTAAGCGTTTCGATCTGTTGTGCAATTTCAGTGTTACTTAACTCTCTGATCTCTTTCGCTGTCATTATTTCTCTTCTCCTTTTCTAACAAATTTCGTCTTCACTGGCAGTTTGTGAGAAGCCAGACGGAATGCTTCACGTGCAACTTCTTCTGGAACACCAGCAATTTCAAACATCATACGTCCTGGTTTTACAACTGCTACCCATCCTTCAGGTGCACCTTTACCAGAACCCATACGTACTTCAAGAGGTTTTTTCGTTCTTGCCAAGTGAGGGAAGATACGAATCCAAACTTTACCACCACGTTTCATATAACGTGTCATGGCAATACGGGCAGCCTCGATCTGGCGGTTACTTACATAAGCACCAGTGTCAGCCATCAGACCATATTCACCAAAAGATACTTCACGACCGGCTTTCGCACGTCCTTCGTAGCTTAAACGGTGAGGTCTTCTATATTTTGTTCTCTTAGGCATCAACATAATTTAGTTTCCTCCTTCCGCTTTCTTAGGAGCATTTCCAGCAGCGTTGTTTCTCTGGCTGTTGTTGCGGTTACGGTTGTCGTTACGATTTCCGCCACGGTTGTTGCGACGGTTACGACGACGATCGTTCATATTGTTCTTAGGAGCTTCTGGTTCCTGAACCATCTGTCCTGGCAATACTTCACCACGGCAGATCCATACTTTAACACCTAAACGGCCATACTGAGTAGAAGCTTCTTCCCAAGCATAGTCGATGTCAGCACGCAATGTATGCAGAGGTACAACACCTTCGCTATAACCTTCAGTACGTGCCATATCAGCTCCGCCTAAACGTCCAGATACAGCAGTCTTGATACCTTTGGCACCAGCACGCATTGTTCTCTGGATAGCTTTTTTCTGAGCTGTACGGAAGCTTGCACGCTGTTCCAACTGGTCAGCAATGCTTCTAGCAACCAAACGAGCATCCAAATCTGGATTAGCGATTTCCAGAACTTTTACATAGATGTTCTTTCCACTGGTTAATTTTTCCAGTTTCTTCTTCAAGTTTTCAATGTTTTCACCGTTTGTTCCGATGATCACACCAGGACGAGCTGTACGGATCATGATCTCAACACGGTTTTTAGAACGTTCAATTTCAATTCTTGATACGGAAGCTGCCTTCAGTTCAGAGAATAAGAATTCACGAATTTTAACATCTTCCAGTAAAAGATCGGCATAATCTTTGTCAGCATACCATCTGGATTCCCAGTCACGGATAACACCGACACGCATTCCGATCGGACTAACTTTCTGTCCCATGAGCTACCTCCTTAATCACGCTCGTCAACCACAACAGTGATGTGGCTGGTGCGTTTGTGGATCGCACTTGCAGATCCTTTTGCACGTGGCATGAAGCGTTTCAAAGTTACACCTTCGTTTGCATAACATGCTTTCACGTATAATTTTTCTTCATTCATATCGTTGTTGTTAACGGCATTTGCTACCGCTGACTTCAACACTTTTCCTACAGCTTCCGCAGCTACGTTTGGTGTAAACTTTAAGATTGCGGCAGCTTCTTCAACGTCTTTCCCACGAATCAGATCGATTACAAGGCGAGCTTTTCTAGGTGGGATACGTAATGTCTTTGCGCATGCTTTAACTTCCATTCTACGTTTCCTCCTTATCTCTTAGCTTTCTTGTCATCAGCGCCGTGTCCAGCATATTTGCGGGTTGGCACGAATTCACCAAGCTTGTGTCCTACCATATCTTCTGTAACATAAACAGGCAGATGTTCTTTTCCGTTGTAAACGGCAAATGTATGTTCCACAAACTGAGGGAAAATCGTTGAACGACGTGACCAGGTTTTAATAACTTGTTTTTTACCGGCAGCATTCAGTGCTTCTACCTTCTTCATCAGATGGTCATCACAGAATGGGCCTTTTTTCAAACTACGACTCATTTTTCATTTCCTCCTTTGCCTATTTGCCATTACGACGACGAACGATTAATTTCGTTGACGCTTGTTTTGCTTTACGTGTTTTCACACCCATAGCTTTCTTGCCCCAAGGAGTCATTGGTGATTTACGTCCTACTGGAGTACGTCCTTCACCACCACCATGAGGGTGATCGTTAGGGTTCATAACAGAACCACGAACTGTTGGGCGGATACCTCTCCAACGGTTACGTCCGGCTTTACCGTAGTTAACCAGACTGTGGTCTTCGTTTCCGACAGAACCGATGGTTGCGCGGCAGTTAGACAAAATTTTACGAACTTCTCCAGATACCAAACGAACAGTAGCATACTTTTCTTCGATACCTAAGATCTGTGCAGATGCACCAGCGGAACGAGCCAGCTGACCACCTTTACCAGGTTTTAATTCGATGTTGTGGATGAAAGTTCCTTCTGGGATATCTTTCAGTTCCAATGTGTTACCAACTTTGATGTCGGCACCTTCTCCAGAAACAACTGTCATTCCAACAGTTAATCCTTTAGGAGCAATGATGTAACGCTTTTCACCATCTGCATAGTTTAACAGAGCGATGTTAGCGGAACGGTTTGGATCGTATTCAATTGTTGCAACACGAGCAGGGATACCGTCTTTATTACGTTTAAAGTCGATGATACGGTAAGCACGTTTGTGTCCGCCACCCTGATGACGTGTTGTAATACGTCCGTTGTTATTACGTCCACCTTTACTATTTAAAGGGGCAAGTAATGATTTTTCTGGTTTGTTTGCTGTAATCTCTTCACGAGATAAGCTGGTCATACCACGGCGACCTGGAGTGGTCGGCTTATACTTCTTAATTGGCATGTGTCAATTTCCTCCTTACGCAATATTTATTCAGGAAATAGCGTTCTTCTTCCTGAGCTTATTTAGCTTCTTCTTCGCCAAACAAGTTGATGTCCTGACCTTCTGCAATTTTTACATAGGCTTTGCGGACAGCTTTTGTTTTACCAACGTATTTACCCATTCTTTTTGTTTTAGGCTTTACGTTAACAACATTAACAGCAACTACATCAACACCGAAGATGCTTTCAACAGCTTGTTTTACCAGTGTCTTGTTAGCGCCTTTTCTAACCTCGAAGGTTACCTTGTTGTCTTCGTCCATGTATCTCATCGTTTTTTCTGTGATGATTGGACGGATAATAATGTCTTTATAGTTATCCATTATGCAAGTGCCTCCTCAACATCTTTCACAGCAGCTTCTGTAAAGACGATTTTGTTAGCATTTACGATATCGTAAACATTCAATCCATCAGCAGTCAGCATCATCATGCTAGGGATGTTGCGCATGCTCAGGAATGCATTTTCAAAATCTTCACCTTCAGATACTACAAACAATGTTTTTCTTGGAGCGTTCAGGTTTGCGATGATTTCATTGAAAGCTTTTGTCTTAGGTGCTTCCAATTCAAACTTATCAACCACGCTCATAGCGTTTTCTGCCACTTTTTCAGATAATACTGATTTCAGTGCCAGACGGCGAACTTTTTTGTTCAGCTTGTATGCATAGCTTCTTGGTGTAGGACCAAATACCGTTCCGCCACCTCTCCACTGTGTAGCACGGATGGAACCCTGACGCGCACGTCCTGTTCCCTTCTGACGCCAAGGCTTACGACCGCCACCGCGAACTTCTGTACGGTTTTTGGTGTCGTGTGTTCCCTGACGCATGCTTGCACGCTGCATCACAATGGCATCAAAGATACATTGCTGATTTGGCTCGATGCCAAATACTGTATCGGCAAGAGTAATTTCGTGAAGCTCTTTACCAGCTTGGCTTAATACGACCATCTTAGGCATCTTTTATTCCTCCTCTTTCGTGTAATCTACCAAAGTCACAGGAGCTTTATCGCCCTTAGAACATTTAGCAGTGCGTACCATTACTAATCCACGTTTAGGTCCAGGCACGTTACCTTTAATTAATAAGTAGTTGTTTTCAACATCAACTTTAACAATTGTCAGGTTCTGGTTTGTTGTTCTGTAACCACCTTCCTGACCAGCCATGATTGTTCCTTTCAGAATCTTACCCTGGCGAGATGTAATACCGTTGGTAGCCAAAGAACCAATGTGTCTGTGGTGTCCTGAACCATGGCTCTTAGGACCGATCTTCGCATTGTTACGAACGATCGTACCGTTATATCCTTTACCCTTGCTAGTTCCGATTACATCAACCGTTTCACCAGCAGCGAAGATATCAACTTTAACCTCGTCACCAAGATTTACATCTAATTCGCAATCGCGGATTTCCTGAGCGAAACGCTTAGGAGCCGTGTTAGCTTTTGCAGCATGTCCCTTGCTAGGTTTTGTGCTGCGTGTTTCTTTTACATCTTCAAATCCTAACTGTACAGCTTCGTATCCATCGTTTTCCACTGTCTTTTTCTGTAATACTACGTTTGGTGTAGCTTCAACAACAGTAACCGGAATCAGTGTTCCTTCTTCCGTAAATACCTGTGTCATTCCAAGTTTACGTCCAAGTATACCTTTCATGATGTCACCTCCATTACAGCTTAATTTCGATGTCAACACCACTTGGCAGTTCCAGACGGCTCAATGAGTCGATTGTTTCTGCTGTAGGTCCGACGATCTCAATTAAACGTTTGTGCGTTCTGATCTCGAATTGTTCGCGAGAATCTTTGTATTTGTGTACCGCACGCAGGACTGTTACAACCTGCTTTTCAGTTGGAAGAGGTACTGGTCCAACAATCTTTTTTGCACCGTGAGCTTGTGCTGCCTGAACAATCTTTTCTGCAGAAGCATCCAAGATTCTGTGTTCGTAGGCCTTTAAGCGAATTCTTACGCTATTTTTTGCCATGAATATGTCTCCTTTCGTCTATATCGACTATAGACTCGCTCGATGCGAATTCCCTGACCTCGCCGTCCATGACAACGTTTCTCAGTGGGTCAGCAACCTCGCATGTCATTGCGGTCGTGAGAATATTCTAACACAGTTGAATAGTGAATACAAGCCTTATTTACCGTATTTTTTAACTTTTTTTCAAGGTTTTTTATCATCTTACTTCACATGGTTGCGAGATACAAAATGATAGCGTTTACATGAATTTTCATCCATAAAAGACGGCTATTTTATGATAATTCATGATCAAAATCGGTAAAAAAAACAAAAAAATCTCCTCCTCTAGAAGCCGCTGTGCCTCTTGAAAAGAAGATTCGATATATTCCTGTAAGATGAAATCGTGTTTTTATGTGCACGAAGGCTTTCTATGCAATGCCTTATCCAAAGCTTCCTGTTTATGCCGATGGCACACATCGTAAGTGAAGTACTTCTTTATTCTTTATACAGATAATTCGCATTTATTTAAGAAATGGTGATAATTATCCATCAACTGTGCAGCTAAAGATGCTTCTGCTATCTGACGAAGAGCCGCAATCCGCGTTATGCTGCGTGTAAGATACGTACGATAGGCAGCAAGCGGTACCTCCTTCTGCTCACACCAGCGTATCGCATCAATGCCATCACTTTCTATTAGCATATGTTGTAAAGAAATCTTACGGGCTACTTTGGTAACGGCAGGATCATCACCAACCGATGGTCCAATGGTAAACCAGCAATCCAATGCCATATAGTCTTCCAAATAATCATCGCAGGAATACCAATGCACAAGATACGTATTCGGATATTTTCGCAGCAATGGTAATGCTTCTTTTTCCATGCCTTTTAGATGTAACAAGATGGGCTTGTGTAATTGCTGTCCCAACTGCAGTTGTTTTTCAAAAACTTCCTTCTGCTTTTCCATCGGCGTTTTACACCATACCGCATCCAAACCGATTTCCCCAAGGATCACTGCTTCTTGCAGAATCGGTAACATTGCTTCCCAAGCTATCGTGTCCGCCTGCCATGGATGAATCCCGGCACTGATTCTAAGCTTTGGATATTGTGCTTGCAGTTCTTTTAGAAAGTGATATTCCTGTGGCGATGCCGCATTTGCTATACCCTCTATCTGATGTTTTTGCATTTCCTTAAAGAACGCTATATCGCTGATATGCAGGTGTGCATCATGCATGCGACTCCCCCCTTAATAACGAATAAATTTCTTTTCGCTGTTCGCCTTGGGTAAACAGCCAATCTCGACTTTTGACTACTTCATGTAAATTGATTTCCTTGACGATAGATGCCGGTGAACCGCCTAAGATCAAGATACGATCTGCCAGATATAAAGCCTCATCAATATCATGCGTTACAAGCAAGGTCGTCTTCTGCAATTCTTTTCGCATCGTTAACAGCCAATCCTGCATATCATTACGCGTAATGACATCCAAAGCGCCAAAAGGCTCATCTAACAACAGGATATCTGCACTGCAAAGCGCTGTTCGCAAGAATGCTGCTCGTTGTCGCATACCACCGGATAATTCTTTCGGATAGGCATGTTCATAACCAGCCAAACCAAAAGTCGCAAATTCTTTTAACGCTTGTTGCTGCGCTTGCTTTTTGGCATGGTGCAAGCGTCCATACAAGGTAACATTTTCTAAAATCGTATGCCAAGGGAGCAGTAAATCGCTTTGTGGCATATAAGCAAAGTGGGAGGATATGCCTTCTACTTTTTCATCATCTACATAGAAACAGCCTTCTGCAGCTTGTAAAACCCCAGCCAAAATATTTAACAGAGTTGATTTCCCACAGCCGCTAGGTCCTATCAATGCCACAAATTCACCTTCTGCCACCTGTAAGCTGACATGTTCCAGTATTTTTTTATTTTCAAAGGCAATTGCCATATCCTCCACACGCAGTTTCATAAGCTCTCCTTATTTTACAAATTCATTTGTATATTGTTCACTAGCTTTGATCTTTTTATCAATCAGTTTATACTCATACATAAAATCGGTGTAATTATCCCACACTTCATCTTTCATGACACCCCATGTTTTGGCATCCTTACGATATTCTGCACTTAAATACTTCTGGCTTTCTTTTAAGAATGCGAAATCAGTATCCGGTAAGATCTTCTTCATGATTTTGGCAGATTCTTCAGGATGATCAATGGCATATTCATATCCTTTTTTCACTGCGTTCATAAATTTCTGTACCGTTTCTGGATTTTCCTTCAACATCTTTTCATTTGTGATAATGACCGGTGTATAATAATCCAAACGCTTATCTAAGTCCTTTAATGGCATGTAGTTGACATCATAGCCATCCATGCGACCCTTGATTACTGCCCAGCCTTCAAATTCCCATTGAATATCCACTTTTTTACCTAATGCCGCAAATCCGCTGCCATCAGCTCCTACCATGGTAAGCTTTTTGAAGTCTGCATTTGCTTTTTTCATGACCGCTTTAATAACCGCTTCCTCACTTGGTGCCTGCCAGCCGGCATACACCTTTCCTTCAAAATCCTTTGGCGATTTGATATTTTCTTTCTTTAAAGAAACAAACCCACTGGTATTATGCTGGATAATGGTCGCAATGGCTTTGATTGGCAACACTTCCTCAGCCGTTCTGGCATAGGTGACATCTTCCTGATAGCTGACACCAAATTCACCTTTATTAGCGGCAACCAATACTGCACTTGTTGAATCATCTCCAGGTTCTATGATGTTGACCTTTAGACCTTCCTCTTTAAAATAACCCTTTTCCTGTGCTACATAAAAGCCAGTGTGATTTGTGTTTGGTACATAGTCCAATACTAAAGTAACTTCTTTTAACTCTTTTTTTGCGTTATCTTTTGCAGATCCACAGCCCGCAAGAGATGTAACCATCAACGCAGATAAAGCAAGCAATCCAATCTTTTTCATGTTGTTTTCCTCCCTTCTAGCGTTTATAGGGAAATACGATTCGCTCAAGCAACGTCACTGCCAAATGTAATAACAGACTCCAGAAGATGATAACGATGACACAGGCAAACACTTTATCTAACATATAACCGTTCTTTACCCGAATCATATAATAACCAAGACCTGCTGATGCACTCAGCCATTCCCCGACGATAGCTCCGCCGATACAATAGGTCGCTGACACCTTTAACCCAGAGAAAAGGGCTGTTGCGGCTGCCGGTATCTTGACATACGCATAAACTTGCCACTTTTTCGCGCCAAAGCTTTTCAACAGGTTGATCTGGTTAACATCCACTTGTGCCAATGCATCACAAAAGGCAATTACGATAGGAAAGAAGCACATAAACACGACCATCAATACCTTAGGTGCCATGCCAAAGCCTAGCCAGATGGTAAACAGCGGTCCTAAGACCATCACCGGCACTGTCTGTGTGACAACCAAATGAGGGAAAATGCTATGCTTAAAGTTCTTTGACAGATCCATGCCAATGGCAATCAAGATAGCAGCCACTGTCGCAATCATCAGACCTGTAACAGCTTCCTGCAATGTCACCATGGAATGCATCCATAATACATCCGCATTCGCAAGCATCGCTTCAACAATCTTACTAGGAGCAGGCAATATGTATAAATCTACATCAAAGATTCTTACACATGCTTCCCAAATACCAAGCGTTGCGAAAAGGGTTATGGCTGGCATTATGTATTTACGATAACGTTTCATCTTGCGCCTTCCTTCCTACAAATAAAAAACACCTCAAATGAGGCGTAAGCGAACCAATCTAGTATTTCTTTCTTAGATATGACTCCCTACGCTAGCATTAACTAGATCAGGTCATAAGGGACCATCCATAAGGATATCTCAGCCGTAAAGGCGCCCCTGTCATGACAGTATTATTATACTCTATTCTAAGCGAAATGCAATGCCATCGAAATATTTACCTAAATTTATAAGATGAGACAACTTTTTAATCTTTCCAACTTTTTAATCTTTCATTGTATGTTTTTAATATTATCTATATCACTTAGGGATATCATCGCTATTGTAAAGAGGTTCGTGTGTATTGGCAAAGATAATACCGCTATTGTAAAGCGATTCATGTGTATTGGCAAAGATTATATCGCTATTGTAAAGAAATCCATGTATATCCCCAATAAAAATTATCTACATTACCAAAGAAAAAAGCATTTGTTAGTAAGTGAGCGACTGCATCAAGAACTTTTTCCATCTGCATCTATCAGCTTTCCTAAAACAAATGCCTTTTTGCTACTACTTAAATTTTACTGCGGTGCCATAAGCAATAACTTCTGCAGCACCACCCATAATGGCACTGGAAGCATAGCGAACATTCACTACAGCATCTGCGCCTAAGTTTTCAGCCTCTTCAACCATACGCTTTGTCGCAAGCGCACGTGCTTCATTCATCATCTCATTGTATGCCTTCAATTCACCGCCAACCAAAGTTTTAAAACTCTGTGAGATGTCCTTGCCGATGTTTTTGGTTTGGATGGTACTTCCTTTTACCAATCCTAACATGTCGAGTTCTTTTCCTGTAATGTAATCAGTATTTACTAAGATCATCTTCTTCATTGCTCCTTATCTCATGGATGCGTTCCATGACTACATGAATCCATAAAAACAACAGTGCCAGCATAGGAATCCCAATGAGCAGCAGTATTGGCAGTGGTGCTTGTCCCCAAAATAAAAGACATATCCACATGATCATGTAAAAGCAGCCAATGATACCAATGATGATAGGGGCCGCCATTTTCTTTCCCATAATATCACCTAGTTTCTAACTTTATTATGAAACAGATAAAGAGAAAAAGCAAGAGGGGATAACTATTGAGCAAAGAATTTACAGCTAGGTTGCAAAAGGAAATAGACTAAAAAAAGAGTGCCGAAGCACTCTTTATCGTTTATAAATTCTGATTACTCGATGATTTCAGTAACGTTTCCAGAACCTACAGTACGTCCACCTTCACGGATAGAGAATTTTGTGTTGTTTTCGATAGCGATTGGAGCGATCAATTCAACAGTCATTTCTACGTTATCCCCAGGCATAACCATGTCAGTTCCTTCTGGCAATGTGATAACACCTGTTACGTCAGTTGTACGGAAGTAGAACTGAGGACGGTAGTTAGATACGAATGGAGTATGACGTCCACCTTCGTCTTTGCTCAATACATAAACCTGAGCTTTGAATTTTGTATGAGGGTGTACAGTTCCTGGTTTAGCAAGAACCTGTCCACGCTGGATCTGATCACGGTTGATACCACGCAGCAATGCACCGATGTTATCTCCAGATTCTGCGAAGTCTAACTGTTTACGGAACATTTCCAGACCAGTGATAACGGTCTTCTGAGTGTCTTTGATACCAACGATTTCAACTTCTTCACCCAATTTAACAACACCACGTTCAACACGGCCAGTAGCAACTGTACCACGTCCAGTGATTGTCATAACGTCTTCTACAGACATCAAGAATGGTTTATCCGTATCACGAACTGGATCAGGGATGAATTCATCAACTGCATCCATCAATTCGTTGATAGCGTCAACATATTTAGGATCTCCTTCAAGAGCCTTTAATGCAGAACCACGGATAACTGGAGCGTTGTCACCGTCGAAACCGTACTCGCTCAGCAGTTCACGTACTTCCATTTCAACAAGGTCAACCAATTCGTCATCGTCAACCATGTCGCATTTGTTCAAGAATACAACGATGTAAGGAACACCTACCTGACGAGCAAGCAAGATGTGCTCACGAGTCTGAGGCATAGGACCATCAGATGCAGCAACAACCAGGATAGCACCATCCATCTGTGCAGCACCAGTGATCATGTTCTTAACGTAGTCAGCGTGACCTGGGCAGTCAACGTGTGCGTAGTGACGTTTGTCAGTCTGATATTCAACGTGTGCAGTGTTGATTGTGATACCACGTTCTTTTTCTTCAGGTGCACCGTCAATCTGGTCATAAGCCTGAGCCTGTGCCATACCTTTAGATGCCAATACATTTGTAATAGCAGCAGTTAAAGTAGTTTTACCGTGGTCAACGTGACCGATAGTTCCGATGTTAACATGTGTTTTGGAACGGTCAAATTTTTCTTTAGCCATTTTAATTTCCTCCTAAATTTATAGATTTCATGTATATTCTAATTCAAAGTTTTTATAAAAGCAACAATTAATTTTCAGAACTGTTGTTTTTAACGATTTTTTCCGCAATGCTCTTAGGAACTTCGCTGTAATGGTCGAATTTCATGGAATAATTTCCACGACCCTGAGTGAAAGAACGAAGATCCGTTACATAACCAAACATTTCAGACAATGGGATATGTGCCTTAACGATGATCGCATTTCCTCTTTCTTCCTGGTCAACGATTGCCCCACGACGTGAGCTAACATCACCCATAACGCTACCTAAGTATTCGTTTGGTGCAGTAACTTCTACCATCATGATTGGTTCCAGAATAACTGGTTTACACTTCTTAGCAGCTGCTTTCAGTGCCATAGAAGCGGCAATCTTATATGCCATTTCACTTGAATCGACATCATGGTAAGAACCATCGAACAATGTTGCTTTGATATCAATTACAGGATACCCTGCAATAATACCGTTTTCTAATGCATCACGCAGACCTTCTTCAGTAGGTTTGATGTATTCACGAGGAACGCTTCCACCAACGGTAGCGTCAACGAATTCAAATCCTTTGCCTTCTTCCTGAGGCTCAAATTTGATCCATACGTGACCATACTGTCCACGACCACCGGACTGTTTGATGTATTTACCTTCACAATCAGCTGTTTCGCGAATTGTTTCACGGTAAGCAACCATTGGCTGACCAACATTTGCTTCTACCTTGAATTCACGACGCAGACGGTCAACGATGATATCCAGGTGAAGTTCACCAACACCGGCGATAATCGTCTGTCCTGTTTCCTGATCTGTATAAGTTTTGAATGTAGGGTCTTCTTCAGCAAGTTTTGCCAATGCTAAGCCCATCTTATCCTGGTCAGCTTTAGTTTTAGGTTCCAGACTCAATTCGATAACTGGTTCTGGGAATTCCATACTTTCCAAAACGACTGGATCATTTTCAGCACACAGAGAGTCACCTGTTGTCGTTACTTTCAAACCAACGGCAGCAGCGATGTCACCTGCATAAACTTCTTCGATTTCTTTACGAGAGTTTGCATGCATCTGAACGATACGTCCGAAACGCTCTCTCTTACCTTTGGTAGAGTTCAATACATAGCTTCCCGATTTTGCTGTACCGGAGTATACACGGAAGTAAGATAACTTACCTACGAATGGGTCCGTAGCAATCTTAAATGCTAATGCAGAGAATGGTTCATCATCACTTGCGTGACGCTCTACTTCACTACCATCTTCCAATGTACCCTTGATAGCAGGGATATCTAATGGAGAAGGCAGATAATCAACAACTGCATCCAGAACCATCTGAACACCTTTGTTCTTATATGCAGAACCACACAATACTGGGAAGAAGTCACCCTTACATACCGCAATACGCAGTACACGTTTGATTTCTTCAACGCTTGGTTCTTCACCTTCCAGAACCTGCATCATGAATTCTTCATCGTAATCAGCCAGATATTCCAGCAATTTTGCACGATATTCTTCTGTCAGATCTTTCAGATCTTCAGGAATTTCTTCAATCTTGATGTCAGTTCCTAAGTCGTTTGTATAAATTTCAGCTTTACGTTCGATGATATCTACGATTCCAGAGAATGTAGATTCAGCACCGATTGGCAGCTGGATTGGGCAAGATTTTGCCCCTAAACGATCAACGATCGTCTTACAGGACATCAAGAAGTCAGCTCCTGTTGCGTCCATTTTGTTACAGAATACGATTCTTGGTACGCCATAAGTCGTTGCCTGACGCCAAACGGTTTCCGTCTGAGGTTCTACACCGGCTTTTGCATCCAATACTGTTACCGCACCATCAAGTACACGCAATGAACGTTCAACTTCAACTGTGAAGTCTACGTGGCCCGGAGTGTCAATGATGTTAATACGGTGACCCTTCCATGCTGCTGTTGTGGCAGCGGAAGTAATGGTGATACCACGTTCCTGTTCCTGTGCCATCCAGTCCATCGTTGAAGCACCATCGTGGGTTTCACCGATTTTATGGTTAACACCTGTATAATACAGGATACGTTCTGTTGTTGTAGTTTTACCAGCATCGATATGAGCCATGATACCAATGTTACGAGTCTTTTCTAATGAATACTGACGTGGCATAATGAACTCCTTTCTTACCAGCGGTAGTGAGCAAATGCCTTGTTCGCTTCTGCCATCTTATGAGTATCCTCACGTTTTTTCACAGATGCACCGCTTCCGTTAGCAGCGTCCATGATTTCAGCAGCAAGTCTTTGCTCCATAGTTTTTTCACTACGCAGACGAGCGTAGTTAACGATCCAACGCAGACCTAAAGTCAAACGTCTTTCAGCAGATACTTCTACTGGGACCTGGTAGTTTGCACCACCTACACGACGAACTTTCAGTTCCAATAATGGCATAACGTTTTCTAAAGCTTTTTCGAAAACTTCCATTGGTTTTTCATTTGTTTTTACTTCAATAATATCAAACGCGTTGTACAGAATCTTCTGAGCAACCCCTCTTTTACCATCAATCATGATTTTGTTGATCAAACGAGTGACCAGCTTGGAGTTGTAGATAGGATCTACTAATACATCACGTTTTGCTACATGTCCTTTTCTAGGCATTGAAATTTCCTCCTTTCACAATTGACTATTTCTTTTTCGCTTCTTTTGGTTTTTTAGCACCATACAGAGAACGGCTCTGGTTACGGTTAGCAACACCGGCACAGTCCAAAGTACCACGAATGATGTGATAACGAACACCTGGTAAGTCCTTAACACGACCTCCACGGATCATTACAACACTATGCTCCTGTAAGTTATGTCCGATTCCTGGGATGTAAGCTGTAACTTCCATACCGTTGCTCAGACGAACACGGGCATATTTACGCAACGCAGAGTTTGGTTTCTTAGGTGTCATGGTACCAACACGGGTACATACACCACGTTTCTGAGGTGCGCTCAGGTTAGTAGGACGTCTTTTCAATGAGTTATATCCTCTATTCAGAGCAGGTGACTTAGAAACGTTCACGCTCTGTTCACGACCTTTACGAATTAATTGGTTAATTGTTGGCATAATATCCTCCTTTCGCAAACACACATTTCCGGGTGTGTCATTTTGAAGTGTAAATTTAGTTCCCGCTGTTGGGGAACCCTAAAAATCCACTTGCCTATCTATCTTAAATCAACTGAAATCGGATGTCAACACCTTTTTTCTATTTTCTTTGAAAAATGCCCATTCTTTTAGTATAATGACAACGGTATGATTACATACAGGAAAGAGGAAGTTTATTTATGGCTTACAAAATCGCTTTTTTTGACATGGATGGGACCATGTATCAAACAGAAAACGACATTATTCAACAGGCAAATCTGGATGCACTGCGCAAGTTAAAAGAACAAGGCGTGCTGGTATGTGCAGCTACCGGAAGACCTTTGAATCAGATGCACCTGATCTTAGAACGCATCCCCTATTTTGATTATATGGTATTGATCAATGGCGGTTATGTGTTGGATGCACAACAAAATCTGTTATTTGAAAATCCCTTAGCAAGGGAAACCACACAGGATATCGTTGACTGGTGCGAGGAACAACAGAATGGCTTGATGTTTCATTTTGGCGATGCATCGTATATTTACGACAGCTTTTATCCATTATACGACTTTTGCAGAGATCATCATGTATTGGATTATTTATTCTATGATGAAAACCGCAGTTATCACAAACGTCATAATGCATATAATTCTGTCATTATGACAAAGAATCAGCGTGCATTGGATACTTTCTTAAAGCAGCACCCGATGCTGCGCAGTGATCTGATTGAAGTAGCTGAAGATCATTTCTGTTACGATGTCTTCAATGCAAATAATGATAAATTTGTTGGCATTTCTCAGGTATTGCGAAAAGAGAACCTCACTTGGGAGGAATGCGTCTGCTTTGGTGATAGTACAAATGATATTAAGATGCTAGAAATGGCAGGGATGGGCGTTGCCATGGGTACTGCCAGTGACTATGTGAAATCCTTCGCGGATATGGTTACCGCTTCTGTCTATGAGGAAGGCGTTGCCAAAGGGTTAACGAAAATTTTTCAATTCTAAGACACTGCCTTATATTGATGCAGTTGGCACAACTTGTATTATCGCAAACACTTGCTGTTACCATTAAGAAAGCTTATGAAAAGGATAGCGCCAGATGCGTATTGTCGGGCACTATCCTTTTTTATTCAGTAAGATGTCATTACTTATTGCTTTGGAAAATATAAATAGAGGAAGAAAAGCAACTGTATGATGTATGATGATTTTAATATAGGTTATGCATTAGAATAAGCGTTATTCCTGTACGGCAGCAGCACTAGCTGCTGTTTTATTTAGGAAAGGCAAAGCACCAAGAATACTGCCAATTGCTCCGGGAAGTACCCAACCTAAGCCCAACTCATAAAATGGCAATTCTCTTACCCAAACACTCACACTGCCTAAAGATAAACCGGCTGTGTCTAAGCCATATAAAAATGCAACAATAAAGGTAAATCCCATGCCAACGATATAAACACTTTTACGATGTTTAATAAAGCGGCGCATAAAAGATAACAAAATCAGCGTAACCGTAACAGGATAAATAATTAATAATATTGGTAATGCGATTTTAATAAGCTGACTCAAACCGACATTCGATATCACAAAACTGAATAAACAGACAAAAGCAGCAATTTTCTTATAAGAAACACGTGGCAATAATGTCTGAAAATAATCAGAAAAGGAAGTTGTCAAACCTATGGCAGTGGTAAGACAGGCAAATAAAACAGCAATTCCCAAAATGATACCTCCAACACTGCCAAATAAATGATTAGTCACTGCATGCAGCAAGCTACCACCATTTTCAAATGGTGTAATCGTCACAGCTCCCACATAGGTCAGCATAAAATAAACGACACCTAAAAAAGCCGCAGCACCTAATCCACATAAAATGGTATATTTCGCAATTGCTTTTTTATCACTGACACCATATCCACGAACTGCTGTTATTACTAAGATAGCAAAGGCCAGCCCTGCCGGTCCATCTAATGCATTATATCCCTCAATCATACCTTGAAAAAATGGTATATCCACATAAGCTCCCTTCGCTTGTGTCATCGTTCCAAAAGCTAAGGGTTCTTGTGATTGCGGATACAATAAGGTTGCGATAAAGATAGCGAAGATACTGATCAGTAATACAGGCGTCAAATATTTTCCAACGACATCGACGATTTTACTAGGATTAGAACTTAAATAATAGGTCAATCCAAAAAATATCGCCGTAAACAAAAAGGAAAACAGCATTCGATTACTATTTCCAAGATAAGGCAATGCCGCTATCTCAAAAGATACACTTCCTGTTCTTGGTAAGGCAAATAAAGGGCCTATTAACATATACACACAGATAGACAAAAATAATGCAAATTTAGGGCTTACCAATTTACCTAAGTCACTCATAGAATTACCAACCAGGACAACAGCAGTAACTCCTAATATGGCAATTCCAGCATCGGTCAGAATAAAACCAGCCAAAGCCGCAAGATAGCTTGTTCCTGCTAATTGTCCCATGGCAGGTGGAAAAATCATATTGCCAGCTCCAAAGAATATGGCAAACAGCATCATAGATACCGTTATTATTTGACGAAAAGTTAATGTTTTCATAATTCTTCTCCTTATGACATGCCTATACATGATAACGAAACCAAGTACAATTTGCAATCCCTACATGTAAAAAGATGCGTGATCGTAACTATCTTTTGCATTCTATTGCAAAAATAATTACAAATACACACATCTATTATCTTCTAACAGCATTTCAAAATAGATTTCATACGGTAATCTACATGAGTATTCTTATGTTCCTCTTTCTGTGCTTACCATCTGAATCACAGTCTGTTGTCTATAAGGATTATTTCAGTTATTCTCCATATATACGAAAACCATGGCGCCCATTTCGTTTTCTTGCATACATTGCTTCATCTGCTTTTTGATATAGTGTCATAAAATTATCGCCATGTTCCGGCGCCAAACAAGCACCCAAACTGGCACTGATCGTTATGCCATCTACATTAAAACTAAGAGCATCACTTAATTGTTGAAGTTTTTTACGCAAAGCTTCTCGATTGCAAATATCCTTTAAAAATAAGATATATTCATCACCGCCAATACGTGCACACAAGTCATGTGAACGCATTAAGCCACGTAAGATTTGCGCTACATCACGTAATACTTCATCTCCCTGCATATGCCCCAATTTATCATTTAGCTGTTTGAAATTATCCAGATCCAACATGATCAAAGCATGCAGTTCCTCCTCCTGTTCCTGCAAGATATAATCTACTTTTTCTGCAATTGTCTTACGATTTAACAATCCTGTCAGTGAATCACTCTCTAACTCCAACTGCACTTCTAATTCTCGACACTTGATTTTATCAATATCTTGAATCAAAACGAATGCCTTAATATGCTTTGTATAAGGATCTTCCATTAATTGTATTTCCGCTTTAGCCCAATAAATATGTTTTTTTACATCATAACGGCGATGCTCGCAAGTCACGACAAACTTTTTTTGATAGTAACAAGATAACAGATATTGGCGATCAAAGATGGTGAGGTATTTTTTGCGATCTTTTGCATAAACAAAGTTATTTGCCGCATATTGCGCGACAAAAGTAAAAGAACGACGTTTCGCAAATGGAATTTCAGGTATCACCGTGCTTTCCATCACCTCAAGCTGATCTTTGGTAATATCATATTCATAATAAGCAATCGCATTTGCCTTTTGATTTTCAAATATCTGTATCCATCGTTGGTAAGACAACTTCTGATCATATTCTTCCGTATAATCTTCATATGAAATGATAGATGTAACCGGATGTTTTTCCTTATCATATGTTAAAAAGTAATGTGCTTTTATCCATGCATAATCGTCTCTGTCTTTTACACGCAATTTAAACATAGCACTTCCTTGTGGCACACCTTCCAGCATTGCATGATAGAACCGCATATATTCCTCTAAGCTTTCCTTTGCGACTAAATTCATGTTTTGCACACATTCCGGGACATTTTTAACTTCTGTATAATCCCCCAATACACGATCATCTGGGTCTCCCATAGACAATGTCTTTGTAGGAATATGATACCGCAACAATGTCTTATTCAACTGTTTCATCGCAATTCGATATTCCTGTTCACTGATACGTAATCTATCCTCAATCAGTTTGCGATCCGTGATATCAAAAACAGCTCCAAAGATATCATTACCTTCATATGCATAACGACATAACACCCATATAATAGAGCCATCTTTCTTAATACAACGATTTTCCTCCTCAAAATAATACGTATCAGAAACGGTAATTTTATGACTTCTTATATCTTTTAGAAGTTGCATAAATTCATCAGGTAATACAATCTGTTGAATGTCTGAAATAGCATCCGTAGGATCATATACAAAAGTCTTATTAAAATAAAGATTATGATAAAGTAGTGTCATACTCTCATCCAATGCCGCCTTAAATAAGCCACAAGGGATATTATTCGTTAATTTTTTATTTTGTAGACGATCATAGTTTTGTTTCATTTCAATGGCGAGGATATCATCAATATTCGTCATCAGAAACATTTGCCCAGTAGTTGTGGTCGATATCTTTTGTAGACGATAATATGCATGATGATTTGTTGTTTTTACCAACTGCAAATCAAAAGCTGTTTGTTTTGTATGTGACCAATCACAGAACTGCGAATAATTCACCACAACGTTCTTCATCCTGTTGGTAGAGGGTAATCCTGTTTCACGTTGCATGTAAGATGATAAATATAATATTTCATTTTCTCTATCTACAGCACCCGCATACTTCAGAATTTCCATTTGATGCAATATATCTGTTGAAATTGACATCATTGGCACTTCCCTTCATATAACTTGTGCATTATAACACATTAAAAATAGAAAAAGGAATTTCTAAAACGATTTCTGTATAAGATAAAATGATGATATGTAATCACGACTGTTCATCTTGTTTTTTTAATGCTTCATACAAAATATTAGAAATATCGAATTGTCAATAACGGCCTTGTACTACGTTTTCCTCAAAATGGAAAGGAGGCCTTTTATGAGGGATATTTTTGGCTTTCTACCTCTATATAGAAAAAAACCTGTCCTTCTCAGAACAGGTCTTCCTACCTGGCAACGTGCTATCTTTACTGGAGCTCGTCCAGCTATTGTCGCCGCT
>NZ_SMBP01000027.1 GCF_004341945.1 Longicatena caecimuris
CGCAAACAGTAGAAAATCATCGGCATATCTTACAAAGTAGATTCCTGCTTTCGCCAGTTCCCAGTCCAGTTCATTCAAATAGATGTTTGCCAGTAGAGGGGAGATTACTCCTCCCTGTGGTGTTCCACTATTTGTCTCAAGATATTTTCCTTCTTCCATATATCCTGCTTTTAGCCATTTCCATATGAGGTTCAGCACTGTACCATCTGCGATATATTTATTCAATACTCGCATTAACTGTTTGTGTGGGATATTGTCAAAGAATCCTTTTATATCACAGTCATAGATATAATTTCTTCCTTTTTCTATATTCCACAGTATCAACTGCATTACCTTTTCCATACCATAATTTGGTCTGTATCCACAGGAGCATTTATGAAAGATTCCATTCTCAAACTTTGGACTTAGTATATTCACTAGGGTCTGTTGGATGATTCTATCTTCTATCACAGGTATTCCAAGTGGTCTTTTACCTCCACTCTTCTTTGGTATATACACTCTTCTTACAGGTGCCGGTGTATACGTTTTTGTCTTAAGTTTTTCCAGGATTTCAAGGATTCTTTCTTCCGACTTTTTATCAAATTCCGCAATGGTCTCCCCATCTATCCCTCCGCTTCCTTTATTTGTCTTTACTTGTTTCCATGCCTCCCTCAGTTTCCTGTCTCTTAGCATTTGACCATATAAAGAATGCCACTTTAATTTTAGTGGTTCGTTCATAAAACTCTTTTCCTCCTTCCCCACACATTTGGTTCGTCTATACCTCAGTATCGTGACCATTGCCATTGTGTGAAATTTAGTTAAGTCGCATAAGGTCAAGCCTCTTCACATTCAGTCAAGCTTTGGTTTCTTGACCTACTCCGCTACTACAAGCTTGTCTGACTACTCCATACGTCTTATGAATTTCGCATCACGCTTATATCATAAGACCCTTTGCGAGTATGGAGTCCTCACAGGGTCATCGCTATATCCCTACTGACATGCCAACTATCATCACGTTAATACTCCTATCTTCCCATCCAATTCATCGAAGAAGATTAGTACATAGACTTCCCATTTTTTCGCATGGTCGCCAAGTATTCCCGCCGCCTATATAGTTCACTTTACATTTCGGCCTGCCAATCCGTCTATGGACCTCTCGGTTATCCACAACTCCTTCATACGATTTCTCACAAAACCGCACTAGTTTAGACTTTCTGTCTTGCATTGGAGCTCAACAGAGTAGGACTTTCACCTACATGACACCTATCTTTTCAGGATTCATTTATTTTCGTTTATACTCTGTATCGTAAATACAATCCTTAATAAGAAAGAAAATTCAACCATGCCTGTACATGGTTGAATTATAGCGACTGCCTGTCGCACAAAAAGATCCCGATACTTCGGAATCGAATGTGTTTATTAGATTTCTTTATGCAAACGATTCATACCTTCTTGTTTGGCAACTACCTTGCCAAGTTTATACCTTTTAAGATTAATGCAAAAAAAGATCCCGATACTTCGGAATCAAATGTGTTTATTGGATTCCTTTATGCAAACGATTCATACCTTCTTGTTTGGCAACTGCCTTGCCAAGTTTATACCTTTTAAGATTAATGCAAAAAAAAGATCCCGATACTTCGGAATCGAATGTGTTTATTGGTGGAGCTTATCGGGATCGAACCGATGACCCCCTGCGTGCAAGGCAGGTGCTCTCCCAGCTGAGCTAAAACCCCATGTATATTTAAATTCGATGGTGGGCCTGAATGGACTTGAACCAACGACCTCACCCTTATCAGGGGTGCGCTCTAACCACCTGAGCTACAGGCCCGTTTCCATCGAATGCCCATATATAATACCATGGGATATCTAATGTGTCAACAACTTTTTTTAAAAAAATAAAATTTTTTTGTTTTTTTTATAAAGTGTTAAAAAAGCCTATAACTAAAGGGTTTTTGACTACATAGAAGTATATCTTCTAACCGCAATTCTCCACATCATGAATAATTTTTTATATCTCATGTCTTGCATACCACATCTTATGGAAGTCTTTCAACATATTTGATGAGTTCTCCGTATTAGGTGGTATCATCCCCTACTAAGGTTATGCCGTATTCTTCTGTTTCTCAGTGTCTTTTCATTTTGTATAGAAATTCAACGCTTTAAAACAATATCCACTTTCTGAAAAACGTTAACCATATAATTTTACGTCTGGACATCTGCTCTTTATAAATTATGCGTAGCATGAATTCCATGTTACCCACATACTTTCCATAACAGCAACAAACCTACCAAAGTTGCTTTTCTTCTGTTCAAGAGTAGTGCCTTTTTTCTGTTAAAACCATTTCCATGTAAGAACTTTAAGAAAAGATTACAGTCTTAAAATTTAACATATGTTCTGTTTATTGCTTTTCATCGATTGCCCGCATATAATTATATTGTTAGACTTTGTTTTAAAGATAAAAAGGAATGAAACTATATGTCTTGTCCTAGCAGCAAAAAAACTGTTGATGTCTGATGGAAATCAAACAGATAAGTAAAATTGCTAGATTGTCCAATGAATTTATTAGTAAATGTATTATAATCACCAAACCAACAGTTGAATTTAGCATACTCAACCAATAGTTCGTGTTATAAAATAGAAAACACGCGTATTGTAATGGTGAAAGGAGAACGCTCAATGGATCAAATAAAAACAGGTAAGTTTATTGCGAGATGCCGCAAAGAGAAAAAATTAACACAAGCGCAACTCGCAGAAAGACTAAGCATTACAGACAGAGCTGTGTCCAAGTGGGAAACCGGTAAAAGTATGCCAGATTCATCTATTATGTTAGAACTCTGCAAATTACTTGGAATTACAGTAAATGAGTTATTGAGTGGAGAAAAAGTTACTATGGATAGTTTAGAAAGAAAAGCAGATGAAAATTTAATTGCTTTAAAAAGAAAGGACGAAAACAACATAGCAAAGAATGTCGTTATTTCAACACTATTTACAATAACACTTTTGATTGGAATGATGGTATGTGTTATTTGTGATATTACCATAACCGGTAATCTATCATGGTCCCTTATTTCCATGACTTCTATTGTGTTTGTATGGGTTATATCTTTTCCAAGCATTATGTTTGGCAAAAAGGGTATGGTAAAGAGCTTAATATCACTTAGCGTTTCGATCATACCGTACCTATACTTGCTTAGCCAAATTTTAAAGGTGAAAGAGTTGTTCCCACTTGGAACAGCGATATCATTGATTATTCTTGTGTTTTTGTGGATAATGCTTGCGGTCATTTATCGTATCGGCAAAACAAGAAAATTAATTGCTCTTGGAACAATTACATTATTAGCTATACCATTAGTGGTTATTATCAATGTTTTACTTTTTAAAACAACAGAAACGCCTCTCTTTGATGTTTGGGATTTTATGGCAATCTTCCTATTGCTAATAATAGCGATTGCTTTATTTATCTATGACTATGCAGAGAAAAAAGGATTGCTGAAAAGTAAATCAAAAAGCGCTTAATAGATACGGCTGTTTTGAAATTATTATCAAAACAGCCGTTTCTTTTTATTATATATCAAATGAACAATATCGATAGGCATGCGCATTGATTTTACATATACGCATTCCTATCTTTTTTGCTTCAATGTCCTAAACTTATCAGAATGATAGTTTGTTCTATACTTGTTGCATAAGCAATGCTTTCGCACGCTTAAAATGCATGAATTGATAAGTAACTTTTCAAAAGGAAAAAGAATTATGCATAAAAAAACGTGATATAATGAGCACAAAAACAATGATATTTTAAAGGAAGATGAATATGAAAAAAGAATTAAAACAAATCTTATTTATTTGTGTCTTTTTGATTGTTGGTTGTATAATTGGTTATTTCTTCGCAATCTATCAAATAAATCAATATAAAGATCCTGTGTTTATGGAACTTTTAGCCAGTCATAATATGTCTTCTTCAGAACCTATAGGACTAACGAAGAGTATTATCAATTTGGGTTGTCTTTCAGCAGGGATAGCTACTGGGGGTATTTTTTATAATAGTATTGCAAAAAAATGGTTAACCCCGATTGCTCCTAAAATTTTTATAGGATTTATTACATTTCCATTTTACACATTGGCTGGAATAATTGGGTTCATCCCATTTATTATTTATAAAAGTATTATTCTATTTAGAAGCGACACATGCTAATAGTTAAGTTTTCTCATTTATATCATTCCTTCCTTTAAGTTTTTGTTTGCAATCCTGTCTTATAACTAATGCTATGTTAGTTAAATATTCTCATGTCGCTGTAATACCAAAGATTTTTTCCACTTTACATCATGCTTATAATAGTGAACTACAATAAAAAATCGAAATATTCTACGATACTATCGCATAAACATTGTGCTACTTTTTCTTGATAAGAAGGACTTTTTAAATTGCTGCGATCTTCTGGATTTGATAGGAAGCCACATTCAACTAAAGAACCGATTTTTTTCGCATTGTTTAACAAATAATAATCTCCTGGTTTAGCGCTCATCTTTGTTTGCGTTAATACTTTAAAATGCTTTTGGATGAGCTTAGCAAAGGTTTCAGAGACAGCATTCCCTTTTTGATAGAATGCCTGTGCTCCGTGTACACTGGTATTTGGATAGGAATTCAGATGCACACTTAAAAAAACATCGACCTTATCTGCATTGATGATCTCCATACGTTTCTTCATGTCTTCCCGTTTGCGATTACTCGCGTTAGCACTAGCCAAGTCATATTTACCATCTCTTGTTAAAATAACTTCTGCGCCTTTTGTTTGTAACTGTTTTTGAAGTTTTTTTACGATACTTAAATTGATATCTTGTTCTTTTTCATTTTCACAGCGTGCCCCATCATCCTTGCCCCCATGACCGGCATCCAAGACAACGACCACGCCATCTAATACTTTCCTATCTTTTTCTGCTTCTACATTTACAAGATGTGTATGAAATACCGATGTGATCAGTAAGGTCAATATCAGACCTAGTCCCAAAAACATTTTTCTTTTTTTCATTCTCTCACCAATACAGTGTATGAGGTCAAGGCTAGAAAAAGAGCTGTTCCAGTAAAATTAATAATTTTCCACACCTTATTCGTTTTTTTAACCTTTTAAAAGAAAAGTATTGCTAAAAATTCACATAAAAATAAAAATAGCGGTATAATAAATAAAGATTATATGGGAGGTAAAGATGCTATGATGAATCAGCATTTCACCTATCAGGATGTTTTAAATCATTCAAAAGACTTTGTTCATGCATTGATGAATCGCGATATCATCATGTTTCAATATTTATTAGATGATGATTTTGTCTGGATTGGTGATTATACGAACCAATATATCAGTGGTAAAGAAGCCTTTATCCATGTATTAAAAAACGTTGAAGTTAGCGGACAGCTGTATATATCTCATGAAGAATACACCCTGTTGACACAAGAAGAAAAAACATGGGTCGTGTATGGAAGATTTTGCGCGACCGCAACATTGCCGACAACCAAAGTGATTTCAACTATCATTCATTTTACTTTTATCTGGCAATTAAACAAGCAACAAAAATTGCATCTCATCCACGCACAGGCATGTCATGTAAACACGCCGGCTTCCAACAATGAGCAAAAAAAGAAGCTGTATTTTTATAAAAACGGTACCAGCGCACACGAAGATACCATACGATTAGAGAACCCTATGAATAAGATTCGCATCAAGGACATGCATCATCAACTACATTTCTTGTCTCCAATGGAAATTCTTTATATTGTATCGAATAATAAGTTATGTACCATTTATACAGCAGAGGAATCCTTTGTGACAAGGATGACCTTACGTGAATTTGATCATCCTCTATTCTTACGAATTCATCGCAGTTATTTAGTAAATCGCCACTATATTAAACAGATACATCGCTATTGTGCAACTTTAAGTAATGGTACGAAGCTGCCTATTGGCAAACAACGCTATATGGAACTGCAAATGCAGTTATGGAAAGAAAATTAAAAAAGGGAAGATTGAAATTGCCCCATTTCATTTGGATATCCAAACTTTGGAGTTTCTTTCAGATTCCCTTTTTTTGTACTCTTACAGTCCTGCTTTTTCAGTAATAAAACTCATCCATTTATCACGTTTCATCATGGAAATTTTATCGGTTGTTATCTTTCCGGTTTCCATATCTTCATGAGTAATGGAAATACCGATTGGCATAAAGCCCTGTGAGCATTTTTCCAATTCTTTAATATTTTTATACGGAATTACGATATCAGCATTTAATAGTCCTGTCACAATAATCAAGCGTTCTTCTGTAAAATATGCCCATCCTTGTTTCCATTTGCCCATTTTGCCAATTAAGCGTTCCACATAACTTGCTTGTAAAAAATCAATTAAGGTATCCTGTTCATCCATCAATTTGGCTTCTACAAGCTTTACTTTTTGTTTTTCTAATTTTGCGTCGTTCATAGGTTCTCCTTTCCAAATCTTCTGAATATAGTTTTGCGGTTATAGTATACCATAAGAATTATACATTTTCTTGTAAGATATTACTTTTTTTACTTAACGCATGTGTGCATTTAGATACGGAAGATGCTACGTAAACGGTGCTGAATTTCATAACAGCAAATTAGGTTATTGCGTAAATAATATTTTTTAGGAATCATATGTAAAAAGTAACTGTCAACATCCATTATAAGGAAATACATAGATATAAAGATAAAGACGGTTAATAAAAAACCAATCCTTTTCTAAATTTGCCTATTTTATAAGTTACTTTTTATGATAGGAAATATTAAAATAGAATTCTTTGCTTTTATAAGGGCAAATGCAAAAAAGTCATAAAAAAATGCAAGAGATCTCAATTTTTTTATTTTTTACACACACATAAGAAAGGAGAGCTCTTGCATCTTCAGTATAGCGTAAATGTGAAAATTCGTCCATATTCTTTGGAAACTTCATGAAAAAACTTGTGTTCTTTTGAGGAATCTATGGGTTTCATGGATAAATGACCACGATGTGTATCCCTATTTGCATACGTTGTAATGGAGGTGGTTGATTTGCCACAAGGATATTTACGTATAGAAGTCTATAATGAACAATCCCTGCCAGTCAGCAATGCGACTGTCACCATTTTTAATGGTAATCTTATGGTACGACAAGTCGTATGTGAGAAAACAGATGCAATGGGGCGATGTAAAGAAATTGCGTTAGAAGCGCCACATCCTTCCTTATCCCAACAAAGTACCACAGCAAGACGTCCCTATTCCACATACAGTGTTGAAGTAAGTCATGTGGAATATGATACTGAAGTCGTGCACAATGTACAGATCTTTGCGGATATTGGATCAACGCTTACCGTGATTTTAAGAGAAAAGAAAGGAGAAACGCCAGGGCGTAATGAGAATGATTTAGGCGAACATAAATTATTTACTGGCACAGGAAGAACGTATGCTTGAGGAAATCATCATACCCAGAACAATTACAGTACATCTGGGCAGACCGAATACGGCAGCTGAAAATCTGACGGTAGATTTTGTATATTATTTGAAAAATGTCGCATCCTCAGAAATCTATCCGACCTGGCCATATGAGGCCTTGCGAGCTAACATCTGGGCACAGATGTCACTGGTGTTGAATCGTGTATATACAGAATGGTATCGTGGTCGTGGCTATCCCTTTGATATCACCAATTCAACAGCTTATGATCAGGCTTTTGTGAAAGGACGTAATATTTATGACAGTGTCGCAGCTGTTGTTGATGAAGTTATTGGTCAATTCCTGCAAAAGCCATATTTCCGTGAACCTTATTATGCAGAATATTGTGATGGTAAGATTGCTCAATGCCCTGGCATGAAACAATGGGGTACACTTGATTTAGCAAATCGCGGCTTTGATTCTACGCGCATTATTCGTTATTACTATGGCGAGACGATGCAATTTCGCGAAACGGATAATGTACAATATATCACACCCTCCTATCCCGGTTATGCGCTAAGAAGAGGCTCTCAAGGACAAAATGTCTTCATCATACAGGAACTGTTGAATGGCATCGCTGTCAATTATCCAAATATTCCCCTTATCTATCCACCGGATGGTATCTTTGGAGAAGTAACAGAACGCGCTGTCAGAACTTTCCAACAACAATTCAATTTGAGTGTAGATGGTATTGTCGGTCAGACAACATGGAATCAGATATCTCGTATTTATGTGGCTGTAAGAAAATTAGCTGAATTAGGCAGTCTTGGCAGACCACAGGGTTATTTTACCGGTTTATGGACAGGCCGCGTATTGCGGCGGGGAGATGTCGGTATTGAGGTGCAGCAACTACAGTATTTCTTATCTGTCATTGCCCAAACTTATACCAATATCCCCCCTGTTGATATCGATAGTCGTTTTGGGGCCGGATTGGAGCGATCCGTGCGAGCTTTCCAAAGAGAATTTGGATTAGCACAAGATGGTCTTGTCGGACAAGTAACTTGGAATACCATTTATGAAACGTATATTGCATTAACCCAATAATCGATTTTTTGTCGATATCCGTAGGAAAGGGGTTTGTCTCATCTATGTTCATAAAGTGTATACACCTTTATAAACAAAAAAAGAAGGTTCTAGTTAAAAGAATCTTCTTACATAGCACTACATTATTAGCATCCCCTGCACATAGAATATACTTTACAAATAAGATAATAATTGTTTCACAAAAGCTGTTTTAGGATGCTGACGAATATGTTGTGCGGTATCGAATTGTTCGACACATCCATCTTTCATCACCATGACGCGCTCTCCTAAATATAAAGCTTCTTTGATATCATGCGTCACAAATACCAGAGTGAAAGGATCGACAGCATGTATTCTTAACAACTCTTCTTGCAAGGTATGTCGGGTTATTTCATCTACGGCGCCAAAAGCTTCATCCATCAAAACAACCTTAGGATCTGCCGCTAATGCTCTAGCAATGCCAACACGCTGTTTCTGTCCACCACTTAATTCATCAGGATAACGTGTTAATAAAGTAGCATCCAAATCAACTATATGCAGTAATTCTTCCACACGCTGCTGCATGCGTATGGCATCCCATTTCTTTAAACGTAATACATAAGTAATATTGTCATAAATCGTCATATGCGGAAATAGGCCAATGCTTTGAATGACATAACCGATACTTTGACGTAAGAGGTTGGCATCCATGGTACTGATATCAATGCCATCGATTTGAATACTGCCTTCATCCGGCAGAATAAGAGCGTTTAACAGCTTAAGTAATGTTGTTTTACCACTGCCACTGCCACCGATGATACTGATGCGTTCATGAGGTTGTATCGTAAAGGAAACATCATGCAATACGATCGTCTCTCCATAGGCTTTTTTCACATGGTTACAAATGATTTCACTCATGGTTCTTCACCTCCAACAGACCTTTTTTTATGAGAAAGGCGCGTGCAACATCCGCCTCATTCTTTTTCTGGGTTTCTACTTCATGATTCATTGCGGCCATTTCTTTTTCACTGATCAGATTATTCATCAGCATCAGCACTTGGCGTAATTCAGGATATTTTTTTAAAGTGTCCTGACGAATGATCGTTCCTGCATAATAAGTTTGGAAAAAATGTTTATCATCCTGTAGCAATACGATATTAGGACTACTTAAACGCCCATCTGTCGTAAAGGCAATAATGGCATCCGTCTCGCCATTTTCTAAGGCATCATATTTTAAGCCGATATCAAGATCCCTCGTCTTTTTAAAGTGAAATCCATAAGCCGTCGTTAATGCATCATAGCCATCCTCACGCTCATAGAAATCATATTCCCCGCCAAAAGAGAGTTTATGTGAGACAGCCGCCAAATCAGAATACGTTTTTAAATGGTACGTATCTGCCAATTTTTTAGTTACTGCGATTCCATACGTATTATTGAAGCCATATAAACCTACCCATTCCATATGATAGTTTTTTTGATATTGCTGATTGAGTTCTTTGAATAAGGTAGCATCATCCGGCAGTTCTTTTTCTTTTAAGACAAAGCTCCATGAGGTTCCTGTATATTCCGGATACAAGTCAAAATCTCCTTTGACCATTGCCGGATGGATGTTGCTAGTACCGCCGCCGACACCTTTTGTGATTACTACAGAAATTCCAGTACGATCTTCAATAAGCTGTTTCAGCATTTCCCCGATAATAAATTCTTCGCTCATCGGTTTCGTTGCCAGATGAAGCACTTCTTTTTTATGTGGTGTATAAAAGAGGCCAGCGCTAAGCGCGATGAAAACAGCCAAAATACTTAGCATAACACGATGCTTCGTTTTTTGTGTATGCCGGCGATTGCGCAAAAAGCGTTCCATACAGCCGATCAAAATATCACAGAGAAAGGCTAGTAGAGCAACCGCCAGACTACCGGCAATCGTCATCGTCATATTGTTCGTAGTAATTCCACGATAAATCGCAACACCGAGTCCTCCAGCTCCGATAAAGGATGCAATACCGGCCAAGGCAATTGTCATAACGGTCATATTTTTAAAACCCGATAACATAACCGGCATTGCTAAGGGCAGTTTAATCTGAAATAGAATCTGTTTTCGTGTACTGCCCATTCCTCGGGCAGCTTCTATGATATCTGCATCTACATTTTCCAAGCCGGTAAAGGTAGCGCGTATAATGGGCAATAAAGCATAAATAGTCAAAGCGATAATAGCACTTTTATTGCCGATACCACTAAAGGGAATGAGAAAGCCCAACATAGAAATTGAGGGAATTGTATAAAGAAAGCTGACAAGTCCCAAAACAATGGGGGATAAACGTTTCTTTTCATGAATAAAAATGCCAAGAGATACACCAATCATCGTTGCGGCGATGATAGCAATAACGGCAATCTGCAAATGTTCAATAATCAATGGAACAATAAAATCGTAGCGGGTTCGGTAAAATTCCCATAAGCTTTCAATCATACCTTTTCTCTCCTTCGTTAAGAAAGAGGCATTGTCAGAGCAGATAATCCATAAAATACAGATCTATACGTTGTCCTAATGGATTTCTTCTGTAAGAATGCTCTCTTGTTTTTTGTGTCATCAGGTGGTTTCACCTGTTTGTCTAGGACTTTTAGAAGTATCGTTTCTTCCTTAAGTTTTTAAACAGCATGTTCTTGTTCATTTAAATAATCTTCAATATATTTGGAACAGGTTGCGCCATCACTGGCTGCAGTGATAATCTGTCGAAGAGCCTTGCTACGTACATCACCGATGGCAAAGACACCTTCCACATTGGTTCGTGTGGATTCATCTGCAAGGATATATCCATTGTTATCAAAAGTCAGCTGTGCTTTGAATAGCTGTGCATCCGGGACACGTCCGATTGCCACAAAGATACCATCGCAGGAAAGCTCTTGTATCTCATGTGTAAGTAAATTTTCAATTTTCGCTCCGGTGACTTTTTTATCAGCGATAATATCAACGACTCGACTATCCCATAGGAAAGCAATCTTACTGTTTGCCAACTGTTTCTCATAAATCCGCGATGCTCTTAACTCATGACGGCGATGAATCAAGGTTACACGATGACAGATTTTGGATAAAAACAGAGCATCTGCAATGGCGGAGTTGCCACCACCGACAACGAGTACATCTTTCCCTTTATAAAGCATCCCATCACAAGTTGCACAATAAGCAATTCCTTTTCCACGCAGTTGTGCTTCTTTTGCCAATCCTAATTCTCTTGGATGAGCACCGGTAGCAATCACAACTGTTTTCCCATAGTAGTCAGCTTCTTCTCCGTGAATGATTTTTGGATTGTTTTTCAATTCAACCTGAATCACGGTATCATAAACTGTTTCCGCCCCAAACTTTTCGGCACCTTCCTGCATCTTTTCCGCCAGTTCAAAGCCATCAATACCATCGGTAAAACCAGGATAATTTTCCACAATGCCTGTAGTAGCCATCTGCCCTCCGGCTGATAATTTTTCAATAACTAAAACGCTTCGGGCATTTCGAGCAGCATATAGAGCTGCACTATAACCGGCAGGACCACCGCCGATAATGATAACATCATAAAGTTTCATATTGCTTTCCTTTCTTAAGCAATTAGCTTATGTTCTTTCAAAAAGGCCAGTACTTCATGTTTTGATTGTGGAGCTATCAAAGCATCTTGCGCCTTTCCATGATGTAAGAGGGCAAGTGTCGGTATGGTTTCAATGCCATAGGCTTCTGCCAATGTTTCAAATTCATCAATATTGATTTGTAAAATATCAAATGCTTCTGCATGTTCTTTAGCCACTTGTTTTAAAACAGGTGCTAAGCGTTTGCAATAGCCACACCATGGTGCCCAAAATTCGACAACTACTGTTTCACGTTCCTTAACTTCGTTAACGTTCTCGTTGGTGATTGTAATGAAACTCATATTGCTTTCCTCCTGGATCATATTAGATCTTATTGTTATTTGGATGTTGATGCGTAAATTGTGAATCATAAATTAAAACGTATTCTCTAAATAGGCAGCTTCTATGTTTTGATACAATTTTGCTTCTTCTTCACTTAAGAACAAGGTGTGATGCAACTGTGAAGAGTGTAGGACATGTGGCCCTGCGCATGCGCCATAGCCTTCGATATGAAAGGTATATGCTTGTTCATCACCTTGGATATGTACGGCTTTCCCCTGCATCAAATAACCTTGTACATAAAAATAAATAGTCGTTCCTTCTTTTAACATAAGCTTCTCTTTTGCATGGCAGTTAACCATACAAGTTCTTCAACCAATTCTTCCATTTGTTGAAGAATTTCAACTTCACATATGCCATAACGCTCGGCCAAGGGCAACAGACGATTCGTTGCGACGTGGGTATGCTGATCTTCTTCCCAAATCGCAATTTTTAAAGGCAATTCTAATGCTATGGCTGCATTCTCCAGCATAAGCTTTGTCCCTATGCTGGGATTACCAAATACAATAACAATCGTTTCGGGCATTTCCATACCAACTGTTTTTGCGTTTTCCCCATGGTCGTAAACAGCAAATATAGGTATCTTTCTCTTCTTTAACACTTCTTTTAAGAAGTGTGCACATGTCTTTACAGAACATTCACTCTTCTTTACAAAGAGCATTGCTTTATCTTCTTTCATTGGTATTCTCCTTTAACGCATACAACTGTTCCAGTTCCTTTACGACATCACAAATGGATATGGCTTTTAACTTCTCATAGCAGGTAGCTTCCATTGTTTCATATAGATCATCCATAACCTGTGCCATACCACTCGATACGATACATTTTAAATGCGCATTCCCACTGCGCCAGTTACTGTGAAAAATACGCATCTGTAAAGCATCATAGATTTGGCTTAAGGTCACCGTTTCATTTTGAATAGAAAAAGAATACCCTCCGCTTAATCCTTGCTTGGTATCAATAAGACCATAGGCTTTCAGCTTGGCCATCACTTTTCTGACCCTGACCGGATTCACACAAATATTTTCGGCCAGCTCTTCACTAGATATCAAACGCGGATGCTTTCTCAGATAAGCCATTGCATGAACAGCAATGATAAACTCACTTGGCATTCTCTCACCTCCAATTGTAACTTTTTATATTACACTTATAGGATAAACCGCTTTTCCCTATCCGTCAAATAAGAAGCCCTCTTCTTTTTATTGTAAAAAGAAAAGCATAAAAAAAACAGGAACATGTTAATTCCTGTTACGCTTTTTTGATAATGCATAAAACGATAGAAATCATTTGTCATCCATCGATGCGTCTTCTTTATAATCTTTTACAATAGCTTTCCAACAATCCGCATTTGCGATGCCCAAACGCTCAGGATCAAAAACAGGATCTTTCCCCTGTTTTTTCTGTGCGCTATAATCTTTTAAACAGGTAATTGCAATCTTGCCCAGCAATAGGATGGCAATGATATTTACGATTGCCATAAAGCCCATAAGCACATCTGCTAGATCCCATATGGTCGAGAAACTAGCCTGTGCTCCAAAGAAGATCACAACAATCGCCAATATTCGAAAGATACATAAAGAACGCTTTGTATCCAAAATGAATTTCAAATTGCTTTCTGCATAGCAGTAATTCCCAATTAGAGAAGAGAAAGCGAATAAGAAAATCGAAATGGTGATAAAGTGGATTCCTGCCTGTCCGACTTCAGCAGATATCGCCTGCTGTACATAAGGCATTCCGGTCAAATTAGCATCACTACCATAATTCAACAGCATAAATGCGGTTGTCGTACATATAAGAATCGTATCAATAAAAACCGAAATTGTCTGCACTAGACCTTGCTTCACCGGATGTGATACATCTGCACTCGCGCCGGCATTTGGTGCTGATCCCATTCCTGCCTCATTAGAAAATAATCCTCTTTTGATACCATACATCACACAAGAACCGGCAAAACCACCCATGATAGCTTTTAGATCAAAGGCCTGTTCCATGATCATGCCAAAAATGGCAGGTAATTTCTGCACATTTGCCAAGGTGATATAAAGTCCCAATATGATATACAACAACGCCATAATCGGCACTACTGTAGAAGAGATGATACCGATACGATGAACACCGCCAAAAATAACCGCTGCTGTAGCGATAGCCAAAATAAGACCAATCACGACGGCTACTAGTTCTTGATCTTCAAAATAATACGATACGGCACTGCTCACATTATATGCCTGTAAAGGATTAAATCCGAAAATAAAGCAGGCAATTAACAGTAAAGAAAAAACAACTCCCAGCCAGCGCTTGCCTAAAGCTTTCGCTATATAATAAGCCGGACCGCCGCGATACTGTTCACCATCTTGTTCCTTATATACCTGTGCCAAGGTCGATTCCACAAAAGCACTCGCCCCACCTATCAAAGCCGTTACCCACATCCAAAAGATAGAGCCTGCGCCTCCAGCTGCTAACGCGGTAGCCACACCAGCGATATTGCCGGTACCGACACGCGATGCTGTTGAAATCATCAAGGCCTGAAAGGAAGATACCCCATCCTCTGTATGTGCTTTTTCCATCAATAAAGAAATGCCTTCTTTCAACAAGCTAAATTGCACGAACCGTGTCCGTATCGTGAAATATATTCCTGTACCAATCAATAACGCAAGTAAGATATTGCTATATAAAAATTCATTTACATTTGCCAGTACCATTTGTATTGTCAATGTGTTCACTCCTTCTTTTTGCTTTTGCATCCCATACCCTTTACGGCCATAAAAAAAGTGTGTTCATTTATCGCACGATTGGGTGTGTTTCGCACAGCCGTCTCATTATAACATACTTTTTTTCTACCGCCAAATGATTACTGATACACTCCTATAGTTAGATTGTCGAATACTTTCATGCTTATACCTAAAGCCCTATTGTTTTCTTCTATGAAAAGATAACTTATGGTATAATACGAAACAGTGAAGGAGTATTTGTCTATGTCTGTATATCTGATTCCCATTACTGCTGCAATGCTTATCTTTCCTTTTTTAGCAGCTCTTTTTACGATTCCCTATATCATCATACAATACCGCCGTTATGGCAGTATCCTCTTTTTGCGTGTCTTGATTATCTATTCTTTTATCTTTTATCTACTTTGTGCGTATTTCTTAGTAAGCCTTCCTTTACCACCTATTGAAGAAGTACAGCATTACACCAAACCAATCATGCAGCTGATTCCTTTTAAATCCTTAATGGAATTTACAACATCAACCTCACTCGTCTGGAATGATCCCGCCACTTACTTAACTGCCTTTAATGAGCCTAGCTTATACTTAATCATCTTTAATGTTTTATTAACCGTTCCTTTCGGTGTATATCT
The DNA here is from genome assembly GCF_004341945.1 of Longicatena caecimuris. Classification (GTDB taxonomy): domain Bacteria; phylum Bacillota_I; class Bacilli_A; order Erysipelotrichales; family Erysipelotrichaceae; genus Longicatena; species Longicatena caecimuris. The sequence goes on from NZ_SMBP01000027.1 coordinate 15,755, forward strand.
GCGTTACTATTTTCAATATAGTTGGAAGAAAACGCTGCTTGGCAGTTTTATGTTATCCTTATCCTTTGAATGTCTGCAGCTAAGTGCACTATTTGGTATTTATCCACGTCCTTATCGTTTATTTGATGTGGATGATCTTATCACGAATAGTTTTGGCGGTATGTGTGGCTATGTTTTAACACCTATCTTTGTCCATTTCTTACCAACACGTTTAAAGTTAGATGAAGAAGCCTTCCAAAAAGGACAGCAGGTTACCTCAATGCGTAGAGTCGTTGCCTTCTTCAGCGATGTTCTATTTATCCTTATTGCTTCTTTTCTGCTTTATTATATATGTACAAAATACTTTACGATTACAACTTTCCTTCAAACACTCCTTGTTTTTTATGGCTGTCTTGTATGTTCTGTTACCCTACTATTGTTTATTTTGCCTATTTTTACCAAAGGCTGGACCTTCGGTAAGGCCTTAGTGAAGATAAAATTGGTGAATGAGGAAGATGAACGACCAAAATGGTATCAATATTTTCTACATTTCTTTCCTCTGTATCTATTTATATTGCCAATACCATTAATGTTATTGATGCTGTTTGATATTTATTTTTCCATACCTTCCACCTATCAGATTTGCATATTGGCATTGGCCGTGCTGCTATGCGCATTCTATTTGGTTTCCCTAAAAACAGGCATTCATATGCTCTTTCATCATAATAAAACAGCCTATTTTGAACGCCTTGTGAAATTAAAAAATCACTCTATGATTCAAGTTACTACAAAAGCCGCTGTGCAAGAAACTAAGATAGAGACCGCAAACACAGAAGAAGTTGCTGAAGAAAACATAGAAAACACACTATAATCAAATTCGTTAGAAAAAAGCAGATAACTGCTTTTTTTCTATATTTGATCAATATGAAAAGACAAGGGTAAAAGCCATGTCATCATCTTTTATCTGCGCATAGATCTTACCACCCATCTTATGCATGAAATAGATAAACCTAAACCACAACCTAGTTTGTTGGTTAGCACCATGATCAAAGCTATCGAACTTGTGGTGTCTAAATATAATGCTAAAAGTATGATGAATCTTTTGATACTACCGGAAGAAACTTTATGTTTCGCAAAAAAAAGTCACATATGCATGCAACTCTTAGCTTTCTATGATCTTACAGACATCAACCCATGTAGCGTTTCCAATTAATTCAGCGAGTTCTTCACAGGTTAAACGAATGGCTGAATTAGCACTGCCACATGCTGGATAGACATGCGCAAAACGTTTTAATGATACATCTAAATACACCTTGGTATCCTGTGGTATTGCAAAAGGACAGACACCGCCAATCGCATGATTGGTATATTTCTCCACATCCTCTCCTCGCAACATTTTAGCTTTTACTCCAAAAGATTCCTTAAACTTATGATTATCGACCTTTGTATCGCCTGCACATACCACGATGAGTGCTCCATCACTCCCCATAAAAGACATTGATTTTGCGATATGAGCAGGTTCTGTGCCTAACGCAGCAGCTGCTAATTCCACCGTTGCACTTGATGTATCCAGTTCAATGATATCCTGTTCTCTTCCATAAGTTTTTAAATATTCGCGTACAAGTTCAATTGCCATTTTGCTATCCTCCTTAATATTCCACACCTTTACGTGGTGCCTGCTGTTTTTGATAGGGATGCTTCTCTAGCTTCATCTGGGTTATATAATCCCCACATGCGAGAATGTTCTTTGATGGATTGCGCCCCGTTAGTATAATTTCACGCGCTTTGTTTGCGTTCAGAAAGGCAAGCATTTCAATTTCCTGAAGAATCCCCAACTGCAATGCATCCAAAGCTTCATCCAGAAGAATGCAAGCATATTGTGCAGCTGTTTGTTCCGCCGTTTCAAACAAGGCATGCTGAGATAAGGCCGTTGTTACGCGCATTTCCTGCCCCATCTGATAGTAAAACAATTTTGGCATAGGAGAATACAAGCAGGTCACAAGTGGCTGCTGTTTGAGAAAGGATATTTCCCCACTCTTGCCATCCTTAAGAAACTGTACAACAAGCACTTTTTGTGCATGACCCAGCTCGCGCATCACCAAGCCCAAAGCGGCTGTTGTTTTTCCTTTACCATCCCCATGATAAATATGCAGCATGCTGCAACACCTACTTTCTGTTTGTGTATTAGTATAGCACAGAGTTGGCTATCTGTCTTTGAAGATTCAGATATTACTGAATATATTTACATTTTATAATAATAAATGTAAGCGCAATGCATTTATTTGCAAATATTTTCATGAAAATGTTGATTTTACATACAAAAGAAGGTATCATCATAACTATAATATGGAAAAGAAAAGAGGAGAAACAATGAAAAAATTAATGGGAATTCTCGCTGTCTGTCTGCTCATCAGTGGATGTGGCACAAAAAACGAGGAAGCAAAACCAGAAACCGCCAAAACGTACAAAATAGGTATCGTTCAACACATGACACACCCGGCTTTGGATAGTGCCAAAGAAGGTTTTACGAAATATCTCAAGGGGAAAGGCATTGAAGTTGAATTCGTTGAAAAGAATGCCCTAGGTGATACAGCCACAAACGATATTATCACAAAACAATTCGTCTCTGATGATGTCGATTTGATTTATGCCATTGCGACACCTTCTGCATTAGCTGCGGCGAATGCAACCGTAGGCAAAGACACACCGGTAGTTTTTAATGCGGTAACGGATGCCGTAGATGCCAAGCTGGTAAAAAGCAATGAAGAACCGGGAGCGAATATTACTGGTGTATCAGATGCAGCACCTTTAGAAACACAAGTTAAACTCATTCGCACCTTCTTACCAAAAGCTAAAAAAATTGGTATGATCTATAATATTGGTGAGCCAAATGGTAAGTTACAGGTAGAACAAGTTGAAAAAATGGCACCTGATTACGGCTTTACCGTAGTAAAGAAAGGTATTTCTCAAGCTTCTGAAATTACAACAGCGGCACAACAGCTGGCAAGTAGCTGTGACTGCATTTATAACATTACAGATAACTCTGTCGTAGCTGCCACCGCAACCATTACGGATAAGGCAACAAATGCCAAAATCCCGGTATTTGCGGCAGAAGATGGACAAATGAAATCAGGTCTTTTGGCTAGTGATTCCATCAGCTATGAAAAACTAGGAGAACAGGCTGGTGCTATGGCTTATGATATTTTGGTAAATGGAAAAAAACCATCTGCTATCCCTGTTGAAACAGCGAAAGAAACCAAACTGATGATTAATAAAAAAGTTGCCGAAAAACTCCAAATCAACATTCCTGATGATTTGGCAAAACGTGCGACCTTCATTGAAGAATAAGGTGATGATATGGATTTCTTACTAGATGTAGTGGCACAAGGCCTTGCCTATGGCATATTGGCCATCGGTGTGTTACTGACCTATCAAGTATTGGATTATGCGGATTTGACGGTAGAAGGAAGCTTTCCCTTAGGCGCAGCAGTAGGAGCAATCTTTATTACCCAAGGATGGAATCCTTTTGTTGTCCTCATCGCTGCTTTCATTGCCGGGGTACTAGCTGGGTATGCGACCGGAATCCTCCATGTGAAATTTCGCATATCCTCCTTATTAAGCGGTATACTGGTCATGACTGCTTTATACTCTATCAACCTTATTGTCGCAGGTAATTCCAGTTTGATTCCTTTATTCTCTTATGATACGATATTTACCTATGGAAATGCAATTGCGGATATGGTAGGCGGCACCATGGGAGAATGGATCATGAAACTTTGGCCTGTAATCATTCTCCTTGTACTGGTCCTCCTTATGAAGCTGCTAATAGATTGGTTCTTACAAACCAAATATGGATTCTTAATGAGAATAGCCGGAGATAATCCACAATTGATTGCCACCTTAGGAAAAGATATCGGTTGGATCAAAATGAATGGACTGGCCTTAAGCAATGGGTATGCCGCCGTTTCCGGTGCTTTAATTTCACAGTTTCTGCGCTCCTTTACCGCAGATCTGGGTACTGGCATGATTGTCTTAGGCTTAGCCAGCGTCATCATGGGAATCACCTTATTTAAACGCTCCCGCTTCATTGGCTTTACTACCAGCGTTGTGCTTGGTGCCATCGTTTATCGTTTTGCCATTGCCGCTGCCTTAAATGCCGGATTTCCATCGACGTATCTGCGTTTGATCATGTCGATTATCTTCATCCTGGTATTGATTCTTGGCAATGGAGTGATGGCAAAATTCTTTCATCGCTCGATAAAAAATTGAGGTGACGATATGTTAAAATTAGAACACATAAAAAAGACCTTCAACAAAGGAAGTGCAAATGAGGTCGTTCTGTTTACAGATTTGAATGTTGCAATTGAAGATGGAGAATTTGTGACGATCATTGGTTCCAATGGCAGTGGTAAATCTACTTTCTTTAATATCATTAGTGGCAATATCCTGCAAGACAGTGGAAAAATCAGCTTTCAGAAGCAAGATATTTCCAAGGTTCCCGAACATAAACGCTCCCAATATATCGGACGTGTTTTTCAAGACCCGCAAAAAGGAACAGCACCTTCTTTAACCATCTTACAAAATATGGCGATGGCTTATAATAAAGGGAAAGCCTTTGGTTTAACAAAAGGTGTTGATCGTTCCTTAATCCCTTTATTTAAGGAAGAATTAACAAATATGCAATTAGGCTTAGAAGATAAGCTGGAAGTCTTAGTAGGCGCTTTATCCGGTGGGCAGCGCCAAGCTTTATCCTTATTAATGGCAACCTTAATTAAACCGGAAGTACTACTATTGGATGAGCATACGGCTGCACTTGATCCCAAAACAAGTGATTTGATCATTCATCTGACAGATAAAATCGTAAAAGAAAAGAAGATGACGACGATTATGATCACTCATAATCTAAAACATGCCATCACATATGGAGATCGTTTATTAATGTTCCATAAGGGAGATATCATATTAGACATTAAAGGTGAAGAAAAGAAAACCTTAACTGTTGAGAAATTGATAGAGAAATTTAACTCTTTAAATATGATTGATGCCCTAGATGATGAATTAGCATTCAGTGCCCAATAAAAATAAGAGTATTAGCATATAAAAAACGGCTGTTTTTAAAGTGAAAAGAACCCTTTCCTTTGGTTGTTCAAAGAATTGGGTTTCCTTCACATAGCGACAGCCTTTTTCTATATGCAGTAAGATTATCCTTACGGTTTTACTTTTAGAAAACCATCCTATATTCGTAAGCGTATAGCTAAGCCCCTATTTCACCGTCATATGCATGGTACTTCATTTATTCAGAAAGTATTAAGGTTTTAGAAAGAAAGCGTTACCTTTTTCGTAAGTATTCTTCGTTATACTTTAACTTAACGAAGGAGATGAAATTATGCGTAAGAAAACTTTAAAATACATGATTGTGACGGTTGGAACTTTGCTCATTGCCACACGGCTATTCCAACAGAAAGCTCCTGCCTATGATAAGTGTGAAGTCATCCTTGATGCAGGGCATGGCGGACAGGACAGCGGTGCGGTGTATGGTGGATTCATGGAGAAAGATTTTAATCTTGAAATGGCACATGAAGTGCGCCGATGCTTAGAGCAAAAAGGAATTAAAGTTCATATGACACGCTATAAAGATGAAGCCTTAGGTGAAAATGAACTTAGCGATTTAAAGCGTCGGGTACAACTTGCCAATCATACTTCCTGCAAATACTTTGTTTCCTTGCACGCGAACGCCTCGAACAATCATCTGGCACATGGCTTTGAAATCTATACAAACAAAAAAGGAACTGCTTTAGCAAACGCTGTATCTGCTGCTCTAGCTACACAAAAAGACATCCGCAATAATGGTGTATTTGATGGTAATCGTTTGTATGTAGTACGCAATACCTTAATGAATTCCATCCTAATTGAAGTCGGTTATCTAGATCAAACAACAGATAAACAAATTCTAAATCATCCCGACAAACGAAAAGCTCTTGCCAAACTGATTGCTGAAGGCATTTTCCAAGAAATGAAGAATTGCGATTAGGCGAAACGATCTAACGCCATATAAAAAATACATAGCATAAAAAAAGGAGAAACGCTTCTCCTTAATCTCTATGCGGTGTATCTATGCGAGCAAAGAAGCTCAAGGCGTATAAACCACATACACCTACAACTGCATAGATGATTCTGGATAATACAGATCCTGTTCCAAACAAGGCATCTACCAGATTAAAATCTAAAAATCCAATAAGACCCCAGTTAACAGCTCCAACAATTACCAGAGAAAGAGCTATATAATTCAATGCTTTCATGTTTATTCAGCCTCCTTGTTCATAGTATGCTCAACACATCCCTTTTTATACATCATCAAATTGCGGTTATTTTGGCAATACCTTTTTCATAAATTTCTGTTATGATTAAGGCAGAAGATAAGAAAGCTGGTGTCATCATGCAAAAACTTGATGCAAAGACAAGAATCCTCTTCACGGAAGGAACCGATCCACGCGTTTTACATGCCGCCCAAAAATTAATTGATAAAAACGTGCTACACCCGATTGTTTATGGAAAACGGGATCGCATTAAAGAAGTAGCGAGTAAAGAACATTTAGATATCCGTAAACTGGAAATCCTTGATCCGGATGCGTTTGCCGATAAAGAACAGATGCTATTGCGAATGCTGGAACTGCGCAAAGGAAAAGCAGATCGCAAAATGGCAGAGGAATGGATACAAAAGGATACGTATTTTTGTACAATGTATGTTGAAATGGGGTATGCCGATGGCTTACTTGGCGGTTCTACCAATTCTACTGCAGATACCTTACGTCCCATTATGCAATTGGTAAAAACGAAGCCCGGTTGTAGTTTTATGTCCAGTTGTTTTCTAATGCTAAAAAAAGAACAGCGCCTAATTTTTGCAGATTGTTCCATGAATCGCAATCCCAATGTTGATCAATTGGTGGAAATCACATTGCAAAGTGCTGAAAGTGCAAAAGCTTTCGGCTTAACGCCAAAAGTGGCACTCCTATCCTATTCTAGTAAAGGAAGTGGCAGTGGTATTGATGTTGACCTAGTACATGAAACCGCCATACGTCTTTCTCATATGCCCTTGGATTATATTGTCGATGGTGAGTTACAGGTAGATTGTGCATTAAACCCTCAAGTGGCAGAGCTAAAAGCACCTAACAGCCCCATCAAAGGAGAAGCCAATGTACTGATCTTTCCTGATTTGAATTCCGGCAATATCGGATATAAGCTTGTTGCTAATTTAGGAGGCTATGAGGCATTAGGACCTATTTTGCAAGGCGTTCGTTTGCCAATGAATGACTTATCCCGTTCTGCCAGCATAGATGAAATATATAAAATGGCAATCATTACCGCTATGCAAAAAGAACGTTGATGATTTCCCGAAAAATTATAATGAGCACTTGAAAGATAATAGAATTTCAAAACACGTTTTTATGCACTCTGCCAAGCTTGATCAAAATGCTGAAATAGCAACATTAATTATGCTTTCGATAAATTAGAGAATTATCGTCATGTTCATTGCGAAATGTTTAACTAAAAACAAAAAAGAAAGCCAGACCAAAGTCTGACTTACCATAACCTGTGGACAATGTTATTCTCCCGAAGGACCGTTTTTAGGTTCCCTTTCATCAGGATAATACTTTAGATTGGCATTGGTCCACTGATTATTACCGGCATCCTTTTTGGCCGGTTTTTTATTTGTGGCTGGTTTTGCTTTCTGCTTTTTCATATTCTCACCTCAGTCGCTAGTAGCGTGGATGCTTATCGCTGATTCTATGTATATAGCTAACAAAAAAAATGACACAAAGCATAACCGTCAGAGCACAGACACAAAATATCCATTTCAATGCGATATAATCTGCCAAAGGTCCAAACACTACAGTGCCTAAAGGCAACGCACAGGCATTTATGATCTGTACAGCACCAAATACCCTACCTTGTAAGAAAGATTCTACATGCTCTTGCAGATACGTTTGATAAGACGTTTGAAAACAAGGCATACATATGCCTATCAGAAAATTAGCACCTAAATACACTGCAAAATTAACGGCCATTCCTAATACCAACATGAATGCACCATAAACAAAAGTTGAGTATAGCAGCATTGTAATATGCCTTTGGCGATGTCCCCAGATGCTCATCAAGACACCGCCAACAACAGCACCTAAGGCAAACATCATTTCGCTGATAGAAAGAGCATATACGGTTCCATGAAAATTACGTGCAACCAATAACGGTGTCATAAAAGCAGCAGGTGATATAAATACCATAACAAAGAAGATAAAGAGCAGCAGCTTAGACAGCATGTCATGATGTCTTATATACTGCCATCCTTCTTTCATCATCTGCATCGTCTTTTTCTTGTTTGCGTTTAGCTTTTGTGAATCCACCCTTACCAACAGCATAATGCCATTGCCAATGAGGGCAGTTATCACATCAAGGAAAAAAGCTATTTCTAAAGGCATAAGTGTTAACAGCAGCCCACTGATGATAGGAGATAAAAACATCATCAGCGAATTAATAACACTATATATACTATTTATCTGCAGTAAATGCTCCTGTGGCACTAGCTGTGGCAATAAAGCATTTACAGCCGGCATTTGGATACCACTTCCTGCAGAGCGGATAAGTAAAACAACATACAGCATCCACATTTCCTGATAGCCTGTTAAAAATGCCATAGCGACGATCCATGTGGAAAACGCAATTATACCATCGCTCCACATAATCAAATTACGCCGCGAAAAACGATCTGCTAACACCCCTGCAAACATGGATATCAACATTTGCGGAACATAACCACAAATCGTAGCAACACTCATCATAACACCGGATTTGCTTTGCAGAGTAATTTGCCAGATGATTGCAAATTGAACGATACTGGATCCAAATAATGAAATTGTTTGGGCACTTAAAAATTTAATACTATTCTGTTTCCATAATTGCATAATCATACTCCCTTTTTATAAGATACAAAACATAAAGAAAAGACTTCGCCTTGTTAAAAAAATTCGCGTAAGTCTTTATCATGTGAAACAGCATATTATTTTTATATGACGAAAAAAACAAAGAACTTTGTTTATTGACCGATACTATCTATTTTTAAGACAACGGCTTCGCACAACACTGTTTTCACTGCGAAGCCCTCTGCTCTTCGATGCTTTTTGAATACCCGATACAGCATTCTGCTCACCGCCTTTCTTTTTTATTATAAAGATAATTTTTATCCTCGTCAATCAAGGTTTTGCACTTTCAATAAACCAGCGAGTTCTCTCTAGAAATAAATTACGTTCAACCCCTGCTATACGACAGCGATATAAGATGCCACATCCTCCTACCTGTGATGCTGACTTGCGGATTTCCAATACCCGATCAATTGGATATTCCATGCCATTGTCCCATATCATGACCTTGGGTATCAGATTGCCATAGCGATCATGTAAAGTCAATACATCCACATAGCGCTTATACAGTTTCATCATACTTAAAAGAAGGATACCGGATGAATCACATGTTCTTCCTTAGGATTAAATTCTGAGAGATCCGGTGTCAGCAATGTTACACAGCGTCGCACTTTCGCAAAACCAAAACGATTGCGTATCTGATCAATACTGATTTCTAATTGCTTCTGGCGCTGTCGCTCTTCTTCACTGGTAAATAAATTTAATTGTGTAAGTGCTTGATCATCCTCAATGCCACTTACACTTACTCCTATCGTTCGCAACGGTTGTTCAAAAGTATAATTTTCTTTTAATAACTGCAATACGACCAGCATGATTTCCTGCGCAATATTGGTAGCTTGCATGATCTTACGCTGTCTTGAAAACCAGGATAATTCTTTATTGCGCAAAGAAATGCTGATTACATTTCCCCTCAATCCACTGTCACGCATTCTTGAAGCTACGGATTCAACTAAAACATAATAAATAATCTTCGCTTCCTCAAAGGTATTGATATCTCTTGGAGCCGTAATGGCATTCCCTACGGATTTTACCGGCTCTTTCGCTCCACTCAATGCCACTTCGGAAATATCTTCGCCATTCGCAAACCACCAGATAAGCTCTCCCATCTTGCCAAAATGATCTTTCATCCATCCCTTTGATAAATTAGCCAAATCACCAATCGTATCAATACCATAATAACGCAGTTTCTTTTTGGTAGCTCTGCCCACATAAAATAAATCTTCTACCGGCAATGGCCAAACCAGTGTCTGATAATTATCCTTGCGAATTTCCACAAGCCCCATTGGCTTTTGCATATCGGAACCAAGTTTCGCAAAAATCTTATTATAACTGACTCCGATGGAAACGCTTAATCCTATTTCCTGCCATACTCGCTTCTGAATCTCTTGCGCAATCGCTTTTCCGCTGCCAAATAAAGAAATCGATTGTGTCAAATCAATCCATGCTTCATCTAAACCAAAAGATTCCACTTTATCCGTGTATGCCCGATAAATGTCCTTTACCTGCTCCGTATAATACATATAAGCTTCATAATCCGGATGTATGATTTTCAACTGCGGACATTTTGCATAAGCCTCACGTAAAGATTCACCTGTTTTAATATGATAAGCTTTTGCCATATCATTCTTTGCTAAAATTATGCCATGGCGAGCCTCTTCATGACCACCGACCGCCATCGGTATCTTTCGCAGCTCCGGATGTCGCATTTCCTCAATTTGCGCATAACAATGGTTGATATCGCTGTGTAAAATCACACGTTCCTGCATATTATCCCGCCTTTCGCATTTATTATACCTCTTTTGTTCCACTTTTCAATAAAATTTGGAACATTGGATAACTTTTCCTCTCATTATTATATCAAGTGTTCCAAAAACTTGTCACAAATGAAAAGTTATGGTAAACTAAAGTAAAGTGAGGTGCACGCTATGACATTAAGTGAACTGATTCGTTATTATCGTGCTAGTGAGCATCTGAGTCTGGAAGCTATAGGAGATTATGTCGGTGTAGCAAAATCCACTGTTAAACGATGGGAATCCGGGGAATCAAAAAACATACCTCAGGCGAAACTGGAAAAACTCTCGGAATTATTTGGCATTAATGTAGAGGCATGCCTAAACAACCAGATAAAACCTATTTTGGGATATGTGAAAGCCGGTTATGATTTATTTGCACAAGAAAATCTACTTGGTTATGAAGAGGTGACACGCAAAGAAGCCAGACAAGGTGATTATTATTTAAAAGTACAAGGGGATTCCATGAACGGATCGCGCATTTATGATGGAGATTTGGTTTATGTGAAAAGCTGTAGCGATGTCAATAGTGGAGAGATTGCTGTTGTTTTAGTCGATCGACAAGAAGTTACGATTAAAAAGATTATTAAAAAAGAAGACTCTTTACTATTAGTCGCCAGCAATCCTACTTATGAACCTCGTTTATTTCATGGAGAAGATCTTCGCAATGGACGTATTCAAATCTTAGGCAAAGTGCTCCACTCAAAAATACAATTCTAAATTTCCTATACATATAGTATAACTACCGTATAAAGCAGTTACCTCTTGTCAATAATCTAAACAGGAGGTTTTTATTATGTATGCAATTCGCAGTAAACGCACCCATCGTTTTTTTGCAGGCGTAGATACACATACCGGCATTCACAGCTCTCACCATCTGCGCATGGATGAAATTCCCCTTTTATTTCTAAATGAAGAGCTTGCCCGCATTGAATTATTAATGCATCACATGAGCCCTTCCGCTTATGATATCGTAAAAATAAAGCTGGAAATTGAAGAGCCGATTTCCTCATAGAAGAAATTCCCACCGGAATTTCTTTTTCATTTTTAACAAAATAAGCTATAATAAAACCAAGGTGGTGATGATATGTATCGCATTATGGTAATTGAAGATAACGATAAAATACGTAATGAGCTTTGTGATTTTTTAAGTAAAAACGGATATGAGGCCTTTGGTCCTGCCGAATTTGATCATTTACTGGAAGATATTCATCAGCAGAAGCCAGATTTACTACTGCTAGATCTAAACCTTCCTGTCGTAGACGGCCATTTTATATGCCGCGAAGTACGTAAGAACAGTGAACTCCCTATCATGATCGTCACAAGTCGTGATTCTGATATGGATGAATTAATCAGCATGAATCTTGGTGCCGATGATTTTGTGACAAAACCATATAACCTGCAAATTCTATTAGCAAGAATTTCCCGTATCTTACAGCGTTCCTATGAGCACGCTTCCAGCAACCAATTGATGATTCATGATATCGTCTTAGATATATCCAAAAGCACCCTCAATTGGAAAGGCAACAGTGTTGATTTAACAAAAAATGAATTACGCATCATGCATTGTCTGTTTCAAAATAAAAATAAGATTGTTTCCCGCAATGAGTTGATGCAGCATATGTGGGATTGTGATCTGTTTGTTGATGATAACACCTTAACGGTCAATATTAACCGCCTGCGTAAGAAATTGGAATATCTGCGATTGGATGATTTGATTCAGACAAAACGTGGTATGGGATACATTATTTATGAAGATTAAAGATTATTTATTTGAGAAACTATATTTCATCTTGTTAGGCTTATTGACCTATGCCATTATCGTGCTATTTCTTTATGGCATAGGAAATAATACGCAGGCCATCATGGTTGTATCTCTATTATATTGGGGCATGCTGCTGGCAATCCTCATCATTGAATATGTACGCCGTGCATCTTTTTATCAACGTTTGTTAGATACCGCACAATCCTTAGATGAAAAATATTTGCTTACTGAAATGATGGAAGAGCCCTTATTCTTAGATGGTAAAATTCTTATGGAAGTATTGCATGAGGTAGATAAATCGATGGCTGATCATGTCAACCTTTATCGTAGTGCACAAGCCGATTATAAAGATTATATTGAGATGTGGGTTCATGAAATTAAAACCCCACTTGCCGCAGCAAAATTGGTGATTTCTAATAATCCATCCGCCATTACCGATAGTTTACATGAAGAAATAGAAAAAGTAGAAAGCTTTGTAGAACAAGCACTTTTCTATGCCCGCAGCACATCAGTAGAAAAGGATTATCTGATTAAAGAATTATCGCTACAAGAATGTATATCCAAGATTTTACGCAAGCATTCTAAAATATTTATCTTACAGAAAATCAGCGTAGAATTATCAAATCTTGACCAAATCGTATATAGTGATAATAAATGGCTGGAATTTATTCTCGAACAAATCATTTTAAATGCTATCAAATACATGGATAAAGAAGAAAAAACATTGCACATTTATGCAGAGCGGAAAGAAAATACGATCCACCTGCATATTCAGGATAATGGCATCGGTATTTGTCCAAGTGATATTTCACGCATCTTTGAACGGGGATTTACTGGTAAAAATGGCCGAATAAATGAGAAAGCAACCGGTATGGGGCTATATTTATGTAAGAGTTTATGCGATAAACTATATTTGGGTATACATGCCGCTTCTTCAGAAGGTGAAGGCACTACTATAACATTGGATTTTCCCATTAGTACATTGATGCTGTTAAAGTAATTAATTTTTTATAAATTTTATCTAGAAGCCTTTAATATAAGGCTTTTTATTGTATAATATGTCGGAATATCTATGGTAAAATATACAAATTTCTGCTAGTATGAACATACAGGGAGGGAGAACTATGAACACAAGTGAAAAAAACAGTTATCTGATTATCTATGTTCTGCTTGACTTTGTCCGCTATGTAAAAGAATTGGAAAAAGCTGCTACGACAGAAGAAGAGCAAAAACGTATTCATGAACAGTGCGACCTTTTACAAAATTATTGTGGATTGTATCTGAAGCAGACACTTGGTGAACGTGAAGTTTCTATTTTTCTAAAAGAAATTCAAGATCTGCTAGCCTAGCTGTGGTAAGCAGATAAAAAGCTACAGAACGCTTTGTTTTAAACGGGGCATCTGTAGCATTTTTCTTGAAGGATAACGGTTTGCTTTTATACTATGCATTTCTTTATGATATGATAACTGCGTTTTTTTATATACGTTTCTTATATGTGAGGATACATACGTTTTCGTATCTGCCTCTTTCTTTTATAAGATAATGCATTTACATATCTGTCCACAACAAAGCTCATAAGAGATGTGTGTGGAAGATGATAAAAATGCTAACTTACAGAAATGTAAGTATATTGTAATACACATCCATGGCGTAGCAGACACAGATAACGTAAAATATGAGTGTACCATGGAGGTGATGATATGAAAACATTATGGAATCATCGAATCGAAGGCTGTATTTTATGTATGGCGATACTCTTATTTCTACAGACTCTGCTGCCACCATTTTTACATACCGGCATTTACTGGTGTCTGTTCTTCTTATTTCTTATGACCATACTATTATATCGACTTAATGCCATCCATGAGCATTTGCATAAATAAAGGAGGAGCTTATGAAACCTGTATTAGTTGTAGATAAAATTCAAAAATATTATGGAAATCGCGGTAACATAACAAAAGCAGTTGATAATATCAGCTTTTCTGTTGAACATGGGGAATTTGTTGGTGTGATGGGACCCAGTGGTTCTGGAAAGACGACACTGTTAAACTGTATCTCTACCATCGACACGGTAACCAGTGGTCACATTTTTATCAATGATTCTGATATTACAACATTGAAAAAAGGTGACTTAAGCAAATTTCGTCGTGAAGAATTGGGCTTTATTTTCCAAGACTTTAATCTGTTAGATACTTTAAATGCTTATGAAAATATTGCTTTAGCATTGACCATCCAAAAAGTGAAACCAGATACGATTGATAAACGTATCAAAGAAGTAGCTCATAAATTAAATATTCTTGATGTTTTACAAAAATATCCTTACCAGATGTCCGGCGGTCAAAAACAACGTGTCGCAAGTGCCCGAGCATTAATCACCAATCCAAGCTTGATATTGGCAGATGAACCAACAGGTGCTTTAGATTCCAAATCCAGTCGTATGCTATTAGATACTATGGAACATTTAAATCAAGAATTTAACGCAACCATCATGATGGTAACCCACGATGCGTTCACCGCATCCTATGCACATCGTATTTTATTTATCAAGGATGGTAAGATTTTCAACGAACTTCATCGTGGTAATGACACGCGCAAAGCATTTTTCTCCCGTATTATGGAAGTTGTCACACTATTGGGAGGTGACATTAGTAATGTACTTTAGACTTGCCCTGCGCAATGTCCGAAAAAGTTATAAAGACTTCCTCATATATTTCTTGACCTTAGCCTTTTCTGTCTGTCTGTTCTATATGTTTAATTCCTTTCAAGAACAACAGGCAGTCATGGAGGTCAGTCAATCACAGATGGAAATGATTAAAATTCTGGTTTATACCATGAAATATCTTTCCATCTTTATTGCTATTGTCTTAGCCTTTCTTATTTTATACGCAAATAACTTTTTGATTCGGCGCAGAAAAAAAGAACTTGGTTTATATATGCTACTTGGAATGCCAAAAAACAAAATATCCCGTGTCTTGGTGTATGAAACATTTATTATCGGTATCTTATCCTTGTTTACCGGCATGCTTATCGGCATCTTTCTTTCCCAAATCCTGACAAGCGTCACCGCCAATTTATTTGAGGTTTCTTTAGATTATCATTTTATCTACTCAAATAATGCCACTATATTAACCATTTTCTCCTTTAGTATCATCTTTTTTATTGTCATGTTGTTTAATACCTTCATTTTGAACCGCTATAAACTGATAGACTTAGTAAGAGCAGAACACATCATTGAACACATGCACATTAAAAAGGTTTATTTATCTTTTACGCTATTTATCCTTTCCCTAGCCATACTCGCTTTTACATATCATAAGGCTTTATATGAAAAAAGTCTGATACTTTCCTTCGATCATCTACCAACCATCATCCTCTATGGCAGCATAGGAACTTTCTTATTTTTCATGTCTTTGGCTGGCTTTCTGATAACAATTATCAAACGATTTCATACTATTTATTTAAAAAACTTAAATATCTTTATTCTGAACCAGATCAATGCCAAAATAAATTCAAACTATATTTCAATGAGCATTGTTTGCATCATGCTGTTAATAAGTATCGGGGCATTATCTACCGGCTGGAACATGAATGCAACCATTAATAAGAGTATACGTAATGTGACCCCTTTTGATTATTCCTTATCTTTACAATATCCATGGGGAAAACATCTTAAACAAATGAACAACGAGCAATTTCAAGCAGTTATTGATAAACTTGGAATAAGCGATGATCCTAATATACAGGAAACAAGAATCACTAGCATGTATATGACAAAACTGCAAAGTGATGTGCATTCCTTCAGTAAATATGTAAGCGATAAAGAACTGCGCAATCTTATAAATACGAATGAATTAAATACTTCTATACTGGTGGTTCCCCTTAGTGACTTTAATTATGTTTTAGAAAAAACCGGGAATTCTAAACTTCATTTGAAATCAAATGAAACTTATCTTTATACGACCATGGCTTTGTTTGATCAAGCTGTTTCTGATATTCTTGCTTCTCATCCTACTATTCAGTTATATAATACTCCACTAACGATAATTAATGATACTTATGAAGCTGTTTCCATGTACACCTCCAGCAATATCGGATATGATACCTTTGTTTTTATCATACGGGATGAGCTTATTCCCTCAAATGCGATTCCCTATGTAAAAGCTTGGAATGTTGAATTAAAAGACCCTACCAAGGAAACTGCATTTGATCAAATGGTAAATCAAAAATTACATACAAAAAGTGCTAAGCACTATCCTTTTCAAGGACGTTCAGCGCAAATAGTTAAAGAAGCCAATAAAGGCATGTCGGTGATATTTACTTATATTGGTTTATATCTTGGCATCGTCTTTATGATTGCTAGTGCCATCATCCTAGCACTTCAACAGTTATCACAGGCAAATGATAATAAAAAACACTATGCGATATTAACCAAGATTGGTACAGATCAGAAAATGTTAAATCGTTCTATCTTTTTACAAATCAGTATATACTTTCTCCTGCCATTATTATTAGCACTCTTACATAGTTTTATCGGTATTCAAGTCGTAAATGAATTAGTTTTATTATTCGGTAAAAGTGATATCCTTATCCCTTCTTTCTATACAGCGTGTATTATCACACTTATCTATGGATCTTATTTTGCCATTACTTATATCGGATATAAAAATATTTTACGTTCATAATGTCATATTTGTTTTATAAACTATGAAATGTATCAATATTCTTGTATTGCTAAAAATAATTTCTTTTTATGATAAAGACCTCTTTTCTCGCACCCTTTACTTGTAATCGTATGAAATACTGAATGGGTATATATGGGATAATAACGATTTAGCGGCTTATGATAAAATGCTGAGTTTAGGGGGTTTTTACATACAACGAAAAGGCGAGCTCTTCCTACAAAAAGCTTGCCTTTTATTAATATTCATAAAGAACTTATAGCATAAAAGAAGGACTAACACTTAAATAAAATCGCAATAATATGAAAGAGAGACTGATTCTATTCTCATTTTATTTTTATAATACTTAGAGATACTAATCTCCTGCTATCTTTCTTGACTAGACAATTTATACTACTTCTGTATTATTGAGACGTAACCAGTCTTTTCAATCAATTGCTGGCCTTCATCTGATTGTATCCAATTGATCAATCGCATAAGATTTTTATTTTCATTCCCCTTTACATAAACCGCATAAAACGGACTTGTAATAGGGTAGATATCATCACGTATATGTTCTACCGTTGGGGCGACTCCATCAATCTGTAAGAGCTTGATTTTATTACTTTTTTTCATTGCCTGTGTATAAAAACGGAAAGAATACCCTATTGCATTATCCCGATTTTCATATTCAGCTGTTACGGAAATAATTGCCCCCATACCTGCAGGCACATCCTTTGTCATAGGTTTCATGATTGATTGACCATTCATAAACCGAATCAACGCTGATTGAGAACCACTGCCTTCAGGACGTTGGAAAGCACGAATCTTTTCATCCTTTCCCCCTACCTCTTTCCAATTAGTTATCTTTCCACTATAGATATCCCGAATTTGTTTACTGCTCAAATTTGTTACGGGATTATCTTTATTCACAAAAAAGACAAATGCTTCCTTACCAATCGGAACCTTAACCAATTCTTCCTTTTGCTTTTTAAACATTTCCTCCTGTTTTGACGAAGGAGCAGCCACAAAAATAAGATCTGTTTTCTTCTCTAATAGACGTTCATAGGCGGTAGGTGTTGTTGTGCAGCTAACGATTTCACTAACGTATGGATCATACTCATCCTTAGGATAAAGCGCTTGTACAAAGGATGCATAGACCGGATATAAGGCAGTAGCACCATCCAAACGAACAAGTTCATCTTTTATTTGAAATTGACTTTCCTTATTCAAAGTAGCTATTTTATAACTGTGAAATGGTTTATATTCACTGAGATTCACTTCTGTACCCTTAATTTCATAACGATTTTCCCACATATCGTAGCCAAATGTAGCTAACAGAATCACAATGCATGATAAAAATGGTACTACCATAAAAAGCTGCTTACGAAAAGATAACCAGGCATGGCGTCGATAACGATAAAGAACCATTAACCATATATATACATATAGGATCAACACTGCTACAATGAGAAGGTATTCAATAAAAGGATGTGTCGTAGTCCATACGATACTTAAAAGAAAGATATATACAAATGGTAAAGTAAATAGCGTCGCAAGACACAAAGCTCCTATCAATACTAATATCATAGTTAGCTCCCTTCTGCTTTTGCAAGCTTTTTTTTATTTTCGATAAACCAATAGGACATAGCAGTAGAAACATAAAAATCTGAGAATAGGAAAGATTTAATAAGGTGCAGCTGTTATCATCAATTTTATTATATCGGATATATGCTTAAAGACAAGGTAAATTAAGAAAGGTTTAGATTTCCAAAGAAATCACAATATATGATTTCCCCATGAGGAATCTTCAACAAAAGATGTATTGATTATATTAGGAGATGACTAAGTAATAGTACATGATAGGTAAAAGGGTTAGTAAGATTATTTCTGATAAAGCAGAAATAGTACAACTTCTTGTGATGCCATTGGTTTCGCTCACATAAGAAATGTGTTTAGGTTTCTTTCTCTATATAGAAAAAAACCTGTCCTTCTCAGAACAGGTCTTCCTACCTGGCAACGTGCTATCTTTACTGGAGCTCGTCCAGCTATTGT
>NZ_SMBP01000028.1 GCF_004341945.1 Longicatena caecimuris
ATGAAACTTGCAAGTCGCTCTTGGGTTCGTCGATAACTACGCCCCGAGGGATTTTCACCCTAGATATGTGGCATGCCCGCCACACATGAAAAAGAAGTGCTGTTCACACTTCTTTTCATGCTTTATTTGTTTTTATTCGGGCTTCCACATTCCGGACAGAATTTCATATTCTCATCACTGGTATAGCCACATGCTTCATTACTGCAAACAAAACCTTTTGTTGGTTTTGGTTTTCCACATTCACTACAGAAGTTGCCGGAATTGACTGCTCCACAAGCACATGTCCATCCTTCTTCTTGCGGTTTCGGTTTTCCGCATTCACTGCAGAAGTTACCACTGTTGACAGCGCCGCAAGCACATGTCCATGTTGGCTTGGATGAGGCTGGTTCCTTCTTCATGAAGAAAGGATTATCTTCTTGTTGCTGCATGCCGCTATACATATTAGCACCTTGTCCACCTGCTGCATTGGCCATTCCCATACCTAAGAATCCGGTAAAAGCTCCGGCTTCATTACTGGCTGCATTCTCCATAGCATTGGCCTGTGCGCCAGCAAGTCTTCCGGCTGCTACGCGAGAATCAGACAACATAATGGCATCATCGATGGTTTCAATACGTTTTCTGGATTCATCATCCGGTGTAACCTTAGAGATTGCGACAGCTTCAATTTCCATTCCCCGACGTTCACGCCATTCTTCATCGAGGGTGTCATTCATGAACTTCGCAATTTCACGCTGCCGTTTTGGCAGATCATTAAATTGGAATCCTTCATCACTACATTTTGCCAAAGCTTCATCCAATGCATTCACGAATTCTGCATCGCATTGTTCCATCAAATCAGCTTTTGTATAAACATCACTAATATTTCCACTGATGTTGGTATAGAAAACGATAGGGTCTTTGATCTTGAACGTATAAGAGCCAAAATAACGAATATAAATCGCACGATATGTTGGATCGTTATATGCCATCGGTGTAGCACTGCCAAACTTATTATCGAAGATTTCCTTTAAATTGATGAAATAAACACGTTGATCTTTGCCGGCAGTACCACCCATTGTAAAACGTTTCCCAAACGTTTTAAAGGAATCCTTTAATCCCTGCCAGCCGTTATCAAACAAACTTGGCTCACTGGAAGAATCCCAGATAAAACGACCAGGTTCTACAGTAAAATCAACGACCTTGCCATCTTCCACAATCAACATTGCCTGTCCTTCATTGACCGCAATACCGCTGCCATTGGTGATGACATCCGGACTGCCTTTCGTGTTACTTCCGGCATCGACACGTTTACTGGCTTTTTTAACCAGCACATCATCGCTTAATGAATCACAATAGAAATACTCTAGCCATTGATCGGCTAATGTTGTTTTCGCACTGCTGATAGCTGCTTTAATTAATCCCATATGCTTACCTCCTCGTCATATATTGGATATGTCTAAGTATGCTTACCATGGACTGTAACGGTTTAATACCCAGCCAAAGTCACCATTGGTAATGATGGATTTACAATATTCACATTGTCCGCTGCTAGTCACCGTAGTAGGTGCTCCACAATTCGGGCAATTGGTAACTGCTGTACCTTCCTGTTCTTTTGTTTTTATCCCTTTCTTACGAATAAATTCAAGATTATAAGAACGATATACATAATCTGTTTTACTTCCTTCTAACACTTTGCCACTGTCATCATCGACAACATAATCAAGCAGGCTGGCATCTAACTTCACATGGACGATTTCATGTTCCTCATCACTGCTATAACTGGCAATCGTAATGCCTCTGACATTCTGCATATTCATGTAATTGGTTTTATGATGATCTATATATTCCTGTAATTGGCGATTATGAACATTGAACAAAGTATTACTTTCAAATGGACGTACCTTATGCCAATCTTTGGCTTCCCATGCCTCTTGCAAGGTCAACCACACTTCACTTGCATAATTACGAAAGTTTTCGGCTGAGAATGCAGGATCTTCTTCCTGGATACGGGCAATGATTTCCTCTTCAAAGATACCTTCATTAGATTTAATGCCGGGATTTGCATAAGTATACGTATTGGCTGATCCCTTTCCTTTTCGCATATTATATACAGCATATAAAACCAATAAGACCAGCACGGCAATTCCTATCGGTGAACTTGATAGAAAGAAAATACCACTTAATCCACCGGAACCGCCGTAAGAATGGGAGTATCCCCCTCCTCCTCCTGAACTGTGTCCGCCACCGCCGCCACTGAAGGAATTTCCTACATCGGCATGAATTGGGGCAGTTATCAGAAAGCAGAAACTCAACAATAGCACTCCTATGACAGCTATTTTCATTACTTTTTTTCTATCCATACATCTGATCTCTCCTCTTCATTGTTCTATGTTGATTATAACAGACTCTTGACATTCTCACAATTCCCTTTCATGAACATCTAAAAATCGTTAGGTGCATAAAGAAAAGAGCATGATGTCCGGCTTCACCTTATAAGATGAATCATTTTATCATACTCATACTATTTTTTTGCTTAACGTTTCCAATGCAGATATTTCGTCGTTGATAAGAAACTGCCTATCAAGCCTACCAACATACCAAAACCCAATAAAGCGGCACAGATTTGTAAGGTGAATGGATATATCGGTTGTAAGCCAAATAAGCTTGTGACGATTTGACCGCCCAGCATCTCATATAAATATGGATAACCAAAATATGTAAAGATGCATGGTAAGATAGCTCCCAATAAGCCAATTAGAATACCTTCCAACATGAACGGAACTTTGATGTACCAATTGGTGGCGCCGACATTTCGCATGATGGCGATTTCAGCATTGCGGGCATAAATGGTCATTTTAATCGAGTTACTGATCAAGAAGAGTGCCAAAAGAGTCAATAAGATGACAAAGATCATACCGCCAAAACGGATGGAATCAACCATGGACACCATCTTTGGTACACTGGTTCCTCCATACATCGTCTGTTTTACATGATCCAATTGTTCTATCTGCTTACTGATAGCCGCAATGGTATCGGCATCCTTCACCGAAACAAAGAAAGCATTACTTAAGGGATTCTCTTTTCCCCGATACATTTTAAAATCTTCTCCATGCTCCTTAATCATAAGTTCCAATTCATGATCGGCATCAGAAAAGGTTACCTTTTTTACACCTTGTATGCCTTCAATGTCTTTTTGTACATTATCAAGATCCGCCTGTTTCACCACATCAGGTTGCAACACAACATGAATGCGCAGATCATCTTCAATATTTTTTGTGAACAATGAAATATTACCTGCAATCATCAAAAAGGTACTAAACAATAATAAAGTTACCGTAACAGCACTGATCGCAGATAAAGACATGGCCAAATGGCGAAAGATACTTATAAAGGCCGTTTTTACATGCTTAGGCAGGGAGCGAAAGAAATTACTCATGTTTCAAATAGCCCCCCTTCATAATATCAGCGATCACATAGCCTTCTTCCAGACAGATGGTGCGTTTTTTGAAACGATCGACAATGGTAGAGTCATGCGTGACCATGACAATGGTCGCATGTTCTACTTCATTAATTTTTTCCAGCAGATCCATGATTTCCGCCGACATTTGCGGATCCAAGTTCCCCGTTGGCTCATCCGCAATCAGCACTTTCGGATGATTGGCAATAGCACGGCCAATGGTTGCTCGCTGCTGCTGCCCGCCGCTTAATTCATCTGGGAAGGCTTTGGCTTTATCCTGTAGGGAAACCAGTTCTAACACTTCCCGCACACGGCGGCGAATATCTACTTTTTTCATTCCGATAACTTCCAATGCAAAAGCGATATTTTCAAAGATTGTCATGCGTGGCAAGAGTCGAAAATCCTGAAAGACAACACCGATATTTCTGCGATACACAGGTACTTTAGAGTGCTTTAATTTTCCGACATTGATGTTTTCTACCATAACCGTGCCGGAATTTGGTATTTCTTCGCCATCCAGCAGTTTGATTAACGTAGATTTCCCACTGCCGGTAGGACCAATGATATAAACGAATTCGCCATCCTCGATGGTCAGATTGATATCACGCAGAGCATGAACACCGTTTTTATATTCCTTTGAAACATTTTCTAATCGTATCATACGTTTCACTCCTGTCTTTTGGATTGTTCTTATCGATAGCCATATACATCTTCGGGATGCTCACGACATGGTGGGCCTTTTACACTGCACACATTCGCCAAACCGGCAGATCCCCAGCCATTGCCCCAGGCAAAATCCGCGGTTGACTGAAAACGACTAATGGCAGTATCTATTGCCATATTACCGAGATTGATGACTTCTAAATGGCAATGCGGACCTGTTGTATTTCCGGTATTTCCACTTAAACCTAATAATTGTCCCTTACTTACCTTCTGTCCGGCGCGGACACTGAAATTCTCCTGTGCCATATGGAAGAACGATAACGCATAGGTCGTTCCATCAACTCTTGTCAGCATCTGAATAGAATTTCCGGTGCCGGCTGGATACCCTGTTGTATTGCCGATATATCCACTATTTGTAGAAACCGGATTATTTGCGTATAGAATGACCCCATTTGCCGGCGCATAAATAGGCGTACGCAAAGAAACTGCTACATCTAACCCTAAATGCACACCACCGTTTGGATAATAAAAGCTATTTGCCGATATAGAACCATTGACCGGTTTGGCTAATTTGCCACTTGTCGTAAAATTAAAGGAACCATTTGGAGCATTCGTAATATTGATCATATTCTCTTGTATTGTTGAAATATCAACCTTTACTGAACGCATCTTTTCATCCAGTGCCTCTTCCTGTTTGCGGAATTTATCAAGCAGTACTTGTTTCTGCTTGCGCACTTCTTCAGCTTCTTTTTTGGCCTTTTCATTATTCCTTTTGGTTTCTTCTAAAGCTGTTTTTAATCGCACTTTTTCACTTTTTTGTAAATTTTGTTCCTGTTTCTCTTCTTTGATCTTATCAATTTCACGCTGATCCTGTTCATTGATACGATTCAATCCATCAATCTTGCGAATCATATCTAAAAGATCTTGTGAGCCCATGATAATTTCCAAACTCATATTCGTACCAATCGTTGCTTGTTCATCCTGCATTCGCTTGATGATAATAGCATTTCGTTCATCAATGGAACGTTGCAATGCATTGATTTTCTTATTCAGTTTTTTAATATCTGAATTAATCAGACGAATGCTTGCCTCATTCATGGCGATTTTCTTTTCAATCGTCTTGACTAAGGATGCTTGTTTTTTTACTGCTGCAGCCAATTTATCTATATTGTCATCCAAGGCACTGATTTGCTTTTTCAGACTACTGACTTCATTTTGGAGCTGTGTGCTTTGTTTGGCATAATATGTTTTAAACTGTGCACATTTTGTTGCCATTTCAGAACTGCTCTGCGCAACACTGCAGCGTTTGACCCAGGCATCTTCATTTCCTTCAAATTCATTTGCCCGTAAAGCTGATGTTGACTGGGAAGATGTCACTACCCAGGTACATAAGAAAGCTGCCAGTGTGATCTGTTTCCATTTTTTCATCTTCGCCACCTCAAATATTTTGTTGTCGCCAGAAAGCTTCCCGCAACACCGACAAGCGCTCCGCTGCCTACTAAGACAGCAGACAATTGTAGCAGGAAGGGATACAGTGGCTGCATCACAAACATACTGGATAAAAAATACCCATTCAGCATGTGATATAAAGTACTATATCCGATACACATCAAGGCAATCGGCAGAATAGCACCTAAGATGCCGATGCACATACCTTCCATCATAAATGGCGTTTTTATGTACGCATTATTTGCGCCCACAAAACGCATGATGGATAATTCGGTATTTCGTGTATAAATTGTCATTTTGATCGTATTGGTAATCAGAAATAAGGCAATCAGTGATAATGCCAAAACGAAAATAAAACCACTGCTGCGAATAAAAGAGAAGGTGTCAATCATATGCTGAATACTTTCTCCGCCATATTCGGCCTTTTCTATACCATCGATTGCATTTAAGGCTTTGGTAACGCTAGGAATCTTTGATGCTTCTTTTACCTCTACAATAAATACATTGGGCATGGGATTTTTATCTTTATAACGTTGAAAGACACTGCCGCTTTCTTTGATCAGCGCATCCAATTCTTCTTCTTTGGAGCTAAAATGCACAGCTGCCACATCTTGCATCTTGGCAATTTCTTTCTCCATTGCCGTAATGGCATCTTGATTGGCAATGGAATCAATTGCCACATGAATCTTTAAATCGCCTTCCACATGTTGCGTGAAATTTTCTACATTGCCCGCAATTACAAAAAACAGTGCCATCAGAAGCAGTGTTACACTGACTGCTGAAACACTGGAAATCGTCATAGCCATATGGCGCTGTAACCCTTTCAGCGCACTCAGCACATGTTTTGGCAGATATTTCACAAACTCAATCATGTTGTATGTATCCGCCTTTCTTTATATCGGCAACGATAAATCCTTCTTCTAAGGCTATGGTTCGTTTTTTATATGCATTTACCAGTTTTTCATCATGTGTTACCATGACAATGGTCGTCTTTTCTACCTGATTGATCTTATCTAATAATTGAATGATCTCAATGGATTTTTCTGGATCAAGATTGCCGGTTGGCTCATCCGCAATGAGTACCTTAGGATGATTGGCAATGGCTCTGCCGATGGTTGCCCTTTGTTGTTGTCCGCCGGACAATTGTTCCGGAAAAGCTTTGGCTTTATCTTGCAAATCGACCAGTTCCAAAACCTCACGGACACGACGACGGATTGCCGTCTTTTCCATGGCCAGAACTTCTAAAGCGAAAGCGATGTTCTCAAAGACAGTCATCTTTGGGAGTAAACGAAAATCTTGAAATATTACACCGATATTGCGACGATATAGCGGTACTTTCGCATGTCGTAACTTACCGACATTGATACCATTGACAAATACCTCGCCATCATCCGGCAATTCTTCACCATCTAATATTTTGATGAGTGTGGATTTGCCACAGCCGGTTGGTCCTATGATGTAAACAAATTCACCGTCTTCTACTTCCAGGTTGATATCACGGAGTGCATGAACTCCATTTCTGTATGATTTTGAGACATTTTTCAACAGAATCATTCTATCACTCCTTCGCGTTTCATTATAACATAAATAGCAGTCATTTCCAAAAGTTTGCGAGCTGTAAAATTCTTACATTTCCTTAACTCCAATTTGCTAAAACAACATAGAAAGTAAAACAGTGCTGCACATTTAGGCGGCACTGCTTTTTTAAGATTATAAACCTTGCATATATGTAAAACCTTCTCCTTGTACCTCATTGACATCATTCACAATCACAAAGGCTTCCGGATCCACATGGGCAATGATACGATCCAATACAGGAAATTGTTTTTTCATAACGACCGTCATGATCACCGGTTTTTGTTTCCTTGTATAACCACCTTCCGCATGCAAAATTGTTGCGCCGCGATTGATATTCGTATAAATTTCTTGCATCAGCTCTTCATATTTATCCGAAATAATCATGACGTTTTTGGCCTCATGGCTGCCAATAGTCATCACCTTATCAATGATCTGTCCACAAATCCAGACAGAGACTAAGCCAATCATGGCTGCTTCAATGCCATATGTGCTGGCACCTAGTAATACCGTAGCACCATCTATGCACATTACCAACGTTGGCAAAGGAATACCAGTATATTTATTTATTACCAGCGGTGGTATATCCATTCCACCTGTGCTTGCGCCAACACGATAGACTAGCCCAATGCCTACGCCGATGCAGACACCGCCGTAAATACTTGCCAGTAATGCATTATTGGTGATAAATACATTCGCAAACATTTCATGCGTTACCGTGATAAACAAAGGATAAACGATGGTACTTAAAATAGTCTTCATAGCAAACTGTTTGCCTAATACAATAGCGCCTACGATAAACAATGCAATCGTTAATCCATTGATTACTAAGGTGGCCGGCAGATGAAAAACCGGCTGTAAGGCTACGGCGATACCCGCTACGCCTCCTGATAATATATCGGATGGCAAAATAAACAGATTGACTCCAAGGGCAATGATGAGGTTACCTGCTATTACTGATATTACATCTATCAACATTCCATAGGTTTCTTTTTTCATGTTCGTGCTCCTTAACATCCTATCCGTTATTATACCACAGTAGTAGGACTTTTGTATGAGATATCGTTATTTTAAGAAAAGAAAAAAGGGACGCTTTGGCAATGGTGAACACCCGTAAGGAAGTAATTTAATCATGTGACAGGGTGGCATAGCTTCGGCTATGCCGTCTTACTTTTTCTCTGCCGTTCAATCGTCTGCTTGTCCTCATCCTGTTTCAGTTCCCCGATGAAGTTTTAAATAAGTTGGATTTTCTGCCTGCGGTGCCTGCTAGACTTGCCGAAAGCGCGAACGATTATCTTCTTGTTGGGATATTCCCAAACCTTTTCAATACCTTAACCACCGCAAAATGAAAAATGCCAAAGGCTTTGACAATATTAGAAAAATATTTTTTCTCTTTGCCACGATGGAGATAGGGCAAACTTCCAAACAAAAGCAAAAAATATTCGCCCGCTCATGGGAAACAGACGAACGGGGCGACTGTGATAGAAATGTTCATAGGAGGGATGTGGTAAAATGTAGTATAAACAGAGCGACATATTTGAATTTGTTGGGATGTATAGAGATTTGGATTTTGGAGGTTTCATGAGTAAATTTCTTGATGACTTTATAGAAAATTACAAATTTAGATAATGATTGCAGTATAATAGGAAAGAAGATTTCTTTATTTTTTTCCGTTTTTTAGAAGATTGTGGGTTTATAAAAATGCAGTAGAAAAATATAGAACATTCGCATTTGAGTAAGGGAAAAACTATTGATCTTATTTTTCAAATGTTAGGAAGCATCGAGTAATAAAATTCCGCTTTTTCGGGATGAATAAGAATTAGAGTGAGGAAATATGGAAATTGCAATTATATACATATGGACAATGTTATTGACTGGTGTTATAGGTTTAGGAACAAAACCGAAGGGTGGAATTTTCATTTCTAAATATATGAAATGGATTTTATTAATACCAGTACGAAAGGGAACGGTAATTCCACGATATATTATAATCATACGCGCATTGATGCAATTAGCTACCATTATTTGCATAATATACTTAGCTATTAAGTCTACAACAGTGGAATACCGAGATATTCAAAAGATGTATGGAATGTTTATGGGTGGGGTGTGCCCATTGCTAACAGTTGTATGTAGTAAGATTTTTTAAGAAAGGAAATAAAAAGGAAAAGAAGATGAAAAGAAACTAGAATTTGTGGAAGTGATAAAAATGGCAATAGATAATGCAAATGTTATTGATGTATTGGGATAGATAAAGAACGAAATGCAGTACGCCTTTTGTTGACAGACCATCTTGATTGGATAGGCAAAGCTGAAAATACATTGAGTGAATATGACCATAGTTTCTCTTTCTTGCTTAGAAGCGTATATATAAGCATTATTAAACAAGAATCCCTTTTCATGAAACTGCAAATAGCCAAAAACAAAACATACTATAGCCACAATCCCTAAAATAACAGCTCCGATTATATTTCTCATAACATTCTCTCTGTAAGTTTCGAATAATTACGTACTTTCAACCACTATCAATTACTTTAATTATAATACATAAACTATATCAATATTTCTTAGATAATCTAAATGTATAGTAGGTGTCAACAACCAGAAGAATTGTTATGACGCCCATTGTCCACCAAAAGCAGGTAAAACCTTTTGTTAAAAAGCATACTGTAATTATAATAGCACCTCCAGCAATAAATGAAATACCACCAAATCGTTGGCTTTTTTTCCATGTCGTTTCATTTTTCATACTCCATACTGTTCTCAGCCCAACAACTGCGTTCATTCGTAATTTTGGCATAATACTGCCTAAAATAATCATCAAAACGCCAAGCAGTCCAAATAAAAGCTGATTGATATCAAGAGCAATCGAAGAAAGGTTTTCAATCGAATTGAAATCAGCATACAGAAAATAACCCGTCATGGCATTAAACAGAGCAAGAGATACCATTCCAGCTATAATACATACGTTTTCGTTATTACTTCCATTTTCTTCGTTTTTTGAAGAAAATTTAGCCGTTCCAAGCATAACGTATCCGAAGACAACTGTAATCACAGGAAAAATTAGTGTTTCATATTTACTGCCCCAACGTGTTACTTGATTATTCAAATCATAATGAGCCGGGATTTGCTCTGGCAAGAATTGTAAGGCAATCAGAGCAACTATTAATGGTAAAAACATAAGAGTGTAAAAAACGATTTTTTTCTTTTTCATTGTTGACCTCCACGCAAATTACTATCCAAATAATTGTTTCATCAAGGATAGATAAATTTAATTCATAGTAAATATAATTTTTATATCAAGTTTCGTAAATCAAGTCTGCCTTTTTTAGTTTAGATAAATGATATGACAATGCCTGTGGTGTCATATCCAATGCGATAGCTAAATCTTTTGAACTTATTTTTCCTTGCTGTAACTTTAGCAGAATTTTTCGGCGAGTATCGTCTGCTAAAGCAGCTAACACTTCATTTATAGCCACCCCATCACGACCCACCTATTTCAAATAATCTTTACATGGATTATGTCAGCCTTGCGTTATTTTTACAAGTCTATTTCAAAATATTTTTAAATAGCAAAACAAAAAATACTGTCAATGGTCACGATAAACAGTGTAAGCATTGCCATCGATGGTATTTCTTTATTTTGCTTATGGGTAGGCAAGGACGATAAACCAAGAACAGGCTTACCGCCCAATCATTTATCTTGTTATGCGTAAATCAATTCACTATTGACAACTCTCTTGCACAGGCTTGAATGTTGTTCATCAATCCTATCCATTCCCAAAGTTGCTCTGCTTTGAGTATTTCCGTCACACCCTGCCTTTCTGTCATTTCCTTAATCAATCTATGGAACATATGCTCCGCTTGTTGGTTAATATCGGCAAGATAGCGGTTAAGTGTACCCTGTATGGGTTTATGTTACGAAGTAGATGCAAAAAAGCTTTGATTTATGCTACTTTACAGACGCAGAAATGAGGTGGTAAGGGTTTTATACTCCCTTTTGAAAACGGTGTTCTATTGCGTAACATTTGTCCTTTTCACACATGCCTATAGGAACAGAAAGAACAGGCAAGAAGCTCCCCGCTTCTTGCCTGTTCCTTGTTGTAACTCTGTTTGTCAGCCGTTAAATTAGTTTTGTGTGATACTTCCTTAACAGCTTTATCCTAAAAGAAATGTCACCTAGTTTTGTGAATGTCAGTCTTATATAGAGAACCTTTATTGAATCAACGTTTTTAAATAAGCAAAGATAAAGCCATCTAAATCACCGTCCATGACACCTTGCACATCACTCGTCTCATGATTGGTGCGATGATCCTTTACCATGCTGTAAGGATGGAAGACATAACTGCGAATCTGGGAACCCCATTCATTCGCCTTAACTTCACCCTTGATTTCCGCCAGTTTTGCCTCTTGTTCCTCAATCATCTTTTGATACAAGCGACTCTTTAACACACGCAATGCTTCCTCACGGTTCTCATGCTGACTGCGTCCGTTTTGGCAAGTTGCGACTAATCCGGTCGGTTTATGTACCATGCGTACGGCAGAATCCGTCTTGTTAATATGCTGACCACCGGCACCACTGGCACGTTTTGTTTCCACGATCAAATCTTCCGGTTTAATCTCAATTTCAATTTCATCATTAAATTGAGGCATGACATCCAAAGACGCAAAAGAGGTATGACGTCTTCCTCCGGCATCAAAAGGAGAGATACGCACTAAACGATGAACTCCTTTTTCTGCCTTAAGATAGCCATAAGCCATATCACCTTCTACTAAGAACGTGATGGATTTAATACCGGCTTCATCCCCCGGCTGATAATCCAGCACACTGACTTTGAATTCGTGCTTTTCCGCCCAGCGAGAGTACATGCGATATAACATATCTGCCCAATCACAGGATTCGGTTCCTCCGGCTCCTGGATGCAGCTCTAAAATCGCACTGGAATGGTCATATTCATGTGACAACAAGACCTTGATTTCAAAATCAGCAAAGTTTTTTTCCATCTCCTGATATTCTAATTCAAACAGTTCAAAGATTTCTTCATCGAAATCTTCCTTCAACAGTTCCTGTGTTTCATCAAGTGAGCTTAATGCCTTTTGTAACGCATCATAGCTATCCACAACATCCTTGATGGCATTTAACTGACGAATGACGACTTGTGCCTTTTGCGGATCATTCCAAAAGCTTTCTTCCAACGTTTTCGCTGTCAGCTCCTGTATTTTATAGCGTCTGGCAGTTAAGTCAAAGTGACTCACCAAGCTGTTTCAGTTTCGCCTGATGAGTGTTCACCCCCTGCCTGATTTCGTATAGTTCCATTTATGCTTCCTTTCTTTCGATTTGCACCTTCATAGCGAAGAAGACAACTTCACGGGCAATTCTTGCCTGCATTTCTTCAAACATCTCATAACCTTCTTCGATGTAGGCCTGCAATGGATTGTTTTGTGCATAGGCACGTAAATGAATACCATTGCGCAGTTTATCCATCATATCGATATGTTCGATCCAGTTACGGTCCATATTACGTAAAACGATGGTTTTTTCAAATTGTTTAAATTCATCACGGATATCACTGATCTTATCATCATACAGCTGGAAAATATAATCACTGCAGTATTTTGCTGTCTCATCGGCATCTTTACCACGCAGATCTTCAACCTTTACATTATCTTCTGCCGCTACACCTAATACTTCAAGACCTTGACGGATACCATCATAATCGACATTATCTTCACGTTTTGAAGTATCAACGTTGGCATTGACAACATTTTCAATGACCCGATCAATCATATCGCGAACGATGCCATGAACATCTTCGTTTTCTAAGACAAAGTTACGCTGTTCATACATGATTTCACGCTGTTTACGCAAAACATCATCATAATCCAGCAATTGTTTACGAACGTCATAGTTATAGCCTTCGACACGTTTCTGTGCCTGGGTGATAGATTTAGTAACCATCTTTGATTCAATCTGAGCATCGCCTAAAGAATCAAACAGCTTTTCAAACTTCTCGCCGCCGAAACGAATCATCAATTCATCCTTTAAAGATACATAGAAACGAGAGAAACCAGGATCACCCTGACGACCGCTTCGTCCACGCAGCTGGTTATCAATACGTCTGGATTCATGACGCTCACTACCTAAGACAGCCAAACCACCGAGTGCTTTTGATTCCTCTGTCAGCTTGATATCGGTACCACGACCTGCCATGTTGGTCGCAACGGTAACACTTTTCGGACGACCTGCTTTGGCGATGATTTCCGCTTCTCGTGCATGGTTCTTCGCATTCAATACTTCATGTGGAATGCGTGCTTTTTGTAACAGCTGATGTACCAGTTCACTGGCTTCAACGGAAATTGTACCGACCAATACCGGCTGCCCTTTCGCATATAACTCTTTTACTTCTTCAATCAACGCATTGAATTTCAAGCGAGGATTGGCAAAGATAGCATCCGGATAGTCTTCACGGATAACCGGACGGTTGGTTGGTATCTCAATAACACGCATGTTATAAATATCTAAGAATTCTTCTTCTTCAGTTTTGGCTGTACCGGTCATACCAGCCAGCTTATCATACAGACGGAAGAAGTTCTGATACGTAATTGTCGCCAAGGTTGTTGTTTCTTCTTTAATTGGCACACCTTCTTTAGCTTCAATCGCTTGATGTAAACCATCCGAATATGCACGACCAGGCATCGTACGTCCGGTAAAGGTATCGACGATAACAATCTCATTATCCTGAACGACATATTCCACTTCGTTTTTCATAATGTAGTTTGCCTTTAAGGCCTGGGTAATATGATGAACCAATTGCGTATGTTCAATATCATATAAGTTCTTGATTTTAAAGTAGCGTTCTGCACTATGAACACCTTTTTCACTCAGCATGATCTGACGTGTTTTTTCATCAATTTCATAATCGTCGCCTTTTAAGCGTTTCGCAAAGGCATCTGCCTGTAAATATAAGTTTGCTGTTTTCTTCGCCCCGCCGCTAATGATCAATGGTGTTCTGGATTCATCGACCAAAATGGAATCGACCTCATCGACGATTGCTACATGCAAGCCGCGCAATACACGATCTTTAACATCCGTAACCATGTTGTCACGCAGATAATCAAAACCTAATTCGGAGTTTGTCGTATAAGTGATGTCACAGTTATATGCTTCACGTTTTTGTAATGGTGATAAAGGACGTGAGTTTACCCCAACGCTTAACCCTAAGAAACGATAGATCTGTCCCATCCATTCCGCATCTCGACTAGCTAAGTATTCATTGACGGTAACTACATGTACACCTTCTTGTGATAATGCATTCAGATACACGCACATGGTTGATGTCAAGGTCTTACCTTCACCAGTCTTCATCTCGGCAATGTCACCGCCATGCATGGCAGCAGCACCCATAATCTGTACCTTATAAGGGAATTCGCCAATGGTTCTGCGCGCAGCCTCACGAGCTACCGCAAAAGCTTCCACCTGCAGATCCTCCAATGTTTCTCCTTTGCTGTAACGTTCTTGGAATTCCTGCGTCTTAGCCCGCAGTTCATCGTCACTCAATGCCTCCATGGAATCTTGCAATGCAATAACCGCATCGGCAATTTTCTCCAGTTTGTGCAATGTTTTCTTTTCGCCGTTTAATAATCGTTCAATAAAATTCGCCATGAAAAACCTCCACTATATGTATTTGTCATATTTTCATACGTTTTCACTATTTTAATCGTGAATATTTAATACAAATTACCTTTTCTATTGTAACACAAACTTGTCATGGATACACCATAAAAAAACAGGCTTCTGCCTGTTTTTACACTTTTTTAAAGTTTTACGATGTTGTGAGCCTGAAGACCTCTTTCTGTTTCAACAAGTTCAAATTCAACCTTTGCGTCAGCATCGATTGTTTTGAAACCTTCCATCATCAACTGAGAGTAGTGAAAGAATACATCTCTGCCATCTTCTAATGTGATGAATCCGTATCCTTTCTCTTGATTAAACATTTTAACTTTTCCTTGCATTCTTAAATCCTGTACCTTTCTATGCGAACCTTACTGCATAGTAAAATTATAAAGACATTTTATTGAAAAATCAATGAATTTAGTACATTGTTTTGTAAAAAAATCGTCAGTTTTTGTTGGAAGTACAACGATTTTAAACATTTTTTCAAAAATGTATATTTTTTACACACAGCTTTTGTTCCTTTTACAAATCCTTTTCATTTCCAATACAATCTAAATGAATTGTATTGTAGCGATTTAAGGTGATCTACCTTAAAGAATCCTATGTTTTTATGTTACGCTAAATCTTAAAAATTAAGATGAACAGACTTCGACATTACGTGCCTGTAATCCTTTATCTGATTCTACTGCCTCAAAGGTTACCGTCTGACCTTCTTCCAGACTCTTGTATCCATCTTGTAGAATTTGTGAATAATGGACAAAGACATCTTTGCCATCCTCACTGGATATGAAACCATATCCTTTTTCTGCGTTAAACCATTTTACTTTACCTTTCATTCACTTCACCTTCCTGATTTCAACAATCAAAGTATAGAGAATCGCATACGTTTTAGCAAACCTTTTTCATCGCAGGATTCGACAAAAAGAGGATGTGCTGCCAGTACCAGCGCCTCTATTTTATATGTATGCGGCAAGAGTTTTTGGTATGCACACAAGATGGTAGAACCACTTGTGCATACATCATCAACAAGTAATAGGGGCTTTTGGGGCAAAGAAACATCACTTCTTCGTTGTATTACCTGGGAAATAAGAGCCCTGTTTTGCATATTTTGTAAGGATTGTTTGTGATTGCTTGTCTTATAAAAGGGTTCAATGATCTCCAGCTTACAAGCTTGCAGCATCTCCCTTACCGGCAAGAAACCGCGTTCCAACATCTTCTCTTTACTGGAAGGCATTAATACAATGGCATATTGTCGAAATTTGTCATTAAGTTCCTGCATAACTTCATGAAAAAACACAGGACGCAAGGCAATATCCCTACCTTCTTTAAATTGAAAGATCATGCTTTCTAAAAAATCATTGTAACGATACAACATAGACAATTGCAGCGAGTCCAACTTCGTGCTCTTGCATAAGGGCTCCAACTGTTTTCGGCATGCCCCGCATAAGAAAGAAGAACGTTTTACATAATGAAAGATATCTTCTTGTTTATGTACATTCTGAAAACATAACAGACAATGCTCTACAATGTCTGATTCATCTTGTGAATGGCGATGGAGCAGCGTTTTATAGAAGTGGTTTTGTGGCTGCATAAAAACACTCCTTTCCCTTTCGGCATTTCGATGTTACGACCAACACGCCCAATCATTTGGATGAGACTGGCCTCTTGAAAAATGGGATGATCGGCACATAGGATCATCACATAAATACCGCGAATGGTGATACCTCTTTCTAAAATGGTCGTCGTGATTAAGAAATCATATCGTTTTTCATGAAATTCATCTATCACCTTTTCTTTCTCTTTTGTTTTTGAGGTGAATACGGCACAACGATGTGTCAGTCGTAAGAAACGATACAATGTATTCGCCATATGTATCGTCGGAACAAATACCAAAGTCTGTATACCATCATGTTTTTGTTTACGTAAAAAATAAAGCATCCAAACTATCTGCGAAGCTTTTGGCATCTGATATACCTGCGGTTCTATCAATGGATAGCCATGCGGACGCTGAAACAATTCCACCATGCAAACTTCTTGCCTTTTCACCCTTTCCAGCATATCTTCATCCGGTGTGGCTGTGAGCATGAGCTTTTGTCCGATGCACGCATGCATCGCAATTGCTTCCAATAAAGCATTATCACGATAAGGAAACGCATCTACTTCATCCATAATGAGCAAATCAAACCAGCCATGATAGCGATATAATTGATGCATAGTACAAATAATCAAATCTCCATCCGTGATATCCGTAAATCCTTCACATACCGCAATGACCTGTAGCATAGGAAATGCCTGCTGCATGCGTTCCTGTATTTCTAAGACGACCTGTCGTCGGCTGATCGCAAAGCCCACCTTCTTTCCTTGGCATAAATACCATTGTATTGCTTCCATTGTTAATTCTGTTTTACCGGCTCCGCAAGCGGCATACACTAAAACATCTTTGCCTTCTTTTAGGTACTGCATAATGGAGGCAACTGCGACTTGTTGTTTTGGCGTTAAAGGATAGGGCAGCGTGTAGTGACACTTACATCGTCTGCGCATGCATGGACGCGTTATTGGTTCCTTTCCGACATCTACTCTGCCAAACCCAATGCATTTTCGACAATACCAGACACCCTCATCTTGATAAAAATAGTTCATGTCCTCATTTCCGCAACGTTGGCAACGCATAAAAACCACCTCACTATGTCATACGACACAACTTGGTGGTTTTCCGTGTTTATTCAAATATTTTCATATTTTTCTAGTAAATAATCTCTTATTTATAGTTTTTACGTTTCGCAATATCATCACTTACGCATGGATTTCCAATAACGATCATACGTCTCCACGATTTCTTGATAATCTTTCATCGTGTTTAGATCACCGCCATATTTACGATCCAATTGATAAGCGTCTACCTCGACTTTTTTTACTACCTCTTGTAACAGCTCTTCCCATTCCCCATCAAAGCGTTTCTTTTCCTTCTCATGCAGATGGTTCAAAGTTTCTAATAAGATCATCTGAGCATCCTTACGCCAATAGCTGACACCGAGCAAGGACAATACTCTACGTTCTCCTCGATCGATATGGAATCCTTGAATATGATGCTGTTCATCCACTTCAACAACGCGAACAGGTGCTCCATTGGGACGTTTCAGCATCGTATAAAACGTAGTATGTGTAAATGCTTCTTTAAAAATATTCTTGAATAAGACCGTATCCCCATGAATCAGCCAACATTCATTCAATTGTTCTGCAATTAAAGCAAGGGAATGGATATTATTGTATTCACCATATGCCGTATTATACAGGATATGAATAGGATAGTTCTTTTTCAAAATAGAAAAATCTTCATGCCGATGCCCGGTAACAATGGTAATATCGCGAATACCTGCTTGTAATAAATACTGAATGATCTGTTTGATTACCATAGTTTGCCCGATGGTAAAAAACGCTTTATTTTTATATTTCGTCAATTCTTTAAAACGATGTCCCACACCTGCAGCTAAAATTACTGCTTTCATATAAAATCCCCCTGTGAAGAAAGGCAGCCCATCCGCTGCCTTTTCGATCACTTGTCTTTATTTCTTTGTTGTCTGTAAGAAATGCCAAGCATCCTTGCACATTTCTTCTAATCCTTTTTCTGCTTTCCAGCCTAACTCTTCCCACGCTTTTTTCGTACTTGCATAACATTGGGCAATATCCCCGGGACGGCGTGGATCAATTTGATATGGTACCTCAATCGCATTCACTTTTGCGAATGTATTGACAACATCCAATACGCTATATCCTATGCCGGTACCTAAATTGTACGCATCTACACCGATTGGCTCCATGACTTTTTTTACTGCATTGACATGGCCTTTGGCTAAATCCACCACATGAATGTAATCACGCACGCCGGTACCATCAGGTGTATCATAATCATTGCCATATACATGTAAAAAAGGCAGTTCTTTGTTTGCGACTTTTACAATGTAAGGCATTAAATTATTAGGAATGTCGTTTGGGCTTTCTCCTATCAGACCACTCTTGTGTGCACCAATTGGATTGAAGTAACGCAACAATGCGATATTCCATTCAGGATCAGATACATGCAGATTTTTTAGAATCTGTTCAATCATCAATTTTGTAGTACCATAAGGATTTGTGGTAGGTCCTAATGGAAAATCTTCATAGATAGGAACACTTGCTGGATTGCCATAAACCGTTGCGCTGCTAGAGAATACCAGACGCTTACAGTTATACTTTGCCATCACTTTACACAATGCCAGGGTACTCATTAAATTATTCTGATAATACATCAAAGGTTTTGCCACAGATTCGCCCACTGCTTTATAACCGGCAAAATGAATAGCGGCATCAATCTTATGTTGGGCAAAGATTTGTGCCAACGCAGCTTCATCACAACAATCAGCTTCATAAAAGGTTACTTTTTTTCCTGTGATACTTTCTATCTTATCAACGACATCTGCCTGTGAATTATAAAGATTATCAAGGATTACAACGTCAAAGCCTGCATCCAGCAATTCTACACAGGTATGACTTCCAATAAATCCGGTTCCTCCGGTCACTAATATTTTCATAAGCTTCCTCCTGTTATTTCTGTTTCATTATAGCATTAATATAGCCTCTTGCTGCATTTATTTTTTATAAGCTGAAAAATTCAAATATCCTAGGAGATTTTTATGCCAATACTTGTTATCGATCTGCTTAATATACGCGTACCTTACAGCGTACCTTTTTACCATTGCTAGAAGTTGCACTTATATAGGCTGTTCCTGCTTTTTTCGCATATACCTTTCCTTTTGAAGTGACGGTTGCCACTTTCGTATTACTGGAACTCCATTTCACTGTTTTATAAGTTGCCTTGCTCGGTGAGATATAAGCACGTAATTGGAAAGAGCGTATTTTATTCAGAGTTAAGATGGTCGTATTTAGTTTGATGGAAGATACCGGTGTATGTTTTTTTACCGTTACAACGCAAGTTTTTTTAAGCCCATTCGCACTCACCGTGATCGTAACTTTTCCCGCTTTTTTCGCTGTCAACTTCCCGCTGCTGCTTATACTTGCTATCTTGGTGTTACTGGATTTCCATGTTGCCTTTGAAGATGCACCCGATACCTTGGCAGTTAAGGTTGTACTGCCTTTTTCATATATAGACAATTTACTTTTAGAAAGGGAAAGCGATGGTGTTTTCACACTGACCTTACATGTTTTGGTAATTCCATTCGCAGTTACCGAAATGGTTGTTGTCCCTGCTTTTTTCCCGGTAATCTTACCTGTACTGCTCACTGTGGCAATGCTACTATTCTTTGTTTTCCATACACATTTACTGCTAAGTCCCTTGACACTGGCGGTTAAGGTATAGGAGCCTTTTACATTCACGGCAATACTTGTCTTAGATAATGACAAGGATGGCTTTACAACGACAACTTTACAAGTTTTCTTAGCATCGTTTGCACTGGCACTGATATAGGCAGTACCAGCTTTTTTAGCTGTGATCTTACCAGATGAAGAAACTTCTGCCACTGCTTTATTATCTGATGACCAACGCACGGTTTGGGATTTTCCATAAGCCGTCGCTTTTAAAGTCACACTACTTTTTTCATACAAAGTTATTGATGTTTTATTCAAGGTAACGATTGGCTTTTTCACGCTAATCGAACAGGTTGCCGTAACTCCGTTTGCGGTTGCGCTGATTTTGGTTGTTCCTGCTTTTAGCGCCGTTATGGTTCCCTTGGCATCAATTTTGGCTATGGATGGCTGTTCACTTTTCCATGAAATAGATGCTGTTGGAGTTACTGTGGCTTTTAAGGTATACGTCTTTCCAACATAGGTCGTCACAGATGCTGTATTCAGCTTGATGGTAGGATCTTTTACCGTGACACTGGCAATTCCATTCTTTCCATCCGCGGTGACAAATACAAGTGCTTTGCCGGCTTTCTTAGCCGTCAATACCCCATCGGCATTGACACTGACAACACTGGTATCACTACTCTTCCATACAGGTGTGCCCTGAATAGCTGTAACGATGTTCAAGGCCATCGTTTTATTTCGATACATCGTGATTGAAGTCGTATGCAAGGTTAATAGTGCTGGTTTCACGCTTACTTTACAGGAAGCCTTGCCCCCTGCTGCATCTTTTGCCGTAATGGTGACACTGCCTTCACGAATACCCAATACAGTGCCATTGGCATCCACACTGGCGATGTCAGCATTACTGCTTGACCAAGTAACCTTTTTATTGGTGAGCTTAGATGAAACCATTGGTTTTATGGTCATCGTGGTACCTGCTGGCAGCGATGTCGAAGACGTCGAAAGCTTTAATTGTAACTTCGTATATTCATCTTTTACCATCGCTTTAAATTTCGTCCAACCCATGGATCCCTTTTTCATATGATTCATGTTATATGGACAATCCTTGCCAGACCAGTCTTGATGACGTTTGACTGCTGTATACGGCAATCCATTTTCATATAAGATACTGGCTGTTAGATAAGCAGCATTTTTTTCAGCCTTAGCATAATTACCATCTGCATTTTCACAGATTTCTATCCCAATCGTTGATGCATTTCCACTGTCATTGCCATCACCGGCATGCCAGCCTACTTCATTCATTGCCAAACTTTGATAAATGACTTTATTATCTACTTGAAAATGCCAAGATGTCCATGCGGCCGTTCGGTTAACGTTGCGTTCATACTGGATATTCGCATGGGCTGCGGCATCCGCGCCTTTACTGGCATTTGCTGTATTGTGTATGGTCACATACTTTGGAACCATCGAGATACCTGAACGTGTAGGATCAGAAATCTTAGGTAATAATTTTTGTTTAATGGCCACACCATTAACACTTGTTTGCGATAAGGTCCGCTTGGTATTCAGATAGGTTGCATATTGCTTACTGAAAACCGTACCGTCATCATGATAGGAAGTTAAGATCCAGCCTTTATATTTTCCATTATTCACATAGGCAAAATAATTCGCACGCTTGCTAATCGTGTAAGTACCTGCCGGTATGGTTCCTGTCTCAAATCTATCATCAAAGATAGGTACAGAGTAAACATCTAAGGTCTTCGTTGTTTTTAGCTGTGCCGATATATCTTCAATTTCTAATTCCTGGATGTTATCATCCCAAGTGGTGATCCATCCACTTCCTTTTTCTGTATTCACATAAAAATAATTGCCATATCGTTTCGTAGCATAGCGTATCTTTGGCGATAATTTTGCCTTAACATTGCCATATGGCTCTTTATATAATGATGTTGTTTTAAAGTTATATAAAATATAATTACCGTTTCGCTGATATGTATACCCCTCTACACGTGCATAAGGATTTGCTTCCGCTATATCCTGAAAACCATCGCCATATGCATATTCTCCATCGTTGAAGACATCCTCCTTTATGGATGTGTTCGCTGTTTCTTTCTTTTCCTGCGCATGCACAAAAGACATCGATGATAATGGCAATGCCACACAAAATAATGCTATTAAAAGTTTCTTCATATCCTTTCAAATCCCCTCTCATTATTCATTTTATCATAAATGTGTCACATAAAGTTACAAGTTTTGGATGTTTCTTACCGTCATGATCATACCAGCCTCTTTGAAAACTTATAGCGTTAACACTTATTACTATTATTATAGTCCCTTTTTCCTTTATTTGAAAGACAAACCTTATCGATTGTCTTACCATCTATCTGGTATATCAAGATGTCATGGTCTGATCTTATAATTCATCCTTATGATGAATTTCATTTTCGCTATTTGAATCAAATCGATGTTCCCTCTTGCATAACCTAATAAAAACAGTTACAATAACCACGTAATACGCAGCAGTGGCAGAGTCTGGTTTAATGCACCGGTTTCGAAAACCGGCGTGTCTTTTGACACCGGAGGTTCAAATCCTTTCTGCTGCGCCAAGTGTTTAGAATACACCGTGATAACGGTGTTTTTTTATCCCTATGATGCTCTGAATTCATTATCTTTATGAAACCTATAACCTTTTCCAGCGCAAACGTTTTCTCTTTCCTTCATTCTTATTTCCAAGAAAAGGATTGGTATATCAGAATTGCCTTTTTACCTCGAGAAATTATATAATAGAAGAAACGCTAAGGAGGAAGTTCACATGCTTGATTTCTCATCATTACCAATGGGCGCTACACTGCTGGCACCGGCACACCTGCATCCGCTCATTCGCCAAAAACTTTTACAAACGACCCATGGATTGTTAGGCTTGCGTTTAT
The DNA here is from genome assembly GCF_004341945.1 of Longicatena caecimuris. GTDB lineage: Bacteria > Bacillota_I > Bacilli_A > Erysipelotrichales > Erysipelotrichaceae > Longicatena > Longicatena caecimuris. The sequence continues at coordinate 23,030 of NZ_SMBP01000028.1, forward strand.
ATACGCTGAATGGTTATCTGTCTGCCCAATCCTTGGAAGATGCGCCAAGTGAGGCTTCCATCTTATTTGCCTATCGCGAGCGTATCAAACAGCTTTCTTCTTCCTTACATATTTATCAAGAAGCTGCTCTCACTTCTGTTTTCTTAAAGGAATGTATGCAGTGCCTTGATGATCTTAAGATATGGCAGATTCCGCTGAGTGTATTAAATGAACAGGAAGAAGCTCATGCTGAGCGAAAAACTATCCTGACTGCGTTGTATCCAATTGAAACACAAGGTGATTTGATTGTTAAAGCGATTCGTGAAATAGCGCATAAGGATGCGCATATGGTATATATTTATGATGCTTTCTTCACTCCACAGCAACAACAACTAGTCAACCTGCTGGTTAGGCAAGGTGCTACTTTATTACAGGATGAAGAAATTCCTCATGAACGAAAGTTTTATCATGCAGTGAATAAACGACAAGAAATTGAAGGCTGTGCCCAATATATCTTACGCCATGAGATGAAGGCTGAGGATGTTGCCATCACCTTGGCAGATACCTCGTATATCCCCATCCTGGAACAAATCTTTAACCGCTATCATATCCCTTATACAAACCTTGTGGCATCCGCTGCCAGCAGCATTATTGTCAAACGCGCACACATGCTGTTGAATTATTATTTACAGCCAACGCAAGAACATTTATTGGCCTGCTTAGATTGCGGTATCTTTCATGAGGAAACTTTATCCTCCTTACTGCAATATTTACAAATTTATCAAAAAGACTTCTTTCAGCCATTTGATCATTTACAAACACTTTCCACCACTTCTCATATTCTGAATGAAACAGATGTGGCAAAGCTGAAAGAAATAGAGGAACGTGCAGAAATTGCCCGACAGCATATCGCTGAACAATTACGACCACTCATGCATCCAGCTTCTTATGAAGAAATGTTACTCACCGTATTAAAACTTTTAAAAAACAGCCTGGGTAACGATATGCAGCAAAGTGCGGTTTTACAAGATGTCATGAATGTTATCAATGAAGTATATCCATATATAAAGGAAAAGGATGATATCACTTTTTTACTACAGTTATTAGCGGATATTACTGTACATTCCACGATTCATCAATTGCAAGGGGTCAGTGTCACCTCACTAAAACAGGGATCCTGTACCAGAAAACATCACTTCTTACTAGGCGCTACACAAAATCAATATCCTGCCTTTATGGCAAAACGTGGTATCTTTGATGAGCACTATTATGAAACCCTGCCTTATCCAAGCATGGAACATCGCTATCAATTGCATTTGAAACAGTTACGTAAGCTGCTAAACCGCAGCCAACATCTCTATATATCCTATCCCTTAGGTACGTATGAAGGAAAATCTTTAGAAGCTGCCTTAGAAATAGAACAAATGTTTGATGAAAGAGCTAAACCCTATCCTTTACAGGAAATGTATGAAAAAGCAGATATTGCGCTGACCATTACATCGCAAACAGCCCATGCGCTGTTTGTTCGCAATCAGCAAATCAAAGGTTCCATCTCTTCTATTGAACGCTATGTAAAGTGTCCGTTTTCATATTTCCTGCGTTATGGGTTAGGTATTAGAGAACCTATGAAACTAGGCTTTGCGGATTCTTATATGGGAACCCTTTCACATTATCTGTTAGAAACCTTGACTAAGCAACAGGGGAAAGCCTATACAAGTGTATGTGAAACAACGCTTACCGCCTTGATTGACAAGGAAATAGACGCCCTTCAAGAAGTCTTTTCGGACATGCGTACCCGCTTACAGATTTTACGTATCCGTATCGAATCCAGCATGATACAGACATTGCGACGTTTAGCTTCTTTTGAGGAACATTCTCATTTCCAGCCCTGGCAACAAGAACGCGAATTTCAATATGAAATACCTGTAACATCGGATGTCACACTGGCTTTGCATGGCTTCATTGATCGTTTGGATGTATATGATGATATCCTATGCATTCTGGATTATAAAAGCAGTGCAAAAACACTATCGGAAACAAAAGTATTTGCGGCAATGCAGTTACAGCTTTTAACCTATTCCATCGTCATGGCCAAACTGGAACAAAAAGAAATTATGGGAGCTTATTATCTATCATTAAAAAATGAAAATATTCCCCATCCGGCAGGTAAGCTATCGCGCCGCAAGCCGGTTACCTATACACCGATTGAAAAAGCAGATCTACAAGATGCCATCATCAAAACGCATCGCATACATGGATGGACCATGTATCCGAATGTATCCTTATTAGATGATGAAGGCACGCATGTGAGCGGTGTTCGCTGCAATAAAGACCAGCTCATCAAAACAAGTAAATTATACGACTTACATAGCATAGAACGCTGGTTCACGAGCATATATCAGCAATTAGCCAAACGTATGCTGGATGGTGATATCGTCATAGAACCAAGTGAAGATGCCTGTCTATACTGTGATTTTCATGCTATCTGCCGTTTCCATGGTATGCCATTTGAACGCAAAGCCATGGTTGAAACAGATGATTCCCTCTATCGGAAAGGAGAGGATGAAGATGCCTAACTGGAATCCCCAACAGCTGAAAGCTATTCAGACAAAAGATAAAAACATCATGGTATCCGCCTCTGCCGGCAGTGGTAAAACCACGGTATTAATTGCCCGCTTAATGGATCTGGTGGTAAAAGATCGTGTTCCGATTGATGCCATTTTGGCTATGACCTTTACGGAGGCGGCGGCCAGTGAAATGAAAAAGCGACTGGCTGCTTCTTTACAGAAAGCCTATGAAGAAACAAAGGATCCTGAGGAACGTGCTTACATCACCCGCCAGCTTACAAGTATACAAACTGCCCATATTTCGACCATCCATTCTTTCTGCTTATCCATTTTACAAGAGTATTACTATATGATTGGCCTAGATGCTACGCGCATCACCAACATCATGGATAATGGAACGATGGTCTTATATCAGGGAGAAGCATTAGAAGAAGCTTTTCAAAACCAATATGCCAAACAGGATAAAGTTTTTATTGATCTTTGTGCCATGTTTTCCTCACGCAGTGAAAATGATGAGGCACTGCGCAAGCTGATTACCTCACTTGCTGTCATGGCATCCTCACAAGCAAATTCCGATGACTGGTTAAACGCTTTGCTCATCCCTTATGATAATATCAAGCATATACAAGATCTGCCCATTGCCATACAAGAAAACTTCTTTTCCTACTTAGCAGTAGAATGTTCGCGTTATGAAGAAGGCATCTTGCGCATTCAGGAACTTTATCGTTACCGCTATGACAGTGAAGTAAAAAAAGCTGCATTAGTAGAACAAAAGGTACAGGCTTTGCCATCTTTACAAGAAACCTTAGCCAAACGTGATTATGAAGGCTTTCGTTTAGCCTTTCAATCCATTGCCCATGGAATCCTTCCTCCCTCTCCGGATAAAGAGGATAAAGAATATGTTCATTTGCGTAAACAATCACAAGAATTAGAAGATCGTTTATTAGGACTTTTATTCAGTGAGCAACAATTCATAAAGGATATGCAAGCATTAAAGCCTTATGTTCAAAAGCTGATTGAAATGGTCAAGGATTATCGAAGGAGCTATGCGCGTATAAAACAAGAACAAGCAGTCATTGATTTTGACGATATGGAGCATTATGCACTGGAAATCTTGCAGTGTAAAGATGGTCAGGTAGCACAGCGCTATCGTGAGCAGTTTACTGAAATCATGGTAGATGAATTTCAAGATAGCAATGATGTGCAAAATACCCTGGTTCAATCCATTTGCCGTGAAAATAATGTCTTTCGTGTCGGTGATATTAAACAATCCATTTATGGTTTCCGACATGCCAAACCTTCTTTAATGCGCGGTATCATTGAACAACAGGGTATCTATGATGAAGTCATCTATTTATCAAACAACTATCGTTCGAAAAAAATGATCGTTGATTTTAATAACCTCTTATTTAAACAGTTAATGAATTTAGACGGTTTCTCCTGCCGCTATGCCGATGCAGATGATGTAGAAACCGGCGTTGCAGAACAATTGCAAGACAATGTGCCAATCTGTTTTCATGCCATCTTTCATGATGAGATCAAGAAGGCCAATGCGTTGATTCTCGCTAAAAATGATCTGAAGGCCAGCTATATCGCCAATCAGATATTAGAAATACGTGAAAAAGAACAGCGTCAATGGAAGGATTTTGTCGTACTGGTGAGAGGAAATGCTCGTAAAGAAAATATGAAGAAAGTGTTTGATGAACTGCATATTCCTTATTTTATTGATGTGAAATCCGGTTTCTACCAATCCAGTGCCATATCGCTGATGCTAAGTGCCTTGCGCGCCATCGAAGATCCGCATAATGATATCGCCTTAATCGCCATCTTACTATCTCCTTTATTCCCTTGTAGTGCAGAACAAATTGCCCAAAGCAAGCTGGCCAAACGTCAAGAGGCACAAAAGGCAAGTCAACAAGCTGCACATAAGGTATATGAATCTAGTTTTTATGCATATTTAAAGGAACATCCTATTCCCGGCTTTCAGGCCTTCGAAGAATTACGCAAAGAATGTTTTGGTTGTTCCCTTACAAAGACGCTGAATCGTTTATATGAGCAAAATAATTATTATGTATTGCATACAAGCGTGCAGGAAAAAACCAATTTGGATCTATTGTTTGAAAAAGGAGCAACCTTTGAACAACAGCATGCCATGGGCATTCATGCGTTTTTGAATCAGATTGAACAGATTAAAGATGCTCAAACAGCAGAGGCAATACCGATTGGCAGTGAAGCTGATGTCGTCCGTGTCATGAGCATCCATCAATCAAAAGGGCTGCAGTTTCCGGTTGTCTTCTTATGGTCAAATGATGCCATGACAGCAATTGAATTTAAAGATTTATGCATCTGTGACAGTGAACTGGGAATTGCCTTAAAACGAATGGAACTGCCTGAACGCTATGTACGAACAACGATTCCTCGTATCGCCATGGAGCATAAAAAAGATAAAGAAGAGCTAGAAGAAGAAATGCGTATCCTCTATGTGGCAACGACACGTGCTCAGCAACAAATGCATATCGTAGACTGTGTTTTAGACCTGGAACAATATAATAAGCCTTTAACGACTTCTTCTATATACGATCGTGGCGGTTATACCTCCTGGCTCTTACAAACCTTTCTGCAACATCCAAATGACCTTTTCACCATCAAAGAAGTACATACCCTGTGGCAAAGTTTTCCTCTTCAAGAACCGATAAAACCTCAATATCACATACAGCCTTATCATCAAGAGGTGGAAACCTTACAGTTTGCGACAGCTTCTGCGAAAAAAGCTACAGATATAGCAATTACCCTGCAAAAGCCAAAAGGTATGCAGTATGGTACGATGATGCATAAGATGATTGAAGCCTTGGGCAATTCAACATACGAAGATACCGCAATTCGGCAATGTGCGGCACGTCTGCACATAACGCTGTCTGAACAAGATGTTAAGCGCCTGCATGACTTATATGAAAACGAAGTCTTTCAGCGATGCTTGAAAACCACCTGTTATTATGAGCTTCCTTTCATGGTGAAGGATGGTGAGGAAGTCTTACATGGTTTCATGGATTTTGTGGCAATACAAGAGAACGGTATTACCATTATCGATTTTAAAACCGATGCCATCTTTTCAGCTGATGAGTTAATAACAAGATATCGGGAACAGTTACTGTTGTATCAAAAGGCTATGAACACGCTATATCCAAACAGTAAGATCGCTTGCTATATTTATTCACTGCATTTATCTGAGATGATTCAAGTCTCATAAATGATTAGGTTATGCAGAGGGTACCAAACGGTATATGGTATCCTCTTTTTTTGTATCTGAATTTATAAAAAAAGAAGGATTTCTCCTTCTTAAATTCGACTAGTAAGTGTATGTGTAAGAGCCTTCATAATATCCTGTGATGCCCTTATAAAGTAATGCACCCTTTTTCAAAGTTCCTGCTGATGAGAACTTAAAGGTTATTTTCTTATAACTATATGGATTAATATTTAAAGCAAAATTAGTAAAAGTTTGATTCGCTATTAATTTACCTGTATAATCATAAATTTTAAAATTAATTTTCTTAAAGTTCTTAACCGTTGTCATACGATTGTTGACTACATAAGTATCTAATCGTAAAGCTCCACCACTATAATAAACTTTTCTAACTGCTACCGAAGGATCACCACGATCATAATCAAATACATTGGTGGAAACATTATAAGATTTTGCATTTTCTTTTACGCTGACTTTACATTTTGTCGTATACCCGTTTCGTTTCGCGTAAATATATGCCGTACCGGCTTTTTTACCAACCACACGACCACTGCTATTTACCGTAGCAATGTTTTTATTTGATGAAGACCAGGTAATCTTACCTGTACCGCCATTTACTTTTAAGGTTGTATAAAATCCAGTATATATACTCTTGCTGGTTGCATTCACGCTAGGTTTTTTCACTGTTAATTTACACTGAGCAGTATAACCATTACGTTTTGCCTTAATATAAACAGTTCCAGCTTTTTTCGTTGTGACATACCCTTTGCTGTTTACTGTCGCAATGCTCTTATTGGAAGATGTCCAAGTAATCGCACCGGTTCCACCAGTTACTTTCAGTGTCATATGAGAACCTAAATACAAAGATGCAGAATGCTTATTCAAAGCTGGCTGTTTCACTGTGATTTTACATCTAGAAATTGCCGTCTTTGATTTCGCCGTAATATAAGCAGTACCGGGTCTTACAGCTGTTACTTTCCCATACTTGTCTACTGTCGCAACACTTTTTTTATCAGATGACCATGTTACTGTTCCATAAGATCCCTTAAACGTTAATTTGGTCGTTCCTTTTACATACAGTGATGCGCTGGTCGTTGTTAAACCTCTTTTAAGAACGGTGATTTTACAAGTCTTCGTAATACCATTTGAGGTCATTGCGGTAATCGTAGCAGTACCAGGTGCTTTTGTGTAAACCAAACCAGTACTGTTTACGGATGCAACTTTGGTATTGCTAGAAGACCATGTAATCGCACTGTTTGTTGCATTGCTAGGTGTTAGTGTAGCTTTTAATTGTAAATGTTCATTTGTGTAAAGTGTTTTTGAAATATAATTAAATGAAATCTTTGAAACACTAACATCATTCCTTTGGCTTTCCATCGTTGCTGCTTGTACTGGTCCCATCATGCTAAACACTATAAATAGACTCATCAAACAGCCAATAAGCTTCTTGCATATTTTCATGTTATTCCCCTCCTAAGGCCAATTACGCCTTTAATAGGATTATTATAGCTTCATTTCAGGTACATGGCAATATTTCTCATACAATCGATTAAAGAAAGTAGGCGATAGTCATTAAACTACCGCCCCTTATCAAACCGTACGTGCCCTATTAAGGCATACGGCTTACCAATATGCTTATTTATGTTATCCACTATATCGTAAATTTACTCCTGAATTTGCGATTTTCTTTATTCTTTCCTGTGTG
>NZ_SMBP01000029.1 GCF_004341945.1 Longicatena caecimuris
TCTTGGAAGATTCTTTCGGTCTTCCAAAACCGAACAGGAAATATCTGCTTCTTTGTACTTTCTCCTTAGAAAGGAGGTGATCCATCCCCACGTTCCCGTAGGGATACCTTGTTACGACTTAACCCCAGTCATCGGTCCTACCTTCGACGGCTCACTCCTTGCGGTTATGCCACCGGCTTCGGGTATTACCAACTCCCATGGTTTGACGGGCGGTGTGTACAAGGCCCGAGAACGTATTCACCGCAGCATGCTGATCTGCGATTACTAGCGATTCCGACTTCATGAAGTCGAGTTGCAGACTTCAATCCGAACTGAGACGCCCTTTATGAGATTCGCTCCACCTCGCGGTGTCGCTGCTCTTTGTAGGCGCCATTGTAGTACGTGTGTAGCCCAGGCCATAAGGGGCATGATGATTTGACGTCATCCCCACCTTCCTCCGGTTTGTCACCGGCAGTCTCTCCTGAGTCCCCAACCTAATGCTGGTAACAGAAGACAAGGGTTGCGCTCGTTGCGGGACTTAACCCAACATCTCACGACACGAGCTGACGACAACCATGCACCACCTGTGTGATATATAGCTATCTTTCTATCTCTAGAACATTTATATCCATGTCAAGGCCTGGTAAGGTTCTTCGCGTTGCTTCGAATTAAACCACATACTCCACCGCTTGTGCGGGCCCCCGTCAATTCCTTTGAGTTTCACACTTGCGTGCATACTCCCCAGGCGGAGAACTTATTGCGTTAACTGCAGCACTGAATCTCTCCAACACTTAGTTCTCATCGTTTACGGCGTGGACTACTAGGGTATCTAATCCTATTTGCTCCCCACGCTTTCGTGCATCAGTGTCAGTTACAGACCAGGCGACCGCCTTCGCCACTGGTGTTCCTCCATATATCTACGCATTTTACCGCTACACATGGAATTCCATCGCCCTCTTCTGCACTCTAGCTCGACAGTTTCCAAAGCATACAACAGTTGAGCTGTTGCCTTTTACTTCAGACTTATCGTGCCACCTACGCACCCTTTACGCCCAATGATTCCGGATAACGCTTGCCACCTACGTATTACCGCGGCTGCTGGCACGTAGTTAGCCGTGGCTTTCTGGTAAGCTACCGTCACCCACATAGCATTTCCTCTATGTGGCATTCTTCACTTACAACAGTGCTTTACGATCCGAAGACCTTCTTCACACACGCGGCATTGCTCGTTCAGGGTTCCCCCCATTGACGAAAATTCCCTACTGCTGCCTCCCGTAGGAGTTTGGGCCGTGTCTCAGTCCCAATGTGGCCGTTCACCCTCTCAGGTCGGCTACGCATCATCGCCTTGGTGGGCCGTTACCTCACCAACCAGCTAATGCGCCGCAGGTCCATCCATGTTCACACCCGAAGGTGCTTTAATATGAGGAAGATGCCTCCCTCATACCTATCCGGTTTTAGCTACCGTTTCCAGCAGTTATCCCGGGCACATGGGCAGGTTACCTACGTGTTACTCACCCGTTCGCCACTAAGTCTCTTTGGAAGCAAGCTTCCTAGAAACTTCGTTCGACTTGCATGTATTAGGCATGCCGCCAGCGTTCATCCTGAGCCAGGATCAAACTCTCCATTTGATTTAGCTCAAAACGTTTACTAACGTTTTTCTTATTTGTTTATCCGAGAATTACTTCTCTTTTTCATTGAAATTGACGTTTCCTGTTCAGTTTTCAAAGACCGATTTGCACTTTGCTTTCGCTTAGCGCTCGTATATAATACAACACTTTATTTTCGATGTCAACGATAATTTTTAGTTTTTTCATTTTTTTATATTGCTGTTTTTATTTTACCTAATTCTTTCAAGTTTTTAATGCAAGATCAAGCATCCACCACCTGCATCACATACGTCATCTATATAATATCAGTTACGTTATTGCTGCGTTACAACAAGTCACCTATACTTACCAGTTCACAGTTTTGAAATCACTGCTTCTTCTCCAACTCCATACATGCCAAATATCGCTCATACAATGCATTAATTTCATGATGTTCAAAAGGCGAATTCCGCAATCGAATATCCACCATCAAACGATCCAGTCCTTTATGAATTGCACGATCCAACGCTTTGCTGTATGCCATTTCCCTTGCATGTTGTTCATATTCATCCTCATCTAACAACATCGTTTTTCCTGTTGGCGATACCTTCACATCCAAATCATAATCAATATTCTTAATTGCCTCACCATCATAAATACTAGGCGATGCTAGATTGCAATAATAATGAATGCCGGTTTTACGAATCATGCAAATGACATTATACCATTTATCTGGATAGAAAAAGCAGATTGCCGGTTCTCTGGTCACCCACTTACGACCGTCTGATTCACTTACCAAAGTACGATTCGTGACAGCAACGATACGTTTTTCATTTGCCTCAAGCACGTATCCCATTGCCCATGTCCGATGCAGACTGCCATCATGTTTATAACTTTGAATATATACATATTGATTTTCTTGTAATTCCATGTCTGCCTCCTAACGTTTTTTTATTATAGCAAAATATCATAAAAAATCATAGAATACATTTTCAATCTCTTCCCATACTAGAAATGAAAGGAGAAGCATGAGCAATGTTTCATGCGTGTGATGCTATGTTAACACCTAAAGATGTCTTATATTTAGAAGACCTGCTGGATCAGACCTTTGTCTTAAACAAAAGAATTACCAATGATGTCACAATGATTCAAAATGAAGAAGTGAAAACCTGCTTTGAGGAGGTCAATACGAATCTTGCTAAACATTATCATACAATGGTAGAACTTTTGCAAAAGGAGGTAAAAGAATGAGTGGATCAACTAATAATTACAGCGATAAAGAGATTGCGACCAACCTGTTAATAACCTTAAAACATATGAAGAGTGAATACAACACTTTTTCACAGGAAGCAAGTAATGAAGAACTTTTTAAAGAAGTAGATACGCTATATCAAGATCTTTCTGCTCAACAGCGCAAGGTTTATGAAATGATGAAAGAACAAGGCTGGTATAAGATGACCTCTGATTCTGAGAAGAACATCTCAAAAGCCTATACAAAATTTAGTAAAATGGAAGATGAGCTCTGTGAATAGAGCTTATCTTTTTTCTATGCCCCTTTTTCTGGGGGCCTCTATAGATAAGAAGTATGAATAAAGATACAAACATATACTTTTTTATGATGAAGATAAAATCCAATGATACAGCCATTTATTAAACAGTATTACGCACTTATCCTGAGTTATCTTTTTAGCTATCCATCATCTTGCACAGAACATGCTTTTTTCATTTCCGCTTTATGAAAAATGTGATACGATACTGTCATGGAGGTAGTATAATGATGAACAATGAATATGAAACCTTATTAACGAGTCTGCGTGGCTTATTAATGGATGAACATGATGAAATTGCCAATATGGCAAATGCAGCTGCTTTATTATATCAATACTTACCCGATATTAGCTGGGCTGGATTTTATTTATATAAACATGATGAATTGGTACTTGGCCCTTTTCAGGGGAAAGTCGCCTGCATGCATATCCCAATGGGAAAAGGAGTATGTGGAACAGCAGCTGTAAAACGCAAGATTCTGCGTGTAGATGATGTTCATCAATTTAGCGGCCATATCGCCTGTGACAGTGCAAGTAATTCTGAAATAGTAATCCCCTTAGTAAAAGAAAACACCCTACTGGGTGTTTTGGATATTGACTCTTATTCACCTTCTCGCTTCACGCAGGAAGATGAAGACATGCTTAATCAATTTTCTAACATACTTATTTCATCATTATGAATATGAAAATAGGAGCTTGCTAAGGTGACAGCTTCTCTACTAGAGAAGAAACGACACTTTGCCGTACCTATGTAAGTCGTTCTTACGACACTCTTATCTTCCATGATTTCACCGATTTCTCCCATGTCCTGTTTCGTGAAATCAAGTTCTAGCATATCTTTCCACTGTACACGTGAATTATTTTCAATCGGAGCACTGATAAGTTTAATAGGAAGCTGTTCTCCATGATAGCGGGCTAATTGAAACATGACACAGTCATTGTAATCACAGCCCAAAAGTACGACATAACCATTAAATTCAGATACTTTACCTAATGGTGAATCCTGATTTAAACCAAAGTGCAAAGGATGCTTATCACATAATATTTTGGCATATTTTCCCCAAGCCGCAAAGCTATATAATGGATGATATGAACGAACTACGCCTTCATTGCGTAAAAACTGATAAATGAGCGCATCTGCTTTTTCGGGTGCGCTTAATTTTTTATCAAAGGGCAAGGCATGCTGACGCACATCCTCCCAATACATACGGGCAATGTGTTTCTTTTGGCAGGCTGGATCAGCCATCTGTGGTGTAAAAGTCGGCATAACGATAGTCCCTTCATAGCCAACTGTTTCCATCAATGCCTCAATCAGCATCTGTTCACCACCTATGAGATAACCTAATTTTTTCATATCCGCCTGGACCAAAATCACCATACCACGTTGTATACCCAAAGATTCTAATTGCGCACAAATATCTTCTTTGGTAGATACAACCGTTTCCGGTTCTTCATCTAATGTAATATATGTAAATTTTTCAGCCATGCTATCAGATCCTTCTTTTCTAAATATCCTTCTTTCCTGTTTTCGGCCTGCAACGTCCCCTGATAAAAATAATAGGTTGTTGGTAACTGACGCAAAACACCGGTCGTAACTTTTAATTCATCTAACATCTTCTTTACATCTGCATCCTTTTCCTTTAGGTTTATATGCAGATAATACACTTCAAACGGCTGTTGTTTTTCTATTTCCTCTATGACCTTTTGATATTCATCACAGGAGTAACAGTCATCGCTTATCACATATAATAGAAATGAATTCTGTCTTTCGTCACTTAATTTCTCAAGAACCTCCGCTGCACTCACTTCGATAGGCCCTTTTTTTGATGATGGTGAGCAAGCAGCTAACAGACATACAATCAGCATGACGAATATTACTTTTTTCATATTCCTGCCCCCTTTTGATGATGCTGTTTTTATTTTAGCACAGAATTCGCCAGTTCTACGCATTTAATCTAAAAAAATGATATTTCGCAATAAATCTTATCCTAGAACGATGATTACAGCTATTTGCTTATGACGGGGGTTCGTGCTGACATAGCAGCGCCATATAATTCATACTTTCTTAATCAACCACATAAAAAAACACGTTGATTACAGCATGCCTCCCAACAAAAATAGACCAAACACGCCCTAAAACCCATCTGGACCGCAAAAATTCCCCTCATCTTTCATAAATAAGCATAAAAAAACTCTCATTTTCATGAGAGTACGTAGTTATTAATGGAGCAGATGAGGGGAATTGAACCCCCGTATCAGCCTTGGCAAGGCTGTGTTCTACCATTGAACTACATCTGCAAAAATGGCGGTCCAGATGGGACTCGAACCCACGATCTCCTCCGTGACAGGGAGGCATGTTAACCACTACACCACTGGACCTTGTATATTTAACTGACAGCTTTGTTACCGCCAGTGCCCGTATATAATACCATCTGATTTTTTTTCTGTCAACAGCTTTTTTAAATTTTTTTTAATTTTTTTAATGTTTTATATATCATGTGAAAATTCCCCTCTTCATCATCATTGTCATACCTTCCATCTTCATCAACAGTGCCGTTTTCATATCATAAGGGAGTGCCTTCACACTCCCTATAATGCCAGACTCACACGTATTGCTTTATTTATTTTTTCAATTGTTTTATCATCTAATGTACAAATCCACTGCCCCAATCGTTTCTTATCTATCGTCCGCAGCTGTTCACATAAGATCATGGACACATAGCTCAATGAATCATCACTGAAAATCACATGTGTAGGAATTGGCGGTTTTGACATCTTTTTTGAAATCGGCGCAATGATGATTGTTTTAGAATAACGATTTCCCTTATCGTTCTGCACGACCACTACCGGCCGTACCCCACCTTGTTCACTGCCAATGACAGGTGACAGATCTGCATAATATACATCTCCCCGTTTGATCATTATTTCATCACAGCCACCTGCATGCTGTTGATAACCTCCATCATTTCTTCCGGACCCAACTCATCGGAGAATACGGAGAACTCTACACCATCATATACCACACTCATATGATTTCCATCATAAAATCCCACAACATCCATTGCATCAATCATCTCTCCCGGCATGATGACCGTTTGTGTATCTTTAGGCACCTCTTTTTTGGTTTCGACAACGGTAAAATTTTTATCACCATGATACTCTAAAACATGTTTCACTTCCCCATTAACCTTCATCTGATTGGCACTTTTCAGTTCCGATGAAAATACCTGTACCGGATATAGTGGTAAATCCTGTTCACTGATGACGCTGGCACTCGCCTTCTTTTCTATAACGGCAGGTGCTTTGAAATAATCCTTTTTGATCTTGGCATCATATTCACATTTCGTAAAGACAATTTTTAATTCAGAGGTATTATCTTTATTATAAATTTGAAGCCACTTAAGTTTGGCATTTTTATCAAACATGATATCCTCATGATCAAAGTTTTTATTATTGGGATAGCTAACCTTAGCACTTACCAGTGTTCCATCCTTCTGCTTTTTTATTGTGGCATTTTCTTGTTTGACGATGTCCGCTATTGATTGCAATAAGTATGGCTTTGGTGAATTCATCGGCCAATCACCTTCAAATTTAAACACTTGATTTAAGCTTGGGGTCACAACGAAGACGCCTGCGTCGTTGCGTAGTATGATTTGTTCCTGATTCAGTTCCTTATCTGTTAAAGAAACCTTAAAATAATCTTTTTCACCTTTCTCATAGCCAACTTCCAACGCATAGGCTTTCACATCCTCACCTTTTGTGATTTCCATATTTCCTTGTAAGATGTAAGAGTCCATATCCTTCATGGTCTGCGCAAATTCATCACTGAAGGATTTTGGTTTCATGGTAAAGATGAGTGCGACTGCTAGTATCGCAATACCGATACCAGCGATGATTTTTGTTTTCATGCTGCATCTGCTCCCTTCCTGCTCATCCTAATTTATGCGTCGCATAGGAATTTCATTCATATTTCCTTTGGCTTTTCATAGAGTAGAAACAGGTGATCAACATGAAAAAATACCAGAAACTAGTTCTGGCCCTTTCTATTTTTATTTGTCTTCAATACGCGTTTTCCGTTTTATTTCATCTGCATACCTTTACCGATATCCTCTCGTATAGTCCCTGGATAGAGAGTTTGTATGCCTTTCTTGCCGGCTTATGTGGCTTTCTTAATATCCTTTTGTTTCGCCGCGAAGATTGATCGTTATATTATCCTCATTTGCATGTGCGATAAATTTAGGTTTTTAAATACTGTTTTATGTTCATAATGTTATCACAAGAAGATCAATTTTTATTCATCTTTTTGTTTTCTCCATATGCTACAAGGTATATCAAAACCTGCTTTCACCATTGTTTTTATTTATGTGTTGAAATCAAACTCTTCATGCGATTGTTCGTCTTTTAACGTCTTTCGCATTTGTACATGTGGGACATGTTCATCCATATGGATTTCTCCATCTACCTGATAATTAAGTCTTTCATAAAAACCTTGCATACGACATTGCGCATCCAGCACAAAGGCTTTTGCTTTGTGTTTTTTGCCATACGCTTCACAGCTTTCGACAAGTACCTTGCCAAGTCCTTGTTTACGATATGGCTTGCGTAAGGCTATCCGCCCGATACGCATAACATCTTTTTCTATATCCGCATACATCCGTGCACAGCCTGCTAAGACTTTATCTAGATATAAAGTCACATGAATGGCATGATTGTCAATTTCATCAAATTCCATCTTGAACCCTTGTTCTTCTACAAATACTTCTTGACGAACGATTTTAGCGTCCGCGAAGTTATGCTCATATACTACTTGAATTTCCATGTGTTTTTCCTTTCTTTTTCACTGTTTAGCCTTTTTATTATCTCTTTGAATTTTATCTCCTTGATTTTAATATTCCATAATCAAATCAAAAAACAACCATACCACCATCACATATGTAATGCATTATATCGGAAAGACTTGCTAGGATTATTTGATAATCTAGAGAATATGATACCATAGAATGGTTCTATCTTAAACATAAAAGAAGAAAGAAACATATCGAAAACGATAACATATAAACTTTATAAAAAAACTATTGAACAAATTTCATTACCATCACTGATAATACTTATCATTCATTAAGCAATCAAAACCCACAAAGACTTTTTCAATTAGATAGAGGTCATGGCTGGCATACTTGTAGCCATTAAAATTATGCAAAAACAAATGGAAGTTAAGCTAAAACTAAGAATTTTCTATTTATTATCAACGATTGCTCAAGTGATTGATAGATTCTTCTTTTTACTTATGGTTT
The DNA here is from genome assembly GCF_004341945.1 of Longicatena caecimuris. Taxonomy (GTDB): domain Bacteria; phylum Bacillota_I; class Bacilli_A; order Erysipelotrichales; family Erysipelotrichaceae; genus Longicatena; species Longicatena caecimuris. Next base: position 8,407 of record NZ_SMBP01000029.1, read on the forward strand.
TATTAATATATATCGTTTTCCATTAAAGTTTTTGATATGAAAGAGGAAACACGATAATCCACAGGAAAGAGAATTTATTATAAATTCGATATACAATCGCATAGGAGGAAACAAGTTTTCGACTTCTTATCACCGTATGTAAGAAACTGCATACGACGGTGCATAGTATATAAAGTATGCTTTAATTGGAACTTACCTGCAGGATTAACTTAATGTTTATTAACTACCTTCGTAAATTCAGATATTGTGAAACAGATTTGTTTAATAAGCAAATCTGTTTTTTATTACTTTTGACATATCCAAACGCTTGTAGCACAAGAAAAAAAGGCAACATTTGCCTTTTATAAAATCATAAATCCCAGGTCGTTTATAACCTTTCTTGCGACGGCCACCATGTCACTGTTACCCATGACAACCACACATTGTTTTTCGATATTCACTTCATAATCCACCCGCGTTTCCGCAAGTGCTGCATCAATGCGTTTAGCACTTTCTTCACTATTCAGATTTTTTACCAGCAGGATATTTTTCAACTCGCTCACCTCTATATCGTATTATAGCATATTTCATAAAAAGATATGCTATATTTTGCGCCGTTCAGAAATATTTAAGAAATCGTGATAATTGAATTAGGCATCTATGACCGTACCCTGACTACCAGAGAAGGTTCCCTTAAGATAAATACGAATACCATGTTCTTTTGCATACTCTACACTGCGATCATGCAATACGCGTGACTTCATATTGAGCATTTCATCATAAGTCAATTTATCATATTTTATCGCATAGCTGTTTAGCTTGGGATCATTGTCGTAGACACCATCTACATCGGTATAAATATCCACTTCTTTCAGATCCAGCATATCGGCAAACAGCACAGCACTGTAATCACTGCCTCCACGTCCCAATGTTGTAATATGTCCTTGTGGAGTCATAGAGATAAAGCCACCTACGACTACTACATCATAGTTAGCAAGTGCTTGCTTAACCTTTGTGCCATCCAAACGTAAAACTTTAGCATAATCATAATGATCATCACTGAAAATTCCTGCTTCAAAAAAAGAAAGGGCATGCGCATGAATCCCCATATCTAATAATTCGCTGCACACCTTTAGCGTGGATAGCTGCTCTCCCATGGAAACAAGTCTTGCTTTTTCTTCTTTACTGAGATATTCGCTCCCAAGACTTAATAAAGTATCCGTTGCGTACGCATCCGGATAACGGCCCATGGCAGATACCACCAGCACGATTTTATGTGTCTTCTGATATTCTAAAATATGGCGGTATACATATTTGCGTGTGGCCTCACTGCGCAGGGATGTTCCACCAAATTTCATTACTTTCAGATTCATAACTACCCCTCGCATTCCTTATACCATATGTCACAGCATAAAGATTTGCATGGTCATGTGCCTACTTTAGAAAAGGATGATACAAATAGAAGTCCTGTCTTAAAACGAACAAGCTTTCTTATCACAGAAAAGATTTTTCGTATTCCATTGAAATAAAGTGTCCTAACCAATATCATAAAGTTTTTAAACCAACATAAAAAGGAAGCAGCATTTAGTACACGAAAGAGTCATGACTTTTCTACTTCCTTCCAGGTATCGTTTTCAGCTTTTTACTTTAAGACTTTTACAAAACGTTCTGTTATCTGTTTCGGACGCGTAATAGCACCGCCTACAACCGCACTGTGAACGCCAGCTTCATAAACGGCTGCAAGGTCTTCCGGTGTATTGATCTTGCCTTCAGCTAAAATTGGGGTGTGCAATTCAGCTACTAGTTTTTTCAATAAAGGAATATTTGGCCCATCCACTAAAACAGAATACGGAGTGTAGCCACATAACGTTGTGGATACGCAGTCAAAGCCAATTTTTTCAGCATTGACACATTCTTCAAAGGTTGAACAATCCGCCATAGCCAGTACTCCGTTTTCATGAATATAGGCAACTAGATCTTCCAGTTTTTCTCCATTTGGACGATCACGCAATGTCGCATCCAACGCGATCATCTCACACTTCGTTTCCAACAATTCATCAATTTCCTTTTTTGTCGGTGTAATGTAAATATCGCTGTCCGGATAATTACGTTTTACGATGCCAATAACAGGAAGATCAACTGTTTTCTTTATCTCCATGATATCTTCCTTACTTTGTGCACGAATACCGACAGCACCTCCCTGTTTTGCTGCCAGCGCCATCCTTCCCATAATGAAAGAAGAATGCAGTGGTTCATCAGGCAATGCCTGACAAGATACTACTAAACCGCCTTTAATTTTTTCCAGCATAATTAAAACCTGTCCTTTCTCTTATTACAGTTTCATTATACTTCAAAATTCTTTTTTCGTCTTCCTTTTTTCTACGAGATTTTTGAATTCTCATAAAAATTTTTTGCCGTCTTTTTAAACTATGTAAACAGGCAATTTCTAACTGTCTTTTCTTTCAATGTCCTATACTTTATCAAGACATGCAAACAGGCATGCGGTCTATTCTGATAAATTAAAAAACACTTTCTGAATAACGTTTGCTAAACTAGTTTCTATCCATAGCACACTTCTTTTAAGGCATTGCTTTTATGATACTCACATAAATGTTTTAAGACCAAGTAAAAGAAGTAGGAAAGCAACTACCGGAACCGGTATTGAACAAATGAGAAATAATACAAATTTTTTCTTTGCTTCCTCTGTATTTTCTTCGTTCATTTTTTTACTTTTCTGTAAAACCAGAAATGGAAAAGTAATAAAAATAAGACCTCCAATTAAACTTATTACTATATTCATTTGTAACCCTCCTAAATTTGTATGATTTACCATATGAAATAAAGCATATGTATCACACCTCATAACACGTGTTTTTGCCTTATAAAAATAGCATTTTTTCAGCATGTTTTTCTATAATGTCTCTTGTTATTTCTGGAACCCTCACTGAATCAGTATCCTCACTGAATCAACGGCAAGTGCCTTATCGCTTATTCTTTCTATTTTGTAAAGTCTTTGTAGCAATGCCGATAACTTCATTCATCCACCTTTTTTATCAAAACATGATTACATGTTGTATTTAATCCTACAAACTGACTTCTGTTTTCTGTTCTGCCATAACTTTCATCTTTTCTACCAATTTGTGATACACCGGTTTCATATCTTCTTCTCTTACCCAAGTATCAATTTCTTCTACAGGTATCCATCGAACACCACTATTTTCATCCGCTTTGATGTGTAAATTTTCGGTTTCATCTGCCACACAGGCATAAGTCACATTAAGATGTACATGCGAACTAACAAACTTTCCACGTTTTTTATGAGGCGGTACAGGTAGAATATCAATAGCCATAATATGTTCACTTAAAGGTGTAAGCTTAGTTAACCCCGTTTCTTCCATTCCTTCTTTTAAAGCGACATGCAAAGTATCTTCATCCCCATCACAATGGCCGCCGCACCATCCCCAGGAATCATAGATATTATGATAAATCATCAATACCTTGCTCATATCCTGATTCACGATCCAGGGAGAGCTTGTCATATGAGCCATTAAATTTTCTCGGTAAAATATATCATCAAACATCGTCAGATAAGTCATCAATAATTCTTTATCTGCTTCTTCCTGTTCGTTATAAGGATCAAATCCTTTCACTTCCTCTAATAATGTCTTCATTCTTGCGTCCTCCACCATGTATATAAAGCATCTTTATATGCCTTAAAAGCAGTTGGTATCGCATATTGCTGTTCCAACGCTTGCTGCGTACACCATAAGCCATCCAATTTTTCCTTTACCTCTAGTAAATATCCTTGCATATGCCATTCCACATGTGAGAATATATGTTTTGCCGAGCGCAGTTTGATGATTTTATGTATACGTTCATGACCGAGAAAAGCCATAACTTCTTCCTCTTCTCGCTCCCCATCTAACGTGATGAATTCATAAAGCCCTGCTAACAGTCCATCCTCAGCGCGTTGCTGCAGCAGCACTTCCTTTTGATGGACAACGACTAAAATCGTTTTCTTCTCAATCCGCCGTGCTTTCTTTTTCTCTTTTATGGGCAGGCGCTGTGCCTGATGGCTTTGATAACCGATACAGTCTTCTGCTAATGGGCAAATATTACAGCGAGGCATGGCGTTGGGCACACAAATCAATGCACCGATTTCCATCAATGCCTGTGTAAAGGCATCACATCGCTCTATAGGAATATACTCTTTTATAATATTTTGAAACTTTTTCTTTGTACGTTCTTTTAAGATATCATCTTCACTGACAAGAAGGCGGGAAAATACACGCAATACATTTCCATCAACCGCTGGATATGGAAGATGAAAAGCGATACTGGCAATCGCTCCGGCAGTATAATCTCCGATACCGGGCAGTTGTTTTAATAATTCATAGGAATTAGGCAATGAACCGGCATAGTGTTTCACACAGTATTGTGCGCATTTTTTCATATTCTTTACGCGATTGTAATATCCCAGCCCCTCCCAGAGCTTATGTAATTCATCATCATCGGCATTTGCTAGTGCATGCACATCAGGCAATGCATTTACAAAGCGTTCAAAATATGGTTTTACTGCCTCGACACGTGTCTGCTGCAGCATGATTTCACTTACCCACACTCGATAAGGCGTAGGTTCACTCCGCCATGGCAATATGCGTGCATTGGCATCATACCATTCCAATAATGCTTGTACCAAATGTTGTTTATCATGTTTTTCTTTCATGGTTGTATTATAACATTTCTTCATGAAATCACAAAGAAAAAGACCCCTTCTTGATAAAGCAGCATTCTTTTGCTGTCATCTGAATAAGGCGTCTTTTTCTTTTATAGTTATTGTATATAATCGTAGTTCATATAAAACAAAGATCTTGCAATTTTAAAACCAGTTCTTGCAGTAAATGAATAACCCGGTATTCACCTTGCATGTTTTTCTATCTTGTTTCCATGCCATTTAGTGCCTTGCACAAACGCATGATCTGCTCACTCTTTTACCATAAATACCTGTCCTTATGGTGTACAGATAATCACTTGATCTTATAGGAAATAATTTTCCGGACGTAAACGACATGGTGAACCATAGCTGGAACAAGCATGTGGATCAGCGTACCAACCAACGCCAAAGCTTAAATCCCCACTATTGTTAAACTTATTCAAAGCATCACTCAAACTCATATTTCCAACGCGAATCATTTCCACATGACAGTGTGGCCCGGTACTATTGCCACTGTTTCCTGTATAAGCAATCGTCTGCCCCTGGGCAACCGCAGTTCCGCTAGATACAGCAGTACCTGAGAGATGATAAAAGGAGAAAGCATAAACCACACCATCAACTCTGGTCAGCATGGTTAAGTTATTTCCTGCGGTAGCCGGCACTCCACAATAACTGCCAAAATTATCACCGGATGGAGATGGACAACCACCATATGTCCAAATAACGATACCACTGGCAGGGGCAACAACACGCAAGCCCTGTGCTTGATATGTTCCAAAATCCATTCCTCTATGTACACTGCCATCCGCATATGCCCATGTACCAGCTGAATAATGCCAATTCCCCTGAATTGGTGTGATAAATCCTGTACTTGGTTTTACGCCGTTTCCGTTCCCATTTCCATTATTGCCTTGATTATTATCTTGGGAGTCCCCGTTATGGTCGTTAGAACCATCATTTTTATCCTTATCCGGTTTATCGCTTGTTTCATCATCAAATTGTGCAGCCAAAGAAGTATCTACCTTTGGGATACTCATCTGCGCCATCTGCGTCTTGATTTTCTGATCCAGCAGTTGCTCTTCCTGTTTACGATATGCGCTCATTAATTTTTCATTAACTTCCTTTATGGCTTCCGCTTTTTCCTTCTGGTCCTTTAATCCTTGCTCCTGCACTTTCAGCAATTCCTTTTGCTGTTGGACTACTTCTTTATCTTCCTTCAATTTCGCTTTTTCTTTATTTAATGTTTTGATCTGATCAGATTCATAGGAATTCAGCTGTCCAAGAATCTCTGAACGACGCAGTAAATCAGCAAAGCTGTCTGCCCCCATCAAAAAGTCTATAAAGTTATTACTGCCAATATAAGGCTGCATCTCAATCAGGCGTTCACGCATCATCTTGTCACGTTCTTGAATATCTTCCGTTTTTTCTTTAATTTTCACATTCATCTTGGCAATGGATGCTTCCGTTTTAGCAATGGCGTTTTCCACACTGGCCATTTCCGCATTGATCTTGGCAACCTGTTTATGATTGCTTCGTAGCTTCTCTCCAATGGATTCCATGCTTCCTTTCACATTATTCAGCTGTTTTTTAATACCATCAATCTCTGAGGATAGATTTTTACTTTTCTGCTGCAAATATTCTTTATAAGCAATACATTCTTGCTGCGTTGCTTTATCGGTAATATATGCACATTTTTTATTCATTTCCGCTTCACGGCCTGCAAAACTTTCCGCCTCTAGGGGACAAGAAGCCATTACGACCATGAACAGACATGCAACAATCATTAAAATTTTTCTCTTCATATCAAATCCTCCTCTTTTTATCACGAAGTAAATGTTAAGGTCGATAAGCATTTAATTTATATCAGCATCGATAACATACGATCATTTATTACGTAAGCATATTTCTGTCAAATAAGCATGTAGGCAAATACGTGATGGAGTTATAAATAAACAAATCAAATAAAGATTTGCTATTTACTTTTATCATATTAACATGAAAATATCTTCACGTATGTTTAACGTTTCCAACGCAGATAACGGCTTGTAGAGAAGAAGCTTCCAAATAAGCCAACTCCCATGCCAATAAGCAAAAGAATACCTGCAACCTGTAAGCTCAACGGCTCACTTGGCTGTAAACGAAACATCTCACTCATCATTCTGCCATCAAGCATTAAATAGACATAATGATATCCTACTACAGTTACGATGGCTGGCACGATTGCTCCTGCCAAACCGATTAAAATACCCTCTAGCATCATAGGAAAGCGAATGCACCAGTTACTGGCACCGACAAATCGCATAATGGCAATTTCTGACTTTCTTGTATAAATAGACATTTTAATCTTATTCGCGATTAAAAACATTGCTACCAAAGTTAGAAAGATAATAAACAGAAAACTGCCGGTACGCATTGAAGAAAAAGTTTGTATCATGGCATCTGTCTCTTCACCGCCATAACTCGCCTTTACGATACCTTTCATATCATGAATCTGTGCATTGAGCTTCTTGACATTATTCGCATCTTTCACCTCAATAATAAAAGCATCTAGAATAGGATTGGTCTTTCCTTCATACATGCTGAACAGACTGTCATTGCTTTCATATTCTTTTTTATAAGCTGCTAATTCTTCATCACCACTGGATAGTTTCACACTTGTTACATGTGGAAGCTTTTCAATCTTTTTCTGTAACGTGGTTTTCTCCTGATCCGTCACGACATTATCAATCGTCGCACGAATTGTCAAAGCATCTTCAATATGATATGTGATATTGGACAAATTACTTGTCAGCAATAAAAAGACGGCAATCAGCAGCAACGTGATAGTCATCGAAAAAGCTGCGGACATGGCCAGTCCAAAATGTCTTGTTATATTTTTACATGCGGTTTTTATATGGAATTTAATATATCGGTATAGTTTTTTCATAGTTTCATCTCTTTGTAAAGTTAACTTGCACTTATATGATAACGTACCATAGAAAAATTGTAAAGAAAAAGCGCTGTGCATGAAATAATTGGATATAAAAAAGGTGAGACGTTGTTTGTACTTTAAGGGAAAGGAAGTTTTCACAAGTAGGATGCTACATTTTACAAATAGCATTGCATACAAGCGTAACAAAACAATTTTTAATGCTATCTAATTTCTTCATTCAGATAAAACATCCTATACTTCTAAAACCACCATATAAGTGTTTTATCCAATACAAAGCTAACATAAGAGTTCCCTAATGAATCCGTGAATCCCATCAACAACGATCTATCTAATCACTTCCCCATGTAAGTACATAAACTTTTCTTTGTTTCAATCAACGCAGCTCTTCTCCTTAAATAAAAAAAGGCGTCCTATAAGACGCCAAGTCGTTTAATAGCCCATCTGCATCAATTTACGAAGACAATAACTTTCCTTCTGATAGCAACCGGCATCATGATAAAGATTTGCTAAATCTTCTAATAAAAAGCGATATAACTCACAGGTATCCATTTGATTCTTTTCCAATTGCTGAATGAGTTCTACCAAATAAGGTAAAACACTTGTCCCCTGTGCCATATGATACACATAAGTCAATAGCTGCTGCAATAAAGCATTGGTGTCTTGTTTTAAACGTTGTTTTAGCCATAGATATGCTTTTTCCATCTCATTTTCTTTTACACTGGCATAGGATATTAAAAAATAAAGATATTGCGGCTGATGATGTATCGTTATAGCCTTCTCACCTAATTGTATGACACTGTGATAATCTCTTACCATAAAGCGATTCATCACTAATTCATAATATGTTCGCTCAATAACGGCCGTATTCTTATACTGCTTTGCAAGCTTTAACGTATCCATTAGACGCTGCAAGGCAACATCATATTCCTTCATACGATTATAGCAGGCAGCTAAAGCACATTGCGTAGCCAACAGACGATTGATATTCCATTTCTTTTCTAATAACTCATATGCTTTTTTATAATATTCAATCGCTAATACGATTTCTCTTCGATAGTAATACAAACGTCCATACATACTGTATAAGATTTCACGATGTTCTAATACCGATAAGCCATCCGCAAAGCATAAAGTATGCAAAGATTCTTCTAACTGTCCTGACAACATTTGATAATATCCTTTATATAAATAATAAATAAATTGATGACGTGGTTCTAGAACGTCAATAAAATAACTGCATTGTTTTAATAGGCTTTGATACTTTTCTACAGCACCTTCATGAATAGCCACATACATCAGATGAATCAATAGATATTGCGGATATAAGATGGAATGTTCAAAATGTAAGGCTTCGATCTTTTGCATAAGCATCTGTTGCTCATCCTTTCGCATATAAATCAATGCAATAAAGGATTCTTCCAACAATTCCCGATACTTTTCCTGATGTTGAAATAAAGCTATAAAATCAATGTTCAGATAGTCGCAAATGCGCTTGATTGTATTCGGATGTGCTTCACTTTTTCCTTGTTCAATACTATGCAGCTGCATGCGGGTAAGGTTACAAGACAGACAAAGTGCGCCTGCATCTTTATGCTGTTGTTCTCGCTTAAAACGCAGATACGCTCCTATATATTCCATTTGCATATGCTTATTCCAACATCATGAATGGATAACCTGATTGATATACGATATTTATTTTCATACTGCTCTCCTACTTCTATACGATTCGTAATGATCCACATCTCTTGCTCATGTAAAAGCATGTAAACAGGACCGTAATAACGATAATTTTTCTCTGCTTCTATTCAGGTGTCATCCCCCTTATCTTCTAACCAAGATAGCCCACATCTCGTATATTGCACGCGTGTATAACAGATATATCACAGATGATTCAAGTTTGCAAGGAAAAAGTGTGAGCTGTTTATCTACTGCCCACACTCCTGTATAATTGTTTGTTTTCAATAAACAGATTACTTTAAAGCCGCGCTGGAAGTAAAGAAGGTTTTGTAACCAAGCGTCACAAAGATGACAACCGTAATAGCCGTACAGCCAAGGATGGCCAACATGATACCAATCTGATATTTAATAGCCGTGAGTGGGAAAGTTCCTGATAACATTTGTCCTGTCATCATTCCCGGTAAAGATACGATTCCCATCGTCATCATGTTATTCATGGTTGGCAAGATAGCACTGTCAAAGGCGTCATTGACCTCATCAAACGTTGCCACCTTACACGTTGCCCCTAACATCAGACTGTTTTCAATACGCTCACGATGATCTCGCATATTGGCGCACAGACGGTTTGCCCCAAGGGCAATCCCTGTCATACTATTGCCAATGATCATACCACTGATCGGTATGAAGTATTGTGGATTAAACCAAGGTTCTACCTGTAACACCAATAGCATAAAGACCACTGCCGTCACCAAATAACCGATGATCATGGAAAGCGCAACTAAGCGTTTTAATTCTTTTGACATGGAGTATTTAACGCGCTTTAATGCATTATAAACGGCAAAGCCTAACATGATGGCAAGCATACTTAATGTCAGCCACCAGCTGGGATGTTTGAATACATACAATAAGACAAATCCCATCAAGGTCAATTGAATAGTCATTCGTGTGGTCGCAATCAAAATCATCTTTTCGCGACGAATGCCTCTTGCCTTGAAAATAACCAACAAAACAAGCACAAACACATAGGCGATGGCTAAATTCAAAATAGAAAGATCCATAACTGTATTATTCATATACATACCCCCTACAGCCACCTTGGGCAAGTTCCAATAAACCATGAGGATAACGCTGTGCAATCTCAGCACTATGTGTCACCATAACCAGTTGCTTGTCATGTTCCTTTACAAAGGTTACTAAATTATCTATAACAAAGCTTTCTGTTTCCTTATCCAATGCACTGCTAGGCTCATCTGCCAAATATACATCGGCATCCATTAAAAGAACACGTGCTAAACATAGACGTTGTTTTTCTCCGCCTGACAGCTTTTCACAAGTATCACTGAGTTCCTTATGTAAACCGACCTTATCTAAATAAGCACGCAAACGATTTTCATCAGCAAGCGGCTGTTCACTCAACCTTAAGCCGATTTGCAAATTATCTGCAATTGTACCCGGATATAAAATAGGCGTCTGTCCCAACATGATGATCTTACGACGTAGTTTGATAGGATGCATTTCCTTGATATCTACACCATTAAAATAAATGCTTCCTTCCTCTGCCTCATTCAGGCGGTTCAGCATTCTTAACAGTGTTGTTTTTCCACTTCCGCTGGGGCCAATCAGACATGTGATCTGACGATCAATCATCAGATGATCAATCTGTAAAATATGTTTAAATTTAAGCTTTTTGATTTCAAACATAATACCACTTCCTTTTCTTAAGGATAGCATAATTTTCCATATGCTTCCAATAGTATGCAAAATGTTTCGTACTTACTTTACAAACATATGGAGCAATTTAATCTAAAGATATTAGATGGATAATTTTTGCGCTATATTGAGAAAATAGGTATTGCGATTCATCACTTCATGATAGATTAAGAAAGTACGATAGCGAACAGGAAATGCTTCTAGAAACCTTACATTTTATTGGTATTTTTCATTCTTAAAATAAAGATTTAACATTTATATTGCTGTTACTATTACGAAAATTAACGTTTTTCTAATAGCTATGACCGCTTGCTTTATTATACTTCTACTCATGTAATAGAAAAGAAATGCTATTTTGCGAACAGCACTTCCCTTCCTTCTGCATGTATTTGACTGTGTACAAAAACCTACCAATTGCCTTTATAGACATAAGTCAGATATTGCTTAGCTTCTTGAAGTAAGTGTTCTAGCAGCTGGATATCCGTAGGAGCATCCAATTGATGATAGTGTGGAAAATAGCGTGTGATATGTAGTGGTATATTTGCATCAATTTGGGCCAGCCATTTACATTGTTTCAGCATATCTGCGATTGCATCATTACGCCGGGGAACGATAAGCGAAGTTATTTCCACATGCGTATGGGCTGCAGCACAGCGAATCGTTTCTTTCACCTGTTCCAAATTACCGGCTAATTCCTCATAGATGTTATCTTGAAATCCTTTCAGATCAATATTCATTGCGTCAACATAGGGCAATAGCGCTAATAATTTGGTTGTTTCAATCATGCCATTACTGACAATGACAACTGCTAGATCTTTAGCTTTTGCTGCAACTGCGCAATCGAAAACATATTCATAGGAAATCAAAGGTTCATTATATGTAAAGGCAATACCAATGTTTCCATCTTTTCGTTTCGCACAAGCCAATTCAACAAGGGTGGCTGGTGAAATGGGATGATATGGTATCGTCTCGCTCATACTGATTTCATGATTTTGACAGAATGGGCAGCGCATATTACAGCCATAGCTGCCTATGGATAAGATATTAGAGCCGGGATGAAACCTTCGCAACGGTTTCTTTTCGATGGGATCTAAAGCCAATGAGGTAATCTTTCCATAGTTTTCACAAATTATTTTACCGTGTTTGACGATACGAGCTCGACAGAATCCGCGTTGTCCTTCCTTCAGTACACAATGATGAAAACAAAGATCACAAACGACATTCTTCATGACGTATCACCTCAAAGCGCTCTAAGGTGTAAGAAGCGTTTTCATCAATTCCTGCCTTATGTAAAGCAATTGCTACCTGTTGTTGTATCGTATCCACACCTTCCAGATCAGGTAACAACACGCCTTGATGATAGGCATCACTTACAATGATGCCATAACGTTTCACATCCAATTGGGCAAAGGATGTAATCTGCTCTGGCTCACATAACACATCCACATGATACACAAGGTGTGCAAGTTCTTCTTTTTGTACAGGAGGAAACCGCGGATCACGACTACCGGCCGCAATCGCATTGGATATAATTTCCTGTGCGATATGTTCTTTTGTTGCTTGCAGCGTACCGATGCATCCACGTAGCTGTCCTTTTTCTTGTATGCTCACAAATACTGCCGCATGCTGTTGGCAAAGCGTTTTATCTTCTACCTCATCGTCTCTTAATATACGTCCTTCTTTGACATAGGTTTCCAGTGCCTTACGAGCCAGGGCTACATAGGGATCTTGCATTTTCATCCGAATAATTGCCGTTGCATAGCCTACCCCAAATGCTCCTTCATAAGATAAAAATTGACAATGCTCATATTGATGCTGAACTGCCCCCAACATCATCTGAAAAGCAGGTAGACCACATTGAGCACTTTTTTCACAAATATCGTTAGGTAAAGTGGTAATTTCGTTCAAAGCATCTGCTTTTAAAAGTTTTACAAAGGCCTCATCAAAGGCAGGCCCTTCTTTGGTATAGCCATAAGGTCCATCTTTCTTGAGCTTATGTGACAGATCGCCACTGGCTATGAGCACTACATCCTTCCCACAGGATGTTGCGGCTTTATATATGCATTCTCCAAATTGTATATGCGTATCTCTATCCAAACCGGATACAGCAATACGGACGATTTGAAAATCACGATATGCTTGTTCTATAAAGTAAAGTGGTACCATCGTACCATGATCTAATACAGGTTCCTGATTCCCCAGGGTACCAGCCGGCAAATGAGCCTTTTGGGCCAGGGAACAAAGGGCATTGATGAAATCCACATCATAATGTTCATGAAATTGCACCTGTTCACAGCCAAATGCACGCATATCACCATACGCTTGTTCTCCATCGGAAATATGAATATAATCCATATAGGCCGGTGCATGCGGTGAGCATATCACGATTGTTTGTGGACGAATACGGGCGATATCTTTTGCAATCGTTTCATAGCCTTGCCTTGTGAGACTGATTTTTTCTTCCTCTTTCTTTCCTATTTCGGGAAGCAGAATGGGTGGATGTGGCACGATATAAGCAGCTTTCAACATAAAAATCACCTTTCTTTTTAACAACTTATCGTTGTTTTTGATACACTCATTATACCACTATCTAAGAATTAACTTATAATAGTTTACTGTTTTAAGATTCGGATCCAGAGGATGATCAATATCTTTCCAATTGCCTATTTTTCATATTCTTTAGCATTCCCATTAGGTAATGTTCATCCTGATTACGTGATAGAAACATTCACATCCATTCTCGCTATTACGCTAAGGCTTTCATCTTGTGCTCATTACGCAAAACATACACCCCTCTTATGCGAAAGACATGCTTTACCAAAGTTGATTTTCATGCGTATGTTAGATACAATAGTCAAAGAATGTTACAAGAGAACGCATTCGTAAAAGACATCTAAATTTTATGAATGAATGTATTGAACAAGTTAAGAGATATTGCATTGGAAAGAACTTGCTAAGTTAATGAACTTAATTTTGGCCAGCATAAAGCCGAAAACAAACGCAAAGGAGAATGCCCTATGATTTTATATTTTTCAGGTACAGGAAATAGTGAATATGTAGCAAAACGAATAAGTAAAATGATTCAAGATGAGGTAATGAATCTTTTTGATAAATGTAAAGAAAAGGACAATGCAAAAGTAACCTCACAACGCCCATGGGTCATTGTTGTCCCAACATATGCATGGAGAATACCACGTATTGTCCATACGTGGATCAGGGAAACAAAGTTCACAGGAAATAAGAATATTTATTTTGTAATGACCTGTGGTGATAGTATCGGTAACGCAAGGAAATATCTTAAAAGATTGTGTGCTGAAAAGAACATGAATTACTATGGCTGCATCAAGATCATCATGCCGGAAAACTATATCGCATTATTTACTACCCCAACAAAAGATAAAGCTTTGCAAATCATTGATCAGGCGGAAAGTATCATCGATCATACGGCTCTTACTATTAAAAAAGGAATGCCGTTGCCACATACAACAATATCTTTCATGGATAGAATAAAGAGTGGAATTGTAAATTATCTGTTTTATCCTGTTTTGGTCCATGCAAAAAAATTTTATGCGAGTGATCATTGCATATCTTGTGGTCAATGTGTTAACGTATGCCCACTTAACAATATTCAATTGAAAAAGGGAAAACCGGTATGGGGAAAGCACTGTACGCATTGCATGGCATGTATCAATCGTTGTCCTAAAGAAGCGATTGAATATGGTAAACATAGCCTTGGATTACCGCGATATACTTGTGACAAAGATGTATGATGGTATCCATCCATATCCTATATAATGCTATACCCCCTATGCATAAAGCATAGGGGGTTCTTTCGGTATTCTTTATCGGTATTCTTTACTTACATTCATTTATTATAAATTCTGCAGCATGATGTTACAGCCATCCACAACACTGTGCAGCGCATTTTCAGCAACATATACCGGAATCATCAACTCATTGCGCATCAAGGTATCCAGATTTCTCAACAAGGCACCTCCACCTGTCAGCACCAATCCATGCTGAACAATATCAGATGCCAATTCTGGAGGAGTAACCTCAAGAATGGTCTTTGTGGCATGTACAATTTCTTGAAGGCTGCCACGAATATAGCTTTCTACTTCATTGCTATTGATTTCTATAGCATGAGGAAGTCCAGTTTCCACATCACGTCCACTCACGGAAATGGTTTCCGCATCTTTTACGACCATCGCATTTCCGATCTTCTGTTTGATTTCTTCTGCTGTTTGTTCACCGATATACATCTTACGTTTTGATCGAACATTTTCAATGATATCCTGAGTAATACGATTTCCGGCTGTTTTGATTGATGTTGAACATACAATATCACCCAAAGACAATACGGCGATATCACTTGTTCCTCCCCCAATATCTAGTACCATATTACCACTTGCTTTACCAATATCTAAACCAGCTCCCACAGCCGCAACCTTTGGTTCCTCTTCTAAATAAACTTTCTTTGCTCCTGCACGATATGCACAATCACGAATCGCATTCTTTTCAACGGATGTTATCTTAGTCGGATGACAAATCAAAATAATGTTCTTTTTAAACATTCCTTTTAATTCACATTTCTTAAGAAAATAATTTAACATCATATCCGTTGCTTCAAAATCAGCGACCACCCCATCCTTCAATGGGCGAATACAAAGCATATTCTTAGGTGTACGTCCCAACATCTCTCTGGCATCTAATCCTGCCGCAATACATTTCTTGCTAGAGGCATCTACCGTTATGACAGATGGTTCATCTACGATGACACCCTTATTGTCTAAACAAATCAACAGATTGGTTGTCCCCAAGTCGATTCCAATTTTTCTTACCATTCCTTTACCCTTCCTTCATTTTGTATATGCACAACCTTAATTTTCCAATATTAATATACTACATACCTTATGAAAAAGCAAAATAACCTTATAAAATTACCGGTTTTCTTTTTCTGTTTTATGATGAAGGTACAAATTTACCAAAAAAGGTGGATCCGCCATGTTTATAACATAGTCAAAACCACCTGCTGAACACAATCCTTTTATTTATCATCCATCGTATAGGGCAAGATCTTATCACTGTCTAAAAGCTTTTCAAATTCACCCAAAGGCATTGGACGATAATAATAAAAGCCTTGTATATAGTCACAGCCTTCTGCTTCTACAAACCGTGCATATTCTTTTGTTTCCACACCTTCAGCCAAGACCTTGATTCCCTTGATTTTCGCAATGTCGATGATATTATGGATGACCCGTTTTCGCTGTTCACTCAACATGCCCTGAAAAAACAAACGATCTAGCTTAATAATATCAATAGCAGCATTCATTAACAGATCAAAGGAAGAAAAACCATTACCGAAATCATCTAAGGTACAAGTGAATCCTTCACTGCGGAAAATATCAATTATATCTTGTACCTGATCTTTTTTCTCAAAATGAATATCTTCGGTAAATTCAAATTCAATCAGATCTTTCGGTAAAGAATATTGGCGAAACGTCCCTAGATAATCTTGTAGAAAATCACCATCAAAAACGGTTAAATTGGTCACATTAAAACTGATTGGCACTACTGCCTTATGTTTCTTTATGCGCTGCTGAAGGAAAGCACACATCTTATCAAAGTGCTGTAAATCAATCATATATAAATCGCCATTTTTGGTAAAGGTAGACATAAATTCATTTAAGGGAACCATCGTCCCATCCTCTAATATCCACCGCATCAACAGCTCACCGCCACAGATTTTGTGTGTCTGCAGTTCTACCTTAGGTTGAATATAAATCTGAAACTGGTTGAGAAAGCGCGCCTGGGTAAGCTTTGTCGATAAGCGATAGGTCTTTAAATATTCTTGCACGACATCTTGCTGCGCCAATTCATAGCTGAAAGTCCGTCTGTCGTGATGTAATTGTTTTCGGGCAATGCCAGCCAAAGTCTGTAATTTCGCAAAAGGTGGACATTCCTCATGCAATAAATATATGCCAAAAGAGGTATATAGATTTTTATGTAATCCTTCTATTCCATTTTCAAATACAGCATCTATGATATCCATCAGAAAAGAATCCAAGACATGCGTCTCATGATTATGTTCAACAAAGAAATCAAAGGTATCTGCATATCGTCTTGCGACATAGCCACGTCCTTTTAACTGTGTTTCTAAAAGCTGTTGCATACTGACTAATACATGATCACCAAAGGCACAACCATATTCGATGTTAATATAGCGAAATTGTTTGATATTCATTTCCACAAAAGCATATTCTTTTTCATCCTTCTGAATGATGGTTTCATAAATATGTTCTAACCATTCATTGGTATGCGAAACATGCCTCAGCTTATCTTTGTTTTCCATGACCATTACCCCTACTGTATGCTATCTATTATATACCATAATGTCACATGACAGTAATTTTTTTGATTCTTAATCGAGTAGGGTGAAATAAATCACCCTCTCACACCACCGTACGTACGGTTCCGTATACGGCGGTTCGTTTTAATTTCAAAGCGTGTCTCTCTA
>NZ_SMBP01000030.1 GCF_004341945.1 Longicatena caecimuris
AAAAATAAGAGATGTTTTTTCAGAACAAAGCATAGAAAAAAGAGGTGTAACCTCATAGACTTGTCAATTCAGTCTATTTCGTTACAGCCTCTTTGAAAAAGCATTTTTTATTCTGTAGGCATTGGATGAGTGTCATCAACCGGAACAAATTCAGCTTGTTTGTTTGCAGTGATAGAAATGTATTTACTAGTGATATCTTTTACGGCAAAATCACATTTCTCAATTTTCACATTGCCTTTTGTTCCACTCAAAGTACATTTTGAGACATTGATATCAGATTCGGAAGCTAAAATCCCCGCATCTGCTTGAATTTTTGCAGCTGTCAAATCATAATCTCCAACTGGTTCATCTTTTCCGTTTTTATTGGTCACAATGCCTTGAGCACCAATATAATATGCTCTAGCGTCAGATAAATACCTCTGCTCTTTTGCCTTATTGACATATCCCAATACACTAGGTACTGCAATAGCAATCAGAATCCCCATAATTACCAATACTACAATGATTTCAATCAGCGTAAAACCTTTCTTGTTTCTTTTTAAACTCTTCATTTTAAACATCTCCTTTATTTATGATGTCAATGTGACATACATCTTCTTTACTATCTTATCATAAGAGAATAGAAATTGGAAATTTTTTTCTAACTTTTTCTTTTTATCAACGGAAAAGGATAATTTCCTTAATAATTCCATTTGTTTTGTAAGAATAGCATGTTAATTTATGCAGTTTGTATAAGATTGATTTATACTATAATAACAAAAAGTTATCATTTATTTATTTTTAAAGGTATACATGCAGATAGCTGCTGCTACAGCTACATTCAGTGATTCAAAAGTATCCATTTCGATATATACATTTTGATCTGTTTGGCATAATATTTCTTCCCGGACGCCTTTTCCTTCATTCCCCATGATAAGTGCATGACGTTTTTTTGGATGAACTTGTGATAAAGGAATTGCTTCATGTAATGAAGTTCCATAAATTTTATATCCCTTTTCTTTAAGCTCTTCTATCGCAGTAAGTAATTCTGTACGAATAATATTTAGATGAAAAAGTGCTCCTTGTGTAGATCGAATAACCTTTTCATTATATACATCTACTGAATTTTTAGATAGCAATATTGTTTGATAGGAAAAAGATAAGGCAGTGCGTAAAATCGTACCAAGATTTCCGGGATCTTGAACACCATCCAGAATGATGATCTTATCTGATGTGAGTGCTTGCTGCTCAGGAAAATGACAAACCGCCATTACCCAACTTCCTGATACACTATCAGTTAATTTTTTTAAAATTTCTCTTGTAACATAGTATACGGGATATTGTTCATAAGGTATGTTTTTCCCTTGTTCAACAAGAATACATTCAATAAGGCCAGCCGTATGCGCTTCTTGCAGTAAATGCTCACCCTCAATCAAAAACTTTTGATCTGCATCTCGATACTTTTTTTCTTTGTATTTTGCCCACTGTTTGATTTTCGTATTTGTCAATGATGTTATTTCCATAGTTTTCTGTCCTCATTCTTCTAATTTCATTTGCTAGTTTTTAATATCTAAAATCTGTTAAGCCTCTGAATAACTTGTGCCTTTTCATAAAGGCTTAAATCATTCAGATAAACATCATGTTTCGGATGTTTATTGCCATGAATACTTTTTATCTATTTTAACATAAAAATGTCAAAATCGTATAAAAATAATGATTCCTCTAGAACAACCCAAAGAACTGTAAAAAAAAGGCTGTTTATCATAATTGACAAACAACCTTATCGATTATTCTAAAACCGCAGCACAGCGTTCACATAAACCATCTTCAGCATTTGATTCCGTGATATTCCAGCATCTTGGGCATACTTTCCCTTCACATTTTTCAACAGCAATTTGACAAACCTCATATGCTTTTAACTCATCTACGGAAAAGCTTACTCTTGAAACAATTAACCATTGATTAAATTTATTACCGCAATATTCTTCAATCAAAGCGCGGTCTTCATCATTTACATTGATTATTACATGTGCTTCCAAAGATTTACCAATGATCTTTTCTGCACGTGCTTCTTCCAATGCTTTAAAGACATCTGCACGAATCAGCATTAAACGTGCTACTTTTTCTTTAATTTCATCAGCATTTTCAAAAATCGGCACTACCGGGAACGCACCCAAATGAATGCTTTCCTCTTCCGTATGGAAGAAATCATTAACTTCTTCTGCCGTATGTGTCAAAATTGGTGCCCATAAGCGCACTAACGTATCTACCGCATAATATAGAACTGTCTGTACCTGACGTCTTCTGTTGGAATCTTTCTTTTCAATATACAAGATATCTTTTGTATAATCCAGATAGTAAGCAGAGAATTCATTTGTCATCAAATTGGTCAGCATACTTGTCACATCAGCAAAACGATATTCTCCATATGCTTTTTTAACCTTTTCACAGACATCTGCCAACATGATTAACATATACTTATCCAAAGCAGGCAATGTATTAACATCTACCAGATCAGCCTTAGTAAAGTCGTTTTCGCCATCAATATTAGCCAACAAGAAACGGAAAGTATTACGTACCTTACGATAATTTTCACTGATTTGTTTTAATATCTCATCAGACATACTACAATCTGCCTGATAATCTACACTTGCCGCCCATAAACGTAAAATATCAGCTCCATATTTCTTTGTAATTTCTCCAGGTGCTACGGCATTCCATTGTGATTTGCTCATTTTCACACCTTTACCATCCATGACGAATCCATGGCTTAATACTTGTTTATATGGAGAATGTCCATGAACTGCCGTACCAATGATCAAAGAAGAGTTGAACCAACCACGATACTGGTCGCTGCCTTCAAAATATAGATCAGCAGGATAACCTAAACCGCGTTCCACCATGGCGCCGGTATGCGAGCTTCCGGAATCAAACCAAACATCCATGGTATCCGTTTCTTTACGGAAAACACCATTTGGAGAACCAGGATGTGTATAACCTTCTTGCAATAAATCTTTTGCCTCTTTTTCAAACCAGATATTAGAGCCAAATTCCTTGAATAAACCCGCCACATGGTCAAATACTGTCTGATCCATAATAGGTGTATCATCTTCCGCATAGAAAATTGGAATTGGAACACCCCATGCACGTTGACGTGATATACACCAGTCACCACGATCTGCAATCATATTATGCATACGTTGCTGACCCCACTTAGGAATCCAATCTACATTGTCAATTTCTTCAAGCAACTGATCACGAATTTTATCAATAGAAGCGAACCACTGCGTAGTAGCACGGAAAATGATTGGTTTTTTGGTTCTCCAATCGTGTGGATATGAATGAGTAATGAATTCTAACTTCAATAAAGCCCCGATTTCATCAAGCTTTTGTGTTACTGTCTTATTAGCATCATCTACGTATTGTCCAGCTAACCATTCCCCGGCATCACTCATCATGCAGCCATGCTCATCAACATTGCAATAGGCAGGTAACCCATATTTCTGGCCAACAAAGAAGTCATCTGCACCAAAGCCTGGAGCTGTGTGTACACAACCGGTACCTGCATCAGCAGTAACATGATCACCTAAAATAATTAATGATTCACGATCATATAAAGGATGTTGGCAAGTGATCATTTCTAATTCACTACCCTTAAATGTCTTCAGCAATTGCTTTTCTTGTAAACCGAACTTTTCCCATAGTGCATCTACTAATTCTTCTAATACGATCAGCTTACCTTTTTCACTATTCACAAGCGCATAAGTATAATCTTTATTCAAGCAAATTGCAAGGTTTGCTGGAATAGTCCAAGGCGTTGTTGTCCAGATGACAAAACTAGTATCAGTGTCTAAAATTCCTTTACCATCTTTTACTGGAAATTTCACAAAGATCGTAGGAGATTTAACATCTTTATATTCTATTTCAGCTTCTGCCAATGCCGTTTCACTGGATGGGCTCCAGTAAACCGGTTTTAACCCTTTATAAATCAAGCCATTCATTGCCATCTTACCAAAAATTTCAATTTGATGGGCTTCAAATTCTTTTGTTAAAGTGATATAAGGATGATCATAATCACCAACAACCCCCAAAGATAAAAAGCCGGCTTTTTGTTTTTCTACTTGTTCCATTGCATAGTTATAGCAAAGTTTACGGAAATCCGCCAATTCCATTTCTTTACGATTGTGTCCTAATTTCTGGATAGCCGTTTCAATAGGAAGACCATGCGTATCCCATCCTGGAATATAAGGCACTTTATAGCCATCCATAAATTTTGAACGGATGATAACATCCTTTAAAATTTTATTTAAGGCATGACCCAGATGGATGTCTCCGTTGGCATATGGAGGACCATCGTGTAAAACAAATGGTTCACAGCCTTCCCGTTTCTTTAACATCTTTTCATAAATGTTTTGTTCCTTCCAGCGTTTTTGAAATCCTGGTTCTTTGCTTGGAAGTTTTCCACGCATTTCAAACTTTGTTTTTGGCATCAATAATGTTTCTTTGTATTCCATATCATTTTCCTCCTAACATAAACAAAAAAACACGCTTCCTTGTCTAAGGACGCGTGAACGTGGTACCACCTTAGTTCTATTTCTTATCAAAATAGCACTCAAACAGATAACGGCTGTAACCGTATCATCTTACTGTTTTCAGATGATAAGCTCCAAAGTGATTTTTCTTTTCGCTTCACACAGGACTTCCACCAACCGCCTGTTCTCTTTGCATCCACCGATAAGAAACATGTCTTTTTCTTCGCTTTTATAATTCTTTTTTTAATAAATCCATCTTTGGAATCGCCGGTGTTTCAAAATCGTCCAACGCTTCCTCAATCTTGTGCAGCTCTTTTTTCATACTGCTTTTCATATCATTAGCCTCATCACCCAAACGGGCAATTTCCATCAGAATACCTCGTGCCATCATCAATGCTTCTTTGATAATCGTATCTGCATTCTGATTCGCCGTGTCGACGATCATATTCGCCTCTTTCATTGCCATACGTGCCATTTCACTGGCAGCACTTTCCTTGATATGCAGATTGTCATTCAATTTCCGATACTCATTCTCAAGCACCTTTTTTTCCTGACGCAAAATTTCAAGCTCACGATTTACACTTTCCAGTTTTTTCTGCAAGGCATCCATTTGGAGCTTTTGCGTCTGCATGTAATCATCGACCTGATAACGGTTGTAGCCGTTTTTCATCGTATCAAATATACGTTTGTCCATACCATCACCCTATCTACTGATACTTGCCCGCCAGAATCACCAAATGATCCTTTTTGGTCGTTTTCACAATTTCCTTGAAGTAAAAACGTCCATGTCCACGAATGGAAATAGCACTATTATTATTGCATAAATAGGAAGTTTCTTCAAGTATTACATGATTAACTTTTACAAGCCCTGCACGTATCAGCTCCTGCGCTTTCTTCCTTGAAATATTTGCAAAGCTTGATACAAGTACATCTAAACGTAGGCTCGATACGATTTTATGCTCATATCGTATTTGTGGCTCATAAGTGACTTCACCTTCATAACGTTTAAAATGCACATTGCTTCGTTTAATGCGTGTCAAATTACATACGATATAATTTTCGATTTCTTCATCTACAAAAATGATAAGTTCATTATCTTTTACAATTAAGTCACCGATTTTTTCCCGTTCAATACCAAGATTGAGAATTGCCCCTAAAACATCTGGATGTGCAAGTTTACCAAATTGCGGTGAATAAGTCGCCTTGAGAATCGTTATTTTTAAATCAGCCAGTTCATCTTCATAAGGTAAAAGTGCATAGCGACAACGTTCTGCACCTTGATAACCTCCGGATTTTCTATACGGTATCTGATGCCCTAAAATAGCATCGCAGATATTACATTCATCAGGCGCAAAAAATGGAGTAACGACAATTCGACGGCGGCGTTCCATCAGATCTATCAGATCATAAATACGCTTTACGAATTTTTCATTACCCCTATAATGTTCAAAATGAATTGGCAATGCTAGTCCTCTTCACTGGCATCCAGATTAATTTCTCCGTGAACAGCAACATTTCTTGGAGCACACAGAATAACATTATGTCCAATCTTTTGAATGGTTCCATCCAGTGCGAAAATAACACCTGTTAAAAAATCGATGGTTCTTTGTGCATAATCTCTTTGCAGTTTATGTAAGTTAACGACCGCTGCTTTATTCTCTTTTAAACGTTTAGCGACTTCTTCTGCCTCATCAAATGAACGAGGTTCAAACAATACCATTTTTGTGTCGCCAGGCAAACGATTTATAGCTTTGGATTTTGGCTGTTCATATTCGGAAAGAGAAGGACTTTCTTCTTCCTGTTCCACTTCCAAAACATCATCTTCATCCATTGGTGCAATAAACTCTTTGAATTTCTGACCGATGCTCATGTAGCATACCTCCTATACATTACTTATATTTTAGCACAAATGTGCATTAAGAAAAAGTTTTTTGTGTAATTTAAGTGATTCTTCATAATTGGAATCTCATTTTCGTCATTCATTGACAAATTTCTACAGACAGAACTTAAAGCACCTAAAAAAGCTTACTATAAACTTAGGGTATTTAAGAAAAGCAGCTGCAGGATAGCAGCCGCTCTTTAATATTAATACATTCCGCCTTGTGGCATTGGTGGCATAGGCGCTTCTTTTTCTTTGATAGCAGCAACGCCTGCCTCTGTTGTTAAGAATAATGCAGAAATACTTGCAGCATTCAACAATGCACTTCTTGTTACTTTTGTTGGGTCAATAATACCTTCTTCAAACATATTCACCCACTTGCCGTATTTTGCATCAAAGCCCATATTCGCCTCAGCACCTTTCTGGTGTTCGACGATTTCTTCAGCGTTATAACCAGCATTTTCGGCAATCTGTGCAATAGGTGCTAATAACGCATCCATGACTACCTTAATACCTTTCTGTACATCGACGATATCTGATTTCAACTGATCTTTTAAAGCCACATAAGCTTCAACCAAAGCAGCACCACCGCCAATTACGATACCTTCTGCAACAGCAGCACGCGTTGCGTTCAATGCATCTTCGATACGCAGTTTCTTTTCTTTCAGTTCACTTTCTGTAGTTGCACCAACCTTAATGATAGCAACGCCATCGCTTAACTTACCTAAACGTTCTGCATAGCGTTTTTTATCATAATCGCTCTTACAGTTTTCCATCTGTGCGCGTACTTCAGCAATACGAGCTGTAATTTCATCTTTATTGCCATTTCCGCCAATCATTGTTGTATTATCTTTTGTAATAACTGCTTTCTTCACGCTACCTAATTCTTCCAATTTCATGTCTTTTAATTCCATGTTCAAATCTTTTGAATAGAATGTAGCACCTGTTAACACTGCAATATCTTTCAAAATTTCTTTCTGATTATCACCAAAACCAGGAGCTTTCGTAGCAACTACATTAAATGTACCACGCAGTTTATTGACAACCAAAGTAGAAGTTACTTCATTTTCAACATCATCTGCAATGATCAACAATGGTTTATTGGACTGCACTACCTGTTCTAATACTGGAAGCACTTCTTGCACATTATTGATTTTCTGGTCAGTTACCATAACAAAAGCATTTTCTAAGACTGCTTCCATTTTCTCATGATCACTTACCATATATGGAGAAACGTATCCTTTATCGTACTGCATACCTTCACTGATTTCTAATTCTGTATCAAATCCATTAGATTCATCAACAGAGATAACACCATTACGGCCAACTTTATCCATTGCTTTAGCAATGATTTCACCAACTTCTTTACTGCCGCTGGAAATAGCCGCAACACTGGCAATATCACTGTTTGTTTCTATTTTACGACTCTTATCTAGAATATGATTTGCCACTTCCTTGCTAGCATATTCAATACCTTCACGCATTAATACAGGATTTGCACCTTTTTCTACCTGACGCAAACCGTTGCTAATCATGCTTTGTGCTAAGATGGTTGCTGTTGTTGTACCATCACCAGCAGTATCGTTTGTTTTATTGGCTACTTCATAAACTAATTTCGCACCCATATTTTCAAACTTATCTTCTAATTCAATTTCTTTTGCAATAGAAACACCGTCATTTGTGATTAATGGTGATCCAAATTCTTTTTCTAAAACGACATTACGTCCTTTAGGACCTAAAGTTACACGTACTGCATCAGCCAGTGTATTCACACCTGCTAACATTGCATTTCTTGCATCTTTTGAAAAACGTACTTCTTTTGCCATGTTCATTACCTCCTGTTTGTTTTTATCTTACGCAATGACTGCTAAAATATCTTCATCTTCTACGATGATGAATTCTTCTTCATCTAATTTCACATCTGTACCAGAATATTCTTTGTATACAACCTTATCATCAACTTTAATTTCTGCTTCACTTTCTGGTCCAATCGCTACTACAGTAGCATAACTTGGTTTGTTTTTACTGTTATCTGTCAGGATAATTCCACTTGCCGTTTTTGTTTCCTTTTCGGCTTTTTCCTTCTTTAAAATCACGTTTTTGTGTAATGGCTTTAACATCTAAGATTCCTCCTTTAAGTTTTAGCACTCGCAGTTCATAACTGCTAACACCCTATATTATACTCACTTTTAGCACTTTGGCAATAGGAATGCTAAAAAAAGTTCATATTTTTTTAGCTGGTGATTTATAAACATTAAGCAGCTTTGCAAACGACAGTCACATTATACGTAAAAAGCTTTATTTATATGCTGTGATAAGAGTGCTTCCTTTATCAATTTCATTTTACGACAAGTTAAAGCAAAGCTATGATAACTAGTAATTGAAAAAAGCTCGCATATAAGCGAGCTTAGTGCGTATGAGATCCACAATCATGATTACCACAATCGTGATTACCTTCCTCATGATGATGGTTACATTTACCATTGGGATCATCCTGTAGTGTTCCCTTCTTTAACTGTTCTACAATTTCATCAACATTTCCACTGGCACCACCAATTAAAGCTATATGAGCTTTAGCTAACGCATCACGTGCGCCTTGACCGATACCACCACATACTAATACATCAACACCAGCTTCTTGAATCAGTGTAACTAGCGCACCATGACCGCTCCCATTAGCGCTAAGAAGTTCTTTTTTTACAATTATGCCATCTTCTATATCAACAAGTAGAAAAGCAGGGCATTTCCCAAAGTGTTGGAATACCATATGATTTTCATAAGTTATTGCATATTTCATCTTCATCACCTCAAATTATTTCGTATATGCATCATCATTGATAGAAATATTAAATTGCTTTAAGAATGTAGCAATATCTTCTTTTACAGTTGCCGCTTTAACATAGTTAATATTCAGACGAGGCCATGTCTTAACCGCAATCTGTGCATTTGGAATACCTAATTTCTCTGGAGTTGCCGTTTCTACTGCTTTGCTAATCGCCGTTTCATCCTTTTTACTTGTTTCATTTGCAAACGTTGTAGCTGTTTCAATATATTTCTTTACTTTATCCTCTGAACCTTTTTTTACAAATAACGCTGCTTGTGGATATCCCGCACTCTTTGTATTATTTTTATTTTGGTACTCTTTTTGTAAATCTTTTAAAACCTTTAAAGTTATTCCTTTTTCTTTTGCTTTAGCAATGGTTGCTGTAGCAGCAGGTTCAGCCATCAACCCGACATTTGCTTTCTTACTTAATAATTGTTGTTGTACTTCATTCACAGAAGCAAAATAAGTGATTTCAGGTTTTATGCTTTTCACATCCAAGCTAGCCATAAAAACTTTCTGTGGCACCGCTTTTTCTCCAAAAGCCGCAAACATTCCTGTTTCTGTTAAAGCTTTTTCATCAGTTCCAACAACATATAAATTACCCCAGGTTACGACACTGTCTAACCTATATTGACTTTTTCCTTTTGATAATAATGCAGCTCCTAAATTAATAGGTGCGATGATAGCATCATATTCTCCATCTTCCTTAGCAATTTCTGCACTGATGACACTTGTACCGTCAACGGTGTCAACACTCACATTTTTATCACCGTATAATCCTAACAATGATAAACTAGTTGCCCCTAAAGGCGCCAGTACCTTAATCGGTTCTGTTTTTGCTTCCTCTTTTTTTGTGTCATCATTACTTGCACAGGCACTTAAAGACAAAGCCATGACACCTGCCAGTAATCCCTTCAATAATTTCATAAACGTTTCTCCTTCACTTCAGCACTCAGCTTAGCGATAAATTCTTCTACCGGCATTGTCACAGATTCCTTACTTTGTGCACGACGTACCGTAACTGTATTAGCTTCTACTTCTCCATCACCAATAACAAGCTGATAAGGAATTTTAGCAAGCTGTGCTTCTCTTATACGATACCCCAATTTCTCATTTCGTGCATCTGATTTGCTCCTAAATCCCATCGCTAACAATTTTTCATTTATAGCATTTGCAGCTTGCGCATGACGTTCATAATGTACCGGAACGACCATGACTTGAGTTGGTGCCAACCATGTAGGGAAATGTCCTGCATAATGCTCGATCAAAATACCAATAAAACGTTCAATTGATCCAAATATAACACGATGCAGCATAACAGGTCGCACTTTCGTGCCATCCTTTTCTACATATGTTAAATCAAAGCGTTCAGGTAGATTCATATCCAATTGAATCGTTCCACATTGCCATTCTCTTCCTAAGGAGTCTTTGATATGGAAGTCAAGTTTTGGCCCATAGAAAGCACCATCTCCTGGATTGACTTTATAATCCTTACCGGCACTGACACATGCATCAGCAAGAGCTTTTTCACTCTTTTCCCAAATTGCCAGATCTCCAATGTATTTCTTTTCCGGACGTGTCGATAATTCAATACGATAGGATAAGCCAAAGATAGAGTATACGCGATCAATGAAGTTGATCAATTCCTTTACTTCACTTTCAATTTGATCTGGGCGCATGAAAATGTGAGCATCATCTTGCGTAAAAGTACGAACACGGAATAGCCCATTTAAAGCTCCACTGGCTTCATGGCGATGTACCTGCCCTAATTCTCCCATGCGCAGTGGCAAATCTTTATAGGAATGTAGACCATTTTTAAACACTAATAAGGACCCTGGACAATTCATTGGCTTGATTGCAAATTCGCGATCATCCACCATTGTCGTATACATATTTTCTTTATAGTTTGCCCAATGTCCACTTACTTCCCATAATTCCTTGCTCATCATGATTGGTGTTTTGATAAATTTATAATTTTCTTTTGTATGTTCTTCATACCAGAAGTTTTCTAACAGATTACGAATAATCATTCCATTTGGCAAAAAGAATGGCATACCTGGTGCATATTCACTCATCATGAATAGACCCATTTCACGTCCTAATTTTTTATGGTCACGTTTTTTGGCCTCTTCCAGCATATGCAAATGTTCTTCTAATTCTTCTTTTGTTGGATAGCAGACACCATAAATACGTTGCAGCATTTTATTTTCTGCATCACCTTTCCAATAAGCTCCGGAGTGTTTTAAAAGTTTGAAGTTTTTCAACAGCTTAACCGTTTCTACATGCGGCCCGCGACATAAATCGATAAACTCTCCTTGTTGATAACAGGTAATTGTTCCATCTTCCAAATCTTGAATCAGATCAATCTTATAAGGATCGTCCGCAAACATTTCTAAGGCTTCTTCTTTACTGATTTCTTTACGGACAATACGCTTTCCATCTTTGGCGATCTTCTTCATTTCCTTTTCGATTTTTGGCAGGTCTTCATCTTTGATTACATCATCACCAAGATCAATATCATAATAAAAACCATCTGATATAACTGGTCCTACCCAAAATTTTGCCTGTGGATACAGACGCTTTACAGCCTGTGCCATCATATGAGCACAGGAATGATTCAACATGCTTAATTGTTCATTTTCTCTAATATCAATCATACGTTTAACCTCCTATTTTATACATCTCGTATGTGATTCCATCGTTTACTTCTTTTCTCATGAAATGACCCTTACAGGCTAAGATTGTTTGACGGCTTGCCACGTTTGTTTCCTCACAACTCACTAGACAAGCATTCATGTGGAAGTTTGCTTTCGCTATTGCAAGTACTTTTTCAAGCATCCATTTAGCGATTCCTTTTCTTCTTTTATCTGGTGCTACACTATAGCCGATATGTCCGCCAATACGTTCTAAATAAGCATTTAGTTCATGACGTAACATGATAACTCCAACAATTTCTTCATCTTCCATAGCTAGATATAAAGAACTGCCAACGATACCATTTGGAAGATTACGTTCTTCATGCCAGTCCATCATCATTTGTAAATAGGCTTTTGTATCTTCGCAAGTATCTAAGAAAGCCAAACCGCAAATCACGCTGTCTTTTGGGAACTTATCCACATAACGTTTTAATGCTGTCGCATAAGTGCTGTTTGCCAAGCAAAGTATCATGCATCATCACCTCCAGTTAAAAGAAAAAAGACTGCATCTCAAAGGACGTCAGTCTTATACGCGGTACCACCTTTATTCTTCGCATAAGCGAAGCTCTCAAACCTGATAACGCAAGGTATGCGGCACACCCTTTCAGGGGCAACTCCAAGGTAGTAAAGACAAGGCTCTTCGTAAAAGCTTTCACCATCCGCTTTTCTCTCTGCTTTCAAAGCACATATCTTCATGTCCTCTTCTTCGTTTGTCTACCTTATTTTTATACACCATAAGTTTCTGATTGTCAATGTTAACACAAGCTTTCCTTACATTTTCCCTAGTGAAAAAGATGTTGAAGCGATAGCCATATGTATTCTACCATTTGCTAATTATCGCAGTTAGAGGATACTGCCTTTAGTTATTTTATGGATAGATTGTAAGAATTACAGAAACTGTTTTTCCTATTTTATATCCCCTTTTTGGATATAACATCCTAAACATATAACGGTTAGCATAATTTGATGAAAACTGTTTCTCTGACCTAACAATTATGGGATTGACTGGTGGCACTTATAGAACTATGATAAAATACCATCTATGTGAATGGTAAATTTTGGAATTCGCAATAAATACCAAAATTTAGTATAATTCACAATAGAGAAAGGAGTGCATTATGAGAAGAACATATGGATATGTCCGGGTATCAAGCCAAGATCAAAATGAGGCAAGGCAATACCTGGAGATGCTGGATTATGGGATTGATAAAAAATATATCTATATGGATAAGTTAAGTGGAAAGGACTTTAATCGTCCAGCTTATCACAGACTTGTTTATAAAAAACTGAAACCTGGTGATTTGCTCGTAATCAAAAGTATTGACCGACTGGGAAGAAATTACAATGAAATCCTAAATGAATGGAAGTACATAGCCAAAACCAAAAGTGTCGATATCAAAATTCTCGATATGCCGTTACTAGACACTGATCAAAACAAAGATTTGATTGGCACCTTAATTGGTGATATCGTATTACAGTTATTATCTTTTGTTGCGGAAAATGAACGTAATAACATTCACCAGCGTCAAGCTGAGGGTATTCGTGCCGCCAAAATGAGAGGGGTACGTTTTGGTCGTCCGGAGATTGATTTACCGAAAGATTTTGAAAAAATCATGGTACGCTGGAAAAAAGGCGAATTGATGAGTAAGGATGCTATTAAAGAATCCGGTTTAAAATACTCAACCTTTTATAAAAAAGCCAGAGAATATGAGGAAAACAGAAGGATGAAAGAAAACGACAGATAGCTAGCGTGCATATCTGTCGTTTTTTTGATAAATATTTAGAACACAAAGTTTCCTTTGCGAAATACTGGTACACAAGATCCATCATCTTTTATACCATCAATGCTCATATCATCATTACCAAACATGAAGTCTACATGTGTCATAGAATGATTCGCACCTGCTTTATTCAATTCTTCTTCATTCATATCAATGCCTCCCTCAACATTCATAGGATAGGCATCGCCAAGAGCGAGATGGCACGATGCATTCTCATCAAATAAGGTATTAAAGAATAATATACCGCTTTTTGAGATTGGCGACGCATCTGGCACGAGAGCCACTTCACCTAAATAACAGCTGCCTTCATCAAAATGAATCAGCTCAGATAGTGTATCTTTCCCTTCTTCAGCATCAAAATCAACTACTTTGCCATCTTTAAATTCCATCCAGAAGCCGTTAATCATATTACCATTATAGTTTAATGGTTTGCTAGCTACGACCTTACCCTGTACTCCTGTCTTTTTGGGCATTGTAAAAATTTCTTCTGTAGGCATATTCGGATTAAAAATCACACCATCAACTGTCTTTTCACTTCCCCCTGCCCAAATATGATGATCCACGAGTTCAACTGTCAAGTCCGTTCCTAAACAATTGGTGAAATGTAACGCTTTAAACTTATGTTCATTAAGTGCTTGTATACGTCGTACGAAATTGTTTTGCATCTCATCCCATTCTGCAATTGGATCATTATCTTCTCGTACGTGTACGGCATGGAGAATACGCTCCCATAACTCTTCAACTGCCTCATTTTCAGCATCTTCAAATTCCGGGAATACTTCCATAGCCCACGCTTTATTTGGCACTGCGATAATACTCCATTGCGTTTTATTCATCATCGTATAAGCCTGCGCTTCTTTATTAGCTTTTGCACCAGCTAAACGTGCTTTCGCAATTTTGGCAGCGTCCACATCCTTAAAGACTCCAGGAAGTTCACTTATGATATGAAGGATGCAAGCACCCTCTTTTAAATAATCCAGTTTTGAATGTACTTGCCATTCTCGAACATTGCACAAAGTTTCTTCATCAGCATGCAAATAAGTCTGACGACGATTCATATCATCCTGATAAAATACAACAACTTCTTTGGCTCCAGCTGCATATGCTTCTTCAACACAAGCTCGTGTCATTTCTACTGCATCCACATCTGCTTGAATAAGCAATGTTTGTCCTTTTTGTAAATTAACTCCTTTGCGAATCGCAAGATTTGCATATTTTTTAATGATTGCTTTGTTCATACATTTAATCCTTTACATAGGCTTTTGGCAACATCGCAGCACCTATGATACCTGGCTCTTCTAACTCGGCTTCTTTAAATTCTACAGTCTGCATCCCTTTGTGGATCATATTACGGAAATAGTTTTCCATTTTTTCAAAGAAAACATCTTTCCCTTTCATTACGCCACCACCAACAACAAATACTTCTGGATCCACAACATGTGCAATCACGGAGAACATGATAGCTAAATCATATGCCATGTCATCACACAACTTTAATGCCTCTGCATTGCCTTTTCTTGCCAGATCAAAAACATCCCCAGCATGTGCAATCGCATCTATTCCGAATACAGCTTTTCCTTTTCTTGTCATTGCTGTACCGCTCGCTTCGTTTTCTACAGCACCAACATTCAAATAATTCACTTTTTCACGATTGCGATCTATGATGATATTTGCAATTTCACCAGCATGCCCATTCTTGCCAGCAACTACATGCTGATCGACAACCAAGGCTCCACCTATACCTGTCGAAATAGTAACATAATATACAATTCCTTTGCCCTTACCAGCACCTAAAACCGCTTCACCCATACCGGCAACATTAACATCATTATCAACAAAGGTTGGCTTATGGAAATGATCTTCAATACGTTTAGCAATTGGATAGCCTTCAAAGCCAGGCAAATTTGTAGCCAATACCATTTTACCGTTCACTGTATCTACAGGGCCAGGCACTCCCATACCGATACCGACACAATCATCATAACCATCAATGCTTTCAATCAAAGAAATAATTTTCGCGATTACATGTTCTGTGCCTTTACCAATTTCTGTAGAATCTTTTACGATTTGTAAAACATTACCTTCTTCATCGACTTTGGCAACTCGTACATTTGTGCCTCCTAAATCGACACCAATATAAGTTTTCATAAAACTCCTCCTTCACATTTCTAGTTCTATTTTAGCATAAATGAAAGGGTTTTTCTCTAATTAATCTAAATTTCTCTTACGCTTTCTCAACATACAGAGCACGCATAAAGATGTAATAGAGCAAAGCATCAAGAAATCCCTGCGCAAACTAGCATCCATGGTAACAACATTATGCTTTACTTTTATCTTTTCATCTTTCATCACGATTGTTTTATTATGTTTAGCCGTAAATGTGATATCGTCTGCTTTTTGATAATTCTTTGGCGCATATACCTCATGAAATACATAGTTTTTGCCTTCTTCCAGATACATGACAGTATAAGGGGTTCCATCACTTGTCCATTCCGCTATCACTTGCCCATTTTGCTTATCTAGTATTTGTAAAATAGCGCCTTTTAAGTGCTTTTTATCTTTCTCATCAATCTTATCAAAGCGCATCTTTACTGGTACATTTTCAATACGGATTTCTAAAACATCCCCATGTTTCGCAACCTTTGCCTGATAAATATGATCGTTTAAAGTATAACCGGCGACTTGCTCTTTTTCCTGTACATAATACATACCTAATTCTAAATTAGCAAAATGTGCATAACCGTTTTCATCTGTTTCCTGTTCTTTCAAGATATGTGACATATCTTTTTTATCCGATAACCTAAACGTCACATTTTTCATCCTTTGGTTTTTATTTTCACTATCTACTTTATGGATCAAAAGACTGCCTCTGGCAAGTTTATTTTCTAATGTGCTTTCTGCTTGCAGATGTACAACATAATTCACCACATCTTCACCATGCCAGCCGATTTCAAAATCATACTCTTTTTCATCCAGTACATATTGGGCATTGGTCTTAAGTTCCTTTACATAATAAACACCATTAGGTAAATCGATCATGTTTTCTAATTTTCCTGTTTTATCAATGCCACTTGTATGTAATAACGTCCCATTAGGTATCGCAACCTTTCCCATGTAATCATAAATATCTTCTCTAGCATATATACCATAAAGAACATCTAGATAAGCATCTTCATTCTTAAAAACTTCCTGTTGTTCCAAAAGTTTCGTCATATCTAAGGTAAAATGCGGACGTTCGTTATATAGGGAAGATGTATGAATCTGAAGCTTTGTTGTTTGTGCGTCTTCAATCATGAAATAATGCTTTTTAACATCTTTTACATAACCATGTGGTGTTTTCGTTTCCATGTAATAATATGTTCCACACACCAAATGCTTACTAGCAACTTCGTCCCAATCTGATTCTAAGCTTTCAACTTTTTCATCTTTATGGTAATACAAAGTATTTCCAATTTTAATGTCTTCTGCAGCATATATCGTAATTTCTGCATGCAATAGGTTTGATGTTTCCCATACCGGACTTTCCGTCTTACCAAATTCATACTGGCCAGTTACAGTTGACATAAAGATTTCACCCGTTTTTTCCCAGACCAATTGTCCTAAGACAAGTTCATCTTTCATTTCTACGAATTGCAAATCCCCACTATCTTTTATTTCGAATTCAACATCTTGTGCTAAAGCATACCCATGTGGACTAGAAATTTCATGGAGAATATAGGTGGTATTTGGTTGTAATCCTTTTACGATATGTGGCTTGATCTTGCCTTTATCATCCTTACCATCTTGTCCAGAAATCCATGTTGCAAAAACTGCCCCAGGCTCATCTTTTGGGTAAATCATCATTTGTGCACCTTCGATTTCTTCGTCATTGGTAATATCTTTTTTGGCAACTTCTACTTCCGTGATTTCATTTTCTATAAATGCTTTATATGTTATCGAAGGAATATCCTGTCCTTGGTAATGCGCATCAATTTGTTCTTCAAA
This sequence comes from Longicatena caecimuris, assembly GCF_004341945.1. Classification (GTDB taxonomy): domain Bacteria; phylum Bacillota_I; class Bacilli_A; order Erysipelotrichales; family Erysipelotrichaceae; genus Longicatena; species Longicatena caecimuris. The sequence goes on from NZ_SMBP01000030.1 coordinate 17,676, forward strand.
ATTTGTAGAAACATACCCTATTGGTGCTTTTGTTTCTTTCAATTTATACATTGAAAGCGGCAAATCACTTATTATGGGTACTTTTCCATCTTTTGATGACGTCGCAGTTTCAATACATTCATCCTTGCGAATTAACATTTTGCCATCTACCGATACGATATCTTGCATGGCATACAGTTTAAATTCTGCATTTGCTAAAGGTTGTTTCGTATCTTTATCAAGTTTTTGTACATCAAGATGAACTTTCTGCCGTTTATTCTCAAACATACCCGCCAAAGCAAACACAATAGGCACCTCTTGGGTTTCATATTGTAGAGAAACATCATGTACTTCATTGGTTTGTATAAATCCTTCTGGCGCCTGCTGTTCTTTCACCATGTAGTTTCCAAGTGGTAACAAGTTAGAATGCGCCATACCGTTTTTATCGGTTTTAATGCTTTCCACTAATTGGTTTTTCTTATACAAAAGTGTCCCGCTGTTATCTGGAGCAAAAATATCTTCTTTAGCAAATATTGCAAATTGAGCATTGGGCAACTTTCTTGTTTCATATACAAATTGTACATTTCCTTTACCATCTTTTTTTACATCAGTCAAAACTTCTCCTTGTTTTTCTACGCTTATTTTCCCTTTAACCGAGATATCTTTCATGATGATGCGAATAACAGGAGTTGTACCATCTGGCAATGTTTCATACGCCACATTGGAACTGACTTTAAATTTTACGGGTGTCGTGTTTACCAAATAAGGTTTTGGAGCATTAGTTTCTTCTAATTGATAATTCCCTGGTTCTAAAACATCTCCAGTCATTACCGTACCACTTTCATCACTTGTCCAACTGTCAACATAGTGAGGGAAAGGATTCCATTCCCAATAACCAAAATATGAATTAGTATCCAAGTTTTTTATCTTAAAGGTTGCGCCAGAAACAGCAATGGTTTTTTGTGTCTGCGCATCTTGTTTGATGATTGATATCACAGCATGGAATTTCTTATCATTGAAAATACGCCACGTTTGTGGTTCTCGCTTATCTTCTTTTATGATAACCGTAAAGTCGTCAATCCTGTAATGCTCATCAGGTACCTTTGTTTCTCTTACGATATATTCTCCATAAGGTAATTCATCACTTAATGCATAGCCTTTCTGATCAGTTTTCATGATAGCTACGGTTTTACCTTCTGCATTTTTCGCAATTGGTGCTTTATCCCATGAACCAGCTTTATTTACATCTGCTTTTAATTTGATTGTAAATTCCGCACCTTCTAATAGATCAGTCTCCCCAGACCCATGATCTGATATTTTAATAAGTTCAAATGCTTGTGCTTTCACTCTTTCTAAAACAGTCTGTTTCTTGGTAATGATTGCTTCACTTTGATTTACATAGTCAAGAATAACATTGTATGTTGTAGTATCTAAAGTATAGCCTTTACTTGGAGTAATTTCTTTAATGTAATAAGCACCTAGATATAAACCATCTTTTGATGCATTACCATCTGCATCCGTCGTCATAGTAGCCACTTTATCATCTGGCTTATAAAGAATCTCACCATCTGCTGGATCCAAGATATTGTCTTTTGCATAGATACCATAAATCGCATTCGCAAGAGTAGTATCACCCAATGGCTGCTTCCCTGTCTTACTATCTTCCTTACTTATCATTATCTTTCCAGGTGTTCGTACATTAGCAAATTCCGCTGTATAAGTTTTTCCTTCTTCACGTATCTGATACTTAATTTTGGTTTCTGAGTACGCATAACCATAAGGTGCTGTTTTTTCTTTCAAATAATAATCACCATAACGCAATAGATCCGTTTTAGCCTTACCAGCGCTATTTGTAGTGATGGTATCAATGAAAGAGTCATCAGATGCCCTATATACTTCAAACACGGTATGTGCTTTTACGATTGTCTTACCTGACTTACTATCTTTCTTCACTACCTGAATATATCCTTCAATCGGCTTATCTTCAACTGTGACTTGGCTATTTTGATCTTCAGTTTTGATTGTGGCATTATAAGTACGTGTACTCAATACATATCCTTCTGGAGCTACGATTTCTTTTATGGTATAACTTCCATAAGTTAATGCTTTAGATCTTACATAAGTACCAGCTTTTGTCGTTAATTGTTGCACTTCTTTTCCGTCAGCATCATAAATGCCATAGATTGCTCCACCGATAGATGCACCATTCAAGCTATCTTTCTTCTTAATTTCGATATAGCCTTCAATTGGTTTATCTTCTGCATTAATGGTGATAACTTCTTCATTTTCTGAAACCGTCACAGGATATTTTGTTGAATTTAAGACATATCCTTCAGGAGAAGCAATCTCTTTCACATAATAATTACCAAAGCGTAGATAGCCAGATTCTGCATATCCTGTAGCTCTGGTAACTAAACGCTGTAATTCTTGGTTTTGTTCATTATAGATACCGTAAGTAGCACCTTCGATTTGTTTTCCATTCTTACTATCAAATTTCCGTAATTTTAATTTGCCTTGTTTCCATTTGTTTGTAGCTGTATAAGTAGCTGTTTTATTAGCTTCAACAGTAACTGAATGGATCGAATTATCTAATATCAGATGATTAGGAACTTTTGTTTCTTGAATGTAGTATTTTCCTGGAAGCAATTCATTAGCAGTAACTGTTCCGTCTTCTCCGGTTGTATAAGTACCAATAGGGGAACTCATATCTTCATTTTTAGATACCTTGAAACTAGTACCTGCTACTTTATTCCCATCTTCATCTATTTTAGCAAGCTTAAGGGAACCATATTTATTCACCTTTACTGAAATTGATGAACGTACTGGATCACTGACTTTGAATACAGCAGTTTTCTGATGACCTGAAGTTCCATCCCAATACATGATGGAATCACCTTGTGCAGAATCTGGAACATTATATAAAACCACTTTAGCATTATCATTAGCAGAAGCAGCTGCAGTAATAGTTAATTTGTTGCCACTCTTAGTTACACTTAATCCATCATTTGATTTTACATTAAATTTACTCAGCACATCATTAGAGTCTGTTAATGTAATAGATTCTCCAATATCAAGCGTGTATGAATTACTATCGAAAGATGGTTTTGTATTATAATCATTCACATCTTTCATAATCTGATTTTCAAGAGAAGTCATATTCTCACTACTGACCTGAATATAGTCACGACGATAGCCTAATACCTTTTCCCAAATCAAATTCTGTGTTGCTGCTGCCCATTTTTTATCTGTTCTACCACTATAGCCATAACCATAGTAAGAGATATGGGATAATGTTTTCTGCATAGATGGAGATAATGCATTGTTTATATCATGTGGACTATACGATGCACCTTCTGGATATCCTACCCCTGGTTCGATACAGTATACATGTTCTCCATCACGATATAACATGGCACCTTGACCATACTCTTCACCAGACATGCTCCAGCCATCCATATACTTTAACGATGTATTGCCCGATGCATGAATAAGAACACTATTATTTAGTAGTGAGGTCAAACATATCGTTCCTGCCAAAGTTAATTTTGGTAATTTTTTTAGTTTATCTAATAAGCTCATTTCACATTTCCTCCTTTATTGCTTATCTCTTAACCTTCTTTCATTCAAAAAGCCCAGCAATGCTGGGCTATGGTGGTTTCATCCTAAAATAATACATAATCTTATATTCCCTCCTTAGTACATAGAAAAAAGAGAGCTAGTGCTCTCAAGTTTAGTGCTTTTAATTCCAAAATATTGTATAAGCTTTTGGTCGATTTAAATTATTAAATAATGTACCTACTGTAAATCCTCGATTATAATAAGGTGTATTTTCTATTTCCCATAATCTATAACCATCGTTTAATGCAGCTTCCATTGTTGGATAAACTCCATAACCACCTTTTGGACCTATGATAGCATCACAAGGCTGATATGGATCATAATATGCCAATGGACATAATTTCCCATCATCTTTCTTATTACCAGATGGTGGCTTATTCGTTTTATTTCCTGAAGAAGACGTATCATTCTTGGCAGGTACCTTATTAGTGCTATTTGACGCATTACCTTTATTCGTGTTATTTGAAGTATTGGTATTGTTGTTTGACTGTCCCGAAACATTCGGTGTATTAGAATTGCTAACTCCATTATTTGTAGGTTCACTTACAGGTTTCACAACTTTCTTTTTCTTAACCACAACTTTGAAGCTTGCTTTTGCTTCATTACCATTTACATCTTTTGCAAATACCATCACTTCATAGGTTCCTGCTTTTTTTGTGTTCAGTTTGCCGCTATCTATATAATAACCATTCTTTTCAGTTTTCTTATCACTATATGCTAAATCACCATCTACAGGATCTTTTACAGTTTTAATATTATTTCTAACATCGTATTTCTCGTCTGTATTTAGAGTAACAACTTTTTTCTTAAACTTTATGATTGGATATGCGGTATCCTCAACATCTATCACCATTTGTTTTTCAAGAGTTCTGCTTCCATCTGTAAATGTAACTTTCACTTCTTGTCGTCCTATTTTATTAATATCTAGACCCTCAATCTTAGAAACGCTCACATTCTTGTTCGATTTCTTAGCATCAATCAAAACATTCTTATGAATCGCATGACCATACTCAATAACGATGTTGTCATTTATCGTTACATCAAGCTCTGGTGTACAGCCAATACAGAACACACATAAAATGAAAAGATATCTCAACTTTTTCATATTCCCCCTCCTATACCATCACTATATCATATTTCCTTACTTTTCTATAATATAATTTCCATAATAAAATTCTTATAAAATCTTTATGACTCAGTCTGAACACTTTTTGACATTATCATTGTAACATGGAAAGATGTGCAGAAAACTTGCAATTCACTGGCAAAAAACTCGCAAAAAGAAAGTAGGCGATAGTCATTAAACTACCGCCCCTTATCAAACCGTACGTGCCCTACTAAGGCATACGGCTTACCAATATGCTTATTTATGTT
>NZ_SMBP01000031.1 GCF_004341945.1 Longicatena caecimuris
TTATCTTACCAATAAACAAATAAAAATGATGCATACTCGTTAGCTATAATTTCGAGTTTACACCATTTTTTTACTTTTAACTTCTAAAGACAGGTCTTATGTTAGGAATAGGCGTTTATTTTATCCAGTCATTAAATAACTAAAAAAATCAGCTTCTTTAGGTAAGAAACTGATCTTGATTGCTTAATATATGGCACTGCGATCCTTTTTCATCACTTTTCGTATCATCGCATCTTTTTCCATTACGCAAGGCACCTTTGCTGTAATAATTTGCATGGGTGTTTTTGCCACTTCCATTGCCTTTCCATCTTTATCATACAGCTCTGCAAACGTAAAGCGAGTAGTGGTAATGTGGGGACCGAATACTTCGGCTTCGATAAAAGGCTTAAAATTATTTCTTACTTCCAAGGTCGCAATTTGGGTATCGGCATCATAAGCCAAGACATACGCAATGAATTCCTGTGTGACACCGGCTCCATTGACCCCATAGAGTTGTGCTTGCGGTAAAGGTTGTCCTTCATAAAAGCCTATCGCAGTTGGGCGGTTTTCTGCTTTTGCTAATTCCTGATAATACCACAACAGACGTTCTTCGCTTAAGTTTCCCTTTTCATATACTTCATCGATTAATAGACGATAGGTTTTAATCAACGTCGCAATATAATAAGCACTCTTCATACGTCCTTCTATTTTCAAGCTAGCAATTCCTGCCTGTATGAGATCCGGAATAAAACGAGCTGCCATCAAATCCTTGCTGGACATCGAAAACAAATCCTGCTCATCATGCAGTGGGCGCTCTTTTTCATATAAGCGATATTTCCAGCGACAGCTTTGGGCACAGCCACCGCGATTGGCGTCTCTGCCTGTCATATTGTTGCTTAACACACATCGCCCGGAGTACGAAATACACATGCCGCCATGTATGAACACTTCTAGTGGCACTTGTGCATGTTTAGCTGTTTCTTGAATTTCCTTTAACGTCAATTCACGTGCTAATACCACACGATCCATTCCTTTGCGTTTCCAGTAATTGGCTGCACTGGCGTTGGTGGAGGAATGTTGTGTTGATACATGTACTTCCAGTTTTGGTGCATATTGCTTGGCACACATCATGATGGTAGGTGATGCGGCAATGATCGCAGTGACACCAATACGTTCTAATTCCATGAGGTATTCCTTTAAACCTTCCATATCCTCTTCATGGGGCAGCATATTCACCGTCACATGTACATGGGCACCATGAGCCTGGGCAAATTTTACACCCTCTGCGATATCCGCAAGATCAAAATTACTGGCACGCGAACGCAAAGAAAACTGCTTCCCACCTAAGTAAACGGCATCTGCGCCATATAAGACTGCTATTTTTAAACGCTCTAAATCACCGGCTGGTGCGAGCAGTTCTATTTTCTTCATAGGGATTCCTCCTTACATACTACATTTAAGCTCTACCATTATAATATAAAGATGACGTACATGAAAGTAGATTCCCCATTTTTTCTTCGGTTTGAGCAAAACCATAGAAAAGAAAGTGATAATCGCGTATACATCATTTTCTTTTCTGTTTTCTTATGTTGATACTTTTACTTTTTTATACTGATTGCTTTTACACTGCTATAGCTGCCATACACTTTTGCTTTCGTAGAATCATATTTATAAGCTCTGACCTTTACATAATAGGTCTTTTTCGTTTTTAAACCTGTCAGCGTTTTCGTTAAAGCACTCGTATACATACTTTTTACATTAGATTTAAAGCGTTTATCGGTTGTATACGTAATTTGATAGCCACTTGCCTGAGCTACTTTACACAGTTTGACCTGCATCTTTTTCCCTTTTAGATTGGTTAAACTTGGCGTGCTTGCTTTCCCAACGCTTATTTCCGCCCATTTCGCATAGCGTTTAATATTACCTTTCGATTTTGTGGTGACTTTCGGATATTTCTTACGACAAGCTGCATCACGATACCATCCCACAAAGCTATAACCATTTTTTGTCGGATTTTTCAGCGTAATGTTCTGATTATAATAAACACTTGGATTTTTACTATTATTTTTCCCACCATTGAGATAATACGTAATCTTATATCAAACATATACGTTACATTTATACACCATGCCATTGCTTGCTTTGGCCGTTATGATGGCACTTCCACCATTCGGTAATCGAATCAGGTAAGGTGATGGATTCTAAAGTATCAAAAGAGGCAAATAACTCACGTGGCAAACATTTCATGCCTTCCTCTATCGTTACTTTATTATTCCAGAATCACTCAATAAACATAAAACTGAATGTAAAAAATGACTGTTTACATGTCAAAACACACAAAAAAAGCATCTTAATAAATCATGAATTAAGATGCCCTATATCGTCTTTCTTTATGCCGTTTTTAGCCCTCTTTGACCTTACTCGTCTTGGTATAATAAAAACCGTGTGTCACATGATCCTTCTCATACTTCTTTGCATAAGCAGCAAAAACCTCTTTTGCATCCTTTTCCTTATTCAGAATGGCATGATAAAGATCCAAAGCTTCTAACACATAAGCGATATCATGAAACATACCATCAATGCGGAAATGGCGAATCCCGCTCTGTAACAACTCCTGTATTTCTTCAAAGCTGGCAAGCGTAAAACCGGTAAACACATGTGTTCCTGTTTCATCTTCCACAATGGGCATATGCTCATCACGATTTTCTTCCATCAGATATAAGTCATAATTATCCCGCACTTGCTCATTTTTCCCTATAAAAGACATATAACTGCTTAATAAGTTACGTTTACTATGCATCATATTCAAACGACCATGGAGAATAACCTCGCATTCACCATCTGTAAGTCGACCTATTTCACACATTTCCTGTAAGGTGATTTCCTTAGATATGGTGACCATTTGAATACCTTCATCTAAATAATACTGCACATCGCTGTGATTTGTGATCAACGTATCCGGATTGTAAATGAGCTTTTGCTTTAAGCCGAAATGTTCTGCCTCTAGCAATACGCACTCGTCACCATAATAAATACCATCCACATCTATTTCCTTCAACAAATGTAAATGCTCACGTAAAGCCGCTAATTCTTCTTCCACAAAAAAACGATTTACTGCCACATACATGCGTAAGGAAAGTCGTTCACATTCTTTCTTAATTGCATGTAATTCCTCCACCGGAAAAGCATGCACGCAGCGAACAGAAAAAAATGGTGTACCAATTAGGACACTATCTGCACCATGCGCTTTAACTTTTGCTAAATCCTCGAATGTAAAAGGTGTTACAATAAAATCAGGCATAGAATCCATCCTCTCTAACCAAGCTTTATTATAATATAAGTACGCATTGAAAGAAAGGATAATGTTTTCTCATAAGATAATTCTGTTAAATAAAATCAAAAAGATTGCGATATTTTTTAAAATGAAAAGAAAATGAGCGTATAATAATGAAAAAGAGTTAAGAGGGCACTTATGAAAAAACATATACTTGTCAAAACAAATATATTTATCTGTATTATCATTATCATCGGTTACTTGATTACTTCCTTTGTCAGCTATAACAGTAATCATACCATGCTAAAAAAGGATATTGAACATATTTCGGATCTAAGTAGTGAAAGCATCTATCACAAAATAGATTCACTGTTTACAAAACCTATTAATATCTCCTTAACCATGGCCAATGATACCTTTTTAATACAGCATATGAAAAATGAAAATACGCTTACAGATGATGCCAGCTTTGTAAAAGCAATCACAGATTATCTGCATGCCTATAAAGTGAAATATGATTTTGATTCCGTCTTTTTAGTATCTACCAAAACAAAACGCTATTATCACTTTAATGGTATTGATCGTACCCTTACCAAAGATAATCCGGAAAACACCTGGTATTATGAATTTCTAAACAGCAAAGATGATTACAGCATTAATATTGATAATGATGAAGCGAAGAAGAATGAAATTACTGTCTTTATCAATTGTAAGCTAAAAGATGACAATAAGCATACGATTGGCGTTGTTGGCGTTGGTTTTCGCATCGAACATCTGCAAGAGATGTTGAAACAATATGAGAAAAAATTTAATGTGAAAGCTTTTTTGATTGATGCTGATGGCACCATTCAACTTTCTACAAATATTTCCGGCTATCAAAAGCAAAAGTTAGCACAGAATAAACGTTACGAAAATCTCTTACCAAAATTAATGAAAGAAGAGGAAAAGAGTATTTCTTTCTGGTATAGTGAAAAACCTTATAGCGGTTATCTCATCCGGCAACCTTTGAATACGATCCAATGGCAATTGTTGATAGATCGAGATACGGCACAATTAGAGCATTCCATGCATCAGCAGTTAGGTATTGGCTTTGCCATCATCTTGATCGTTATTATTCTTGTCTTAGGTGTTATTACTTATATCGTACGCAAATATAACAATAAGTTGATTCATTTAACTCTAGAAACCGAAATGAAACATCAATCCATCTTCCAGCAGCAAACCGAACAGATATATGAAAACATTTATGAAATTGATGTGACCCATAACTGCGCTGCCAGTGAAGCAACCGAAGACTATTTTTATAGCCAAGGCATTCCGCGAAAGACGCCTTATGATGAATCGTTAAAGCTCATTGCTGAAAAACAAATCAAACAAGAATTTAGGGCAGGCTATTTGGCAATCTTTGATCCTGCACATATCTTACAGCTATTTGAAGAAGGTATTACGTCTACGCAATATGATTTTATGATCAATAACGAGGATGATAACAATTACTATTGGATGCGTATAACCGTTAAAATCTTCTATTGGGATGATGACCAATCCATTCGTATGTTTGTCTATCGCCAAAACATTGATGAAGAAAAACGCAAAGAGCTCTTCATGAAGAAAAAGATGGAAAGTGATTCTTTAACTTCCCTTTATAACAAAGCTGCTACACGTTCTTATATCCAACAGAAGCTAATGGAAAACAATAACCAATATTATGCTTTCTATATCTTAGATATTGATAATTTCAAAGATATCAATGATGCCTATGGGCATGCCGCAGGGGATGAAGTCATCGTTACTTTCGCTAATATCTTAAAAAATCAATTCACAAATGATGCGATTATCGGCCGTATCGGCGGTGATGAATTCGTCGCTTTACAAGCAGTTGCCTCCAAACAAGAAGCACAAGCCAAAGCAGAAGCCCTTGTAAACATCTATCATAGCGCCAAACGCCAAGGCTTATGCCATTACGCAATATCCACTAGCATTGGAGTAGCTGTGACAATACACAATCTGGATAACTTCGATTCGCTGTATCACAATGCGGATAAAGCGTTATATGAAGCAAAAGAAAACGGTAAGAATCAGTATCGTATGTATGAAAAATAAACATTGAAGCAAAAGTTAAAAGAAGATTGCCTGCTATTTGATAAGAAATCAAAAGCATTGGCAATCTTCTTTTGTTATCACATATGTATGCGCTTTTCTGAAGATTCATTTATTTCTTGATACGCGTTAATGTCTGATCCTCATTTTGAACAAAATAGCCTTGATCTGCCTTAACATAGAAAGGCTTCTTCGTTTCTACTACTGTTTTTTCGTCTAAATCGATCCAAAGACTTCCTGTGTAGCGCTTATCCTTGATCAACCGAATTTCCATCATAGCAAAGCTGGTGGTATTTACACTGCCTACTTGATATCCCTTAGGCAGCTTCACTTGCATGAGCTTGTCTGCTTTATGTGTTACAGGATCTATGGTATAAATTGTAGATGTTTTAGTATCAAAATCGTAATAATGATCCTCTACTAAAAAGGAATTTTTTTATTTATACGTATCTTCTATCAATTTCAATTTGTTATCTTTCTCCAAAGTATAAAGTGCGCCCACGCTGTTTTTCTGCTTCCCATCTATTCGCATAATCGCCGCTTTATCTTGTAAAGTACCCATAAAGCGATTGGCAATCGCTTTTTTCCCGGGTATTTTTTAACTGCTTCCATCTTTAAGATTGAAAACATAACTGCTGTAATTATACGCATACTGCAACTGATTGCCTTTCTCATCCACTTCAAATGTATTTAAGGTATAATAGAAAGAATCTTGAAAAAACATGGCACTCTCAATTATGGAATTTTTTGCGAACTTCAGCACTTCTTTTCGTTCACTGCCATCCAATTTACTGCTGCAAAGATACGCAATTCCGAAGCTTGGTTCCTCATATATCAGATATAAGGTATCACCAAAAGGAATAGGATCACAGCTAAGAGCGATTTCCTTATCTTTGTAATAGGATAGTTTAAAGGCATCACAATCCGCATTATCGTGATTGCAGTTAACCTTGCTGCATAATGGCACATCTACATCATTTTTAAAATCATAGAAGTATACGCTTTGATATTGAGTTGTTCGCACATTATGATAGATACCCTCTTCTCCAACACCCAGAAAAGCAAAAACCGCTGCTTTGGTTCCTGATGAAACATCATCATGTGAACTGCATGCACATACTACACAAACACTGACAATACCTAGTAATAATTTTTTTAGCATGGTTTTTTTCTCCTTTTCATAACTAGCAAACATCCTATGAAACAAAGCACAACACCTAGTGCATACCATGGATGCATCCATGGAAAGAATAGAACATACATCCAAGCAAAGCTTTGAAACATGGTTTTCACAAATAGACACGGTAATGCAAGCACACAGAGCAAACATGCTGCCAATGCTTTGTTATGCTGTGTTTTCTTAAAGAGATATAGCAGCAAGTATAGCAAGCATAGCAAAACCACCAATTGCCACAAGATTTGAAGGATAAGCAAGATGTTCAATGGAAAAGATAGATGGGATGCATAGTATTGTGGTATATCGCAGAACAAGGTACCCATATCCATGTGCGGAAACAACCAATGCTGCTGATAAGCGATACGTAAGATGACCATTCCATATACAAACAGGCAGCCGGCAAGTACACTAAACATTTTCTTGCGATGGATGGTTTTATAATGATAGCCGCATAATTGCTGCATCTTTTTAAATTGATATTGCTCCTCACATTCATAGCTTTTCATAGCTAGCAAGATCAGCATCGTCATGTACAAAAATAGTAAAGTTTTGAAAAATTCATGGTTATCAAACAAAAAGCGTATTTCATTTTCTTTTATTAATTTATGCTTTACCGGTTCCATCTGGAGCTGTTCAACTTTTTCTTTATAGTAACGAAACCCCTCTTCAATACGCAAAGCGTTGAAGATTTCTTCTTTTTTCTGCACATCCGTTTCTAGCTGAAACTTTTACGCAAGGATGCCAAGCGCTTTTCTTCTTTATCCATTTTTTTCAATAAGGTAGGAGTAACTTCATTTCCTAATTTATCAATGTAATAATTATATTGCGCATCTTCCAATGTTGAAAAAGTATCTGATGTAGGGAAAAGCATCATCATCAGAAAAAGACTAATTCCAACGATTAGCAAGCCTCCATCTTACAACCAAAGTTTTTTGGATTCATATACCCATAATGGATTAATGTTGTGTTTTTGCTTATAAAATTTCCAAACATGTTTTTCATGAATACCCTTTTTACGATATCCGCGATAACCTAGATAACCAAACAACACGCTGAAACATGCGATTCCTACATAGATCCAGTTATAATATAGCGCTTGATCAAAAACGCGTAGATATTGCACCTGTATCCATGCATCCTGTACATGCAATAGCTGCATGGGATGTAAACTGACAAACCATTGCGCAGAATCCGCAAAGATAGCGGAAAGTCCCCAGCCGATACCTCCGATTCCAAGCATAATGGCAATGGCAAGCAGATCATTGCGTACCATAAAGTACATACCATAAAACATGATGATAAACAGAAGACAGACAAAGCTTTTGAACGCCAAAGTAAGTAGTAAAAATTACAGAATGGAGTAAGCTTTTGTGATGCGCATGCAGAAAGGAATACTTTGTATGCAAGCAGAAAGATCAACAAAACCATATAACAGACTTTCTTGTATCCATAAGGTAAACGATGTTAAGAAGATAAAGAATGAACAGGTGAACCAAAGGGCTACGATCTTTATCATATAGTATGCCAATCGGCCATGCTTTGTCAGCTGCATATAAGATAGCTGTTGGTGCTCTTCTTCACGAACAACATATTCATAAAACAGAAATACCAAGAAGAGCAATAAGGCAATGTCCAAATACGATTGCGAAAGCAACTGTTCAATGCCATAGCTTCCTTTGATTGAGGCAGGCATCGTAATGTTTAACGTTTCATAAGCATCCATGGTCTTAACCGCACGTTGTCCAACAAAAGGATCCTCTTTCTTCTGAAAAATGGAAACTTTATGATTCAACGCATATTGTTTTTTGATGCCTTTGCGAAAGCGATCATAACCAATACGGTTTTGTTCCTCTTTTTCAACCTGTTTTAGCACTTGGCGAGAGAAGAAAACTTCGTTTTTTTGCTTTTGGATAGCTTCCATCCAGGCAAGTCCATAAGTATCTGTGTAATAGGATACATCTGCCTGCGTATCATTTACACGCAAATGATATTCACTTTTATCAAAGGATTCCTTTAGAAAAGCCATGCGATCTTGTGTTGGCAGTTGATCCAAGCGCTCATGCAGCTGTTTATATTCGCTGGCTGTCCATTCTTGTTGTAATGACTGATAGCCACTAAACAAATGAACGCCGATCAACAAGACGACCATACAAATCAAAATGCGCCGATTTGTAAAGATTTTCTTTAACTCAAAGTACAGCATATTTTTCACCAAATAAATGAAGATAAACATCATTGATATTCGCTGTTACAACTTCACCTTCTAATGTGTCATCGAGATCTAACACTCTTGCGATGAGCTGTTCATGCTCATAACGTATGGAACTGATGGCATATTGCTGCTTAAAGGATTGATATTCCTCCATTGTCGTTTTCACTTCTTTTACTTTACCATCGAGCAGTTTAACTAGTGCTAACCGTGATCCCTGTTCAATCAGAACACCCTTTTTCAAAATGAGAAACTGATCCGCAATGAATTCTACATCACTTACCACATGGGTAGCTATGAGAATCATCTTATCTTTACTTACTTCCATCAACAGTTTCTGTACTAAAATACGTTTCAATGGATCTAACTCTGCCGTTGGCTCGTCTAATATTAAAATCTTAGGATCATGCAACAAGGCTGCACAAAGCATCGCTCTTTGCTTCATTCCTCCGGAATACGCTCGTATCTTTTTATCCAAAGCATCCGTTAGCTCTACTTTCTTGGTTACTTCCTCAATACGCTGATGAAGGAATGATTTCGGCATTCCCCGCATAACTCCCATATAACTCAAAAAATTAAAAAGTGTAAAGTCCTCATACATACAAGGTGTTTGCGGCATATAGCCCAATTGCTGTAAATATGCATTTTCACATGTGCTGATTTCTTTATCTTCCCAAAGCAGGGTTCCTGTAGTCTTCTCTAACAATGTGCACAAGATATTCATCAAGGTTGATTTCCCTGAACCGTTTGGCCCTAATAACGCATAAATGCCATGTGTTAACGTAAAGTTAACATCTTGTAATGCCCATTGTTCTCCATATTGCTTTCCACAATTGCGAACTTCTAATTTCATATGTTATCCCTCGTGCTCTAGTTGTTGTTGCAGTTGCGCTATGACCTTTGCCGCTTTTGCATCTTGTAACTGTTTCTTAAGCTTATCCACTCTTTGCATTACTTCCTTTGTAGACGTTAACTGATAATTGTCAAAATAATCATCCATATAAACAAAAATATTAGCTTCGTTAATGATCTTATTGAATTCATCAATTTTTGTAAGCATGTCATCTAGCATAACGTTGGTAATCACAAATTGCTTCATGGTTGCTTCTTTATCCAAAGCAAATACCAGTTCTTTTTTCTTAGCATTCTCATTGACCGATGGGTAGGCAAGCAAATTATTTCCCATTGTTCCAAAATAATCAGAAGTGGCATGAAGATCACCATCTTGCACTTTTCCATCCTTCATTTGCGGTTTATCTCCATAAATGAGTAAATTCGATAATGTGGCATCTGTTTGTATGGATGCCAGTAAATCAAATGCTTCATCCTTATGCTTGCTATCCTTCAATATGCCAAATCCATGTGTTACATAAGGAATTTTTAATTCTCCAGCTAATTCCACATAGGTATCATTCATACGCTGCGGTGCATACATAATCATCTCTTTTGGTTTATAAGAGGTATGATATTTAAATAAGATGGCATCTTTGCTAATAAGATCCTCCCGTTTCCCCTCATCCATATGTTTTCCGCTATAGCCTTTCATGCTCATTTCACTTAATAAATTATATAACTTTAAGAATGCCGGTTCTTCATAAGGATTGATAACTTTTTTATCCAAACGACGCACATAGAAAGGTGTATTCGGTATTTTCTGATACTTTTCAAACATGAAATCTTCAATCCTGCTTGAAAAATCGTCCGTCAACAAGTAGTCATCCTTCTGCTTGTAATGGGTATTCCAATAGGCCAGTAATTTCATTGTATCTCCACGTACCGCATCGATTTCTTGTTTGTGGTTTTGGTAGTATTGCTTCTCAATTAAAATATAACTTTGTTGAATAGGATATTTAGGACTTACTACTTTATAAGCTTTCCCTTGAAACAAATTTGCTGTATACGTATGCTCAGGAATTTCTTTACGTACTTGTTTTCCTAATGGTGTATCCATGTAGGTATCTAAACAGATAAATGCATCATGCCAATAGCTTTGATAATCCAGTATATCTGCATGCGCATCATGTTTTTTCACTTCTTCGAATACCTTTTGCTGATTTTTCAAATTGTCAAATTGTACTGGATATACACGTACATCTACCTAATAAGGTTTTTTCAACTCTTTTAAATATGCATTCACCGCATCAATGCGTGCATCCTTGATGGATGTGTATGGCTCTTGCTCATGGGGAATCCATACCTCATCATTTGCCACATACCAAATATAAATTCCTTTTCTTTCGAGCTGCACGCACTCATTAAGACCAGTCCGAAACATAGCATGAACTGCATCATTTTCTTTTTCATAGGCTTCCCTCATCGATGAGTTTCTTGACCTCATCCTATTCATGTATCCGTTTTCATTATAGACTATCTTTTTGGCGTAATCGCAGATTTTAGATTTATTTAATAAAAAGATAATAATTATAAAGAAATAAAAAAAAACTTCTAATTATTAGAAGTTCGCTTTCGTTAATTATCAAATCCTTTTCGACGATACATCATGGCAAATGTCACAACACCTAAGAGAATCCAGACAAGAATAATTCCAAAATCCAGCAAATGTTCCTGACTTAAGATGCTCATACCATTCATTGCATCATTAATAATTGCCATCATTCTGGTTGTCGGTACGATACTGGCAATCTTATCAATCACTTCATTCATATTCTGAAACATCGGTGGTATCAAAAACAGAATCATCAATGGTGTTGATAAGGTACTGGTAGACATCTGATCCTTCGACAGCAATCCGACCACCGAACCAAACAACAGCATGGAAATGGAAGTCACTGTCGTTACCAGAAGAAACATCGGCAAATAAGAAAGCTGCGTTGCCGTGATAAAGAAGATCACGATTGTGATGAGTTCCATTAAGACAAGTACGGAAATAATCTTGCTAAAAATATATTCAAGCGCTGATACATCACTCAGCATCAAGACACGCAAGGTATTTTTTTCTTTTTCTTCTGCTACCATCATTGCCAAGCCGGTAAGAGGAATAGCGGAAAGATTCAATAATTCACATAAAGTTAAAACAAAGTTACGCGGCATGCCTGCTTCTTTAACATCCCCAAATATGGTCTGATATAACACAGCAAAGCCAATCGGTAATAAGATCATGATCAGCATATTCTTATTCGTAAACATTAAACGAAAGTCTTTTTTGATAAGCACAGCTAATGTATGCATTCGCAGTTTCATTATAATTCCCTCCCTGTCACATCAAGAAAAATTGTTTTCAGATCAGGCTCTACCGAATTTATACGCAAAATATTGCCTTGTATTGTTGCCAATGTTTTCATCAGACTTGCTGTATCTTTTGTCGTATGGTATTTATTGCCTTTATCATCCAAAATGACAACTTCATTTTTGGCATATTTTAATTTTAATTCATCCGGACTTCCCATTTCTTTGATTTCCCCTTCATTTAAAAAAGCCACACGATGACATAATAAATCGGCCTCACTCATATTATGAGTCGTTAAGAAAATCGTCGTACCTTGGCGATTTAATTCAAAGATCATCTCATATACAGCCTCACTGCTGGCAGGGTCTAAAGCACTGGCAGGTTCATCTAAAAATAAGATCTTAGGTTTATGCAAAATGGCACGTGAAAATAATAAGCGTTGCTTCATCCCTTTTGACAAATGCTCAACCTTTTTCTTCTTAGCTTCATACAATCCTGTCTTCTGCAAAACCTCATCGATATACGATGTTGAAATTTTCTTCAGATCAGCAAAAATCTTTAGATTTTCATACACCGTTAATTTTTCATATAAACCACTATTATCAGATAAGACACCGATATTTTGATATAATTCATCCTGCAATTCATCCACCGGTTTCCCTAAGATCAAAAACGTTCCATGATCTGGCTTCAACTGATTTGTTAACAGCTTGATCGTTGTTGTTTTACCGGCTCCACTTGGACCCAGAAAACCGAAGATTTCTCCCTCTTTGATTGAGAAACTGACATCTTTTAAAGCTTTTGTCTCTTTAAAAGAAATTGCTCCATGACGTACTTCTACGATTGTATTCATATCACTCACTCCCTTGTATATCCCTTTAAGTATACACGAAATAACCTCATCATTGCAATTTGACGCTTTGCCATAAAGTCGACAATTGTTTATCCTCTATTGTATTTGCCATATCATACTTGCCTTTATAACAGGGGATCACAAACGCTTTTCAAAATTACCGCTCACTGTAGGGCCCTCATTAAAAATCACAAAGGCATTCGGATCAAAAGAGGCAACAATGCGGCGAATCTGATGTTCTTCGTATTTATTAATCACCGTCACAAGGATGCGTGTCTGTGTTTTCGTATAAGCTCCGGCACCATCCCAATAGGTTACACCTCTTCCTGTTTCTTTCATGATGGCTTCTTGAATTTCCTGATTCTTAGTAAAAATCATCGCTGTCATATTAATATTTTGATAATGTGTGCGATCCAACACTAAAGAAAAGCAGGTCATATATAAAATAGAATAGATAGCCGTAGGCACATCAAAAAGGAAAGCACATAACAGATAGACAAAAGCATTGACTATGATCGATAGTTTCCCCACACTGAAATTGGCAAATTTTCGCGTAAAATAAACACCTAAGATATCCAGTCCTCCTCCACTGCCACCACTACGCAGCGCAATACCAATACCAAAACCACAGATGATGCCCCCTATCAAACAGCTGGCAAGCACATCGTCTAGGATAGGTGTTTCCGGTATAAAGATAAGACTAAAAGCAAGTGTTTGCGCAATGACACAGAAAAGCGTCTTCACAAAGAACTTTCGAGAAATGCTGCGATATGCCAAAATAAATAATGGTAAGTTCATCAAGAAATTGATGATACCGGCAACATCAAAGTTGGCAGGCAATGGGATATGCGCATATTGAATCATAATCGTTCGCATGATCTGGGCAATACCGATCACTCCGCCACTATATAAATTTAAAGGTACGATGAATAAGTTAACACCCGCTGCGAAAATAAAGCCTCCCGCAATGACCATCAATATTTTATAAGTTTCACTTTCTTTTTTCATATATAAAACCCTCACTCGTTATCATCAGCATTATAGCATAGAAGAGGTTTTTATGGGAATGTTTCCTGCTTCGATGCAGCACTTTTCCAAATCGTACCTGCATGCTTGCGATATGACATACATCCTAGGTAGCAAAGATGTCTTCTATATCGCAGCTGTTTTATCAAATAATCCTTTCACATCAACTGTAGTTTATAACAACTTGCATCGATAAAGCGTTCTTCTTTCATTTCTCTATCCTTACCGCGACTTGCTTATTGATAAAATAAAATTTTTGATATTGATTAAAGACTTTTTTAAACATCCTATAAAAAAGAAAAGAATCCTTTGTTTGACCAAACGATAGGATTCCTTTGCATGAAACGTGTTTACATACTTTTTTGTATACAATCGCCTTCGATTTTCTTAATACGGCAAGTTGCATCATAGCGCAATGTACCATTGCAATGCACATAATCAACTACGCAGCCTCCCTGTAGAACAATATCCGTTGCGGAAATAGAATTTGCTCGAATATTACTTGCCCGCAATGTTGTACATTCAATCGTATTCGCATGATTCATTTTTCCCCAATTCTTGCCAAAGCCAAAGGCAAATACACCTAAAATGCCACTGGCAAAATTAATGACCACTTCATCACCAAACAGATCATTCAACACGGCACAGCCATTGATAATGACCTTATCTGCATTCACTTCTCCATCATTCTTTAACATGCCATCTACGCGTATATCATCTGCATAGACTTTGCCATTTTCTGACTTTACCATGCCATCGATATCCAACTTATTCACTCTGATATCTTTGGCAACCTTCAGCATTCCATTCACATCCATTTGCTCCGCCGTAATACTGCCCTCTGCATTGCAAGTGCCATCAATATCAATCATATGACATTTGATATTGCCGTTTATCTTTCCCATACCATCAATTTTGATACGATCATATTCTCCTTCGGTAATTGTTCCAAAGCCATCAATCCTTACATCCATACTCATACCATTTTGTCCTCCTTGCGAATAATAAATGTAACCCTGCACAGATACAGCCAACTGCTGCCACTAGGGGCACGCTTAAACGAAAATCAATCCAGTGATTCGCATCTGCCAGAAAATATACTCCTAAGCTTAATACCATCAGCATCATAAATTGAATACCGTATTTTAACAGACTGATGCAGGCAGGTAAGATCAGAAACAGGCTCCACCAGCCGGGGAAAAATAAGGTAAACTTCCACAGTTCAAATAACTCTCCTAAATAGCCTGCACCTACTGCAATCAACAACAATCCCCAGATAATATTTTTTGCATGCTTGCTCATGAAACGACCTCCTCATCAAAGGTAAACGCAAACGTTTCCTTATACTTTACTTTCATTTGTGAACTCAATTCCTGTAACGATACACTTTGCAAGATTTTCATACGCTCATCAAGCCAATACCAGACATCCTGATTGGTGGATGCTACAGGTTCCTGCAAAGCGAGCACGTAATGATCTTCTTGTATCTGCACAAGTAAGATTCGCCATTCATGTGAGTGGATATGCGTTATTGCATGGGCACTGGATTGAATCAATGCCATCCGCGTGTTATGGGAAAATGCATATTCCTGATTCCATTCACTGATGACCATCATCACCAAAATCTCATAGAAGGAAAAGCAATCCTTTTCCATTACATCCATAAACAGGGCGGCTACCTCAATATCAATTTCGCTAAATTCTTCCAGATCTTCTTCTGTAAACATGCGATTACTAACCTCAGGAGTCAGCATCTTCGCTAATTCTTCTAAAGAATATGTATCCTTCATCTGCTGAATTGCACGGATCCGCTTTAATATCCGTTCTTTCGGGAAATAGGTTTCCTGTCCTGTGGGACTAGGACGTTTCACAAACCAGCTTTCCGGTATCAGACCTTCGCGTTTCCAACGATATAGCTGTCCATAAGAAATACCGGTTTCTTTTAATAAATCTTTTTTTGAAATCTCCATAGTCGTTTCACCTTCTTCTCATTGTCATTTTGTAATACTCCAGATGATATTGCTCGTTTAACAAATGCACCTTTTTGATCGATAGATTTTCGGCATACATTTGCTTGTTGCATTTCATACATATCAGCCACCTCTCTGCTGTTAGTGTAACATTGTTTTATTACACTTATATATTAACAAAACATTGTTACGTTGTAAAGAAAAAAAACATAAATTATTAAAATTTATGCGAAAACGTTTTCATAAACTTACCGATATCACTCTCAGGTAAAAATTAAATCAAATCTATTGACCGGTGGTCACTAAAGGGGTAAACTAGTTACATGTATGAAAAAAGGAAGTGAATATATGGAAGAGTTAAACAAACGCAGCCGTATTCAAAATGCTGCAGTTGCCTTATTCAGCGAACAAGGCGTAGAGGCAACTAGTGTCAACGATATCGTGCGGCGTGCGAATGTCGCAAAAGGCACCTTTTACATATATTATAAAGATAAAAAAGAACTGATCTCCCAGATCCTGACTGAAAAACATGGCAAAGCTTTGAATGATTTGATGAATGCATCATATGAGAAAAGCCGTCAGGGTATGATGGATTGGCGCCATGCATTTGCCAATGAGCTAATTTCCTTTTATCGCCATAATCCAAAGATCTTAAAGATGATCCAAAAAAACATCACCTCCATCTTTGACTGTGATAAGCATCGAGAACAAGTCTTAGCCCATATCGAAAAGTTGGATGCTTTCTTACAATGCTTTCATCAGGAAAAAGAAAGTCGAAAAGATGCCATGAATCGCTTTATGCTGATGATGGAGATGATTGGCGTCATTAGTTTTCATGCCATCTTTTATGAGCAGCCTGATACGATGGATAGCGTAGAACCGGTACTGCTAAAAATGATTGAGCGCATGTATTTGTAAGGAGGATTTCCATGACATATAAATTAGGAATTGATGTAGGATCTACTACATTAAAAGCCGTTCTATTAAATGAACAAGATGAAATCATCTATAAAAGCTATGAACGCCATAAATCACGGGTACGTGAAATGAGCGTTGAGAAGATAGAAGAATTAAAACCGTTATTGCTTGGCCATAAAATTGCCATAGCCATTACCGGAAGCGCCGGTCTAGGGGTGGCAAGTGGAGCTCAGCTTCCTTTTGTCCAAGAGGTATTTGCGACAGCACAGGCGGTCAAGAAATATTATCCAACTACGGATGTAGTCGTTGAATTAGGTGGTGAGGATGCCAAGATTATCTTTCTAAAAGGCGCTTTAGAAGAACGAATGAACTCGACATGTGCGGGTGGTACCGGAGCGTTTATCGATCAAATGGCCTCCTTGTTAGATGTCGATTTGGAAACGATGGATCAACTATCGTTGCAATATACGACCCTATACCCAATTGCCTCACGTTGTGGTGTCTTTGCGAAAAGTGATGTTCAGCCTTTAATCAATCAAGGTGTTGAAAAAAGCAATTTAGCTGCCAGTATCTTTCAAGCAGTCGTTGATCAAAGTATTGCCGGATTGGCACAAGGCAGAAACATTGAAGGCAATGTTTTATTTCTGGGAGGACCTCTGCATTTTCTAAAAGGATTACAAAAGCGTTTTAAAGAAACCTTGCACCTTAATGAAGATGAGGCAAACTTCCCCGCTTTAGCACCTTATTTTGTGGCATTAGGAAGTGCAGTATATGCGGATAATGAGACAGTGCTCTATACGTATGAAGAGCTATTGCATAAGATGAAAACGATGGCACAACAAAAAGTCAAAAATGACGGTCTGCCTCCTTTATTTGCCAGTGAACAAGACTATCAAGAATTTGTCCAACGCCATGCCAATGCCCATGTAGATCGAAAAGATATTCATAAGTATCAAGGAAAGGCATGGTTGGGAATCGATTCTGGAAGTACGACGACCAAACTTGTCCTCATCGATGAAGAAGATAACATTCTGTACGAAAGCTATGCCAATAACCAAGGCAACCCGGTCGACGTTATTCAAAAAGAACTATTGCAGATTTATGACTTGATGGAAGATCGCATTACCATAAGTCATGCTGCCGTTACCGGCTATGGTGAAGAATTGATGAAACATGCCTTCCATTTGGATATCGGTGTTGTGGAAACCATGGCCCATTATCAGGCAGCGAAGCATTTTAATCCCAACGTTGATTTTATCATCGACATCGGTGGTCAGGATATGAAATGTTTCCGTATTAAAGACAATTCCATTGACGATATCTTATTAAACGAAGCTTGCAGCAGTGGCTGCGGCAGTTTCATTGAAACCTTTGCGAAGAGTATGGGGTATGAAATCAAAGAATTTGCTCGGATGGGATTGCATGGAAAGCATCCAGTTGACTTAGGTACACGCTGCACCGTTTTCATGAATTCCAGTGTTAAACAAGCACAGAAAAATGGTGCCAGCATGGAAGACATTTCCGCTGGCTTATGTATCAGCGTCGTAAAAAATGCATTGTATAAAGTTATTCGTGCAAAAAGTGCCGAAGAGATTGGAAAAGAAATCGTTGTACAAGGTGGCACCTTCTTAAACGATACCGTATTGCGCAGCTTTGAATTAGAACTAGGCCGTCATGTCATTCGTCCAGGCATTGCCCATCTGATGGGGGCTTATGGAGCTGCCTTACTCGCGAAACAAAAACATGCGAATACCTCCTCCATACTCGATAAAACCGCACTAGAAAACTTTACACATACCTCACAAGCCAGCAACTGCGGTTTATGTACCAACCACTGCAATCTGACCATAAATACATTTGCGGATGGCACTCGTCATATTGCCGGTAATAAGTGTGAACGTCCGATTATTGGTCGTGCCAATAAAGAAAAACTTCCTAATCTTTATGATTTCAAATATGAAGAACTATTAAAATGCAAAGGAATCAGCGGTGTTCGTGGAAAAATCGGGATTCCGCTTGTGTTAAACATGTATGACAACCTTCCCTTCTGGCATTCCTTCTTCACCAATTTAGGATTTGAGGTGGTCTTAAGTGATCGTTCTAGCAAAGCCTTATATGCGAAAGGACAGCATACGATATCCTCCGATACCATCTGCTATCCGGCAAAGCTAGTGCATGGACACATTCAATCCTTGATTGATAAAGGTATTGATACGATTTTCTATCCCTGCATGAGTTACAATGTAGATGAGCAGATGAGCGATAACCATTTCAACTGTCCAGTAGTTGCCTATTACCCTGAAGTCATTGAAGGCAATATGGATTTAGAAGGCATCACCTTCCTTTACCCTTATGTTTACTTGGAAGATCGTCATACTTTTGAAACAAAAATCTTTGAATACTTCCGCTCACAGGATATGGATATCACTTATAAAGAAATCACGGCAGCTGCTTCTCATGCGTATGTTGCCTATGAAGAATTTAAACAAAAGATCCAACAGGAAGGTGCCAGAGCTTTAGCTTTTGCGAAAACACATCATCGTAAAACGATCGTATTAGCGGGACGTCCTTATCATGTCGATCCGCAGATCAATCATGGCATTCATCGTTTGTTAAGCAATTTGGGATTTGTCGTCGTTAGCGAAGACAGTATTCCAAAACAATCACAACGCCCAAGTATCCATGTCTTAAACCAATGGACCTTCCATGCCCGCATGTATAATGCGGCACAGTTTGTGACGACCCAAAATGATATGGAACTCATTCAACTCGTCAGCTTTGGCTGTGGCATCGATGCGATTACCGCAGATGAAGTAAAAGATATCTTACGTCGTCACAATAAATTATATACACAGATCAAGATTGATGAAGTTGATAATCTTGGCGCCGTGAAGATTCGCTGCCGTTCCTTATTGGCGGCAATGGAAGAAAGGGAGGGATAAATTCATGAACCGTGTAGAATTTACCAAAGAAATGAAGAAGACACATAAAATCCTTGTGCCCATGATGCTGCCGATACATTTTCAATTTTTACAAAACATCTTTCGCCAAAATGGCTATCAGATTGAGTTGTTACAGACCAAAGGACAACAAATCATTGATGAAGGATTGAAAAATGTGCATAACGATACTTGCTATCCGGCATTGTTGGTCATCGGTCAAATGATCGATGCCTTAAAATCAGGTAACTACGATACCGATCACATTGCTTTGGCCATTACCCAAACCGGCGGTGGCTGCCGTGCCTCTAACTATATCCATTTGCTGCGAAAGGCACTAAAACAAGCTGGCTTTGGCCATGTCCCTGTCATTTCCGTTAATTTTTCCAAGTTAGAAAAAAATAGTGGATTCAAATTGACAGGCAGTATGTTACTAAGACTATTATATGGTTTTCTATATGGAGATATGCTTATGTGGATAAAAAATCAATGTAAACCATATGAACGGCATGCCGGAGCAAGTGATGCACTTGTCCAAAAATGGATCAACAATATCAGTGAACAATTTAATTCCCTTTCCTTTTTGAAGCTTCATCACAATTATAAAATAATGTTAGAGGATTTTGCGGCTATTAAACGTGAGAATACACCGAAAATTCAGGTAGGTATTGTCGGAGAAATCTATATGAAATATGCCCCTCTAGGTAATAATGAATTAGAAGATTTCTTGATCAAGGAAGGCTGTGAACCAGTCGTATCCGGTGTTCTTGATTTTGGTTTATATTGCCTGGAAAATACGCTCATTGACCATGAATATTATAATCGCAGCCGCAAAAGTTATCGCTTTGTTGCTATGGCCAGTCGTTATATTCAGCATTTACAGATGAAAGCCATCAAAGCCATTCGTCAACAAGGTGTCTTCCGTGAACCCGATACCTTTCAAGAAGTTATGGAAAGCAGCGAAGGCATCATTAACCGTGGCACTAAGATGGGAGAAGGCTGGCTGTTAACAAGTGAGATGGTTGCCTTAATCAAAAGTAATGTTTCTAATATCGTTTGTTGTCAGCCATTTGGCTGTCTGCCAAATCATATCGTTGCCAAAGGCATGACACGTAAAATCAAAAATATCTATCCAAACGCCAATATCGTCGCCGTTGATTACGACCCAAGCGCGACACGTGTAAATCAGGAAAATCGTTTAAAATTAATGTTGAGCAATGCGCGTTTAACGGCTCGCTTTGCCCAGGCCGAAGAAGAAAAAAGGGCAGCTGCCAAACAACAGGCATATGCATATGAGACACGATAAAAAACATTGTATTTTATAAGAATATGCACATATAAAATGAAAAAGAAGTCAAAACCAGATCAAATCACAGGTGATGACTTCTTTTTATGTAGAAATGCATACTGTTATACTTTTTGTTTTTCCTTCTTTACAACTGTAATCTGAAAACTATGCATGAGTTCCTCATCATATGCTTGTCCCAAATTTTGAAACGTTGGCAAAAAAACATAATTCAAGCGTTGTTCATAAGGCAATTCTTTGGCTTTACCAGATGCATAACAGATACCTTTGATATCGGTCTTTCTATTATAAACGGCAGCTGTTAACAACTGTGATATGACATAATTGCTCTTAAAGGCATGCTTTTCATTATCCTTTGCCCATATGGATAAGGCGTATTTTAATGGCATGGTACATAAAAAGGCAAACAATTGTTCATGCGAATATCTTCTTTTTTCCATCTGTGGATAGGATACACTCACATCCAATAAAGAAAATGCTTTTAAAGGACGGAATTCACCATAGGATATATTGGTTTTTCCCAATTCCTTATACATACAAGGAAGACTGCCAGCCAGATATAAACAAGGTATCCCTGTGATTGAATAGCGCTGATTCTGAATCAAATAGCGTTTTGTAAAAGGGATATGATAAAAATCTTGACAATCAAGCAGTGGCATTAAAGATACTCTTCCTCGATATAATACATTTGGAAGCTGCTGTATACAATCAAACATCATCTCATATGTTTGATGATGAAAGGAACACTGCAACATATTTTGCATCTGAGAAGAAGCTGTATTCATCCTTCCCTTTAAATAATTACGCCAAATATCATTAATTTTATTACGTAACTTATATAAATATGTATATTCTTCCACAGTTAAAATATCGGCCTTTTTTATAAGATGTAAGAAACGCAATGTTTTTTGTAAATAAGTACTACGTACCTCATGATCATGTTCAACCATCGTCTCAAGTGGCAGCTGTTCTGCCAGCTTTTGCAATAATAAAGTTTCCATCATAACCCCCTAAGCCTTTCGTAAGTTCTAGTTCATTATATAACAATTCATAATAAAATGAGTAGAAATTATAGTAGAATGTTGCTTTCCCTTATTTTCTTCTCGATAACGTTTACTTCCCGTCTTTAGAAGTTAGCACCATGTTTCTTTAGGAGCAAAAAAACAAATGTTAATCAGAGCCCGTATTTATGCGGGTTTTTATGTGCGAAAA
>NZ_SMBP01000032.1 GCF_004341945.1 Longicatena caecimuris
GTTCATCCTGAGCCAGGATCAAACTCTCCATTTGATTTAGCTCAAAACGTTTACTAACGTTTTTCTTATTTGTTTATCCGAGAATTACTTCTCTTTTTTCATTGAAATTGACGTTTCCTGTTCAGTTTTCAAAGACCGATAGCATCCACTGCTTGGTGGACGTCACTCTCGTTGAGTGCCTGTTTATAATACATCAATTTATCTTTCATGTCAACGCTTATTTTTTATTTTTTTCACTTTTTAAAAAGCTTTTTTTACTCACCTTTTATGTAAACGTTTACACATTTATTCATTAAAAAAAGAAGTTTTCTCACTATTGATAACTCCCTATCCTAAACAACTCACATAGCATCTTTTCCCCCTCCTAATCCTATCTTTTAAAAACATTACATACTCATGCCCTGAATTCATCATACTTTAAGATTTTATTAAAACCTCTAACCAAAAATATGCTATAATGATTAACGCAATGTGAATATATAGATGTATGAAAATAACAACGAATATGATCACATGGACGATAAACTACATTGAATATAGAAAAGAGGTAAAACTACAATATGGATATTCTAGTAAAAAACACCAACCGCAAGTTTCTACCAGTCATCTTAGGTACTGACGCCAATGCCTATGGAATAGCAAAATCCTTCCATAAAGAATATGGAATTACATCTCTCTCTTTAGGGAAAGCTCCTTTATTAGAAACAAAAAAAAGTAACATTGTAAAAGTAATGACCTTTCATGAATTTGATCATGATGATAACT
Source organism: Longicatena caecimuris (assembly GCF_004341945.1). Classification (GTDB taxonomy): domain Bacteria; phylum Bacillota_I; class Bacilli_A; order Erysipelotrichales; family Erysipelotrichaceae; genus Longicatena; species Longicatena caecimuris. Next base: position 766 of record NZ_SMBP01000032.1, read on the forward strand.
TTGTTAAATATATTGAAGAAGTAGGTAAGACCTATCATCAATATTATGAGCACTTACTGCTCATCGCTTGCGGAGACCGTTATACCGAACTGATTGTTAATCACCGCGATGTTCTGGATAACTATTTTGTGACAAATTACATTTCCAATGAAATGAAAGAAAAATTAGAAAATAAAGAAGATTTCTATCAGATTTGTGAAGAATACGGACTCGACTATCCAAAAACTTTTATTATAACGAAAGCAAATAAAGATAACTTCACTCTACCATTCGACTTTCCTGTAGCGGCGAAAGCTAGCAATTCTATCGAATATGTAGATCTGGAATTTGAAGGAAAGAAAAAGGGCTACCGTGCTGAAAATATGGATGAATTAAGACAAATCCTAGATGCGGTATACAATGCCGGCTATACCGGCAGCATGATCATTCAGGACTTCATTCCAGGTGATGACAGTACAATGTATGTCTTAAACAGCTATTCTGATCGCGATGGTAAAGTAAAAATGATGTGCCTTGGACATTGTGTCAGTGAAGATTATACACCACATGGTATTGGCAATTACAATGCAATCGTCCAACAAGCAAATAAACAGGTATATGCACGCTATCAGAAATTCCTTGAAGATATGCACTACACTGGATTTTCTAATTTTGATATGAAATATGATGTCCGTGATGGTAAATTCAAAGTATTCGAAATCAATATCCGACAAGGTCGCAGCAGCTATTTCACAACTGCGTCTGGATGTAATCTAGTAAAATATCTTGTTGATGACTTGATTGAACATAAGCAAATGGAAACACATTATCACGATAATCCATATCTATGGCTCCACATACCACCGAAATTGTTGTTGAAGTATGTTTCCAAGGATTCTTATGCACAGGTAAAGCAATTAATTCAAGAAAAGAAATATGACACAACACTTTTATATAAAGAAGATCGCTCCTTATTCCGCGCCGTCATGATCCGCCGATTTTATCATATGGCTTATAAAAAGTATAAGCTCTATTTCAATAAACGTGGGATTTAATCATAAACAGCATTCTTGCTGTTTTTTTATTATCATCCTAGTAACCTATTCATTAGAGCACAAGAATGACCTCCCCCTTTTTTCTTTTTCACATTCAGGTGGATCGTACCTTAGTAGTCAAAACTTTTAAATAAGCTCTCTAATTTCTTAAACGTTTTCTTATTTTGTCATATTGTTTCCCTTTTTGATGTATGATACTATTAAGGGCAGGATAGGAGGTGCTCCATGAATTATCAACTAGGTATTATCGGTGGTGTCGGCTCAGAAGCGAGTGCATACCTATATGAAAAAATATTACGTGCAACCAAGGCACCTACCGATCAGGACCATTTAAATATGGTGATATTGAATCATGCCGAGATTGCTGATCGCACGAGCTATATCTTAGATCATACAAATGATAATCCTCTTCCTTATTTTATGGAAGATCTGCATTTACTCAATCAGATTGGGGTAAAACTCATTTTGATTCCATGTAACACTTCGCATTTTTTCTATGATGAATTTCAAAAGGTAAGTCATGCACCTATTTACCATTTGATTGACCATACGACAGAACGATTAAAAAAAGAAGGCATAAAAAGAGTTGGAATATTAGCGACTGATGGTACAATAAAAAGCCAATTGTATCAGAAAAGCTGTGAGTCACAACAGTTAGAATGGGTCATCCCAAATCAGGAAAATCAACAACATGTTATGTCTTTAATTTATGATGATATTAAAGCCGGTAAACCTATTCATAAGGATAAATTAATCAGCATCATCAAAGAGATGGAAGAACAGCAGGTTGAGCGTATGATCTTAGCTTGTACAGAATTATCGATTTTAAAAGAGCGTGAGCAATTAGATGAACGCTTTGTAGATCCCTTAGAAATCGCCATCGACTATACACTTGAAATGTTTCACAAGCAAAAAAGATGATTTTTATACAAATAGTCAAAGGTTTTCGCTATGATCAATAAGATCGATTCGTGAAAACCTTTTTCTATGATATCTTAATATATTTAAGTTTATATAGTATCTGTATTCTTTTTTTAATTGTAAAGCAAGAAGCAACTTTATTTACAAAACAACTTTAATCACTGCATCATACCGCCATTTATTTGCTAACAAATGCAATATATTGCTAATACATGAGAATTCATTGAACTAGTTTTAAATAACAGGTGTTCAAATAAGAACACCTGTTATTTCCACTTATTCTTTTCTTCTATAGTCCATGTAATTTTCTATTTCGTGTCAAAATAGCACCGATAATAGCAATCACAGCTGCCACTGGTGCGATCCTGATAAACAACCACTCAAAGATATGAACCCCAACTCCCTGAACCGCCGTTTCTGGATTACCGTAATCCCAATTTAGATAGGCACTATTTAATGTGAGGAAAAACACAAAAATCACTACCAATAATAAGCACAATGTGATAAAGACCCAATGCAAAATCTTCCGCCTTGTTTCCTTCCTTTTTGCCAGTTGTAAATTAATAACTTCAAGTTTTTCTGCTATTGCTTTTACATCATCAGCCTCTTGTTCAATAATCGATTCACCGAGTAATGCACTAACTGGTGTTTCAAAAATTTCCGAAATTGAAATTAGCATATCCGAATCTGGAACGGATAATCCATTTTCCCACTTTGATATCGTTTGACGCACAACATTCAATTTGATTGCAAGCTCTTCTTGTGAAAGCCCCTTCGCTTTTCTAATTGCCTTAATATTTTCATTTAACATTTCTAGGCTCCTTTCTCATGTCCTAATACCACTATAAGAAATCCACCCTATTGCTACAAGCAATGCATTTTAACATATTAAAGCCAAGTAAGCCTCAAGGATTCCTTTTATACGAAAATGCAAGTGCAATGATGATCATCTCAGCAACATCCTGCGAATTTAACAACTGCAATCTTAATGTTTTTAACAACACGTTTTTTCATGTGATATCGCTAAGCTTTTCTAAACATCTTTTTCCTCTAAATAAATTGAATTGTTATTTGTGTTAATCTGGATGATTACATCATCGTCTTCTTGTCTGGCCTCTATCTCCCAATGCAAGATAAGACAAATTTCTTTTACAATAGACAATCCCAACCCTGTAGAATCTTTATGGCGAGATTTATCACCCTTATAGAATCTATCGAAAAGTTTTGATATTTCAATTGGGTCATTTAAATTATAATTCCAATAGCTAGCTTTTGGATACGGTTGCTATAAAGATAATAAAATTGTACTATACTCTTAAAAACCAAGGTCGCTATATGAAATCCTTTGCTTTGACATAATCGGTAATATATGGACCTTCATTAAAAATATTTAAGATATCTCGTAAATGCCTTATTATTTCAAAAACGGTTGATCATATAGCAAACCGCTTCTTGTACATTCTATATTAAATTAGCAAACCAAAAGTTATCAAATCAGCCTAAACACCATTTTACAATATTTTCAATCAATTCTGTAGGTAATGCTTTATCATAAGGAAAATAAATAGCATTTTTCTTAGTGACAAGTCCTTTTAACTCTAATGCAAAATTTTCAATAGTTTCAACTCCTACATAAAAACTGATATGCTTTTTACAAGCAGAAAATGAGATGGATTTTCCTTCTTTTTCATAATATGGCATACTCCATAATATACGTTCATTTACACAAGGGACACTGTTTTGTATTGCATTCATCATCTCCTTTAAGTGGGAGTGTGTTTCTATAGGTTGCGTATCTATATATTCTAATACTGTTTTAGGAGCTTCTCCACAGTAATGACCTTGATTCGTTCTTTTAAATTCTCTGCCGCATCTTGGGCACATCCACATATATTGTTTCCTCCGTAAATTCTATTTATTCTTTCATTAAATCTATTATGACATCTTATAAACTTGCATACAAATTTAAAACAACCAAAATCACATAGATTGTAATGCTAGTTAATTCTATTTATTGCTTTTCCAAGCCTTATTCTCATATAAATTCCATATCCCCAAACAAAGCACCCTACTGCTAGTGTTATCATTTTTTGTATTGTAGTCTTAGCCACAGCAGATGTCAATGTCATTGTAATAATGATTCCTATAAATATAAGTAATTCTGTTAAAACACGTAGGTTTTCTAATTCATGTTTGGCCATAAACATAGCTAGTGTATTTTGTTCAGATTCTTTTCTTTCCTCAAGCTCATTTAACCTTTTTCCACAGAGTAATTCATTTACACTAATATGTAATGCTTCACATAATTCAAGCATAAGTGATGCATCTGGCATACTTTTACCGGTTTCCCACTTTGAAACTGCTCTGTTTGTTATGCCTAATTTTTCAGCAATCTGTCGCTGTGTCATATTTGATTCTTTCCGACAATCAGCTATAAACCTACCAATTTGAATTTGATTCATTCTTGTCACCTCCTAATCCAAAATATCATACAGAAGATATTAATTCTATACACAATGAGTCGACTATACAATAATCAACCTTTGGTTGATTAAACAACTTATAACTTATCCTTTTTGTTAAATAAGAATTTAACTATTTCTGGTACTCTTTTATTTTATCAAAATAGATATCTAAAAGTTCTTTAGAATAAGTCTTTTCTTCTGTTGAATTTCTGACTTCTTTCCAAAGAATAGATGCTACTTTTAATTTATTAGAATAATTTACACTGTTTTCATCTGCACAAAAATCTTTTAAAAATTGATTCCACTGACAAACTGATTTATCATATTGGGCATAGTTCAATTCGCCATAATAAATTTTCAGCATATCTTGTATTGTAAACGCTATATTTTTTTCACTTTTCACTTTTCTCCATGCTGCGGCCATATTTGCGGTAAATTTAAAAGGTGAAATGCCTGTTAAAGTCGAAAAACACTCTCTAAATTTAGCATTAAAAGAGAATCCACATTCAAGTAATGGTGTATCCAAAGTTACAACATCTACTTGAGCATACTTAGTTTGTTTTGAAGATTTTTTTATCAGATTACCTTTAAAATACTGCTCAATACTATAAATAAGTTCTTGCTTTGTACCTCTATACTCCAATCCTATTGATTTACATATTTGTGAGAGTTCTTCACGATACCAATAGTATTTACTGAACTCCTCAAATGAATTAATATTTATAAAATTAGGTCTATTTTCTACCATTCTTCCACCTTCACAAATCCAAATTTGATTTTTATAAAATCTATTATGACAGTTTATAAACCTAAATACAAGATTTTAAAAACTGTTCCTATTTGAACACCTAAAATCATATAAACTAAAAATTAGCTCTCAACTTTATTGAATACAACCGTTTTAGTGTTTTAAAATCATTTTTTATTGCAAGTAATAATATATAACGTTCCTTTTCTTATCTCAATTGATTTTATGTTTTCAACATTTTCTGGTAACAGTTTAATAGGTGGAACTATTTTTTCTATTTTTGAATGGCTTTCCAAAATAAGGCAGTTTTTCATATTTTTGTGCAACTTTCTCTGTTTCATCACAAATCATGATTTTAGCACCTTTTTTTGCGACCCTAACCATTTCATAAATTGCTTTTTGTTTATCATTAAATAAGTTAATACCACCAATATGATAAACAACATCAAATGAATTATCCTTAAATGGCAAACTCTCAGCATTTGCATAACATAATGTAATCGGTAGCTTATATTTATTTTTATTTTTTACACTTTGAAGAAGTTGCCCCATAGATATATCTATTCCGTAATAATCTGCATTTCTTGTTAGATATTTTACATTAGCTGCTGTCCCAATAGATACTTCTAATACCGTTGTATTTTCTTTAATATCAAGATAGTTTAAGTAATCCATCCGTGCTTTTTCTTCACCACCAAAAAAACTGTACCATATCTTTTGACCTATCTCATAGAATGGCGCAAAACTATTATAAAAATCCGTGCTCTTTTTATTTGAACCTTCTATTTCCTCTTTTTGAATAAATTGAATAATTCCGTTTTCATCTTCAACAAATCGTTCCCCAGTTCTATTGTCTATTAAACAATTTTCATCGACTTCTAATTCATTAAGATTATTTGGATTTTTCCATATCTTCTTTTTCATTTTTACATCCTCTGTGTATTTATAACGAAATACTTAACACTAAATTCATATCAGTTCTTTTAATTAAATCTATTATGACACTTATAAACAAGAATACAAGATTTCAAAACAGTGTTCCTATTTGAACACTAGACTATATCTATATTTCTTATAAGAATTATCTTTTATTCTTTTATAGATTTCAAACTGTCTGTTTATCTCATCTTCTAAATTTAACATCATACCTTTTGCTTCCAATATACGTTCTATTGCTTGCTCAGGGGTAAGTATATGATATGGTAAAAATAATCCTCTAAACTCTTTCGGCTTTACAATTTTATAGACTCTAATCGATGATAATTCATACGTATATGAAAAATATCTATATAAATACCCTACCCAATACATTTCATTTTTTGTATATTTTACTGATCTTTTTTATATTCTTCTTCAACTTGTTTAATATCTTTTGGTTGTAAATTCATTTGCAAGATACTTTCATTATCTATTGCTTTTACCACTTTATTATTCATAAATCTTCGCATGAATATTTCAGAGCTCGTTGATGTTAGATCCATTTAACAGAATCTCATCAATATATTTACCTTTTCCCCTATATTATATTCCCGCTAATTTTACTTTATCATCACCAAGTTTAGAATCAAAAATTCTAATCTCTTTATAGTAGTTCATTATCATATATCACAACAATACTTAAATAAGTTCAATATAAACTTATTTATATCATAGTACTTAAATATGTTATATATGTTTTAAAATAACTTAAAGTAATATTGACAACTAAAAATTCCATGTAATCTTTCAACTTTATAACATCAAACTATGAACTGGCATGAGATATAAAGAATCATTTTGAGTGATATGTAAATACACTCAATTAGCTTTATAAAAAGCAAAGAGTTTTCGATTCAAAGAATATTATCTCCTATCCAGTCATTATATCATTCAGTTAAACACATCTTCATCTATGACTATCAAATAAAGGAAAAGTAATGCTGAAATGGTGTTTATAATTGAATACCTGAAAGCAAGCAAACTGGAATTTGTTATTTAACAAACTTATTTGCCAATTTATATACTTGATTGATTTCTTTGCTTTCCAACTTCCAACTATCCAGTTCGGTTTTAATCAGCTCTGGATATTTTTTGCTTATATCCCTTAAAGCGTTACCTACCGACTTTCTAACATATGCGCTGGAGTCCTCTCGCAAATCAGCTAATCGTTCAATCGCTTCCATAGGGTTTTCTTTGAAATAAGGTCTGCTTGTCCAAATTCTTAAACCTTCTGTAACAGCCCGTCGAGTATTAGGGTTGCTGTTTTTCAACCATTCATCAATTATTGGAATAGCATTTTCGTATCCTTTTTTCTTACAGAACTCATCAAATGATTTTGCTAATATTTCTTGAACTCTCCAATTATCATCATTAGAAACTGTATAAGGATTTTGGAGGTCAAGCAGAGCGAGATACACGACAAAGTAAGCAGTTCTATCCGCAAAAGCGGCTGGCTTCCCAATCTGTTCCGCAGTATCGTAAGTCGAGCAAAAGACTTCCTGCAAAACCTTATCCGTGAACACGGTATGCCGCCAAAGCCCACGCTTGATATTGATATGGCGGAGTTCCAAACTATGCAAAACCTGATGATACGGGTACAGGACGAAGCAAGAGGGATTAGAAATTTGCAGGACAATGTTCTGCCCAAGCTGAGAACACAGCTTTCAGAGACAACAGGGATTTTCAAGGGCAAGGAACGAAAAGCTCTTACCGAGCAGATACAGCAGACCGAAGCCGAAATCTCCGAAAGGCTTGACAAGCTGCCCGATATTCTGAAAGAGGACGGTTATCCCGATGTGCAGGCGTTTATGGCAACCTACCGAGAGGCGGAAGCCGTTGTAGAACAGTACAACCGCAGTTTTGCCGAGTGGGAGCGACAGGTCAAGGAAAAGCGCAGACCGCAGAAATCGCCCGAAAAAGAGAGCGTCAGAAACAGGCTCAGGCAGTTGCAGGAGCAGGGCAAACAGCAGCAACGCAGAAAGAAATCCTTTGACAGAAACAGCCGATAGAAAACAACGAATGCCACGCTTTGCGAGACATTCTTATGTTAAGAAAAACCGCCGCTATGGTGTTACCCATACACGGCGGCATACATAGTCTTGTCAGCGTTCCTGCTTTTGAATGACGGTTATCTGCAAACCCTTTGCATTGATGTGCGTTTCCTGTTTGTATTTTGGGCAGTAGAGGGGATAGTTTATTAATACGGTATCTTCCCGCAGTCTGTCACGGGTTTTGTTGCCGCAGACAGGGCATAGTATCCATTCTGTTTTCGTGTTCATCACCGTTCTCTCCAATGAAAACTAGTATTCTCCACGCAAACAGCATTATTTAACTTTCTGCGAAGTGAAGTCCTGATACCTTGTGTTGTTCTTGATTTCAGCTTCATTCCCAAAGAATGCCGTTCCGTTGGTTTCAATTCCTTTTAGATAGTAATCAAGCCATGCGATTACATATCCATTTGCCTCATATAAAACTGCCCCATGGTCAACATTATTACTTAGCCTTGCCATTACAACGTCTGTATTCAGTTGCTCAAACATATCTTCCATTTTATACAATGGCGTTACTGTTTCACTGTCAAATTTTCCAGTCCCTGCAATTATCATTGTCGGTATTGTTACATTTTCTAATCTGTAAGCATACATATCATCCGTATCAAGATTAAATCCCCATTTAAGTCCTAATGCTAATTCTTGATTTGTTGGACTTAATGAAATATTGCTTTATACATATCAGAGTTATCGTATTCTAAGGCTGCATTAAATGCTCCTTCGCCACCTTGAGAATGCCCACAAACTGCAACTTTACTTGTATCTACTTTATCGGCAATTTCTTTTGTATTTAGTGCAAAGTCAAGTGTTTCAGATGCGTGTTTTCCGTCCCAACTTATTTCGTAATTGCATCCTACAACAACATAGCCCCAACTTGCAAAATGTTCAAAAACTGCTTTATACTTATCCCATGGAGTTCCTGAACCATTTACCATAACAACAAGCGGATATGTACCTTCCTCTTTCGGCATATACACCACAAAATTATTATCATGAGAATCCACTTTTGGAGCATCATAAACCTTAGATTCAAATTCGTAACTACCTAATTTGTTATATTCCTTTTCAATAGTTCCTTCTGTGGCTATTGCATTCCAATATTCTTTCGGTGCGTTTTGTTTTCCTGATGCGATGGTCAGAAAAATGACTAAACCAATGACAAGTACCACGATTACCAAAAAAATGATAAGTAAAACTTTTAGCAATTTCTTCATACCCCGCCTATCTCCTTTATTCGCTCATATATTTATTCAAGTATTCTTCGACCTTCGCCATATATTCGGCATACAGCCTGTTGTCGTTCTGCAAACCGTGACCCGAATGAGGAAGCACGATATATTCGTGGGGAACTCCATTCTCGGTCAACGCTTTGTCAAGACGAACAGAGCCTTCATAAGGCTGAAATTTATCGTGCTGACCATATGCCATAACCGTTGGAACAGTATCTTCATTTACCCACAGGAGTGCTGAAGCATCCTTGACAAGTTCGTCATATTCTGCTGTGCCGAACATTTCAGCCGTAACCTCTTTGCCTGTCATCACGCTGAACATTTCCGCGGCGGCCTCCGCGTTTTGGTCAAAACCATAGCATTTCCAATCTTCGGGATAAAACGATGTAGGACCTACCCCTTCAAACGCCATCATTACAGGTACAGGAGAAGAAGATGCGTCACGGTAAGCATAAATCAAAGCAAGGCATCCGCCCGCTGATCCGCCTGCCGTAGCCATACGGTCAATATTGTATCCGAGCTTTCTTGCTTCCTCTATCACAAACGGAATACTCTCTTTAATTTCGTTCGACTGTGAAAGAACACTTGCTTCAGGATGAGCGTCATCACGCAAGGTATAGTTAATTCCGGCTGCAACATAGCCTTTGGAGCAAAGCCACTGTAATATTTCCTTGTCATCCGTTTTATCGCCGCTTGTAAATCCGCCTGCGTGGAGATATACAACTAAACCGTAGCTTTCCTTGCTATCATCAACAGGGAGATACAAATCGAATTCATTTGCGGGTTTCTCTCCGTATGTAAGGTCTGTTCGGACTGTTCCAATCTCATCGCTCCATTGCACTGAATATTGTTGCATTTCGGGAGATTTATAGCTTATTTTAATTACTATGGATGTTACAAATGTGACGATAAAAACCACGATACACAGAAAAACAAACGCTCCTGTTTTCATACCTTTTTTTGTACCCTTTCTCATAGAAAATTACCTCCGAACATCGTTCCGCCGAGCAGTAGGTTCATAACGGCACGGACGGCAAGTCTTCCGAGTACAAAAGCAATGACCATGACAACCAGTATAATGATTGCTCGTTTCATCGTAAGTGACATTTTCTTTCCTCCTGATATTTTTATTCGCTATTGACATGCGCTTTTGTTCGCATTATAATGATGATACATTTATTTCGTCGTTATTATTGTATCGTCAAATATTTAAGTAATCAAGAGGTGTATTGAAAATGAGACAAAATGCTAAAAAAGTATCACCGATGAGCAACGAGGGGCGGAATGCATATGTTATAAAACATTTGACGGACGCATTTCTTTCGCTGCTTGCAGAGAAGCCGTTAGAAGATATTTCTATCAGCGAATTGGTTGATACAGCGGGTGTTGGAAGGGCCTCTTTCTACCGCAATTACAAGCGAAAAGAAGATATTTTGAAAGCATATTTAGACACTCTTTTCCGTGAGTGGACAGACGAATGGAAAAAGAACGATGGTGTTCCGCTAAGCAAGCAAATCCACACAATGATTGTTCATTTTGAAAAGCACCATTCCTTTTACCAGCTTTTGAACGAAAGAGGACTTACCTATCTTCTGAAAGACGTGATTATCGGTATTTGTGGGCCGAAACCAGAATATGAAAAGACACAGGCTTACACTACGGCGTTTGTTGCCTATACGCTGTATGGTTGGATTGATGTATGGTTTCAGAGGGGAATGGTGGAATCTGCTGATGAAATTGCAGAATTATTTTCTGCACAGGGACTATTATAATATATGACCGAGATTATAAAACGGGAGACGGTATTTATAGACCGTCTCCCATTTGTATTATGCAAATATTAAATCAGCATTGACAATCTCCATAGCTCGGTTGCGAATGTTCGCCATTCGACCAATCCACAGCATTTGATTTTCTGCTTTGAGTGCTTCAGTCATGCCCTCTCTTTCGGCAAGTTGTTTCACCAACCGAGAAAACATTTCTTCCGCTTGCTTATCAATATCGGCAAGATAACTGTTCAGCTTACCGTTTGTCAGAAGCATTGTATAGGCAGCCTTTTTATGCTCTTTCAGATATCGTCTGTGCTGCTGTCCCCAAATGCCGATAGGTCTTTCTTCTTCGGTTGGTAAGGTAAGACAAGGAATATAGTAATCTCCCTGCAACTCATACCAAAGACCGTTTCTTTCATCATAAATATACTTGTCCATTAAAAAATCCTCCGTTATAATATATTCGCACATATATCACAGTTCTCCGATTGCCACACTCTGTTATATCTTGTTATCAGATTTTCTTGCCCTTGAATTTGCCCTTATAAGCAGTCAGGGGATGAGTAAACTTGTGTGAAATCATATAAAGGGATAAGGCGAACACATTGCGATAAATCCTTTGTTTTCAAGGCTTTTGGAGGATTTTATTGATAACCTATAACCTCTGTTAAGAAGTCATAATTTGTTGTAATTCAAATTCTAATTTACCAAGTATATTGTCTTATTATACGTATTGCTTTTTGCCTATCTTTAAAAATTAAATTTTGCATACTATCGTCATATATTTTCTCATATTTTACTAATGCCTCAAGAATAACATCTATAAGTTCTGGTTTATATTTTGCTATAATAACCACATCTTTAATACATTGTCTTGCTGTGATTGGTTTTTCATCTTCAATATGTTTAAGCCATTGATTAATAATATTATTAACTTTATTATCAGTATCCCATTTTGCATTATAAGCAATTAATCGTAATCCTCTTGTACGAATATATGAATTTGTATGATCATCCATCATATCAACAAACTTATCAAAGTATGGATATAAGTCATTACATTTTTCACTTATATTCAACAGTTCTTTCCATATTTTATATGCTTGTTTATTATCTGCGCAAACAAGCTTTCAACTTGTGTATCAAAATTCACTTCTATCATCTCCTTGACCTTACAAATTCTAATTTTCTTTCATTAAGTTTATTATGTCATCTTCTAAACTAGAATGCAAGATTTAAAAAAGGTGTTGATATTTGAACACCAGACTATCTAATTACACTTTCTACACAATCATTCTATCGCATGGATAAAATAATAACAGCGAATGATTGAAATTTTGCGCTAACTTTACGCCAAAAATTACGCCAGATTTTACGCCTAATTGTTGCTTATTTGCTGCTTATTTCCCATCAATTGAGCCATTTTTCCAAATTCTATAGTACTTCTTGCCACTTTTTATGAAAATTCACAAAATCACTGAACATGAAAAAAAGCCCTTAAATAAAGGCTTTTTCTCGTTTTTGTAATTTTCTTTTGCTCTCTTAAGAAACAATAATAACTATCTCTTAGAGAACTGTGGTGCACGACGTGCAGCCTTCAGACCGTATTTCTTACGTTCCTTAGCACGAGGGTCACGAGTAACAAATCCAGCTGCTTTCAATGCAGGACGATAATCAGCACTTGCTTCCATTAAAGCACGAGTGATACCATGACGCATAGCGCCAGCCTGACCTGTGTATCCTCCACCCTGAACGTTGATCTTGATATCAAACTGTTCTAAAGTTTCTGTTAATTCTAATGGTGAACGAACAACCATACGCAAAGTTTCTAATGGTAAATATTCTTCCAATGTTTTTCCATTGACAACAATATTACCTTTACCCGGAGTCATAAAGACACGAGCAACAGAAGTTTTACGGCGTCCTGTACCATTGTAAGTTACTGTATTTTTCTTAGCTGCCATTTCTTATTCCTCCTATCCTTTGATTTTCAACTCAACTGGCTGCTGAGCTGTGTGTGGGTGTTCTGCTCCAGTATAAACGAACAGATGTCTACGCATTCTGTCACCTAACTTCGTATGAGGCAACATACCATAAACAGATCTTTCAACCCATTCAACAGTATAGTTTTCCTTCATGTTACGTGCAGTACGTGTACGCAATCCTCCAGCGTAACCAGAGTGGTTGTAGTATTTCTTAGTGTCCAGTTTGTTTCCTGTCATTTCGATCTTATCCGCATTGATAATGATAACGAAATCTCCGCAGTCAACGTTTGGTGTGTAAGTAGGTTTATGTTTTCCTCTTAACACAGATGCTACTTCTGTAGATAAACGACCTAAAGTCAATCCTGTTCCGTCAACAACGTACCATGTACGTTTAACGTCTGCAGGTTTAGTAAATGTTGTTTGGCGCATATTTTTACTTCCTTTCCTATGTAGTTTCCGGGGCTACAAAGGCATAAGTGCCTATTTAATAGTTTATTATCAATCCCTCAAGAAGTCAATAAAAATCTTTTGAAATTCATAAAAAATAAACACTTTATCCTTTAAACTTTCCAAATTCTATCGTATCAGTTATATTTAACCCTAAATCCCGCAATCTTTTTATACCTTCAACACGATATGTATCCGTTTTTAAAGCCGATGGTTCATGAGCATCTACACCAATAATGGCTGTATTGCCAATCTCGGCAGCGATTCGCCAGAAATCCTTATGCGGATACTGCTCCGTCTTCATAATTGCATTATACTCAGCACCTGCCAAATTATACTCCAATGGGATTCCTAATTCCTTAGCCGCTATACATAAACGATACGATTCTTCTACCGCTTTATGATCAAACACCCGTTTTCCTCGCATGAATAAATCTGGATGTGCTAAATAAGCATACAGGCCTGTTTTCATACCGGCTATTGCCTCATCCACATAAAGTTTTAAATAGGTGTCATCCTCACAAGCAGTTCCAAAATAAATACGTTTTTCATCCGTCTTATAATAATGATTTCCAAATATAATATAATCCATATCATAATTCACTAGCAGTGTCTTCAACCATCCCATATATTCAGGGAAATATTCACATTCCAGACCAATGCGAATTGCTATCTGATTCTTATATTTCACTTGCAGTTTTTTAATGCTGTTATAATAATCATCAAACTGACTTGCACGCATTCGCATATGTGCCACATAGTCACTCTTATATTGCCAAGGTGAATGATCAGAAAAACCAATTTCTTCATATCCACCTTCGATAGCTGCAAGCACATAATCTTCATCACTGCCGGAAGCATGCATACAACGTTTCGTATGCATATGATAGTTTGTTTTACGCATATAACCTCCTCCTTTCATCTTTATAAATTTCCATGGTAACTATACCATATTCAAGTAAAAAATGGTATGCGAAAAGCCTTCTTTTCCTAACAATAATCTGCTATTTCTTTCCATGATTTTTTATGGTACGCATCAGCTTCTCTGTTTTCTTTCACCTCTTTTAATAATGATACCTTTATTATCATCCATACTAGTTTACTTATACGCCATAGATGCTCTCAAAAAATAAAAAGAACAAAATGGGGGATATCCTTATAACACTGGCATAGTCCCTAATTCTGTTCCTCATCATCTGCATAATCCACACGAACAAGGTATAATCCCTGTGGGACTGCCTTGTAACGACAGGCATGCTTATCTTTCGCTTCTAACATCTTTTTTATATCAGCTTTTGTAATGCGATGTTTACCAGCTTCTATTAATGTTTGGGATAACATGCGTACCATGTAACGAAGGAAACCGTTTCCTTCGAAAATCATATGTACATGATCCTTTTCCTGTAACACCTCTAAACGAGTAATGGTTTTTACACGCGGTTTTCGCGGATCAATCTTATTACTGGTAAAGCTGGTAAAATCGTGAGTTCCTATCAATACAGTAGCGCATTCCTGCATATAAGCTACATCAAGCTTATGTGCATCCTTTGCCATATAATTTTCCTTAAAAGGATTTAAAATATCATTACTAATCAAATAATCATATCGTTTTCCAATGGCATCAAAACGGGCATGAAACGCTTCAGTAACCTGTTTTACGGACTGTATCCGGATATCTTTAGGTAATAGAGAATTCAATGCTTTTATCCAATGCTTCTCTTGTATCTTCATCTCACTGTCAAAATGAAACACTTGAGCTATAGCATGTACACCGGCATCCGTTCGTCCGCTAGCCACGATTGCAACATCATGCTTGTGCATTTTCGCTAATGCTTGTTCAATAACTTCTTGTATAGAAGTAGTATTCAACTGTTTCTGCCAGCCGCCATAGGAACTGCCATCATAGCTGACAACTGCTTTATAGCGTGCCATAGAATTCCCCTTTCCTTACTCTTTTTCTATCTGAACCTCTCGTAATAACCTTTATACCATTACCGCTTAAATATTATCTTAAACGCCTTTATCTTTACAATATGGATAAATGCACTATTACCAATCTTTAGCTTATGTGCTTAACCTTAAGCACTCCCTTTGACATTTCCTTAAAAGAAGCCAAGATCTGTCATACTTAATACAATCATTCCCACCAGAATTAACACACTTAACAACAATAAAGCTACATCCTTCCCATGCATCTTTAACTGTTTATAACGGGTACGTGGGCGACTAGGAATATATCCTCTGGCCTCCATTGCATATGCCAATTCTTCTGCTCTTTGAAAAGCAGAAACAAATAGAGGTACGATCAACGATAAAATGGCTTTCACCTTTTCCATCAGTTTCCCATTTTCCATATCCACACCACGTGATGCCTGTGCTTTCATGATACGCTGAGTTTCTTCAATCAGCGTTGGGATAAAACGCAATGCAATAGAAATCATCATCGCAATATCATGGGCAGGAACTCCAATCACTTTGAATGGTTTTAATAAATCCTCAATGCCTAAGGTTAGTTCTAAAGGCTTGGTGGTTGCTGTTAAAATCGTTGTGATCATGATCATCAATGCCAATCGTATCACGATGTACAGCGTCTGTGTCAAAGCATCTGTATAAATGTTCCAGCTGCCAATGGTAATGAGCACATCCCCACTGCGTACAACAAGCAGATTGATGATAAGTAGAAAGCTTAACATAAAAAGCATTGGTTTCATGGCTCTCCATAAGAAACTAAGCTTTAATTTCGCTAACAACGCAGTTAGTACTACCGCTATGCCGATAATGATATAACCGGTATAACCGGCCGGTATAAAGATTGCTACCATCATTAAGAGCATTGCCCCAATTTTTGCTCTGGGGTCCATGTTATGTATGATAGACGTTAATGGAAGGTATCTACCCAAAGCAATATTATTCATGGGATCTCACCTCTTTCGCTACTGCCTGTGCCAATTCATCTAAATCAAGAATGGAAGAAGCAATATGAAAACCTTGCGCAATCAGTTCTTCTCGTAAGCGTATAATGGCTGGCGGATTGATGCGCAGTTCTTTTAATAATGCAACCGAACGGAAGAATTCCTTTACATCGCATTGCTTTTCAATCTGACCATCCTTAACCACGATGACCTCATCACAGTAATGCAATACATGCTCCATATCGTGGGTAACGATTAAAACCGTCTTATGAAATTCACGATTCATGCGTAAAAACAGTTCCATCATATCTTTTGCTCCTTGCGGATCAAGTCCGGCTGTTGGCTCATCCAACACCAACACACCGGGGTCCATAGCCAAGATACCGGCAATCGCAATACGGCGTTTTTGGCCACCGGATAAATCAAAAGGAGACCGCTCTAAATAGCTTTCATCTAAGCCGACGACGTTGATGACCTTTTTTACAACTTCCAATGCCTCCTCTTCGCTTGCTCCAAAGTTCTTAGGACCGAAAGCAATATCCTTGGCAATCGTTTCTTCAAATAGCTGATATTCCGGAAACTGGAAGACCAGGCCTACCTGTTTACGCAACGCCTTTAAATTTTTTGGTTTTTCCTTAGCGACAATGTTCTTACCTAATACCTCTAACTCTCCTTCACTAGGCAACAACAATGCATTCAGATGCTGTACAAGGGTTGTTTTACCACTGCCTGTTTCACCAATCACAGCAGTAACCTTACCTTCGGGAATATTTAAATTGATATTTTTTAAAGCGGCATAGGAAAAAGGAGAACCTTCATTATAGGTGTGTGCTACATTTTTGAACGTAATTGACATACTTCCTCAACCGCCCTTTCTAGTGTGGTACATGGCGCAATTTCGATATGCGCCTTCTTTAATGCATTTGTGAACTTCAAGGCAAATGGAATATCCAGTTGTAATGCTATCAGCTGTTCTTCCTTCAATAAGATGTCATCCGGTAATCCTTGCATGACAACATGTCCGCCATCCATAACAATAACATGATCTGACTTTGCTACCTCTTCGATATCATGCGTAATCGAAATGATCGTAATACTGCTTTCTTTATGTATTTCCTGGATCAGCTCATTAATTTCTGCTTTCCCTTGTGGATCTAGCATGCTTGTAGATTCATCGAAGATGATGATTTCCGGTGTCATTGCTAAAACGCCGGCGATAGCCACACGCTGTTTCTGCCCACCGGAAAGCTTTGTCGGCTCACTTTGCATATACTTGCTCATGCCGACTTTTTGCGCATAGCGATCGATAATCTCCTGCATATATTCGCTGGCTACCTGATGATTCTCCAAACCAAATGCGATATCATCGGCAACCGTAGCGCCGATAAACTGATTGTCCGGATTCTGAAAGACGATACCAACCTTATCGCGTATATCGTATAGCGTATCCATAGTCAGCTCTTCACCATCCACATAGATATGTCCCTGATCTTTATCCAGCAAACCAATCAATAACTTTGCTATCGTACTTTTGCCACTGCCGTTATGTCCGATAATTGTTGTATAGCTGCCTTCTTCAATCGCAAAGGACACTGCCTCAACGGCATTGCGCTCCTTGTCATAAGAGAAGGTTAGATCTTCTACTCGTATCTTTTCCATATCATCACCTCAAAGTTTAGCCCATTTATTATACAACGAAAGCAGAATGAACACAATAAATTACGCCTGTATTTGTAGATGTGTCAAGACATATGACGTGATAGCGTTCTCATATGGAAACATAAATTTGAATCCAGCAATTCCATCATGCAGATGGAACGCTTTTCCTCACGTATCCTCATCTTCTTCATGTTGATGGCACTAGGCTTCGCAAGCACTTTGGGCTAGTTCATAGCAGTCATCCATGAAAAAAAGTGAAGAATTTTCGCCTTCACTTTCCATATCCTTTACTCCTGTTTTATTGGAAATTGCAGTTCCGTAAGCCATTGTGCACTCGTATCTTTATTCCAAACACCATCGATATACACCTCACGAGGCTCTCCTGCGGCCATATAGCCATGCTCTTCCATGTAAGCAATCAATGCTTGATAGGCATAAGGCAACGTTTCATAACTACCTTTATGAAGGACACAAACCGCTTGCTCCACCTCCGATAATTCGACAAAATGCAAATCCTGCATATCATCCTGCATCGCAGTAACCGCCTGAAATATTTCTGCATCAACCTTATTTGCTTTATATCCTCCATCATGGTAACAAGTAAAGCAATAATCTGGTTCTGCACATATACAACCGGCTTTTTCCATTGCCTCTCCCATTTTTGGCATATAGGTGAATAAATCTTGATAACTATCTAATTGTACACGCATGGATGCACATTTCACCTTAGGCAATGATTTTATAATGGGATGATAAGCAGATACCGTATCCTCTTTGGCCAGATAACCTTCAATGGCAGCTATTTTCTGTGTCAAATCACTCACAGACTGCAGTAACTTACTTTTCTTCATCAATAACATTCCTGTTTCGTTAGCACCACTTAATATTTGTTGAATTTCATCCAAACGAAAACCAATTTGACGTAAAGCGAGAATACGATGTAAGATTGGCAACTGACTAGAACTGTAATAACGATATCCGTTATGCTCATCCACATATGCAGGCTTCAATAAGCCAATCTCATCATAATGACGCAATGCTTTAATCGTAATCTTATTCATTTGCGCAAACATTCCAATACGGTAATAGTAAGGTACCTCTTTTTCTGTACAATGGTAATTCTGTTCCATCTGCATCCTCCTTTTGTTAATCCCAGCGGAATAATCGAATTGCTATTTGATAGCTAAGTATGCCAATTAGTAATAGTATGCCAACCGCCAGTAGTGTTTGTTCATTCCATATCCCCATAGAAACATCCTTTAATACATGAATTCCTTGCGTTAGGGGTAATACATCCGCAATGTGTTGCAACGGTGAAGGAAACAATTCATATGGAATGGTTGCTCCGGATAAAAATAACATAGGGAAATAGACAACACTGCAAATGATATTCGTAACCTTTAGCGAAGGTGATAGACCAGCGATGATCATTCCTATGCCATACATCGAAAATAACACGAAAACGTAAGCTCCTAGAAATAAGAAGGGATTTCCTTCCATATGATAATCAAAAAATAGTATGGCGCATAAGCTTATCATACAGGCTGATACGATTGCCGTCAATGCGGCGATAAGTGTTTCCACTAATAATAACACGCGCGGACTTACCGGTGTCACAAAAAAATGTTTTAAGATTTTTTTATCACGATAATCGCTGAACGTCGTAGGAAGACCCATGAATGCTGTCGCACAGATACCAATGGTGATTAGAGAAGGAAATGCACTTTGCATAAAGGTATAGCCACTATTTCCTGCTTGTTGATCTTTCGCGATAAAACCAATCAAAAATAAGATTCCTACCGGCATGATCACACCAAAAATGATACCATCCGGACAGCGAAGAGCTAATTTCCCTTCTATTTTAAACAATGTCAAAAAGCGCTTCATAACTTAGTCACCTCCATATAGTGCAAATAAGCTTCTTCTAAACTGGCAAAACCTTTTGCAATATCTGCTACAGTTCCTTCCATAATAGCATTTCCCTGTTTCAATAATAAAATGCGATCACACAAATACGCTGCTTCTTCCATATAGTGTGTCGTTAACAAAATGGTCGTACCTTTTTCTTTCCATAACAAAAGACGATCCCAAACCGCTCTTCTTGCGGCTGCATCTAACCCTGTCGTAGCTTCATCTAAAAAAAGCATTTCCGGTTTTGGTAGTAATGCCAATAGGATAGATAACTTTTGGCGTTCTCCTTGTGATAAATGCGCTACAAAATGATGTGCAAACGGCGATAATTCAAACTGTTCCAATAGTTCATGGTAATCTGCAGGATCTTGATACAGTGATGCCATTTCTTCGCATAATTCCCTTACCCGAATATTGTTTTGATAACTTGATGCCTGCAGTTGTACTCCAATCCTTTCAAAGATTATTTTATCTATGCTAGCACCATCTTTCTTTAAGAGCCTGATTTTTCCTTCATCAGGGTTTTGTAAACCAAGAAGCATTTCGATCGTTGTCGTTTTCCCCGCACCATTGTGTCCTAGAATACCGAAGATTTCACCTTTCTTCACCTCAAAAGACAATTGATTCACCGCAATTTGTGTTTGAAATCGCTTTGTCAGATGTTCCACTTGTATACATAATTCCATCATTCATACCTCCTTGTAAATCAAGGATATATCCTCCTGTTACAGGAGAGTCAAGCACTTTAATAAAACTATGAGAACCTTTATCGTACAATGAATAAAAAGATCTTTTGTTGATAAAATATTTACCTGTTTGCTGATCATCAAGAATAATCCATTTAATAAAAAAACTTAATCTTTCGCATCATGATTAAGCATAAGCGTCATCATATGGATAAATCGAGTAGGGTGAAATAAATCACCCTCTCACACCACCGTACGTACGGTTCCGTATACGGCGGTTCGTTTTAATTTCAAAGCGTGTCTCTCTAT
>NZ_SMBP01000033.1 GCF_004341945.1 Longicatena caecimuris
TACTCTGTATCGTAAATACAATCCTTAATAAGAAAGAAAATTCAACCATGCCTGTACATGGTTGAATTATAGCGACTGCCTGTCGCACAAAAAGACACACACAAATTGTGCATGTCTAGAAGTCAATTTATTTTACTTCAATAATCTTCATGGTATTTGTTGCACCATTTCCAACCGGATATCCCGCAACTATAATAATTGTTTCGCCAACTTTGATTCCATGTTCTTTAGCGATTGCACGTGCCAGTTCACATTCATTGTTCTGATTATTTGCAATTTCAGAAAGAACAGTTGTAACACCCCAGTTCATAGCTAATGAACGTTGTGTCTTTTCATCGAAAGTAACAGCAATTACTGGTGCTTCCGGACGGAATTTAGAAATACGGCGTGCCGTTGTACCACTCTGTGTAAAAGCAATTACCGCAGCAACATCCAATGCCATAGCTGTATCTGCTACAGAAATAGCGATTGCATCATTTTTTGTACGCTGTGAAGTTTTAATACTTGCTTTTAAACGTTCACGATATGGTAACGTTGGTTCCATCACCTTAGCAATGCGATCCATCGTCTGTACAGCTTCAATTGGATAAGCGCCGGCAGCTGATTCACCACTCAACATAATTGCATCTGTTCCATCTAACACAGCATTGGCAACATCACTTGCTTCTGCACGTGTAGGGCGTGGATTTCCTTGCATACTTTCTAACATATGTGTTGCTGTAACAACTGGTTTTCCCATTTCATTTGCCGTTTTAATAATCTGTTTCTGATAAATTGGTACTAATTCTAATGAAACATCAACACCTAAGTCACCTCTGGCAACCATAACACCATCCGCAACATCTAAGATTTCTCTTAAATTATCGAAACCTTCTTGATTCTCGATTTTTGGAATAATCTGAATATCTGGTTTTCCTTCTTCACGAAGAATTTTACGGATTGCCAACACATCTTCTTTACGTCTAGTAAAAGATGCAGCGATATAGTCAACACCCATTTTACATCCGAAACGGATATCAGCATCATCTTTTGCAGAAATAAACGGCATGCTTAAACGCACTCCTGGCAAGTTACAGCCTTTTCTGCTTTTCAATGTATGTGGGTTCTCAATACGGCATTTTAATTCGCCTTCTCTTTTTTCAAGAATTGTCAGACGGCATTTACCATCATCAATTAAAATCGTTCCATTCACTTCTACATCGTTAAATACTTCTGGACATTGAATGTGGAATTTTTCATGTGTTCCCAACATTTTTTCACGTACAATGGTAACAATTTCTCCTGTTTCATACGTTTCAGATCCATTTTCAAAATCACCTAAACGAACCTCTGGTCCTTTTGTATCTAATAAGATTGCAACATTCTTTCCTGTTTCTTTAACAACTTCGCGAATGTTTTTGATACGGTTACCATGTTCTTCATAATCCCCGTGAGAGAAGTTCAAACGGATGATATTCATACCGTTTTCAACCAGCTTCGTCATCATTTCTTTGCTTTCGGATGCTGGCCCGATCGTACAAATAATTTTAGTTTTTCTGTTTTCAATCATAAACTGTTTCCTTTCCTAATAACCTATTTACCTTTTATATGCTATACCAGACGCTCAAACAGATTCTGCAACTTCTTACGTGATTCTCTTGGCGTATTCAATGCCTCTTCAATAGGAACTGCAATAATCTGATTGTCTTTAATGCTGACACATTGTCCTCCAATACCCTGCATCAGCAAATCAACTGCTTTTTCACCCATACGGCTCGCTAACACACGATCCGTCGGTGTTGGTGATCCTCCACGCTGTACGTGGCCTAACACGGTGGCTCTGCCGGAAAACCCGGTATTTAAACTTACCTTCTTGGCAAATTGGTGAACATCGGTAATTTTTTCTGAAATCACAACAATTGCATGACGTTTCTTTT
Source organism: Longicatena caecimuris (assembly GCF_004341945.1). Lineage (GTDB taxonomy): Bacteria > Bacillota_I > Bacilli_A > Erysipelotrichales > Erysipelotrichaceae > Longicatena > Longicatena caecimuris. Next base: position 1,917 of record NZ_SMBP01000033.1, read on the forward strand.
TGATCAAATCTAAATCACGCAATCTCTCCAGCACTTCGCCTTCCTCAAAGCCGGTTGAAGATGTAATAACGATTTCAGCACCGCACGCAATGCCTGACCAAATGGCCAAATCACCACAGCGGTTTCCCATGACTTCAACAATGGAGCATCGATGATGAGAGCTTGATGTGTCTCGCAATTTATCGACTGCTTCAACTATTGTCGTTAAGGCTGTATCAAAACCAATCGTAAAGTCCGTACAAGTGATGTCATTATCAATTGTGCCAGGTAAACCGATACAATTAATACCCATTTCAGTCAGTGCTAAAGCACCACGATAGGAACCATCACCACCGATAACAACGATTGCTTCTATTCCACGTTTTTTCAGCTGCTGCACTGCTTTTTCGCGTACATCCGGATCTTTAAATTCCGGCAATCTAGCAGAGCCTAGAATCGTTCCGCCGCGATCGATGATCTCACCGACACTGGCTTTTGTTAAAGGTTCAATATATCCCTCTACCATACCCTTGTATCCATCATAGATACCAAAGACTTCGATTCCACTGTTCAGTGCAACTCTTGTGACGGCGCGAATTGCTGCGTTCATTCCCGGTGCATCTCCACCAGAAGTTAAAACACCTATGCGTTTTACCATAAAAATTCCTCCATTCACGGTTATTATGATACCATTTTCTTACAATTTTTACTAGCATTTATTTCCTTCTTGAATTACCTTTTACAAAAATTTCAGTTGATAATGTAGAAATTCGCTCTAAAAGCCGTTCTGCAGCCATTGGCTCCATCTGTTTTCCATTACCCAGTGCCCATTTTTCCTTTAATTCCTGCATCCGATAATTACTTGTAAAAATTGTTAATTTCTTACCTTCCATACGCCCATCTAAGATAGGCAATAGGATATCATCACGACTCCATGAGGTAACACTTTCTCCACCAATATCATCCAAAACTAAAACATCCACATGCCGTATACTAGCCAGTTTTGCTTCCATAGCTAGCGGTTCTTGAAACATCATTTTTAAATCAGATATGAGCTTTGGTACATTGACAAAAGATACACTACGCTTTTTTTTCGCAAAATAATTACACATACCGGCGGCTAAATAGCTTTTCCCTGCTCCCGGTTTCCCCCATAAGTATAACCCTTTTGAGCTATCTTCATCCATGATGGTCTGCAATACTTGCATAACAACGCCTTTATATTCACCGCTTTCTTCTTTTAGATCCAGTTTTGCCAGATCCACACATAAATAGGATTTTGGCATATCACATTGGCGATATTGTTTTTCATGCGCATATAACTTTTGTTGTTCGATTTGATAATGACAAGGCACCAGTACATTTTGTAAGATACCATCATAGCGTAACTCCATACGTGTTCCTGTCATCGGTTGACGACAAAAGCTTATGCCCTGGCAATGCTCACATTTCTTCATTACATCGCAATAATCTTGAAATCTTCCACTATGTGCTTCGACAAAAGCAGCAGTTTGATCATACTGTTTCAGCCATTGTTTAATCTGTGGTCGCTTTATAAGAGCAGCCACACGCTTTTGTTTTGCTTTTTTTTGTTCCTCACTTAATGTGAAGGAAAACTCCACAGGTTCCATCATTGTTCACCTCGCAGTCGCTCCATCATCTCTTCTAATTCTTTATCATCTACCGTCTTGTTAGCCTTTTCACTGCCTTCATCCTCTTGTTGAAACCATTCCGGCAGTTCCTTCTTCTTTGTTTTAATTGGTTTTTGTTCTTCTTCCTTAATATGTGCTAATGCTTTTTCACTCGTATCTATGTTTAAACGTACCCAAACACTAGCGATTTTTTCAACATATGACTTACTGAAACGCTGATTTGTTTTTTCCAATACATATTCAATCAATACATTTACAACTTCTGGTTTCATCTTAAAATCAGTGATTAGCGTTTCTATCAAATAGGCATCACTGCGGCTGACTTCAATCCCATGCTGCTTACTTTGTAAAAAGCGCACCGGTGGTAAAGCATATGGATTTTTCACATCAAGATCAACCATAACACTGCGTTTGGCATTGCGCACCTTACGTTTCAATAGTTCGGCATTTAATGTATTATCTTTTAAATTCATACTTTGCGATACATATTTTCGCATATCCATTTCTGAAATACCATGAATAGTGGCCAATTCTCCAATTAATCGAAGATTTTTTTGATTGCGACAGGTAAGCGGAAACAGTGTTTTTGAATATCCTGTTAAAAAGCGATCATAATTGAAACTTAATGGAATATCGCTCATCCGCTGCATATCATCCTCATCTGGCTTTAATTTCTGAAAATTCTCTTCTTCGCTGTCTTTCCACTGATCCTTAATGATATTTTCAAAAGGCATGGTGATTTCCTGATATTCTTCCTTATCTTCCAAATCATGAGCAAAGCACAGTTTATTGAATTCATATACCTGCTTTCCCATTTGTTTAAGATATAAACGGCCAAACACCTCATGTCGTAAGAATGTATTACCTTCTTTTGGCATGAATACCTGATAAACATATTGATCATCAACAGCACGATAATACGTTTTTACTAACAGATATTGTTCCAAAATATGGCGATTTTTCTCAATGACCTCTTTGCTGAGACCACTGATTTTTTCTATCAAGAGATGATTACGTATTTTTTGGTTTCTTGTGCCAATGGCAACCATGGTGCTATAAAGTATTGCTGCATCTTGACCAATCAAAGGATAATACAGCATGACAAACGCAGCATGGCGTTCCTGTGTCATTTCGCCGATGACTTCAATGCGGCATTTCGTCATAGCCCCCACAGCATCACCTCCTAATTACTTTCAGTATATCACAAATCTGCCTTTCCAGATTTTCTTTATTCGAATTATTATACAAAACAACATCCGCTTTCGCTATCTTAGCTTCTTGCGACATTTGATGTGCTAAGCGTCGCTTCGCCTCTGCTTGTGATATATGACGATACTTCATCAAACGTTCTAATAAAAGCGAGTTTTCACAAGCCACGACCCATACAGCATCAAAAAAGGCTTCCCAACCTACTTCAAATAGCAATGGTACTTCAACAACAACGATTTTCTCATCCACATGTAATAAGAGTTCCTGTTCAATTTTGGTTTTGATCAAGGGATGCAAGATGGCTTCAGCCTGTTGTTTATGTAAAGGATCTTTAAAAATTAAATCACTCATGAGCTGTTTATCAAGCTCTTCATGCTCATCTAGCAATTGATTACCAAAAGTCGCTATTAGCTTAAGATAACCTTCTTCTCCTTTTTCAAGGAGCTTCGCATTGATAGCATCACAATCTAAAACGGTAATACCTTTTTCTTTTAATATTGCGATCACACTGGATTTACCAGCTCCCATCACTCCGGTCAAACCTATTTTTTTCATCGTTTTCGCTGGCATGTCGGACAATAACAGGTACCTCTGGTCGCTACTGTTATTTTTTTGATTTCTCCTTGACATACCGGGCATTTCTCTCCTTTTTTCGCATGTACTTTTAATTTCAATTGAAACCTTCCATCCACGCCAAGACTTGAGGTGTAAGAACGTATTGTCGTACCTCCATAACGAATAGCCCCCTGTAAGATTCTTCTCGTTTCCTGCAACAGCCGTTCAAAATCTTTTTTTCGTAAATGATAAATCTTAGTTTCTGGATGCATACCTAGTGCAAAGCAAATTTCATCAGCATAAATATTACCAATTCCTGCAATTACGCTTTGATCCAGTAGAGCAGCTTTTAATACGATCTTTCGTTTATGTAATGCATGATATAAATAAGTGGGTGTTAAACGTTCATCAAAGGCATCTAAGCCAATATTTTGAAAGCATGGATACTGATGGATATCCTTACGTTTCTCATATAAATACATTTTGCCGAATTTGCGAGTATCATGATAGCGCAATTGTCTGCCATCCTGTAAATCAAACAGCACATGCACATGCTTATCATAAGGCTCATCACTTTTTTGAATATAAAACTTCCCTTCCATGCGCATATGGGCAATCCACATCATGGAACCTAAATCAAATAATAAATACTTACCATAACGTTCATAATGCTGAATCGTTTTGCCTTTGATCTGTGCACAGAACGTTTGGGGTGTAGGATAAGCAATAATGTTATCCCATAATACATGACAATCCTTGATCGTCACATTGCCCAGTTGATGTTCTAAGGTCCTGACTACAGTTTCTACCTCAGGTAATTCTGGCATATCTTCACCTACTTTGCATCATACCAACTCTTGCCGATATTTGCTTGTGCAATGAGCGGTACTTTTAATTTCATAACATTTTGCATGCCTTCTTCTACAATTTGTGTCATCTTATCAATTTCATCTTCACATACATCAAAGATAAGCTCATCATGAATCTGTAAAATCATACGCGATTTCACCTTTTCTTCCTGCATTTTTTGATAGATGTGTATCATCGCCATTTTAATCAGATCTGCAGCGCTTCCTTGTATTGGTGCATTCATAGCCGCCCGTTTTCCAAATTCACGCATCATATAATTTTTATCTGCTATCTCTTTTATGTAACGACGTCGATTATATAATGTTTTCACATAGCCATGTTCTTCACAGTAAGCAATAGTCGCATCCATAAAGGTTTTGATCTTCGGATAGGAAGCAAAGTATTTTTCAATAAAGGTATGAGCTTCTTTCCGTGAAATGCCCAATTGCTCACTTAGACCAAAATCACTTTGTCCATAGACAATACCAAAATTCACGGTTTTCGCACTGCGACGCATATTGGCATCTACTTCATCATGTGCAACATCAAATATTTGCATGGCTGTTTTGGTATGAATATCGATATCATGGTTAAACGCATCGATCATCTGTTCCTCATCTGCCATATGTGCCAACATCCGCAATTCAATCTGTGAATAATCAGCAGATAACAGAACATGCCCCTCACTTGCCACAAAGGCTTTGCGGATTCCTTTTCCTTCTTCATTACGTACGGATATATTTTGTAAATTAGGTTCTGAAGACGATAATCGTCCCGTCTGTGTCTGAATCTGATTGAAAAGCGTATGTATTTTCCCATCTGCCAAAATATGTTTTGCCAAACCGATTGCATATGTACTATAAATCTTCTGATATTTGCGATGCTCCAACAACAGAGGAATGATTGGATGTACATGCACAAGTTTTTCTAAGACATCGGCTGCTGTACTACGTTTCTTACCTGCCTTTAAACCTAATTCATCATACAATACAGATGCCAACTGCTTAGGTGAATTGATATTGAACTCCATCCCTGCTATTTCATAAATCTGCAAGCTTAACGCGTTGATCTTAGCTTCTGTTTCATCGGCAATTTTTTGTAAAACTGCCTTATCACAATATACGCCTTCTTTTTCCATGGCATACAATACGCGCGTTAATGGCATCTCAATTGTATCAAACAAATCCTTCATTTCCATTTCTTGCAAGGCTTCATCTAATAAAGCTACAATACTATATAAATTTTCTGCCTGCAGCATAGCATATTTGCTTTGTTGCGCAAAATCGATAAGTTTTGGCTTCCCTTTTTTGCCATAGATATCCTCTTTATGAATACTTTGATCAAAGTGATATTTTTCTGCCAACTTCTCATAATCAGAAATGGTTTGATCAACTAAAAAGGCGGCCAGCATAATATCAAAGTTCACATCTGCTGCGATTAGGTTATTTTTATGACAAGCATGATAGAAGTTTTTCGCATCATAAACCGCCTTGTCATTTTTTGTAGCTAGATACTGTAAAAACGCCGGATCTTTTCTTGCATCTTCTAAAGTGATGTATTCATTTTTATTTTCTTTGCTTAATGCAAAACCATATAATGTAGCATCATAATAATTTTCATTATCGATATCTGCATAAACAACACTATGTCCATCATAAAATGCTTCTGATATCTTTTGCACTACTGCATAGGTTCCATCACGCGTTACCTCTTCTTTTTTACGTGTATTTTTTGCAAAACTATTCATTTCATATTTTATATAAAAATCATGCAGTTCTTCTTTGGGAGGCTGCAGCATCAACGCTGTAATATCAATAGGCAAGGTTTCATCGGTTTTAATTGTTGCCAGATATTTTGATAAAAAGGCTTTTTCCCTATCTGTTTCCAATTTTTCTTTCAGTTTTCCTTTGATTTCCTCAATGTGAGCATAAACATTATCAACGGTATCATATTCCTTTAAAAGTTTTAATGCTGTCTTTTCGCCAATACCTTTTACCCCTGGGATATTGTCTGCACTATCTCCCATCAATGCTTTCAAATCGATAATCTGTGAAGGCTTAATCCCCATTGTCTCCATCAATTTTTCTTCATTCATGACCTCAATTTCACTGATACCTTTTTTCATTAGATAGACATCGGTCGTAGGATCAATCAATTGTAATAAATCTCGATCACTTGATAAAATATGAATCTCTAATTCAGGATGCTGTCGTGCCATGCAGCCTATGATATCATCTGCCTCAATACCATCGCATTCATAACGCTGTAAACCATACGCATCTAAATATTCACGAGCAATTGGAAACTGCACGATCAATTCTTGATCTAATTCTTTACGTGTCCCTTTATACTCCGTATAAGTTTCATGGCGAAAGGTTGGTTTTCCACTATCCCAAGCCACTAACACCATATCCGGATGTATCATATCAAAGGCTTTATTAATCATTGTGATAAAGCCATATACCGCATTTGTCGGTATTCCATTGCTGGTTTTCATCATGCGTCCATATACGGTTGCATAATAGGCACGAAACAGCATGGAATTTCCATCAATTAATAATAGTTTTTTCATAAGCTCCTCCATATTTATTTACATTGCTTTCGATAGCATGCATTTTTATCTTTTCTTGATTATTTTACCACGTCATAGCACTTCTAGCACGCTTTCTACTTGGAAAGTAAGAAAACTTTATCCTGCTATAACACTGCTGATTTCTCTTTTTTATATGACAATCCACTACATCTTTGCTTCTTAATGAATCTTTCTTTTATGATTTCATGATGCATTTCTAAACAAAACATGTTGCAATGCCTTTACATCTTCTTCTTTATATCCTTATCCATGAGAGCGAATGGAACATGCTTAATTTGCATAGTATTACAGTAAACGCAAGAAAAAGGTCGTGTTGACCTTTTACGATGCAATGGATTCTAAGGTTTCCAAATTTTTATACATGATCGACATATAGTCTTTTCCAGCCTTTTGATCACTTTCTTTTAAACTGGATACATTATTTAACTCAACGGGAATTAAACCAAGCTCCTGGATTAATTTTTCTCTGAGCCTTACCATATCTTCTGGCAAATTAGATTCCATTGCCATATAACGCACATGATCATTTCGAATACGCTTTTTTATGATTTCTAACTGATCCTTGGTTGGCAAGGCACCATATTTTGATAAAATGACCGGATATACTTCTATACCATAAGACTTCTGCCAATTTCCAAAACTTGGCGTCATGGATACAAAAGCAATATTTTTATGCTGATCGTGAATACTTTGAAAATCGGCATCTAAACGAGCAAGATCCATTTCCAATTGATCATAATTTTCATCAAAGATCTTCTGATATACCGGATATTTATCAACCAGATAATCGCGTATATCACTCGCCATGCTGGTCATGGCAACCGGATCCATCCACAACATAGGGTCATTATCATAAGTTTCTACACTGTCAAAACTTTCTCCTTCATAATAAGGCGACTCTACGATAGCACTGACATCATTTACATAGGTCGTTGTATATCGTTGAAATTTATAGATGGCACTTTTAGTAGCCAAATCTACCATATCCGTCTCTTTACGAATATCATCCGCATACATCTGCATATAAGGCTCTAAGGAGCCAATGTAAAACAATGCATCTGCAGATGCTAGAATATCCTTATAATTCGCTTTGATCTGTGCTCGTTGGATCATTGTATTTTCGCTTATATCCTGACTTTTTACATTATCAGCGCCAATGCGTTCTACTAAATACTGTACTGGATATACAGTGGTTGCAACACTTGGCGTTTTTTCTTCACAACCGCTTACTAAAAGAATGCTCAGCAAGGAAACAAATAGTAATTTCTTTTTCATAAGGTCTATGCCTCCTTGCCTCAAATTATAACATAATTCGCAACTATCGCCTACTCCTGTTTTCAAAAAAATACGACTTCAGCCACTCTTCCTCTTTCAACCATCCGCGCGAACATTTTAAGATATTATAGCGTCCCCGATATAAGTCATGATGCTCATGGAAAAGAGGCGGATAAGGGATTGGGTGCAGCAAACGATAATGATAGAAACGCAGTGTATCACAAGGCAAATTTTTCCAAGCGACATATTGTTCACATAGTAAACAGATGCACAATAACCACATCGAAATACCCTTACAAAAAGAAGAACACATAAAGAAAAGCAACAGCAAAAAGCTGCCGAAATAACAAATGCGATTCGCAGTTTGAAACGGAAAAAAGCAATGCAAAAAATTTTGTAACAGACGTGCTCCGTCCAAAGGATAAATAGGCAATAAATTAAATACAAGCAATGCGGCATTGATCTGTAACAGATACGTATAAAATGCCAGTGATAAAACACCTTGTTGATACAGAAAGGAAAGAAGCATTGGCTGTAGCATATGAGTGAATGGACCGGCTGCTAATATAAGTGTTTCCTTGATTAAGCTGCCATAGCCAATATAAGATATTTGAGCGGCCAAACCAAAAGGATATATGATAATTTTTCGAATTGGATAATGAAAAAGCCGGGCAATCAAAATATGCGCCAGCTCATGAATGGTCAACATCATAAAAATATACAGAACGATTTTTTGCATAGGTACGATCCGTAATAGGAACAGATATGGCAACCATAAAATGGATATACTAAACGGAATTTTCCGCAAGACCTTTTTCATAGGAAATCTCCTTATTATCTTTTAGAAAATCAATCGTTATATGATTTTCATACGTGCCTAGCATCTTCCCTTTCAGAATACGTTCATCAGCCTTTACATTGACTTCTTTTAAATGTCCATAGGTTGTCACAACACCATTATCCTGTTTTAAAGATACACTGCATTCTCCAGAATCACTCCGTTGTACATGCAGTACTACACCATTAAAAACCGCATATGCACTATTTGTGCCATTTTGATATTGATTATCCTTGATTGGCGTATAGGCAGGTGCAGCACTGACAGCTTCTTCTTTTAAAGAAAACCAATTATCAAAAGGTATCCATTGTGTCAGTGAATCCAATTTGAAATTTTGAATATATGCCGGCATCTCGATCAGCTTCAGCTTGGCATTTAACATTAACGCCAACACGACCACACAAATCCCCATTGCCAGCATCACCGTATGATAAAACAGGCGAAATAGGGAGAATGAGTGTTCCTTTTCTGTTGCTTGTGTTCCTCTTCGTTTACGTATACGTTTTCTTACATCATTCAGATCGCTCATATCATCCCTCCTACAATACAGCATATGCAAAAACATAACCAACTAGAACAGGGTAACAGGATAAAAAAAAGAGGAAATGCATCCTCTTCTTGGTGTTATGTAGATGGTGTATCGTCTATTTCTGTTTTCATCGCCTGATTAAAGGTGCTATGTTCATGACGTTGTTGATACAATTCACTCGTTGTTTTAATAGCAATCACAAGTGGTACAGATACCATGATGCCGACGACATTGCCAATAACTCCTCCAGCAAATACCGCAAATAACGTAATTAACGGTCCTAATGCACTTCGTTTCTCATGAACAATTGGCGAAATGACATAGTTATCCACGTTGCTTAATACGATAATACCAATGATCAAGGCTGCCAAATTGCTTGATGGAAGTGTCAGCCCGGTCAAAATACCGATAGCATTTGCCACAGTACCGCCAATATAAGGGATTACCGCGCCAAGTGCTGAAATGATTCCAATAATCAGCCAGTCATGATGACCGACACAGTAATAAAAGGCACAATATTCAACAAAACGAATCAAAATCAATAAGGCCATGCTTTTTAAATAAACCGTAACATTTTCATCAATCTCATGTAAATAAATATCACTGTTTGGAATAAACAAATGAAAAGCTTTTTTCACATAACCTTTCATACGGTCAAAATCAAACAGCATATAAATGGCAATGATGATCGTAAATAAAATATTTGTCACATAATCCAAAATCGTACTCATCCAAGATGGCAGGCTTGATACAAGTCCCGGCATCCAATCATCATAAGCTTCCAGCAATTTAATGATATTGTCGGTCAGACTATTCACAAGTGAGAAATCTTTTAGATTACCAATTTCTTTAATCTTAAAGCTGATCCATTGCACACCTTGAATCAAGGAAGAAATGAATTCATTGATTTTCGCATATAGCATAGGCAGCAATAAGACAATCAATATCACCAAAATCACCAAAATGATGATCCATAGCAGTAAGATACTGAAATTTTTATTTAACCCTTTTGCCTTCATATATAAAACAAGCGGATTCATGATGTACGCCAAAGCAAAGCCATATAAGAATGGCTGTAAAACACTATAAGCAATACTCATCCAATTTCCCCAAATGCGCTGTGTCTGCATGAGCAGAAACAAAATGATCAAGACTCCGATGATCTTCGCCATCGCATATAAAGAGAACCGCTCATCTATTTTCCTTAATATTTTTTTCAGCATTTGAACACCTAGCTTTCTATTTGTTATTTTATCATGAACATCGTAAAAAAACTAGGAAGTTCGCCATTATCCAAACAGTTTTGCCAATATTGTTTTGGAACGATATTTTGGCAAAGCGCTGGTTTCGCCTAACAAACGCTTTACGATACAGTGAAAACAACTGTATAATTGGCTATCCTTTCGTCTTGTTAAAGGTGTTCCATGATTGTTTGCACGTATCATTTCCTCATCTTCAAACACATATCCTAAAAAATCCACTGCTAGCCATGACTTTGCTTCTTCTAATGATATACAGATGCCTTTTTCAATAAGTCTTGGCTGCATGCGATTCACGATAAAAGAAATTTCTTCCATTCCTTCTTTCATTAGAATACCAATGACACGATCAGCATCCTGCAATGCTGTGACATCTAATGTTGTGACAACAATTGTCTTTTTGACACAGGCAATGGCCTGTAAAAAGCCACTTTCAATTCCAGCCGGAGCATCTAAGAGCACAAAATCAAATTTCTGCTTCAACGCCTCAACGATATGAGGCAACTCATGTTTTGGAAATTGATCAATATGGATAGTCTTACAGGCAGGCAACAAATATAAATTCTCTTCTCGTTTATCCTTGATGATGGCTTTTGCCAACGTACAGCGCCCATCTAACACATCCTTTAAATCAAAAATGACCCGATGTTCTAAACCAAGCATGATATCTAGATTTTTCAATCCCAGATCCATATCAATCATACAAACCGTAAAGCCTCTTTGAGCTAATAATGTTGCGATGTTTATGACGGTACTACTTTTCCCTACACCGCCTTTTCCGGAAGTTATTGCAATTGCCTCTCCCACATTCTCTCCTCCTTTAGTTGTTTCAGTTTCACTGTGCAATGCTCATAATAAACCTCTGCTGGTGAAAAAGATGTCAGATTTTGAAAGCGACTGTCACAGATGCGCACATTCCCTTGCATAGCTGAAACGTATAATTGACAATGGGCATGCAAAAGGTCCACACTCCCATACATATTTCCTAACACATACAAAGAAGCTTCGCTCACAACATAAGCCTGCTGTTCAATGGTGCCTAATAAAAGGATTGGCTCATGAAAGTGATAATGCTCTCCATTCCCTAACGTTTTCTGCAAAATCTTGATTCGCGGTTTTTCTGTTTCTACATTGCAGCCTTTCATGATGATATGACATTGTTCACAAACTTGCAAAATAGCAAGAAATTGCGCATCATTGATCTTTGGCAAATGAAAAAAGACTGCAAGCGCAGATGTATGGAAAATACTACATTGCAGCAGTCTATGATGTAATTCTTGTAAGCATGCATCAAAATCGTCAAATTCGACAAACACATGATAATCCTTATTTATTCCTTTGATTTTAATCTGAACCATTCGACCTTTTCCCCTTTTCGTATCCGACGGGCTTTCATTTCCAGATAATCGTCTTTGATTCGGATCAAATAAACAATGACCATCGCTAAGATAGCATTCGCAAGTAGGGTCAATAATTCATAGCGTTCTGCCCAAAGTGTCAAAGACATTTCTGTCATTCGCTGAAAGCTCATGTAGAAGTATATCAAAAGGTCTTTGACGAAAATTGTCACAATTGCTAGAATTAACGATTCTATTAAGGTATCGGTCATATGCTTGCTCCAAAGATGTAGCAGGCAGGCAACCAGAGTATAAACAATTGCATAAATCAGAAAAGTATTCGCAAAACAGAAATCATAGATCATTCCACAGCCAAAGGCAAACAAACAGGTGTCTATCAGATTAAACTTGCGAACAGTGAGAATCATTGCACAAAAACCCAAGTTTGGAATAAACATCAATGTATCTACCAAATAAGAGTTGGGAAATAAAATCATCAAAACTTCATCGATTAGAAAACAGAAAACAACAAAGAGAAGATGTGTCATATCACTTCTCCCCCTTTGCGCCTGTAATTACACGCACCAACGTGAATTCTTGAAAATCATCAACCGGACGTACATAAATAGTCTGTCCACTTTGATTACTTAAAGCTTGAATAGAATCGACATTACCAATCAACAAGCCGCTAGGATATCCTCCACCCATGCCACTTGTAATGACCTGCATGCCTTCCTTCACTTTATCCGTATCATCATATAAATATATGACATACATGCCACGCTTGATATCATAACTTTGCAATACGCCATCAACACTTGTCTTCTTATCAATATTGATCTTAATGGAAGCTGTCGTCGTCTTGTCTTCACTCGTTAACAACTTCACGACACTGGTATGATTTGACACACTGGCAACCTTGCCGATCATACCATTTACCGATTCGACTGCCATGCCTTCCTTAACACCATCTCTTTTTCCAATATCGATGGTAATAAGATTATTCCAACTTGCCTGATCACGGGAAATCACATGTGCCCATGTCATGGCATATTTATCTTCGCTCTTTTGCAGTTTCAAAGCCGCTTCTAGTTCTGTGTTCTTACGGCGTTCGTCATCATATTTTGCCTTGTAAGAAGGATTTTGGCTAAGTTCATAGCGTAGTAAATCATTTTCTTCCTTCACGCTCCACAAATTTGCCAAATCTTGCAGCCAATCTTTTGCGGTCATTACCGGATGATCGATCAGCGCATATTTCAGCATACTGATGCCATCATAGCCTAAATTGCTTGTTAGCGTACCACTCATGCTTTTCAAAAGAACACCCAATGCCACAAAGGCCAGGATGATTCCGATTACTATTTTCTGAAGTCGATTAAATTTTGACATCTTATCACCTATTTCGTACCTCTCCATTATAAAGGGTAAAATGAAATAGTTCAATCCATAAGTCGTTTTTGTCGAAAACTTATGTACGTATTCCGTGCAACGATAATATGATCAATCAATGGAATCGCTACCATTTTCCCAGCCTCTTGAATAGCCTTTGTTAATGTGATATCAGCATCACTTGGTGTTGCATCGCCAGATGGATGATTGTGAACGCAAATAATCTTTGCACAGCCTTGTTGCATCGCCTCTTTAAAGATTTCTCGTGGATGGACACTTGCAGAAGTTAATGTGCCCATAAACATAGTACGATAACATAAGACATGATTTCTCTGATCAAGAAACAACACTAAAAAATGTTCTTGTTTAGCATAGCCGATTTCCTGATTCAACCATTCCAAAATATCCTGTGGTTCTTCAATTTGTTCCTTATGCATCACTTTATCAAAAGCAATGCGTCGGCACAATTCAAAAGCGGCATTCAATTCAATGGCTTTTGCTTTTTTAATGCCTTTGATACACATAAGCTCTTGTATACTGGCATTTCCCAGTTCTCCAAGTGTTGCTTTTAATGCTAACACCTTATCTGCCAATTCTAAAGCACTTAGCGATTGCGTACCGCTTCTGAGCAATAATGCTATTAATTCTCGGTTACTCAAAGCGTTTACTCCATACTGAATCGCCTTTTCACGTGGCCGCTCTTCTTCTTTTAATTCTTTAACTTTCATCTTTGATCCTTTCCAGTACTTCACCATATTCTTTTTTATCAATTAGGGTAGCCAACTTCGCATCCGTAATGGTTACACTTTTTTGAATATAGTTGTACTTCTTCTTTTTCAACACAGACTCTACCTTCTTTGTTTGTTTCTCATCAACATCAACACCACAAACAACCGCCGTTGTCTTTCCTTGTTTCCAAACATAAGATGATATGCCTTCCTTTTTCAGCTTTTGTTGCATATCGTCAATACTGTCTTGCTGTTTGTATAACCCCACCTGCACCATATATAATGTCCGTTTTTGTGCTTCTGCATCGGACAGTGTTGTAAACAGTGCATAGTATACGATGGAAAATACTATTGAAAACAATACTGCAAAAAACACAATTAATCGTTTATTCTCCATATGCCTTACCCTCCTACCCTTGTATATGTGTTTTGTGCATGAGAAAATGCCGATACGACAGAAACAGACAAAGAATCCCTTCCGTATACATATACGACGCAATCATGCAAAAAACGTAAAAATTGCGCACATATTTCACCAACAATTTTTTATAAAGGTTATTCCTTACAAGACATATCGTAGAAAGTAGTAAATTCTTATTGACATTTATTTGAAAATAAGTAAAATAATAAAAGTAACCTTGGAGCGTTGGCCGAGTGGTTTAAGGCACCATCTTGGAAAGGTGGCGTAGTGAAAGCTACCGTGAGTTCGAATCTCATGCGCTCCGCCATGGAAATTATCAGCCCCTACTACCGTAAGGTAATAGGGGCTTTTTTTACTTCAGCGTTTTCGTTTACGATGCTCTTTCATCACCGCAAATAACAGCCAACAGCCTAAACCAATAGCTGTAATATATCCGATGAAACCTAATGCCGGAATGCCAAATACTTTTGGGGTCATCTGTGTAGTACACAGTAATGAACTAGCCATTAACAACCCAGCACTGACAATACCAACAGTCAGCTTATTCACCATATGATTAATAGCAGTCATTGGTACATCACTGCCCATGACATCTAGATTAATTTTTAAACGTCCTTTCATAACCATTTGCATGACTTCATATAACTGAATCGGCAATCGCATGCCATAAGTAGTTGCATCATACAATTGTTTGCCATTTTTGGTCAGTTCTTTTTTTAGGTCCCACTTTTTTACCATCTTTCCTGCCACATGATTTGCCGCTATAGAAATAATGTTAATACTTGGATCTACGATTACCATAGTGCTTTCTATCGTGACTAGCCCTCTTGCGAGCATGCTAATACCTTTTGGCATCGATATTTTATGCTTATGTGCAATCGTAAAGATTTCCTGTATCGCTACACCAAGATTGATTTCTGCCAATTCCATTTGTAGATAACGGCGCATAAAGCTTTCCATATCATCATAAAACAAGGCATGATCAATTTTAGCATCATGGATACCTAAAGCCAAAACGACATCCACTAGTTTCTGGGTATCATTATTGCCAATCGCCATGACGGCGTTTTTCATTAAATCTTTATCTTGCTTGCTAAGCATGCCCATCATGCCAAAATCAATCCAGACAATCTTACCATCCCGAATACGCAAATTGCCCGGATGTGGATCAGCATGAAAAAATCCATCATCTACAATCTGTTTGATATAGTTTTCTGCTAACTTAATCGCGATTTCTTTACGGTCATAGCCTTCTTTTTCCAAAACCTCAAATTCATCGATTTGTAAGCCATTAATATATTCCATGACTAAAACACGGCTCGTGCTGTATTCCTCTTCTATCTTAGGAGCACCAATATATTGAATGTCCTCATTAAGGGCAGTAAAACGTTTGGCAAATTTAGCTTCGTTAAGAAAATCCATCTCCTCTTTGGCAGTATGCCAAAATTCATCTAAAACGATATTAATGTCTACTACACTGCCTAATATTTCATTGAGATGTAAAAGTTTACTAGCTCTTCGCACTAATGAAATATCACGTTCCATGGTCGCATAGATGTTGGGGCGCTGTATCTTAGCAACAATGTCTCGTCCATCCTTCAGTTTGGCTTTATGAACCTGAGCGATTGAAGCACTACCTAAAGGCTGTACATCAAAGTCTATAAAAACATCTTCTAGATCCATCCCATATTCTTCTTCGATGACATTACGTACCGTTTCCATATCCATGGGAGCAACATTATCTCGTAGTTTGATAAGTTCTACGCAATATCGCTCTGAAAACATATCCTGCCTTGCTGACATGATCTGTCCAATTTTGACAAAGGTAGGGCCTAGATCTTCTAAAATTTCACGAAATTTTATTGGATCGACACCTTTCGTAATCTGATGCTTTTTTAGGATACTAATGATTTGAGCAAGTCGGCGTTTACTGCTTAGACTCTTATTATTTGTCTTCTTCATCACTCTTTGCTTGCAATTCTTCAATCTTTTCTTTAATTGCCGCAAGTTCTTCCTTGCTCACCTTTTCCAGATCTTTCTTAATACCTTCTGCATCTACAGGAGTACTTAGCTTTTCTTTGACCGCATGTTTTAGTTCTTCATTTAACACTTTTCCCTGCTCTACAGTCAGTTCACCTTTTTTAACTAGCTGATCTACTAATTCTTTTGCTTTTTCTGCTGTTGTAGCAGCTGCACCGATTCCGGCAAGAAATACTTTCTTTACATCATCACTAAAATTCAACATAGTAATACATCTCCTTTGGATATTTTTTATTACTTTTATTTTACCACGTTTTCTATGCTTCGGCACAAAGGAAATACTTTTTTCCTTCTGAATGATTTGCTTTCCGTATGATATGTTCCATCTTTTCAACAAAGCTTTAGAAAGAGTAGACTTTTCCCTATCTTTTCGTTAAAATGAAACTGGTGATGAACATGAGGAAATATGTTTCTTTCATAAAATTTCTTGATCATGCACATATTGCTTATAACGAGGTACGCATCGTGAAACAGCCATCTTATCTAAAACGTTATTTCGAGCAATATAAAGCATATTATAAATTATTTTTGATTGGGCATAATTATGCGGGTGAGTATGAAAAATTGGAAGAAGATCTCAAAAATGTGACAAGCAAATTAACATAATTTGTCTTTTCTTTCATTCAATGTTAAAATAAGCTGCATTGGAGGCGATAATTTGAAACGATTTCGATGGATGGCAATCATCGTAGCTATGCTTATGGTATGCGCAGGCTGCAGTGAAAAAGAAAAACAACCGACACCAACTGATGTAACCAAACAATTTCTGACAGCAATCCAAAAGCAGGATGAAACAGCTTTAAAAACATCTTCTCAATGGAATCTGGCAAGCATGAAATCTTTACAGATGCAAGATGAGGATTATATAGATGGCATTGATCACGAATTGCAAAAAGCTGCACATGATACGATGTATGGATTTCAATTCACGATAAAAAAGGAAACCATAAAGGATAAAAATGCACAAGTCGCTATAATCTTAAAAACAAAAGATATTCGTAATGCTGTAAAAAAAGGGATGAAAGAAGCAGAGAAGAAAGTGGAAAAGCTCAGTAAAGATAAGAACTTTTCTGATCAAAAAGCCCAACAAGAAATACTTACCACGTTATATACTTATATTCGTGATAGTAAAGAAGAAAAAGAGCAAACTGTTACTATTTCCTTACAACAAAATGATGGTGTATGGATCGTGAAAAAGGAAAATCAAGAGTTGGAAAAAGCATTATTAGCTAACGGTGAAGAACTGATTCAATTGATTCAATAAAACAAAAGGCTGTGACAGCGGAGAACATCCGTTATCACGAGAGTGTAAAATAAACTGTGTAAGTTAAGAGCGTACGACTTAACGATACACAGTTTTTATATGCTTATGATACAATAAAAGAAAGTAGAGGAAATAACATATGGCAAGAATAAAAAGAGATCCAAAAACAGTAGCACTCGCGCAAGAAATCGCAAAACAATTTGATCCACAATCAGCAGAAGATGCAGATGAAG
>NZ_SMBP01000034.1 GCF_004341945.1 Longicatena caecimuris
AGAAGTGCAGATGTAACAGTCGTGTTTGTACTTGGCAATATCAATGCCTACGTAATACATGATGAAATACCTCCTTTTGAAATAAGGGCTGTTGGTGATCACAGTTGTTTATTCGGACCTAATCTTGTACGAAATAAAACATCAAGTGTTATCTAACTAATCAAAGTTTGTAAATAAAAACTGTGGTCTGATTCTCCTTAAAATGGTCTACGCCACAAAAAAATAGATACAAATCCACAGCCCTAAGCTAATTATATAGCTTAATGAATTCCCAAGAAAGGAAGATATTATTTAATTACCTGTTTCTTGGGTAATTAAATAATACAAGAATACAATGATAACATTTGATAATCTGATCATCCCGACATTGAAAATATTGTATGAAATGAATAAAGAAATGAGTATTAAAGAAATTGATAAAGCATTAATTGCTTATGTTGGTGAAAAGGCTTGTAATTTATCACAAATGCACAATAGTAAACAAACGGAATTTTCCTATCGGGCAGCTTGGGCAAGAACATACTTGAAAAAATTTGGTCTTATTGAAAATCCCAAACGGGGTTGCTGGATAATAGCAAAAGACTATGATGGAGAGGATTTATCGGCAAAAGAAATCGTTGATGGTGTTAGGAGTAATCAAGTATATATGCCAGTATCAAAAATAGAATCCTTTGATATAGCAAAAAACAATGAAACCTACATAAATGACCTTTCAAAAAATTATAGAGAACACAATATTTGCCTGTTTTTAGGCGCAGGCTTTTCAATGGCAGCGAACATGCCTTCCTGGGAACAATTGATAGCTAAATTTTTAGTCAGTCGCTTTAAAGATGAAACAAACGAAGCAATTGCAGAAGAAGAGCTTAGCGATTTAATAGAAATAGCAAAATTGAATGGAGAGAGTTCTCCCATCATGCAAACTCGTTTTCTCAAACAAAATATCGAACCGGAAAAGTATATTGAATTGTTAAAAGCAGCTATCTATCAGAAGGAGGCAAATATTAATAACGCATTGTTTACGTCTTTAATCTCTTTGATCAGGGATGGCAATATTATACGTATAAAAGATATTATCACATTTAACTTTGATGACTTATTGGAAAAGAAGTTCAAACAAAAATCTATCTCATATGAATCATTTACACAAAAAACTTACCTAAATAAATCCAAAAACCATGATAAAAATAATGTGGAAATATACCACGTGCATGGATATATTGAAGAAGATATGTCACCTGATGAAATTGATTTGGATGATATCATTTTCTCTGAAGAAGAATATCACAAGGTATACAATGATCCCTTTAATTGGTCGAATATGAAACAAGTCAATGCGCTGCGTGAGAATATATGTTTATTTATCGGATGTTCATTGTCTGATCCTAATATGCGAAGATTGTTGGATATCGTCCATAGTAAATCAGCTACCAGACATTTTGCCATCATGAAAAAAGAAAATATTCAGTTACCACCTTCAATTGAAAAAGGTCAAAGATCGTATCAGTTATATGAGAATTTTCATTTACATAATCGAAATGATTATTTCAATAGTTTGGGAATTAACGTTATTTGGGTGGATGATTTTGATGAAATACCAGAAGTTTTGCGTAACATAAAAAATCATTATGAAAGATAACATGCGAGATCAGAAAAGAGAATGCACAGAATCCTGTAGAAATTATATTTGGTTTTGTTAGCATTAAACTTTTCATTATCTTCCTGTATCTTCTTTATTTACTTATTGCATCATACCCTTTCACCATCATCCGCATATGTCGAAACTATAGCAATTCTGTCAATAAAAAGATAGCAAACTGGCAAATTCAGCAGATAACTGGAAAGATTGGCATAAGGGAAAATGAAAGAATTTTCAACATGTAAAAAAAGACAAAAACCTTAATGAAATCGCTTGCAAAAAACATAAAATCGTATACAATATAACTATACTAGAAGTGAAGGAAGGAGCGTGAGTCACATGGTTAGAGAACAAGGTGTAGACAAAGCGCTCAAGGACGTACCTGTAGCAAGCAGGTATGTTTCAACATGGCATAAAATGGATGTAAAGTAATCGTGCTTTATGTCCGTTTTTTTATTCACTTACGATTCCATAGAATAAAAGGAGGAACTTAAAATGGATCAGAAATTCAACAAAGCATTTTGGGATGCATGTGCAAACGGTGACTTCGCAACCGTATGTGCAGAAATTAAAAAAGGTGCAGACATCAACTATCAAAACGGTGATGGCAGAACTGCACTGATGCGTGCATCAAAACGTGATTATAAGGACATTGTCCGTGTGCTGTTAGACAATGGCGCTGATGTAAACCTAGAAGATAATAAAGGGAAAACCGCCATTATGGGCGCAGCGAAAAAGGGAAATAAAACCATTTGTAAGAAACTGATCGAAGCAGGAGCTGATGTAAACAAAGCCGATGATCGTGGCAGAACTGCACTGATGCGCGCAGCTTTTCTAGGTCATGATCGCTGTGTGGAAGTATTATTAGATGCCGGTGCTAATATCAATGCCCAGGATGAAGTGGGAAGAACAGCATTGATGGAAGCATGCGTTGCCTTCAAAAAAGAAGTAATTCGCTTATTAGTTACCAGAGGTGCTGATGTAAACTTATGCGACAATAATGGTTGTACAGCATTGATGCGTGCTGCATATGGTGGCTATGTCAGCCTGGTAGAAGACTTATTAGCAAACGGTGCGGATAAAGATTTAATCGACAAAGAAGGCCATAAAGCTGTTCACTATGTTCGTGATGATTGCTTAGCTCAGCTTAAGCCGATCCTGAAGTAGGAGGATGACGGTATGAAAGACTATTTATCAAGCGAAGTTCGCAACGTTGTCGTTCTTGGACATACCGGCGTTGGTAAAACTGCTGTATTAGAAAGCATGCTGTACTTTACCAAAGCAAGTGATCGTTTTGGTGTTACCAGCGAAGGAAGTTCCTTAATTGATTATGACCCTGAAGAAATTAAACGAGGATTAAGTGTTTATGCATCCTTAGTACCAATTGAATGGAAAGACTGTAAGATCAACTTTATCGACACACCAGGTTATATTGACTTCATTCGTGGTGCTGAGGCAGGTATTGCGGTAGGCGACAGTGCCTTGATCGTCGTGGATGCCAAAGATGCTGTACAGCCAGGTACACAGCGTGCTTGGGAAGCAGCGCAGAAGCATGGTATTCCAACCATCTTCTTCGTAAATAAACTAGATGAAGAAAACGCATCCTTTGATACTGCCTACGCAGCTTTGCGTGATGCTTTCGGTAAGGCAGTCATCCCATTTGAAGTACCAATCATGGAAAATGGTAAGACGATTGGTTCCATCAACATCTTAAGAGATAAAGCTTGGTATTTTGAAGGGCCATTAGCTGATCCTGAAAAAGCGCAGCCGGTACCAGATGATATGAAGGATATCGTTGCTGAATATAAGAATCAGATCGCCGAAGCAATCGCCATGAGCGATGATGAATTGATGGAAAAATATTTCAGTGGTGAAGAATTCAGTGAGGCAGAATTGACACGAGGTGTACGCTTAGGTGTACGCAATGGTGAAATCCGTCCGGTATATAGTGGCAGTGCTACCCATACCGTAGGTATTGAACGTTTGATGGATCTGATTGTAAAATACTTCCCAACCTATGGTGAACATGGCAGCATCGTTGTGAGTGATTCTGAAACACAAGAACCGGTAGAACTGGAAACAAACGAAAAAGAATCCTTATGTGCACAGGTTTTCAAAACGATTGTCGATCCATTTGTTGGCCGTATTTCCTATATTAAGGTATTAAGCGGTGTGATGAGCAGTGACTCTGTGGTATACAATGCGACCAAAGAAAAACCAGAGAAGATCAGTACCATCTTCATTGTCAAAGGAAAGCATCAAACGGCTGTTGGTAAGCTGTTTACCGGTGATATCGGTGCAGTTGTAAAACTGCAATATACACAGACCAATGATACACTGTGTGAAAAAGGCAAACATTATCTGGTTGATCCAATTGCTTTCTCAGAACCAATGTTAGGCATGGCGGTCTTCCCTAAATCAAAGAACGATGAGGATAAGATGAGCAATGCGTTAGCACGTATGGTAGAAGAAGACCCAACCTTGCGTTTGGAAAACAATAAAGAAACGAAACAGACAATCCTGTATGGTATTGGTGATCAGCATATTGATGTTGTTTTAAATAAGCTGCAGGCGAAATATAAAGTAGAAGTACGCTTAGAAACACCAAAGGTACCTTATCGCGAAACGATTCGTAAAAAAGCAACCGGAGAAGGACGTCATAAGAAACAGTCCGGTGGTCATGGACAGTTTGGCCATGTCTTTGTCGATTATGAACCAAATCCGGATTCTGAAGAAATGGTGTTTGAAGAAAAGGTATTTGGTGGAGCAGTGCCTCGCCAATACTTCCCGGCAGTTGAAACTGGCTTACGTGAATGCATGGAGCATGGTATTTTGGCTGGCTTCAAGGTTGTCAATGTCAAAGCGACACTGTTTGATGGTAAGTATCATGATGTCGATTCCAGTGAAATGGCATTTAAACTGGCAGCCCGCTTATCGTATAAAGCTGGTATGGCACAGGCAAATCCAATCCTGTTAGAGCCTATCGTAGATATTACCGTACGTGTACCGGATGAATTTACCGGAACGATCATCGGTGATTTCAACAAACGTCGCGGAGCTATCATGGGTATGGATATGGTTGATGGTTATCAAGAAATCTCTGCACAAGTTCCACTGGCAGAAGTACAGAAATATCCAATCGAGTTGCGTGCTATGACGCAGGGCAGAGGCTCATATGTACAGAAATTCAATCGCTATGATCCGGTTCCCGCAAACTTAGCGGAAGGTATCATCGCTCAGCATAAGAAAGAGGAAGAAGACGAAAAATAAAAAGATTTTAAATTTCAAGTATCTGTATAATGAAGAGTGTATTTGATGCTAAGTCAAAGCACTCTTTTTGTATGTGAATCTACTTTGATAGTGATAGATACTCTTGTTTCTGAATGGTTAGATATGGATGAAGGAGGCTGCCTTTTCTAAGCTGGTGATATTTCGTTCCTTCAAATAGACATAACGGAAAGTGTAGAAATAACGACAGATGCTTTCAGCCCCTTTTACAAGAAATGACCATAAATTTATTTTATATCATCATGCAGATAAAAATTCATAGACGTATTACCTTGACAAATGTTCGATGTAAAACTATAATAACATCAAGATAGTTCGATATATAACGAACAATAAAGGGGAGATTCTATGAAAGTGATACTACGTGCTACGAAAGAAACGATGCAGCATATTGCGAAATATCGGCGTTCTTTATTCGTCATGATCATCTTTATTTGGATAACCGGTGTATTAGCTCCGTTTCTACAAGTTGTCTTACCGTCACTGTTTTTATATCTGATAGAAACACAGCAATCTTTTGCGACACTTATGGTTTATGCAGGTGGAATTTCGCTGTTAGTGGCAATTTTGGATAGTGCACATAACTATTTGATGCAAACCTATGATCCTAAGATGTATGTGATTAAATGTAAGCTGACATTGCGGTTATATGAAAAAGCGATGCATGTACCTTATGCGCAGGTGGAAGATATGGAGTATCGGCAGCTTTTGAATCGGGCACAGACAAATGGCATCGACAATAGTAGTGTTGGTTTTGAGCACTTTGTCAGAAATGGAATGGAGTTATTGATTGCAGTTACCGGCTTTTTTCTATATGCAATTGTATTTGGTTCCATGCAATTATGGCTTTGTGCTTTGGTTGTCACATTATCTTTATTAAGTATTTGGTTTATGAGCAAGGCGCAGGCGTATGAGCATGTGCGAAAGCAAGATTATGCGAAGGCAGATCAACAGCTTCAGTATTATCATCATGAAGTAAAATTGCCTGGAAATGGAAAGGATATTCGTATCTTTCATTTACAAGATTGGCTGCTTGCTAAGATTCGTTATTTTCAAAAGTGTCGTGTAGAAGTGTTACAGGAAGTAGAACGTAAATATTTATGGGCGAAATGGGGTAGTACCTTTTTATCAGCTGCCCGTAATCTGATTGTATTTGCTTTCTTCCTCCATGAATTAGTGAATGGAATGTCAGTATCCGTATTTGTATTTTATACAGGTGCCGCTGCTGCATTTTCTGGGTGGATCAGCAAGATCGTGAATTTCTATAATGAAACACGACGCGGTGCTTTGGGAATTATTGATTATGATACGTATATGGATTTACCGATTGAAGAAGAAGGCGCAACACTGAATGTGCCTGATGAGGATATGGAAATTGTGTTTGATCATGTGTCTTTCCGTTATCCGCAAGCCGAAAAGGATACGTTAACAGATATTAATTTTACTATTCATAAAAAAGAAAAGATTGGTATCGTGGGTAGTAATGGAGCCGGTAAAACAACCTTAATAAAATTATTATGTGGTTTATATACACCGACATCCGGGCGTATTCTCATCAATGGAATTGATATTAAAAAGTTTGCGAAAGAAGATTTATTTACCCATATCGCAGCCGTCTTTCAGGATTCCTGTGCGATGGCGTATTCGGTTAAGAAAAATGTAGCATGTAAAACAAAGGATTCCATTGATATGGATCTAGTTTGGGATTGTTTAGAGCGTTGTGAATTAAAAACGAAAGTGGAGCAGCTGCCATTGCAAGAGGACACATATATTTCTAATCAAATCAGTGAGAATGGTGTGCTATTTAGCGGCGGAGAGCAACAGAAATTATTGATGGCGAGAGCTTTATATCGCAAGGCAAATCTGTTAATTCTTGATGAGCCTAGTGCGGCTTTGGATGCTTTGGCGGAAGCAGCATTATATGAAAATTATGAACGCGCAGCGAAAGAGTGTACTTCGATCTTTATCTCGCATCGTTTGGCATCTACACGTTTTGCGAATCGCATCCTTTTATTTGATCAAGGACAGTTGAAAGAAATGGGAACTCATGAAACGCTGCTGCAGCAAGATGGCTTATATGCCAGAATGTTTGAGGCCCAGGCAAGTTACTATCAGGAAGGAGGGATGAAACATGAAAGCACAACTACAAGAAGCGTGGACGATCTTGCGCTTGATTCATAAACAACGTCCCTATGTTATATTTTATGGTTTTAGTGCTTCCTTGTTAAAAACCATTACTGCCTATCTTCCTTTGTGGTTTACTTCGATTCTCATAAATCTTTTCCTAGCAAAAACGGACACACAATCTTTATTTCTAAGCGTTCTGCTATTCGCATGCTGTATGCTTTTAAGTGAAGGTGGTCAATATGTTTTAGAATATCGTTTAAATATTGCGGTGAAGGAATTAGAGCTTGGTTTAGAAAAGAATATCAGTGAAAAGGCGATGTATCTCTCTTATGACAAATTAGAGGATAAAGATACCTTGGATTTAATTGAAAAAGCAAAGGCCGGATTTATGCAGAATGGTGGTATCCAAGTCATGATGGCTCAATTTTCTGCCTTGCTGGAAATTTGTTGCACAATGGTCATATCGTTTGGCTTATTGCTTTATTTGCTGAGTTGTCATGGTACAAACAAGGAGGGCATTCTAGGGTTCATGGATACTTTTTGGGCAGGTTTAGTACTCCTGATGTTATTATATGGCTATGCTTTGTTTGGTAAGTATCTATCAAAGGGGTTTTCCAAAGCAGGGATGAAGTTCTTTGATCAAAATGCCAAGTTAAGCCGAGAAAACAATTATTATAGCAGCGAAGTTGCTTTGAATCAGAAGATGGCAAAGGATGTGCGCTTGTTTCAGATGCAGGATACCGTATTAGAGGAAATGGCACAGCGCCAACAGAATTCTTTGAAATATTTTACGATCTTCAACCATCGCATTGCCATGCTTTTTTCCGAAAGTGTTTTCCTGGGAAATATGATGAATGGTTTCTTCTACATGTTTGTTATTTTAAAGGTCTATGTAAAATCAATACCAGTTGGGGATTTTGTGACTTATGCGGGTACAATAACGAAATTGAATGATGCTATCTCGACATTTCCTATTATTTATACCGATTTAATGATGTTGTTCCATTATATGTCTTATTATAATACCTTCTTACAGCTAGCTGATCAAAAAGAGGATAGTGATGAAATTAGCTTACAGGAAGATTCTGTGATTACGTTTGATCATGTGACCTATGCATACCCCGGCAGTAATCAGCCGGCATTGCATGATGTTAGCTTGACTTTAGAACCTCATAAAAAAACGGCAATCGTCGGTTTGAATGGTGCGGGAAAAACGACACTGATTAAGTTGTTGTGTGGTTTATATGAGCCTAGTGAGGGAACGATTCGCATTGACGGTAAGCCGGTAACAGCAAAACAATTAAGTGCTTTGCAGAATAAATTCGGTGTCGTCTTTCAGGATTTTGCATTATTTGCGGGAACATTAAAAGAAAATATCACCTGTACTCCTAATGAGAAGGATGAGGCAATTCGCGATGTATTGAATCGCAGTGGTTTTGCAAAACGTTTGGCAACCTTACCTGACGATATTCATACGATGTTAGGTGTGCAGGAAAATGGCATTCAGTTATCCGGAGGAGAAGCCCAAAAGGTTGCCATTGCAAGAGCGTTGTATGCCGATCGGCCTTGGATCATCCTTGATGAACCTACCGCCGCTTTAGACCCGCTTTCCGAAATTGAAATTTATACCCATCTGAATGAATTAATTCAAAATAAATCGGCTATTTATATTTCCCATCGCATGAGCAGCTGTCAATTTTGTGATGATATCCTCGTATTTGAACATGGAAATCTCATTCAGCGTGGAAGTCATGCACAACTTTTACAACAAGATGGTTTGTATCAGCAATTATGGACGGCACAAGCGGCATATTTTCAAGAAGCATCATAATATTAGAGAAAATGTTTACGGAGAAGTTTGTACTTCTCCTTTCTTTTATGAGATAATAAAAAAAAGAAATATTTCAGGAGATGATTTTATTATGACTACGGTAACAGTTGCCTCTCTTCATCCGGTATATGAATGTATGAATTTTTTAGAACGCAACTATCGCAAACAGGAAGAGGTCTATGGCGTAGTAGCCTATGATGCGCTATATGAAAGTCTTTCGAAAAAACATTTGTTTGATGAAAAACAGCTGCGCAAGAAAATAAAGGCGGCGATGGCATTACAAAAGAAAGTAATCAAGGCCGTGAAAATAACGCAGGAAGAACAGGATTTTTATTTTTCTCAATTTGAAAGCTATGAATGCTCGATTGCGAAAGATCTCTGTTATGCGTATATTGATTATAAAACAACTGATCTTACCATGTTGCGTGAACAAGCACTATCCCTTATGGATGCTTATGGACATCGGCCGTTTCAGATGATTTGTTGCAGTGATGATATTACTATGGAAAATCCAGAGGCTTTAGAAGAAGATTTTGATTTTATCGGCTATTTACGAAAACGTCAGGATCTAAGCAGTGATGATAAATGGAGAATGATCGAAGTATCCGCAGATGTACGTTATCATTTTCTGCATTTACTGGAACTTATGGAACCGGGAATTCGCATCCTGCAGGATGAAATCGAGAAATATCAGGATATTCTTACGGCATTTCAAGACTATGTGCAGACTACCATAAAGAAAGAACAAGCCTTAGGACATCCGATTGCGATACAGACATTTTGTTATGATGCTTATTTTGCGCAAGATCAAAGGCAAGAAGATATCACGATCATTCCCAGCATTGCCGAATTAAATGCCATTGGCTGGTTAAAACGTTCATTGATTGAAGCTGATAGCAGCATTTACATAATCGGGGTTTTAATGGATGATTCTTATCATCGTGATAAACATTTAAGTGCTAAGGAAGATTTATTACAGGGATTAAAAATATTATCAGATAACAGCAAGTTTGAAATATTGAAAGAGTTAAGGAAGCACACAATGTATGGACAAGAAATAGCAGATAAATTAAAGCTGTCAAAAGCGACGGTATCGCATCATATGAATGCTTTAAGTTCGGCGAATTTTATCACGATACGTGAAGAGAAGAAAAAAATATATTATACGATGAATGAAGATTATATACGCAACATGTTAAGCCGCATAGAAGAAGAACTGCTGGGTAAATAAGCAGCTATAACTTATAAAAAAGGAGAATACGATGAAAACCTGTATTTATAATGGAATACTCATGGATGGCATTCATAAAACGCAACCTGGTGGCCTTATCATCGAAGATGGACGCATACAATCAATTACGACAGATACCAAAAGTTTACCAAGTTGTGATATTATGCTGGATGCAAAAGGCCAATATATTTGTCCGGGACTTATTGATACCCATACCCATGGAATCGGTGGTTATGATTTTAATGATATTGCAAAGTTATCTTTGAGGGAAGTTGCTAAACAAGAGGCAAAAGAAGGCGTTACCGGTTTTCTAGCCAGCTTAGTCTGTGAAACGCATGAGGATATGAAGCAGTTACTTACCTATTATGAAGAACAAGAAGTGGATGGCTTTTTCGGTATCCACTTAGAGGGTCCTTATCTAAATCGCCAGCAAAAAGCCGTGATGAAGGAAGAATGCCTGCGGGATCCCATGTTGGAGGAATTTAAGGAATACTTGCACATTTCCTCAAAAATCAAATCAATGACAATTGCCCCGGAATTACCTGATGCTATGGAACTCATACGCTATGGTACAGCTCATGGTGTTGTCATGATGCTGGGACATAGTGCCGGTACGGCCCAAGATGTGCTAGCGGCAGAAAAAGCAGGGGCGAAAGGCATTACCCATTTATATAATGCAATGAGTCAGCATGCGCATCGTGCTCCCGGCATTGTCACAGGAGCTGTATTATCCAAGCTTATGTGTGAGCTGATTGTAGATGGTGTGCATGTGCATCCGGATATCGTACAGGCAACCTATAAGATGATCGGGGCTGAGCGTATTGTCTTAATAAGCGACGCAAATCCTTGTAAGCAGCTTCCCAAAGGTGAATATCTTTTCTCCGGCAAACATGTTTTGGTAGATAAAGATAAGGCCATTGTGAAAGAAAGTGGACGCATTGCTGGAAGTACTTTACGTTTGTGTGATGCTCTGCGTAATATGTGCACATATTGCGGTTGTCAAAAGGAAACGGCAATCGCCATGGCAAGTGCTCATCCGGCAGCTCTTTACGGCTGGAAAAAAGGACGTTTAGAAGTTGGCTATGATGCAGATATCATGATCATGGATGAGCAATTTCAAGTTCATCAAGTGCTTCGTCAAGGAATTCAAATTCAATAATAGTCTGTTTTATCAAGTGTTTTAAACAACAATCACAAATAGCATAATCAAAAACTTTTTATCCAATATCTTATCAAAAAGGAGGAAACATATATGAAGGAAATCAGTATTACCGATATCAAGGGTATTCAGATTGGGCAGGCAGAGGATGAAAAAGCCGGCACTGGATGTACCGTAATCCTATGCAAAGAAGGCGCAACAGCTGGCGTTGATGTGCGTGGAGGAGGCCCGGCCACCAGAGAAACTGACTTATTAAATCCCATCAATATGGTACAGCAGATTCATGCCGTCATGTTGAGTGGAGGCAGTGCTTTTGGCCTAGATGCCGCCAGTGGTGCCATGCAATATTTAGAGGAGCAAGGCTGTGGCTTTGATATGCAGGTGGCACATGTACCTATTGTATGTGGTGCAGCCTTATTTGATTTGTCTGTAGGAGATGCACATGTTAGACCGGATAAAAAGATGGGCTATCAAGCATGTGTGAATAGTGAATCACTTCCTTTTCAACAGGGAAATCATGGAGCTGGAACCGGTGCCAGTGTCGGTAAGCTTTTAGGCTTTGATAAAGCGATGAAAAGTGGTATTGGTATGTATGGACTCCAGAGTGGGGATGTGCAGGTAGCAGCGGTTACTGCCGTCAATGCTTGTGGCAATGTTGTGGATTATCAGACAAATGAACAATTGGCCGGTGTGTATCTAAAAGAGCTGCAGAAAATGATGAGCTATGAGGAAGCATTGGCGCAGATGGAGAATTTGCGTAAGCTGCAAGATGGCAATACGACGATTGCCTGCGTGGTGACAAATGCGAAGTTGGATAAAGCACAATGTACCAAAATTGCCGGTATTGCGCATAATGGTTATGCTCGCGCGATTCATCCAGTCCACACGATGAGTGATGGAGATACGATTTTTGTGCTTAGCACAAATGAGGTGGAAGTCATGCCGGATGTGGTAGGCATCTTAGCAACCGAAGTCATAGCGACATCTATACGCAATGCTGTGTTGCATGCCGAAGGAGCCTATGGGTTACCGGCACACAAAGATATCGTAAAAGAATAGAAGATAAGCAACAGTTTGTATGGAAGCAAAGGATACAAACTGTTTTTTTTATTGATCATCATATAAGAATATCCAAATGCACTGCTCATCCATGTAAAAGTCATTAATACGATTCATCTTTTATGCTTTTTTGATTGGAGCTGTCTTTACCGCGATTTTCACCGCAACTGTATACGAATCAAAGAAATTGACGCACATTCATCCTTAACGAAATCGCTTACATGACAAAATTTGGAAGATAAGCATTGTAAATCACAACAACTACGCCTATAATATCTTTGTTATCTGCTGAAAGAAGATGTTTTATGACGATCCAATGACGTCAACAAAATGGGACAACAACAGATAATACCTGAAAAACACTCGTATCCATAAGGAACGAAAGTAGGAGGAAAACATGAAAAATCATAAGACACAGTACATGGCGTTCATGGCAATGTTTTTAGCCATTGAAATTGCCCTCGTATTGACACCGCTGGGTTATATCCAGCTGGGCATCATCAGCGCAACGACGATGCATATTCCGGTCATCATTGCCGGTATCACCTTAGGCAAAAAAGCCGGTGCACAATTAGGCTTTGTCTTTGGCTTAACGAGTATGTTAAATGCAACCTTTCGCCCATTACCGACATCCTTTGTCTTTACCCCTTTTATCACCATTGGAGGAATGAGTGGAAATTGGACAAGTCTGTTAATTGCCTTTGTGCCTAGAATCTTATTAGGTTATTTGGCAGGACTGGTATATGAACAGTTACAGAAAAAGCAGGTCAATAACAATGTCAGCATCATTGCCGGTGCTTTAACTGGTACTATCACGAATACCGTATTGGTACTTGGTGGTATTTATCTGTTCTTTGGTGCTCAATATGCACAAGTCGCAGGTGTGGCTTATCAAGCATTGCTTGGCGTCTTGTTTGGCGTTGTGACAACCAATGGCATTGCGGAAGCAATTCTTGGTGCTATCTGCTGTTTGGTTGTTTGTAAAGCAGTTGCCCCAGCAACCCGCAAATTTAAACTAGCGGATTCTTCCATATAAAAGATCTAAATAAAGTTAAAGAAGTATATAAAGATATATGAGAGCCTTGTCCCAGGCTCTTTTTTCATGTGTGGCGGGCATGCCACATATCTAGGGTGAAAATCCCTCGGGGCGTAGTTATCGACGAACCCAAGAGCGACTTGCAAGTTTCA
>NZ_SMBP01000035.1 GCF_004341945.1 Longicatena caecimuris
TACTCTTGAACGGCAAATAGAAAGCATTGAGAAGGAAATTTTAGCTATCATGGAAGAACTGCATTCTCCTATTGATACTATTCCGGGAATCAGTATGCTTAGTGCTGCGACTATCCTCGGTGAATTTGGTGACTTCTCAAAATTTAGTAATCCTAAACAGCTTTGCGCTTTTTGTGGAGTAGAGCCTGCCATTTACCAATCTGGAACATCGTCTCATAAAGGCAAAATGGTAAAACACGGTTCTTCTCAATTGCGTTATGTCCTTTTTAATGCAGTTCCATATCTAGTTATTCATAACATAACTTTTCGTAAATTTTTTTATAAAAAGCTTCATGAAGGAAAGAATTACCGTGTAGCACAATCACATGTTGTCAAAAAAC
Organism: Longicatena caecimuris; assembly: GCF_004341945.1. Taxonomy (GTDB): domain Bacteria; phylum Bacillota_I; class Bacilli_A; order Erysipelotrichales; family Erysipelotrichaceae; genus Longicatena; species Longicatena caecimuris. Next base: position 381 of record NZ_SMBP01000035.1, read on the forward strand.
TATTACGTGTGATTTATCATTTAGAACTTACTGGAGAATCATTCGACCCAACCTTTCTTTACTAGTCAATTTTATCTAATTTTCAAAGATCAATTTTTGTGCTTTTACTAGCACTTGTTTTTGTCATGCTTTTTCAATCTTTTTCAAAAATGCTTGACTTCTTAATAGTTAGCTCCTTTTTCAATTTCTACTTAATTATAAGTTGTAAATAAAAGATCATCAATAAAATGTTTTAATTTTCCTTCTATGTCACTCGCGGTCGTTGGCAATCTTAGTAATGATACATTTGCTTTTTTTAAAATCACATCTTTGACTTTATCTCGTTCCATTTGATCATCTTTCAAATGACTACTCCATCAACCTCGATGACTGCGATTGGCTTTTTACCTATTTTATAATAAACAACAAAATCGCAACTAGCCCCATTTTTCATAAAACTTAACTCACGATTGTTAAAATCACTTTGGGTTTCATTTACCAATTGCCGTAAATACACCTGCTTATGAAGCATCAAAGAATCGTACTTCACATCATCTAATAAATCTTTTAGCAACGCAGAAACAATTTGTTCTGATTTATATCTTGAATCTTTTTTATTCAATTTTTTATTTAATTTTTCTAATGATCTATCGTATTCCGCATAAAGTAAATCAAACGCTGAAATAACTGGACTATCTATAATATCTTCTTTTTTAGAGGAATAATATTCAATATAGCGTATTAATGCTGCTATATATCTATTGTTAGATTTAAAAACATCTTTTCCTGTTACTAGACAAAATTGTTTTTTTGCACGTGATACAGCAACATTAATCAAGGGACCATTGTCAACAAAGTCAATTTGCATTCGACTTTCAGATTTTTTATCAAGCACAGTAGAAAATATGATTTTATCACATTCTCTTCCTTGAAATTTATGAATCGTATCTTTTACAACTTCTGTAGGCAATTCTAATCTGGCTAAATTTACTTGATTATTATACAGTGCTATAAATCCTGTATTATTATCTAAGAACCCCATGGTTTCTTTAACTTTTAAAATCGAATCAATCTCTCGTTGATTTTTATACTGTCGCATATGGTTCCCTTTAGCTGTAATTATTAACTGTATGGAATCTTCCCCTTGATCTTTTGTCATGGGAATTAACTCATTATGATAAAATTGTTTATTACAAAATTGTATAATTTTGGGATGACACCGATAATGTTCTTTCAATAACGTTCTTGGTATTTGATCTTGAAATACTTCACATATAGAATCCAAAAGACTATACTTGCGACAATCATATAATATATTGGAAGCTGTCAAATTTGATTTTGCAGGAATATGTGGAAGCTGTTTTCTATCGCCAACTATCACTACATTTTTTGCACAACCTAGACACAATACACCAGGAACAATATCCTGTTGAGAAGCTTCATCCACAATAACATAATCAAGGATACTACCTTTGGCAATTGAGTTTACTAAAGAATGTGTGCTGCTGCCGATTATTGGGAAATGTCTGATAAAACTTTTAAAATGTTTTTTATAATTCATTACAGTAAACGATGGTTTATCTTTAGGTATATTTTTGAATAGATAGTGTTTTAAATATTTCATAGAGTCTTCCGTTAATCCTTTTAATAAATCATCATATTTGACACTCAGCAATTTTTTATCAATATCACTTTTTTCAATATGAATCTCTAAACTTAATTTTTCATAATATTCTTTTTGTAAGGCATAAATGATTTCTTGACGTATGGAAGGATCATTGAAAGGTTTATTTTTTAAAATATGATAATTAAAGAGCAGACGCATTTTATCTTTAAAGGATAGAAACTTATTTGATAACTGTCTTAGGTAAGTAAAAAGTTCCAACACTTTTTGTGAAGATAATTTATATTTTTCTACTATATGTGTACTAATAACACCACTTGTCTGATACCAATTTTCTAAATATGTTTTTTCAATTTCTATTTCTTTTAATTGACACTCTAATTCTGCACTCCGATTTTTCAATGATAGATATTTTTCAATATCATTTACCTTCTTATTTATTAAATCTAAATTTATATCTGACACAGTACAGTCCTCAATCCAATTTGGGTTACTTTGAAAAAACGTTTCTTTTTTAGATGAAGACCCAAGTTTGGCTATTAGAAAATCTAAATTCACACCTTGTAGTTTTTCATAAACATTTTCAACTGCAGAATTATTATTAGAAACGACAGCACAAGTTTTACCCTTTATCAAAATATTTGCTATGATATTTAATATAGTTTGTGTTTTCCCTGTACCAGGAGGTCCCTCAATTATGCTTACTTGTGATTGAAATGCATATTTCACTGCAGCAAGTTGTGTTTCATTTACACCAAAAGGAAAGATTAAATCATCAACATCTTGAAATGATTCCGCTTTTTGGCTAATATATGCCTGCAAAGCAGTATCCTTAAAGGGCAATAAATTTTGAAATTGTTCTACTATATTATTTGCTATTACATTTGACTTTTCATCGTGTGCATTTTCTACTCTTTCTTTTGCTATATTGACAAAATAATGAAATAGATTACTCTCTTTTAGGTTTGTTGAATTACTTATTATGACATCATTTGCATATAATACATATTGTTTATCTGAATTAGGATACTTAGCTAATATATATTTCTCACCAACCTCATATGCTTCATCGATTATATTTACCATTTTATTAGTTTTATGATAAAGCAAGTTACCTTCAAGCTTAATAGTTGGTATAACGTTCCATTCACGAAATGGTCGTGTATACTTTTTTCCAGATAGAAATATGATGGTAAGCATTAATTCATCTTTTTGATCCGAAAACCATAATTTAAAATCGCTAAATTCTGTATAGCATTGATGATTGAGATAAATTTGTATCATACAATCTTCCCCCTATTGTTTAATTTAATTATAGTACAAATTTATAGTTAAATGTATACCATTGGTATTATTTACATATGCAATTAGTAATTTCATAATTTAAAACACATTATTTAACAAATAAATATAGCTAAACTCTTTAAAACACATTTTCGTAAATTACATTGTCTATGCATAGAAACACATTTCTAAGATTGCTTATTGAAAGCGAGTTGCGTATTGATTATCCTAGATAAAGCTAGTGAATATGTAATAATATGATTGCAATTCTTTCATATTTCGTCAAGTTAGAAATTGTCATCATAAAAGGATTTGTCAAGTAAAGTGTGTTAGTATATCAAATCTACTGCATATTTAAGGTTTACACAAAATCTGAAACACCTTCAAGAATTTGTATGAATCATATTTTAAGTTTGAATTCTTTACATGCTTTTCTTCAATCTTTCCTTCAGATAATTTTTTAAATCTTCATCTACACAATAAATATAACAACCTTTTTGTCCACGTGTTAAAAGCGTTCTATAGGTGTTTTTGATTATTCTGTCAGCAATACACAATGCTTTTTCTTTATCCTTCTTATATAGGCCTTTCAGTCCTTTTATAGACTGATCAGTTTTAGCTCTTTTGGTGAAATCAGTGATAATACCATTTTGATACCTTAAATCTTCACCTATAATAACACCAACATAGTCAAATTCTAAACCCTGACACGTATGAATACAACCAATTTCATTAACTGATTCTGGATCAATAGCCCAAGTAGTAGAAGATCCTAGATTCCATGACATTTCAAAATCTCCTATTTGAATATCATAAACATTTGTTTTGTTTCTACCTTCTTTGATCCAATTCCAACAATATCCAGCCACCATCCTAGACTTATTATTTATTTTGTTCTTTTCAAATATTAGGTTTCTAACTTCATCTGGAGTATCACATATACGTATATCGTAATCATAATCAAATTCATCAGTAGCTTCACAATTAATTTCTAAAACATTATCGATCCATGATAAATAGGAATCACTGCCATTGCATCGAAATTGTGATAACAATGTATCTTCATATATATCAACTTCATATTCATGACACCATTTTTTAATTTCATCTGTACTACCAATATCCTTAGTCGTAACTATTTGATAATCATCAACAAAGAAAATACTAACTTTTGCAGCATTGATAATTTCTTTGATCTGATTTTCTCCTTTTTGAAACATACCCGTTTTCTCATTTAAACGATGCGCTTCATCGACGATCAAGCAATCTAATTCGTCTTTTTCAGACTCTACAAAAGATCCTGAGCCTTTAAACAAATTATCTATATACACTTTCCGATATTTTCCATCAGCTAATTTTTTTCGATATACCTGGCGAGGAGCAGAATTTTTCGTCACATACATTACATTTTTACTTAAATTCAAAATTGCTACCAACATATTGATAGCCAACACAGTTTTCCCCGTTCCTGGCCCTCCATGAATAATATACACCTGTTTTTTATCAGCTTTCTTTTTTACTATTTCAATTGCTCTTTCATACACGATTTTTTGATCATCAATCATCGTGAATTCTTGATTACCCTTTAGCATTGCCGTCAAACTATCTTGTAAAGATTTACTAGGGACAATTCTGCCTTGATCGATATGATACAAAACATCAGGATTTCCCTTTTTTATGTATTTTGCAATGAAAGCGGCTAATCTATCGGTATCGCCACGTGTAAAGATAGGTGCTTTCTCAATATAATGTTCATAACAAGAATTAATTAAATCATCATCTTGCTGTAATCTATAATTATGCAAATAAGCACATGGCTGTAGACGTATCTTGTATCTTCTGACATCTTCATTATAATCTTCTATCATACTTACATATGACCAAGCCTGATAAGAAGGATGTGTTGTTTCTACAAGCTTTCCTTGCAATTTTGTTTTAACAATAGCCTCTTTAGTATCTACTTTTTCTAACTGCTGCCATTGTTTTAATTCTATAATGACGGCACTTTCTCTTGCCTGTTCATTTTCACCACTTATGATAAAATCTACCCTTTTATTTGAATTTGGTATTCGATATTCAATTGCTACATGACTATCATCAGGTATTCGCTTATCTTCCATCACTTTATACATATATTGCATGGAATTCATCCATGACATAAATTCATTACGTGCCGTCCTTTTATGTAGTTTCTTTCTAACCTTTTCTTGAATTTTTTCCTCAATTAAATCCTGTCTTACATCATATAAAAACTGTTTCTTTGTCTCTTGATATACTATCATATTCTTTACAATTCACTATATTTTTTAGAACTGCCTTTAGCTTTTTCAACAGGATATTTCTGACGATTTTTCTCCAATTTTTTTAATATGATGTCTTCTAAATCTACATTTAAACTATCTGCCATGACAATACAGTAATTCATAACGTCCGCTAGCTCATCATAAACTGCTTCTTCATCAAAATCATTATTCCATTGGAAACATTCTAATAATTCGCCAGCTTCTATAGCAATGGACTTTGCTAAATTCTCAGGAGAATGAAATTGTTCCCATTCTCTTTCTTTATTGAATTTTCTGATTTCTTCTATTGCTTTTTCCATATATGAACTCCTTACATATTTCAGATATAACTCTATTTAAAATCCTCAATAAACAACTCAATTTCATCAATACAATATTCAGTATATTTCAAAACATCTTTACTCCAAAAATGTAAAGGTATCCAGCCTATTTGTTTTAACAAAATATCATTTTTTATATCTCTTTGCATATTTTCTTCAATTTTTTCAATCCAATACTCCTTATTATTTATCAATCTTTCCTTACTTTTTTCAAAATCTTTACCGTGCCAAAATTCACCATCTACGAATATCGCTATTTTATATTTTGTTATAGCTATATCTGGAGTTCCAGGTAATTTATCATAATTTAATCTATATCTGTATCCTTTATGCCACAACGCTTTAGCTAATATTGATTCTACTTTACTTTTCTTGTGACTAAGTGCTTTCATTCTTTTTGATATACTTGGTGTAGTTATTAATTCACGATGTTTCATTATTTAGATTTCAATTGTTTCAGCACATAATCACGATTTAACCAGAAGCTTTGTTTCGTCATCCACTCACCATTCGGTAGTTCATCTGCATCTCTTTTAATATTACCTTCTATAAAACCGTCTTTTAATTTATATGCAGCGTGTTGAGCATGCGGTCGAATATGTATGATTTCTGTATCCTTCATACCTGGTAGATTATTTTTAATTTCAATTTTACCATTTTTTTTAAATTCCTTTTTAAATATAATTCCATTTTTGATAATCTTTCTATAATTATCCCATTCTTTATATACTACCTCATTTAAATCTTTATATGGCATATGCCAAAGTTGAGCACCTATTAAAGTATAGGAATCCCCTTGTTTTTTAAAATTAACGAATAAATATTGTGTACTTTCAAAAAAATTAAAAACTTGAGAATTTTCCCAACGCTCCTCTAATAAATCTCTAAATTTGAATGGTGCAAACGACATGTTTTCTTTAATTATACCGTTTTCTTCTATCCTTATGGTCTTAACTACAATATTTGCTTTTTCAAATTCAGCAGCTTGATTACTTTTAATACCAAGCATCCTAAAAGAAAGGTCTTTCCATTGAGCCTTATTATTGTTATATGGCCTATTATACATACAGCATAATTCTTTATCAGTTTTCCCAATATGTCTTTCAATCAAGCCAATTACATAATCAATAAAATTTTCATTAATCTCACTTTTAACAATAGATTCGCATGGAACGCTTTCTTTAAGGATATAGTTTCTTAATACATAATTCATATATGAAATCTTAAAGCAAAAATTTCTTTTTCTAGCTAAAGTATGATCACCATAATATTGGGGTTTTTTACTCTTTTCGGCTGTTGCCCCTTTCGTACAAGCCCCAAGATATAACGTATCTCCTTCACTCAGCTCATCTGCTTTACCTTGCTTAATTTTTTCATTTATTTGTCTATAATCTTCCATTATAATTTTAAGGTCTTCTTTAGGTGGGCTAAAGAAATTAACAAATTTTATGACATAATCTAATCGATCAATTGATTTATCCCTTAAATATTGTATTAATAAAATACATCTTATTTTTTCCCATACATGACTCTTATAAAAGTCATCTTCAACTGGTTCTTTATAAGAAATATTTGTAATTGATAATCTTTCTCCAGCATGATATTCACCTTTTTTATTCATATCTATAGGCATTTGCTTAATTTCAACGCCAATCTTACTCAAATCAGCCTCTTGCTTACCATTTGGTTCATAACCAAAATAATACTTTTCTATAAAGTTTCCCAATTGACCTTTTGACTTACTATTTAATGATAAATTTTTATTACCTTCACCATAAACAGTAGGTGATTCATTAATATTTGTTGAACAATCTATATCATATAGCTTTGCGCCATATTTCTTGATAGGACTTCTTTCATATTCCTCTAATATGTCATTAAATGTCATTCCCTCTAACTTTTTAGCATAGGAATACACACTTTTTATATTAGAATCGTCATAATCAAATAATTGCATATTAATCACCTAACCTCTTTATACATTATAAACTATTTTATGACATTTATAAAATTGTTTTTATTTCTTCCTATATCATAAAATAATTAAATGATTCTAAAAATCATAAAAACTATCTGAAATTTATTTTATAGAAGTAATTCTCTTTGGTTTCTTATTAAAACTTCATCAAAATCTCATAAGAATTTTACAATCATAGGCAAACGTAAAGATCATCCAAAATTTATAATTTTCGATCTTGCTTAAGTAAATTTTTTAATGTATAATACATTAGTCAAGGCTTAGCTATTAGCTTATGATTTTACATTTTAGTTACAACATAATAGACCAAGAAAGGATGGAAACCATTTATGGAGAAATCAGTAATTGAATTATTTGCGGGTGTAGGTGGATTTAGAGTTGGTTTAAATGACGTTCGTGAGTTTGATTCAGAAAATGGTATAGCAATAGAAAACCGAGATTGGAACTTTAGATGGTTCAATCAATGGGAACCATCTACTAAAATACAGGATGCGTATCAATGTTATAAAAAAAGATTTAATATTGAAGAATCTACTAATGAAAATAATCCTAATTATTGGTTAAATAAAGATGTTTCTACTGTTCCTTTAGAGGTTATTCCTAATCATTCTTTACTAGTTGGTGGTTTCCCTTGTCAAGATTATTCTGTTGCCAGATCCCTCTCAGGAGAAAAAGGAATCGAAGGAAAAAAAGGTGTATTATTCTGGGAAATCATAAGAATACTAAAAAGTAAAAATACTCCCTTTGTTTTATTAGAGAATGTTGATCGTTTATTAAAATCACCAGCAAAACAACGTGGTAGAGATTTTGGAATCATGCTAAGGACTTTTCACGATTTAAATTACAACGTAGAATGGCGCGTTATTAATGCAGCCGAATATGGATTTGCTCAACGTAGAAGAAGAGTTTTTATATTTGCATGGAAAAATAACCTAAAATATGCAAATAATATAAATGAGAACAATGAACAGGATGTACTTGGTTTTATCACTCATAAAAGTCTATTTGCAAGAAGCTTCCCTGTGAATTTAGCTGAATTCAAATTAACTCCATTAAACAACAGTTTTAAAAACTACAAAGACACCGTAGAGATGACAGCAACCTATGCGGCTAAATTTAAAAAATCAGGAATCATGTTAAATGGGAAAATCTACACACAAGACTATGAACCATTATACAATGGTGATAAAACTACATTAAGGCAAATCTTAGTAGATGATAACAAATTAGACAATTATAATTTAACAGAAGCTCAAATCAAAAGTATGAAAGCAGCTAAGGGTAAAAAGAAAGTGCTAAGAAATCATCCTACTGGAGGCGAGTACAATTATTCTGAAGGTGCGATGGCATTTCCAGATAATTTGGATTTACCTGGAAGAACTATGTTAACCAGTGAATCAAGCTTAAATAGAAGCACACATGTCATTGAAGACCCACATAGCCATAAACTTCGTTTTATTACAGAAGTTGAAGCTGAAAGAATGCAGGGATTTCCGGATAATTGGACAGATACTGAAATGAGTGCAAGAAGAAGATATTTTATGATGGGAAATGCATTAGTTACAAACATTATTAATACTTTAGAAAATGAATTATCAAAGATAATAATTAATGAATAACATACGTGAAAAGTGTAATAATATAGGATTTTCTAAATCTTTAGGAGAAAAATCAGGAATCTAATTTATATGAAAAACAGAGAATCTGTCTGTTACTTTTATAATATTTCATGGTTGTGCTCTCTACTAAAAGGAGGCGACATATGGATTATTCTTATATTTTAAGATTACCTGATGATAGCTCTATTAGCATTGATAAAGTTGGAGGTGTTGCCAACGCTAAATAATATTTATATTTCATGACCACTTACACCTACTTATTACCTTAACTGTTTATGCAAAATGCATACAAATGTATCTATAAGAGAAATAACAAGCGTATAGTTTTACAGGATATTATCTATATTGTTAACTAGCAGAAATGATACGCACTAACTGTAAAACTTAGTTAACGAGTCTTATCCTTTCTTCAAGCTAGAAGCTGAATACTTTTGTTTACAAGAAACCATTTCGCAATAAGAAATATGCTCAAACCTATAGAAGAAACACACGGTTATAGTGGCCAAAAAACATGACAACGCAAAAATAAAAAGCAATTAGTATATCTATATTAAATAGAGGGTATCCAAAATCTTCAGGGGTCTGAATTTTAGAGGTCAGTTTAGGGGTCTTCAATTTTCTGTTGTTTTCTTCGTCCTTCCTAAAGCTGCTCCTTAATCTTTTATAAAACTCCCAAAAAATTTGGTAGTCCTTTTAAAGTTGTTTAATGTAAACATTTAAAAAACTTCATATAGTTAGAACATGTTAATCTATCTATTGACTTTTATATAAATGACTTTCTTAAGAAGACAACATTAATGTTTTCACATAGTATTCTTACATATGAAATGAAGTCGTATGACGCATTTTATCTCTTAACAACATAAAATTATTTATTTTATAGGTAATCTGAAATAATATGGGGTATACAAAACATGGGGTATAAAAAACCATGGTGGAAAAAGTCCCCCATAAACTGTAAAGAATGAAGAAGTGCTAGAAAACCAGAGGGAATAAGAGCACTTCTTTTTACATTACATTTTGAAATAAATATCATCATTAAGAGAATACATCACTCTAGCTTTGAATCGATTCCAATTGGTATATCCATTACTGCTATGTTTCAATAATTTGATAGATTTATTTCTATTTTCAATCAAAGCATTGTTCATCTTCCTATCAATGGAAGGGATTTTTAGAAATGAATGAATGATCTCCTGTCTCCATTCACAAATTAGAAAACTCCTGTAATTGAGGAACATTTGATGATCTGCACAGAATAATGATATCCTCTAATTCTTTCTTAGCATTCTTATATTCTGTATTACGATAAAACAAATGAACGATATCTTTGTTCTCTATGGCCTCTTTTAATTTAGGAACGATATCTATTAACATATGATCATTCAGGTTTAGATATCGGTTTAAATAACGATTCAATTTCTTCTTTTCATTAGGATCCGATATTTTTGAATCATTTGAGAATAAGATCCAATCAAATTTTTTGAGAAGATAATAATTATCCATCGCAAGTCTTAGCTTTGCTTGATCCTGTGGAAATAGTAACGTTTTTTCTTTTTGTAGTTTTTGACGTTCCTTGATTAAATCATCTCTTACTTTCTTATTCTTATTCATGACATCTGTCCTCACTCTTTTCACTCTTCTTGAGAGTTCTTGAAGGACATGAAATTTATCCACGATACATACGCAGTTAGGAAACATCACTTTTGAGATATCTCTGTAAGTCTTCCACATATCGAAAGAAACATATTTTACATTCTTTCGTTCTTTTAAAGGTATTTTATAGAAATAGTCAGAAAGATAACGTTTCCGTCTGTAAGGAAGGACATCTACAATCTTTTTGTCTGTATAGTCAGAAATATGTAAAGAAGGTAGACTGATGGTATCATCAAGCATGAAAATCATCGACTTTCAAAACCATCCATAGAGGAAAATAGAAAAACATAAAGGTCATCTCGCTTTCTTTGTAATCACGATGATATGATAGCGAAAAAAGCAAGAAGAAACATCAAACGTTATGTGGAGAATAAAATAAGATAGGAAAAAATCTACAATTAAGCGAACAGATAAGATCATAATCGTAAAATCGAGAAAAGAATATTTGATTTCGAGAAAAGAACGATGTGGGGAAGAAACGATATAAGGGTCTAGATCAAAAAGCACAGAGATGATAGTATCATGAGGGAGCAAAGAATAAGGGATTAAGTCTTGGATAAGAATGTCATGAATCTTACCGCAATGTTTACAAATGACTCTGGAAATGATGATATGGAGTTCACGATCAAGGCTATCGATCTTACGGGAATAGGAAGCATGAAAAGCCCAATCGTTATGAGAACAGGAAGAAAAGGAAATAGAATGAAAATCAACAGAATCGATAATTTTATGAGAGTGTAAAATAAACTGTGTAAGTTAAGAGCGTACGACTTAACGATACACAGTTTTTATATGCTTATGATACAATAAAAGAAAGTAGAGGAAA
>NZ_SMBP01000036.1 GCF_004341945.1 Longicatena caecimuris
TTCCATAGTTAAATTATACCAAAAAAATACGCCATTCTCTTATGAGTTTGACGTATTTTTATTTGTGAGGCTATTTCTTATTCGTTACAGCCTCTCTATTCTTCATAACTATTTTTCATTAGTGCGTTATATGGAATAACCGCCATCCACTGGAATGCAGACTCCTGTGATATAATTAGAAGCATCACTTGCCAACAGAGTAACAAGTCCATCGCTATCTTGATCCATTCCCCATCTGCCAATAGGGATTGCTGTTAATAAAGAAGTATCCCATTCTTCTTTTTCGCCCTGCAACGTACTGCCACAGCTCATGAAACCATATTGAATGGCGTTTACCTGTATCTGATCTTTGCCAAATTCCATTGCCAGATAACGCGTCATGGCCTCAATGGCACCATTACTGATGGCATAGGCACAATACGCTGAGGTATGTCTTGGCAAAATGCCGGTGGCGTTAATAATTTTTCCGCCATGTCCTTGCTTTTGGAATTGTCGTATGACTTCTAAGGAGAGAAAGAAGGCTGCACTTACATTAATATCATAAGCACTGTTCCATTCCAGTTTGGTTAGTTCTAAAGTTTCTTCTTTTTTTAAAATTGCCGCATAGTTTAATAATATATCAATATGCCCATAGGCTGCTAAAGCCTCTTTCATCACCTGATGGATAGCTCCTGGTGTTGTTAAGGATATAGTAAAAGAATGATAGTTACGACCGGTTGCCTCGATTGCTTTTTTCAGAGAACTGTCATCGCCGATACTGACGCCAAAGATATCTGCTCCTTGTTTCGCTAAGGCAAGTGCCGCATGATAGCCTAAGCCTTGGGAACAGCCACTCACCAATGCTACTTTTCCATAAAGATTCATATCCATGATCAAACCTCCTTGCATGTGTTAGTATGGGCAAGGTTTTTTTTCTCATACCTGTTGACAGACGATATACACGGTGTTATATTGTATATAGTCAATATATACAATATTGACACCCGGGAGGTAGTTTATGAATATCATCATCAGCAATTCCAGTGGGAAACCGATTTATCAACAAATCGTCGCACAGATCAAGCAGCTGATCATGACAGATGTCTTGAAAGAAGGGGACGCTCTTCCATCAATGCGAACGCTAGCAAAGGAACTTCGTATTTCGGTAATCACAACAAAGCGTGCTTATGAGGAATTAGAAAAAGAAGGGTTCATTGAAACCATCACTGGCAAAGGCAGCTTTGTGGCAGGAAAAGATAAAGAATTGATTCGTGAAGAACGTTATCGGCAGATCGAAGCACTTTTAGAAAAAGCGTGTGAAACAGCCAGAATGAATGGCATGACACTGGAAGAACTGCTGGATATTATGACACTTCTATACAAGGAGGAATAACGTATGGAACACATACTATCAATGCAGCATGTAACAAAGAATTATGGACGTTTTTGTCTGCAAGATATAACATTAGCTTTACCAAAGGGCTGTATTATGGGACTGATTGGCGAGAATGGTGCAGGAAAAACCACATTGTTAAAGGCCATTTTAGGTATGATTCATGTGGATGAAGGGCAAGTGGAAATATTTCATTCATCCTTAAGTGAAGATGAGCGAAACATTAAAGAAAAGATTGGTACGGTGTTCAGTGAAGCCAGCTTTCCCGAAAACATGACGCCCCAACAGATGGATAAGGTGCTGTCATCCATTTATCAACAATGGGATACAACAGCATTTCACAACTATCTAAAGGAATTTCGTTTACCGCTTGATAAAAGCAATAAACAGTTTTCGCGCGGCATGAAGATGAAGCTGCAAATAGCGATTGCCTTGTCTCATCAAGCACAGCTGTTATTACTGGATGAGGCGACAAGTGGTCTTGATCCGGTTGCCAGAGAAGAAATTTTAGATATCTTATTAGATTTTATTCAAGATGAAGAGCATGCCGTTTTAATTTCCAGTCATATTACATCCGATATTGAAAAATGCTGTGACTATGTTACCTTTCTACATGAAGGAAAAATGTTATTGAGTACGGAAAAGGATGCCTTATTAGATACTTATGGCATCTGGCATTGTACGAAGGAAGAGCTGATGAAATTGGATCATCACGATTATCTTGCCTATCGCGTGAATGCGTTTGCTGTTGATGTGTTGGTAAAAGATCGTCAGCGTGTGATGCTTCAGCATCCGAATGCCGTTATGGATCCAGCAAGTTTAGAAGATATTTTGGTGTTTATGGTGAAAGGAGAAAAATAGCATGAAAGGATTAATTTTAAAGGATATTTATAATTTAGCAACGCTTTTCCGTATTTATACGATTTTACCGATCTTAGCGATTGTTATATCCTATAGCCAACATTCTTTAGGAATGCTACAATTTCTGCCGGCTTTTATCGGTATGTTTGCGACAATCAGCGCCTTTGCTTATGATGAACAAAGTAATTTTGACAGCTTTGCGATGACCCTCCCCATCAATCGTAAAGATATGGTGATTTCTAAATATGTGTTAGCACTGGTCTGCATCTTTGCCAGTATGCTGTTGTCGATGGTTTTAGGCGCACTGATCTTAATGTTTTCACAAGAACATTTTCAAACGGTTGAATTGTCTGGATTTCTTGCTGAATGCTGTGGAGTTGCCATAGCAATGCTGTTTTTAAATGCCATCATGCTGCCTATGATCATCAAATACGGCTCTATGAAAGCACGCGTATTGATTATAATCTGTTTCATGCTGTTAGGCTTTTTGGGTAGTTTTGTCATTTCGCATATTGGCGGTATATTGCCCCAAAATTTCTTTATCTTCCTGCATGATTTCAAAGACTGGCTATTGCCTGTAAGCTTTCTTGGCGCTTTGTTTATTCTGTTGATCAGTGCCCTATCTTCCATGCATCTTATGAAACAAAAAGAGTTTTAAAAGGATGGATGTATTGGTGTTATAATGAAAGGGAAAGAAGGCGATCGTATGAAGGTGATCTTCCTTGATATCGATGGTGTATTATATCCCTGTCGTAAACGTATTTCCCCATATACAACATTTCGTTTTGACCGCGAACAGCTAGTGAAGCATTATCAATGTGCAGCGATACGTGATTTATCGGATTATGATTTAGCCTGTGCGCAGAATGGGTTTGCTCATAGTGCAATACAGCTGCTAAAAACGCTTATTCAGAAAAGCAATGCTGTTATTGTTATCAGCTCATCCTGGAAATTCTCGCATACCCTGCCCCAGTTAAAAGCCTTGTTTGCCTTTTATGCATTGCAGAATGCCATTGTTGATAGCACAAGCAATGACTATGGCTTTTTAAAAACACCGGCCATTCGAGCATACCTAAAAGATCATCCCAATATTACACAGTATATCGTTGTCGATGATTTAAATATGGAAAATGAATTTCATGAGCATGCCATCACCTGTCCGGATCTTTTTGATGAAGCCTGCTATCAGAAAGCACTCAATGTTTTATCACATTAAGTTCATATACATGAGATAAAATGCTTACTATCTATAATACGAGTAGGATATCTTTCTATATATAACAATTGAATAGGAATGCTTAGGATGATACTAGCATTCTCTGCTTACTATTTGTTATCAAGACAGCACAAAATATGTGCTGTTTTTTTGCGCGTTTTGTTTGCTGATCCTTTCCTGGAAACATTCAGTAGCTTTTTCGTTTATTTCTTAGGTGGGATGTGTAACATCTATGAGACAAAATATGATTTAACAAGTTATAGAATTTCCAATAATATTTTCGTTACATAGCCATCTTCTTCACGCTGTGCAATATCAGCAATCAGATATTCTTCATAGGCAAATTCACCTAACACATATCCTTTATTATCTGCGTAGGCCAGCATCTTATCATATGTTTGCTGAATGTATTGATAACTGCCTTTATGCCAACCACATAAATAGTTACCCCTTGCGCGTTTTTTTAATTGTTGATGGTCATATTCGGCAACGATCTGATAGAGATAGGAAAAATTAAAGTTATCCTGTTTGCGGATATTTTCAATTCTGACCATCGTACCGACACTTTCTTGAACAGCGATATGATGCTCTTTCACAAAGTGAATATATTCTTCCATATAATTGGCGAAACTGCGATCTGTGGCGTTTTCCATGTCCTTACTACATAATAAAGTGGCATTTGGCAATGTGACGACACCGATTTCATCATGCTGATGTGCAAGTGCCGAAGTTGTTGCTTGCTGCATCCAGTTCATCATGCGCTTAATGCTTTCCAGCTGTGCGATTTGTGAATCAATATCCGCATATTTTTCATCTAACAAACGTAAAAACATTTGCGGATCACGTTGTTTCAGATAGATTCGAATAGCCGAAAGAGACATCCCCATCTTTTTCAGATTGGTAATAACCAAAAAGGTGTCATATTGATGATACGAATAATAGCGATAGCCATGCTCATCTCTATAAGCCGGTTGAAACAGATGAATTTCATCATAATGAAATAAGACATGTTTGGCTACTCCACAGATTTTCGCAAATTCTCCGGCTGTTAAATAGTTCTTCTTTTTCTTCATAATTCTACTCCATTCGCGCTGAACTTCGCTCTTTTGTATATGATAGTATAAGTGTCAAAGGACGTCAATATCCCGAAAGTGGCTATAAATAGTTACAGATATAGGGATAGTTACGGTATATGTATAATGAAAAATTGATTTTCTGGAAATTTCAATAATCGACGTATATCGACTTTTATTTATACCTTAAAATTCATATAGTAACTTTGGTCTTTGTCTAGCGTATACGAGGGGGAAACATAGAATGATCAAAGAAACAAAAAAAGCAATTATAATGGAAATTACTGATGTCCTTCGCGATATTGGAATGCTGCACATGTCAAAGGCTTTTATTACGTAAGGGAAGCTATACATATGGTTTATCATGATGCTTCATTGCTAGACCATATGATGGATGGTGTATACGCAACAATTGCAGAGCGCCATCAAACTTCTATGCAAAGCGTAGAACGCGTGATCCGTGCTGCTATTGAAATTACTTGGCTACGCGGCAACACGGAAGAAATCATGCGTATTTTTCATAACACGATTGACGGCCGTAAAGCTCGTCCTACAAACAAGGAGTTTATTGCTCTTTTGGTGGATTATTTAAACATTAAGCATATGTAAGATACTAGACAAAGACCAGCAGTGATGCACTATTTCGCTATTGTAAGTGCATTGCTGCTTTTTGTTTGCCATTATACTAGAAATAGGGGGGTTTCGCAAGAGGGTGTATACGAAAGAAAGAGGCTTTGCTTACTGCTTTTTTTTCGAAAAATAATTGAACGGCTATTTTCGGAAAGAGATGAAGAAAGAAACGAACCTATAGGATAACAATGCTAATGAAGGATGAATAAGAGGAAAAAAACGGATGAAAATTGCATGAACAAGAGGAAGGAGGATGATGAAAAAGGAAGAGAAGATGAGCGAATCCATGAAAAAAGACTTGACTATAAGGTAACCTTATAGTTTATGATGATAAAGCTTATAAAGGAAAGAAGGGGTGACATGAAATTAATATTACATTATTTAAAAAACTATAAGCTACTGTTTTTTATCAATGTATTATCAGTCTTTGGCTTTGCCTTGGTAGAACTGGGAATACCAACAATCGTCGCACAAATGATCGATGTCGGCGTCATGCAGCAGGATCAAGATTATATCTATCAGATGGGACTTGTCATTCTGATAATTTCCATTCTGGGGGTAGCCGGAACAATTCTTTTAGGCTATTGTTGTGCAAGAATATCGACGGCGATCACAAGAGATATCCGTAATGATATCTTTCGCAAAGCGCAACAGTTTACGGCTCATGAATTTAATCAGTTTGGAATATCCAGTATGATCACCAGAACAAACAATGATGCATTTCAGATTCAGATGTTTGTTAATGTATTATTGCGTACAGCGCTTATGACACCGGTGATGTTTATTATCAGCTTTATCATGACCGCTAGAGCATCATTACCATTAAGCGGTATTATTGCGGCAACGATTCCACTGATTATTTTCGGAGTGTTTATCGTCGCTAAGATTTCTAAGCCAATCAGTGAAAAGCAACAGCGCTCTTTAGATACACTCAATCGGATTTCACGGGAAAATCTGAGTGGTATTCGCGTGATTCGCAGTTTCGATAACGATGGGTATGAACAAGAACGTTTTAATGCATGTAACCATGACTTTACCGGTTATTCAAAAAAACTATTTAAGCTGATGTCGTTGACCTCACCGATTTTCTTTATGCTGATGAATGTTGCAGGCTTATGCATTTTCTATGTGGCAAGTCTTTTAATTGCGGATGGTAATCTGCAAGTCGGGCAACTGGTAGCGTTCATGGATTATTTATTCCATGCCATGTTCTCAATCATGCTGTTTTGCACGGTTTTCATGATGTATCCAAGAGCAGAGGTAAGTGCGAAACGTATTACGGAAGTCTTTACGACAAAGCCTTTGATACAAAATCCCAAACAGGGGGTTTGCCAAGGCAATGAAGCAGGCAGCATTGTCTTTGATGATGTGACCTTTGTATATCCGGATGGAGAAGAGCCGGTTTTAAAACATGTCAGTTTTGCGGCCCAAAAGGGAGAGACGATTGCCTTTATCGGGAGTACGGGAAGTGGTAAAAGTACGTTGATTAATCTGATTCCACGGTTTTATGATGTGAGTGAGGGACAGATTCGTATCGATGGAGTTGATGTCAAGGATTATGATGTGTTTGCTTTGCGTGCAAAATTAGGGGTCATTCCGCAAAAAGCGATGTTGTTTTCCGGAACCATCAAAGATAATATCTGTTTTGGCAAGCCAGATGCCAGTGAAGAAGAGATTCTTCATGCGATAAAAGTAGCACAGGCATATGATTTTATCATGGAAAAAGAACATGGTTTGAAGGAAGAAATCAGTGAAGGGGCAACCAATGTCTCCGGTGGTCAGAAACAGCGATTATCAATTGCCAGAGCATTAATCAGAAGACCGGATATCTATATTTTTGATGATTCATTTTCCGCTCTTGATTTTAAGACAGATGCAACATTACGGAAAGAATTAAAGAAGGAAACAAGGGATGCTATTGTCATGGTCGTGGCACAGCGTATTTCTTCCATCATGGATGCAGATCGTATCGTCGTGCTGAATGAAGGAGAAGTCGTTGGTATCGGTACGCATCGCGAATTATTAAAAAGCTGTGCGATTTATCATGAAATTGCTTTATCACAGCTAAGTGAGGAGGAATTGGCATATGAAGACGACTAAACGAAAATTCCTAGATTCCTTACGTGGTATTGGAGCCTTTGTGGCTCCCTATAAAAGGGCCTTCCTCTTTGCTATTCTCATGATTGTCGTATCCACAGCAGCGATGGTCATCGCCCCTTCTATTGAAGGAAATATTACCTCAGTGTTATATGCCGATGTGAAACGAGCAAGTGATCTACAGCATGTGGCGATAAGCTTTGAGCGCATCCTCTCCATCATGGTAACCTTAGTAGGCGTTTATCTTGTTAAAACGATTGGCCAGGCATTAAGTGTTATTTATTTGACCAATGCCATCCAAAATGCTATGCAGGATTTACGTGATGCTTTGCAAAATAAGATACGGAAATTGCCTGTGCGCTATTTTGATTCTCATCATTATGGCGATATCTTAAGCCGTATTACCAATGATGTAGATGCGATATCCAATGCTTTTCAACAAAGCTTTTCACAGATCATTTCCGGTGTGTTAACCATCTTATTAGCCCTTGTTATGATGTTTCGTTTGAATGTAGTCATGGCTTGTACGGCAGTATTGATCATACCGGGGATGCTGCTTATCACCATTACGATTGTCCGCCATTCGCAGAAACGTTTTGCGGCACAACAAAATGCTTTGGGGAATTTGAATGGGGCAATTACCGAGATGTATACCGGTTATAATGAAATCCTCTTATACAATCGACAGGAAGCATCGATTGATGAATTTAAACGTTTAAATGAAGAATTACGTAACAATGCCTGTAAGGCACAATTTGTGTCCAGTGCAATCCAACCATTAAACTCTTTGGTTACGTATATTGTGATTGGTGTGATCGCCATTATGGGAACTTTGCGTTCTTTGGCTGGTCATTTTGATCCCGGTGAATTACAGGCCTTTATCCGTTATATATGGCAGGTAAATGATCCTTTATCTCAAGTATCATCTTTATCTTCTCAATTGCAATCGGCATTTGCGGCCATCGGACGTGTATTAGATATCTTAGAAGAAGAGGAAGAAGTGCCAGAAGCAGTTGTGACAAAAGATGTGTCAACAATTCGCGGCGATGTTTGTTTCTCACATGTGAACTTTGGTTATCATGAAGAAACACTGATGCAGGATTTGAATATCCAAGTGAAGCATGGGCAAATGGTTGCCATTGTCGGTCCGACCGGCGCCGGTAAGACAACCTTGATCAATCTGCTGCTGCGTTTTTATGATGTAAAAGGCGGCAGTATTCAGATTGATGGTATGGATATTCGTGATATGAAACGTGGTGAATTACGTTCCTTATTTGGGATGGTGTTGCAGGATACTTGGTTATTTCAGGGATCTATTTATGATAATATCCGTTATGGTCGCTTAGATGCCCGTAAGGATGAAATCATCGATGCGGCAAAAATGGCCAATGTCCACCACTTTATTCGCACCTTGCCAGATGGTTACCATAGTATTATCAATGAAGAAGCGAATAATATCTCACAAGGTGAAAAACAGCTTCTTACGATTGCCAGAGCCATCTTAAAAGACCCTAAGATATTAATTCTTGATGAAGCGACTTCTAGTGTCGATACCCGTTTGGAAAAAATGTTGCAGGATGCTATGCGCAAGGTGATGAAGGGAAGAACCAGCTTTGTGATAGCCCATCGCTTAAGTACGATTCGCAATGCGGATTTGATTTTAGTCATTCAACATGGGGATATCGTAGAACAGGGAACACATGAGGAATTGATGAAAAAACAAGGGTTTTATGAGAAATTATACAATGCACAATTTGCTCAACAGGAATAATAGAAAGG
>NZ_SMBP01000037.1 GCF_004341945.1 Longicatena caecimuris
TCCACAGCCCTAAGCTAATTATATAGCTTAATGAATTCCCAAGAAAGGAAGATACTATTTAATTACCTGTTTCTTGGTTAATTAAATAATACAAGTTATCTTATGAACATCTATGAATTTTGGAAAGCCGTCCTAAAACAGGATGAGCAGGAAATCAGAAACTATTTTCATCAGGATGCGAGGATTTGTTGGCATTGTACCAATGAACTATTTACGCTTGATGAATATATTATTGCGAATTGCGAATATCCGGGAGATTGGGATGGGGTCGTAAAAAGAGTAGAGTTACTTGATGATTTGATCATTAGTGTTACACTTGTTTATCCAAAAGATCAAACTGTTTCCTATCATGTTGTTTCCTTTCTAAAGCTACAACAGGATAAGATTATTTCTTTGGATGAATATTGGGCAGATGATGGCAGTGCGCCGCAATGGCGATTGGACAAGCATATCGGAAAGCCTATCAAAGAATAATTTTTAAAGAAATTGGATAAACGTATTGGTAACGCGAAGAAAGGATACCTTTAAAAAGCTGGACTAACCTATTAAAAACTCATGAAAGAATAACTTTTGATAAATTGGGCTAACATATTGGAAACTCCATAAAAGGATCACCTTTTAAAAAGGAAAGGCACAAAACCCCAAACAGATAAAAAGCAGCTACAGGAAGGATGCAACCTTCATTCGTTAGATTTTAAGTCTAACCTTTGGAGGTCACATTAGAAATCATTCCATGCAAGCTGCTCTTTTTATGATTTATTTTATAGGATTACTGTCTTTGTTTAAAAGTTCGCTTAGATCCTTTGGCAATTGTTCAATGAAGGATGTCAATGGCACGATTGGTTGAGGTACACCTGGTGAAAGTAATTCTTTATCCATCCAAACAACATCCAACCACTTGTCAAATTTATAGCCGGTATGAGGAAATCTAGCCACTAATTGAAATCCTAACCGCTCATGCATCCTCTCACTTTTCGGATTGGGGGAAGTGATACAGGCATATGCATGATGTACCTGCTGTTTCTTTAATAAAATAAATAATACTTCATACAGCATACTGCCAATACCTTTTCCATGAACATCCTTATTGACATATACGCTTAATTCCACATCCCATTGATAAGCCGCACGCTCCTTATAACGATGCGCATAAGCATACCCTAAAATATTTCCTTCCTCTTCATAGACCAGATATGGATATACCTGTTGTATCACTTCCATACGTTGTTCAAATTCCGTAAGGGAAGGCACTTCATATTCAAAAGTTGCACTATCATGCAATACATATTCAGCATAAATTGCTAATATGCTTGCGGCATCCTGTTTTGTTGCTAAACGTATCATATTCTGTTCCTTTCTTACCCCTTTGTATCATCTATTGTAAAAGAAGACCTTCACATACCCTGTGAAAGTCTATTCTACGATTAGAAAATCAAATTTCTTGGTGTACGTGGGAATGGCTCAACATCACGAATATTCTGCATGCCTGTTAAATACATCAGCATACGGTCAAAGCCTAAGCCAAAGCCGGCATGTTTACAACCGCCATAACGACGCAAGTCCATATACCATTGTAAGCTGTCAGTTTCCATACCCATTTCTTTCATACGCGCTTCTAGCACATCATAACGCTCTTCACGCTGACTTCCGCCAACCAATTCGCCAACGCCTGGCACTAACAAATCACATGCCGCAACCGTCTTATTATCTTCATTGACACGCATATAGAAGGCTTTGATATCCTTTGGATAATCAATCAAGAAGACTGGTCCATTGACTACTTTCTCACATAAGTAGCGCTCATGCTCACTCTGCAGATCCATGCCCCATTCGATTTTGTTATTTTCAAACTTCACATCGGCTTTCTTTAAAAGCTCAATCGCCTCCGTATAAGTCATACGCTTAAATTCACTGTTACGTACCTTGGTGATACGTTCAATGCATTCCTTATCAATCATGCTGTTAAAGAATTTCATTTCTTCCGGTGCATTTTCCAAGACATAATCAATACAATATTTCACCATATCTTCAATAAGATCCATATCATCCTCTAAGTCCGCAAAGGCGATTTCCGGTTCAATCATCCAGAATTCACTGGCATGACGTGTCGTATTTGAGTTTTCAGCACGGAAAGTTGGTCCAAAGGTATACACATCTCGAAAAGCCATCGCAAAGGATTCTACATGCAATTGTCCGGATACCGTTAAAGAAGCGTGTTTCCCAAAGAAATCTTCTTCATACTTTTGATCTTCACGTGTGGTAACTGTAAAGGTTTCTCCCGCACCTTCTGCATCATTGCCGGTAATGACTGGCGTATGTACATAGACAAAGCCCTGGTTCTGGAAGAACTCATGGATGGCCATAGACAATACAGAACGCAGACGGAAAATGGCATAGAAGGAATTCGCGCGAGGACGCAAGTGTGGTATCTCACGCATATACTCAAAGCTGTGACGTTTCTTCTGCAATGGATAATCACGATCACAATCGCCTTCCAAAACAGCCTCTGTTATTACAATTTCAAATGGTTGTTTACCATCCGGTGTTAATTTTAATTTCCCGGTTACGGTGATAGCTGCGCCGGTAGGATATTTCTCTACTTCCGCGAAGTTTTTCAATTCCTGCATATAAACTAATTGCGCATTGCGGAAATACGTACCATCATTTAATTCGATAAAGCCTAATTTACCGCTGCAGCGATTTGTACGTATCCAACCTTGAAGCTGTACATATTCCAAGCTGTCTAGTTCTACATGAGATGCGCTTAATACGATTTCATATAGTTCGCGAATGGTCATAAATTCAAACATTTCATTTCCTCCTTTTATTCATTAAGGGAACAAAAAAAACGTTCCCTTTCAGGAACGTAAGTTAGTTACGCGGTGCCATCCTGATTCCTGTCAGAAATACCTCTGCTGACAGACATCTTGCTTATCGGATCTTAACGCCATCCTTTCGCGGAATCGTCTACTCTATTCTCCGATTCAACTCCACAGGTGTTCTCCGCTTGCTCGTATGCCTCCGGCTTCCACCATCCCGGATTCGCTATGCATCGTTAGCAGGCATCGTCCTGTTTCAACGTTCTACATTTAAACTGTTTGTTTCAAAAACAAGTTCCTGTATAGATGATACCACATCTACGCTCTTTAATACAACCCCTTTTGGAATTTGTATATGCACATGGGTAAAATCGACCAAACCTGTGATGCCACAGGCAATTAAACGATCTACCGTCTGCTGAATATTTTCACTGATGGCTAAGATGGCGATACGGCAGCCATCCGGAATGCGTTGTTCCAGCTCACTGATATCATATACCGGAATACCGAAACGCACACCCTGGCGATCAGGATTAATATCAAATGCACAGGCAATCTCACCTACAACATAATCCCATTTATTATACTTCATCAAAGCGCGGCCCATATTACCTGCCCCCACCAAAATGATCTTCTCATCGAAATCCATGCCAAGCTGCTGGTTGAATATTTCAATCAGTTTATTGACATCATAACCATACCCTTGTTTCCCCAGATTTCCCAAAAAGGAAAAATCTCGGCGAATCGTCGTTGGTTCAATATTCACAACACTGGCAAGCTCTTTGGACATGATCCTTTCCACTCCTGAGCTTTTCAGTTTCCGCAGTGCTTTCAGATACACCGGATAGCGCTGCAACGTAGCCTTTGGCACATTTTTCTCTGTCATGTTCATCACCTCTGTTAGTATACCACAAATTTTTTTAATTGTGAAGAATTTGTCATTTTGAACTTTTACGGCTTGACGTACTGTCATACGCATCTTGTAGTGTTGATAAAAAGAAGCAAGAAAACTTAGCTTTCCGATATATTATGATGAACAATGCAAGCCTTGCTGCTTATGCATGTCTAACAATAAAGCAAGCAAATGTGGCTGATATGGGATGAAGATTCCCTGTTTGCACATCAGATGCACAGTTTCTAAATCTGCCCAACAAACATCACTGACCTCTTCCTTTTGCAATGTCAGATCTGCTAATTCTCCGGCATAATCAATGGTGAAGAAATCTACTAAGGAATGTTGTCCATAGCTGCGCAAAACCGGCTTACGTTGTTGAAAATCCATATGAATGCCTAATTCTTCCTGCAACTCGCGCTGTGCACATTGCCGGGCATTTTCTCCACTAACAGCACTTCCGCCTATGCCAAAATCCCAATAGCCGGGAAAGCTTTCTTTTTGATCTGAACGTTTTTGTAACAACAGACGACCATCTTTACCAAGAATCAGCAGATGAATGACCAAATGGTAATCTCCTATTGCCATCGCATCTCCACGCTTTACTTTGCGTCCGGTACAAATGCCATCTTGTGTATAGATATCCCAGTATTCCATGATTCTTTCCTCCTAACCTTCTGTGATTGCTTTATTGGCTGCGTGATTGATTATGCGCTTGCTCATCACGTGCTTTTCATGTTTTTAATTATATCTTTTTATTCTTTAAATCATTGATCAAGTGCTTTACAAATGCTTACCCGGTACATTCTCCTTTTTCATCATTCACATTCTTTCGCAAGCCTTGTCACGATGGTTTGTATCCGCTCATCATCCAACTGTTTCAAGGTATCCTTAAAGAAAGCCGGATAGGCATCATAGCTTTGATAGTCATCGATCGGTATCCAAACTGCTTCCTCTAAAGGTGTTTTAAGAAATGGCTTTTTTAAATCCTCTTCATGCACAGGTTCTACCAGATAATAAAAGGATACCTCATGATTATTGCCAAGATCTTCTACATCAAAAAAATTCTCATGGATGCATACCAGTCGTTTAACACGAATAGATAAGCCTATTTCTTCCTTTGTTTCCCTGATGATTGCCTCTTCTGCAGTTTCCTGAAACATGATGGCACCTCCCAGTGAATACATAACTTCTTTACCACCTTCCGCTAATCTACCTTTCATCATCAGCACTTTGCCATCACGAACCAAAATCGCACCTGCTCGTAACCGAAAGGTTCCCTTTTCACTATCATAACAATTATCCATAAGCTCATCTCCTTTTTAGCTATGTTAAATACCCATAGCATCAAAAAACTCATCTAGTCTATCCAAAATGCTATTCATTATGCCATTGCTAGCTCTAAAACAATGGATATGAAACACATATATTGAAAAAGAATGTGATACCTTATATATTATATTACTTTATATGAAAGAATGTTCAACTAGTAAATACTATTACAAGATAAATTCATAAAATAATATCCATGCGACTAGAGATTTTCCCATACAAAAACCCCCTTTACTGATTTGTCCACAGTTCAGGGGGTATATCCAATATTCGGTTTATAAACGTTTCCTCAAGACTTTTCCTTCTATGCGTCTTATCTTTCCAATTCCATACCAGGATCTGCAGTCAAAGCAAAATCTCCACGCTCTCCATGCTGATAAGCGATGGTACCTGCAACACCGATCATTGCTGCATTATCCGTACAACAAGACAACGGCGGTATGATAAAGGTAACCTCTGGATACGCCTTAGCCATATCCTCACTGATCTTCTTACGCAAACAAGAATTCGCCGCAACTCCACCTGCCAACAACATTTGTTTAGGGTGATACAGCTCCAAAGCTTTCCGTGCTCTTTCCAATAACGCCTCAAAAGCCGTTTCCTGATAAGAAGCAGCCAAATCCTCAGGCAGGAATGTTTCATTTTTCCGCTTACAGCGATCAATAAACTGCAAGACACTGCTCTTTAAACCGCTGAAAGAAAAATCCAATTCATTCTCTGTTTTAGGCTTCGCCAATGTATAAATAGCTTTGCCATCCTTTGCTATCTTATCCACATAGACACCACCTGGATAAGGTAAGCCTAATACACGTCCAACCTTATCACCGGCCTCACCAATTGCATCATCTTGCGTTGTGCCTAAAATTTCAAAGCTCCATTCATCCTTCATATAAACAAGTTCCGTATGTCCACCTGATACAACTAAAGCAAGTAAAGGAAATGCAAGCTCGGTAATTAACTGATTCGCATAAATGTGGCCGGCAATATGATGTACGGGAACTAATGGCTTATCATATGCCCAAGCCAAAGTTTTCGCCGCCTGAACACCAACATGCAAAGAACCAACCAATCCCGGTCCCTGTGTAACCGCGATAGCATCCATATCCGCTACATCCATGTTAGCTTTCTTCAAAGCCTCTTCAATAACCATTGAAATATTTTCCACATGAATACGACTGGCAACCTCCGGAATCACACCGCCAAAATCCTTATGAACATCAATCTGCGTCGCCACCACATTTGCCACGATTTCCTTCGCATTCTTAATGATGGCAACCGCTGTTTCATCACAGCTTGATTCAATAGCCAATATATACGTGTCTTTCATATACAATTTCCTCCTAACGCCTTTATCAGAAAATCCGCATCCTCACCATTATCCTGATAATAAGCTTTACGGACATTCACTTTGATAAAATCATAGTGCTCATACAATTTATGAGCAGCTTCATTTGAAACGCGTACTTCTAATGAGATAGTTTCACACTGCTCTTGATTTGCTGTTGCAATCATGACATCCATCAGCAAATGCGCATACTGCTGTCCACGATAAGCCGGTGCAACAGCAATCTTCGCCAACTGACATGTTTCAAACGTAATCCAGAAATCAATATAGCCAATGATCCTATCGTCTACTTCTAACACATAAACATGAGCAAACGGATTCTCATGTAATTCATATCGATATTGTTCCTCTTGCCAAGGTAAGGGAAAGCACTCACTATCCAATGCCGCAACCGCTTCAATATCCTCCACTTGCATTTTACGCAGCATACTACTTCACCAAATACGCATCATTTTCTTTTAAATATCGCGGAGTTAAGGTATGTACATTGTCAATGCGACGCGCTAACGGACGCAATGCCTGGAAATTTTCCACAAAATCTACATCTTCGTGAGCAAGATCAATCAATTCCGTTTCTCCTACTACACGAACATCCTTGTCCTTCAGATACGCTTTCACCTCATCCAGCGTCATGATACCCTCATCCAAAAGAAACTTTCCTTCATCCAATAACGCCGTATACGCACGTGAACTACGCGCATCCAGCATTACAAACGTATGTGGATGCATACCTGCATACAACTGCAACGTACTGATGCAATATAAAGGAATATGCTTTCTGGTACATAAAACCTTAGCCACCGTCATCGCAATTCGCACACCGGTATAGCTGCCCGGACCATCCGTTATCACAACTTCATCAATATCATCCGCTTTCCAATGCGCTTCCTCCATTAACGCAATAAGCGCAGGAAATAATGTTTCACTCTGTCGTTTCCAACACTCCTGTGCAAGACTTGCCACCACGTTACCATCTTCCAGTAACACAAAGATCAAATGCTTATGCGCACTGTCCATACATAATGTTTTCATGCTAATGCCCTCTCTATCTCTTCATATGCTTTGCCAATACCCTCAATGATGAACAAACGAACTTCCTCATCAATGCGGCGTATTTCGATACGCAAACGTTCTTTCGGCAATTGTTCCTCAATATAATGTGGCCATTCCACTACACAAACGCCATCATCCTCAAAAATTTCCTCAAAGCCCAGATCCTGTGAGATGCCCTCTAAACGATATGCATCAATATGATACAAAGGCATTTTTCCATAATATGTTTTCAAAATGGTAAACGTTGGCGAATTAATGACCTTCTTCACACCCAACGCCTTACCAATAGACTTTGTCAAAGTTGTCTTACCGGCGCCTAAATCGCCACTCAATGTTAATAATGAACCAGGATGCAGCAAATGCCCGATTTTTTCACCAAGCTGTGCTGTTTCCGCTAATGAATGCACGGTAATTTCTATCATACTACTACCTCCATCTATTTTATTACAGTTATCCACCATAGATACTGTAGGTTTCTCAACCGTATCATTATAGCATATCTTTTCTGCTTAGCTATAGAATTTTGCCACAAGAATAGAAAAGTCCCGCAACTTTCAAGTTTCCTTCTCCAAAATCATAAACAAATACAACTATATTGTTGATGCAGGTGGTACACGGAAAAGATGGGTGGAAATAAAAAGGGTGTATGAACCCTATGGAAAATAAATAATTTAAAAGCATGGAAAACGCAATTTCAACTTATAAACTACTATATAGATACTAGGTAACTACTAGATAACTATTAGAAATCACTCTATTTGCTATGAAGCCTGTCCACAAGGAATGTGTTTAGCTTTCTATCTCTATATAGAAAAAACCTGTCCTTCTCAGAACAGGTCTTCCTACCTGGCAACGTGCTATCTTTACTGGAGCTCGTCCAGCTATTGTCGCCGCTGAAGTGCTTAA
>NZ_SMBP01000038.1 GCF_004341945.1 Longicatena caecimuris
TCAAACTTTGGACTTAGTATATTCACTAGGGTCTGTTGTATGATTCTATCTTCTATCACAGGTATTCCAAGTGGTCTTTTACCTCCACTCTTCTTTGGTATATACACTCTTCTTACAGGTGCTGGTGTATACGTTTTTGTTTTAAGTTTTTCTAGGATTTCAAGGATTCTTTCTTCCGACTTTTTATCGAATTCCGCAATGGTCTCCCCATCTATCCCTCCGCTTCCTTTATTAGTCTTTACCTGTTTCCATGCCTCCTTCAGTTTCCTGTCTCTCAGCATCTGACCATATAAAGAATGCCACTTAAATTTTAGTGGTTCGTTCATAAAACTCTTTTCCTCCTTCCCCACACATCTGGTTCGTCTATACCTCAGTATCGTGACCATTGCCATTGTGTGAAATTTAGTTAAGTCGCATAAGGTCAAGCCTCTTCACATTCAGCCAGGCTTTGGTTTCTTGACCTACTTCGCTACTATAAGCTTGTCTGACTACTCCATACATCTTATAAATTTCGCATTACGCTTATATCATAAGACCCTTTGCGAGTATGGAGTTCTCACAGGGTTATCGCTATATCCTTACTGACATGCCAACTATCATCACGTTAATACTCCTATCTTCTCATCCAATTCATTGAAGAAGATTAGTACATAGACTTCCCATTTTTTCGCATGGTCGCCAAGTATTCCCGCCGCCTATATAGTTCACACTACATTTCGGCCTGCCAATCCGTCTGTGGGCCTCTCGGTTACCCATAACTCCTTCATACAATTTCTCACGAAACCGCATTAGTTTAGACTTTCTGTCTTGCATTGGAACTCAACAGAGTAGGACTTTCACCTACATGACACCTATCTTTTCAGGATTCATTTATTTCGTTTATACTCCGTATCGTAAATACAATCCCTAATAAGAAAGAATTTCAACCATGCCTGTACATGGTTGAAATATAGCGACTGCCTGTCGCACAAAAAGATGTGCTATCCTTTGCACATCTTATGTTCGTTTATCAAATTTTGTATGACATTTTGGACAAGTAATTGTAATTTCGCCCTTACCTTTTGGT
Organism: Longicatena caecimuris; assembly: GCF_004341945.1. GTDB lineage: Bacteria > Bacillota_I > Bacilli_A > Erysipelotrichales > Erysipelotrichaceae > Longicatena > Longicatena caecimuris. Next base: position 1,067 of record NZ_SMBP01000038.1, read on the forward strand.
ACCCGTAATTCCTGTTTACAACTAGGACATTTATAATACTTATGTGTCTTACGATCCTGAAAACGGTTTTTTTTCTTACGAAACCACATACGAATCGGATACGTCTTCTGCAGATATAAAGTATTCTCTGCACTTCGTTTATATGTTTTACGCGAAAGTATGCGAAACCAACACCAGATAATCAATATTGTAGATAAGTACGTAATCATGCTATTTTGCATGATCATTCCTATCATCGTTACAATGAAATATAAAACAAGAATAGCGAATGACAGTTGGTCAACACCATATCTTCCACGCATAAAATTCTGAAACCATTTCATGTTGAAAACTCCCTTCATCATGTAGGGTATTATATCACTATTTCATTATATTCTCCAGTTTTCCTTCTATATTTGAAAGTTTCACATAATTGTGAAAGAACCTTGTGCTTCTTGTAATTACGAATACACCACAAATACGTATGATAGATATCATCATCTATAAACGCAATTGCATATGCATTGACAATCCCCAAAAACAATGCTATCATAACAACGACAAAAACTTCAGGGTCGGGTGAAATTCCCAATCGGCGGTAAACCCCGCAAGCCGTAACTGGCAGGAACCGTGTGCAATTCCGGTGGCGACAGTATAGTCTGGATGAAAGAAGTATAGTGTCTTTTTGATATTCCCTAAAGGTTTTGTTGAAAACCTTTTTTTGTTGTTTTCACAGCAGAAAAAGGCTGACAAGGATGGCTCTATCAGCCAAAGGAGGAATAACATGTCAGCTTATGTTTCAACAAAAAAACAGATGAGTATGCAAACAATCGCCAAAATCAGCATGCTAGGAGCTCTAGCCTGCGTCTTGATGATGTTTGAAATCCCATTGCCTATCGCTCCACCATTTTATAAGATTGATTTTAGTGAAGTTGTTGTATTAATCGGCGGTTTTGCCATGGGTCCATGGGCAGCAGTTGCCATTGAGGGATTAAAAGTCGTTTTAAACCTTTTATTAAATGGTACGATTACCATGGGAGTTGGTGAATTTGCTAATTTTCTAATTGGCTGTGCCCTGGTCGTACCGGCAACCGTTTTTTATCAACATGAAAAAACAAAGAAAAATGCTTTGATTGGCCTAATCATGGGAACGATCATTATGACACTTGTCGGGGCATTGGTTAATTATTTTATCTTAGTTCCTGCTTATGCCTATTTTATGAGTCCTGCCATTACGATGGAAATCATTATTGGAATGGGAGCTGCTATCTTCCCCAATATTCATGGATTGCTTGGCTTAGTACTTTTATGTGTCGTTCCATTCAATATTATAAAAGGCGTTTTAGTGAGTTCCATCGTCTTTGTTTCTTATAAAAAAGTAGCTCCATTATTAAAACGTTCCTAAGCAAAAAAACGATGTTTTGAAGTGACTTGAATCCCCTTTATTTGGTTAATTATAAACTATGGGGTTGACTTCAAAATAAACATCGTTTTTTTATTTATTGCTTTTCCTTCTTCAAAAATCTTTATACATTATATCTTATACTAACTGTTCTTTTCAAATACCAATTCCTGACAACTCAATTCAAAAGCACACGCTTGTACGATATCGCGTATATAAGCGTTTCTTACATCAATATCCCCAATGATCGTAGAAACGCTCTTTTCTTTAGCTGCTAATGCGCAAGCCGCCTGTAACAACACTTTTCCTAAGCCCTGAGCTCGAAAAGCAGGGTGCACTGCCAAATATCCGATACCACGATACTTTTCACTAGACGTATTTAAAAAGACGATTCCAGCAGGAGTACCATTCACAAACAACATTTGCCGATACGTAAGAGGTTCTTGCTCAATTAGTTCTGTAAATAGCTTGACCGCTGCTTTATATCGCCCATATCGTATGGCATCTTTCCTTATAGAACGATCTTGATTCTGCTCATAACATGCCTGTATCATCTCAATAAATAAGGTATCCTCAACATCTCTGCCATCACGAAGATCTGCTTTTATAGGATAAGCATAAGGTTGACGAATATAACTCTCTTTTTCCTGGGTAATTACAAAATCTGACAATAAAAGACTAGTTTTGACAAGTTCATGATTGCTTTTATCGGAATATAAATGTGTTACGATATGTTTCTCATAAATTCTATTACAAGCTTCCTTAAGAAAGCCAACCGCTCTTTCAACAGGTATTTTTTCCAGTGTCAGATATGTCAAATAGCGATTCAGAATTATTCTGCCATAGATTCGTTGCCCTTCTTTTAAAATTAGGCAATCTTCCATATTCAGACTACCTCGGTGAAACTCCTCAGATAATGCTTCATTTTGCGCGTTACTGCTAGCTGCCATATGACATACAGCAAATAGTTCATCCTTTGTTGAAACAATTTTTATTTCCATGAAATTCCCTTCTCATCCACCCATAAAAAAACATGTATCCATTTCTGAATAACATGCTATTTTACACTTGATTTAAGAAAAGCTTCATAGGGTGGATGTGCATGTCAGATTCAGAAATAAGTAAATCGTTTATCTTCATCGCACATCACCTCACTTTATTATCATAATTATAACATGCTTTTTATGAATCTTCAATGACCTTACCTTGCTACCTTAAAGCAATAAGAAAAAACTTCTTTTTTATCATCAAACATCATGATCTATTCTGTAAGATCGTTTATGTATTATGTATCATCTCTCTTTGATGCAAACACGTAAGATACGATCCATCAGTACAAGCAAAAAAATCATCCAGCCTGTCCACGCAAACATGCCAATCATATCGAAATTCAAACGACATAAATTTAACTCTCGACCAATTCCTTCCTGCATGCCCCCTAGAATCTCTGCCATGACTCCGACCTTAAACGCTAAAGACATCCCTGCTGACAGACTAGCCTCAATGCTAGGACGCAATAAAGGTAAGTATACACGTCGAATTTCATAACTTTCCTTTTCCGGATAAAGTTTCATGACTTCCATTAAATCTTTATCCATATGCAAAAGGGCACTAAATAGATTACTGTATATTACCGGAAACAGAATAAGAAATAAAATCAATATCACTGCAATACTGCGGGCAAAGATAATTAAGACAATTAAGATATAAGAAATATTAGGAACACTTCTTGTTAATAAAAGGAATGGATAAAATAAATCACGGAAGATATGAGAACGATAACTTAAATATGCACAAAACAACGCAAAAAGAAATGCTATAATCAGTCCTGCAAAACCACGCAGCAAAGTAACCTCTAACGTTGTATAGAAAGAAACAGAAAAAACTTGGGTACTCATACGTTGTACCACTTGCCATGGATATGGAACCAGCATATCATTATCCTTTACCATGGCAAAGACTTGCCAAAAAAGTAAAAGAATTGTTGCGGCAGCTATTGTGCGATATCTTTGATGGCGTTTCATTACTTCTTCTCCTTGATAAACAATAAGTCTTCATTATCAACCTGAAATGCTAGTTCCTCTTGTAAATAAGAAATGATTTGTTCCTCACGCAAAATAATAGGTGTTCTATTATGAATCTGCGCCATCGCATCTGAGGTTTCTCCTGTTACAATCACGAATTCTTTTTTTTCGTTATATATTCCTGCCAAGTAGAATAACGGCATGCCTTGTTTACGAATATAAATCTTCTGCTTCCCATTTCCTGTCTTTATCCACTCATAAAACCCATTGCAAGGTATCAAACAGCGTTTCTTTAAATAAGGCGCAAATGTTTTTTTCTGCTCTATTCCTTCCTTACGGGCATTGATCAAACGTTTTCCTTGATACCCTTCCATGCCCCATTTCATAACATCCACATCATAATCATTTTCTCCACGTGTTAATACCAGTGCTTTTTGTGATGGGAACACTTCTTCCTGAGCATATTCAAATAAAGCCTTTTGTTCTACCTTAGATTGCAAACGTTGAAAAGGTACACTATCCTCAAAGGCAAAGTAATAACGTCCACACATGATCATCACCTCCTATCTAACCATCAGCTTACAGCAACTTCTTCCTTTTTCAATTTTGCGACTTCTTCTGGTATCCAATCTTCACCATATTCCTGTGCTAACGCCTGTTCATAGTATTGGATAGCCTCTTCCTTCCTATCCGCTTTCGCCAATACTTCTGCCATGCTAGCGAAAATCCAACCATCCTTTCTTCCCAACTGCATCGCTGTTGTAAAGTCACAAATTGCATCTTCTAACTCATCTAATTGGTAATGACACCATCCGGACATCGAAGGATGCATCGCATTCTTAGGTTCTTTTTTTCTAGCCTTTACAAAATATTCAAGGGCTTTTTCATATTCTTGCAGTTGCAAATAATTCCAGCCCAACTCGCCATAAGCCCAGCCATCTGCACCAAAACGCTTCAATCGTTTCGATAATACTTCGATTGCCTTGCGTTCCTTACCATCTCGCCCCAGATTCCATGCATATAAATCAAACATATCCATGCCTTGTTCTCCATGCGATAAACAAAACTCACAAGCATTTTCAGCATGTTCATAATCTCCTAAATCACTATAACAACGGGCAAAATGATACATTAACCACATATCATCCTTCTTTTCTTTTTCAGCCCGCTTTAAAAATGCTAATTTCTTTTTCCAATCCCGCTGCTTGTGCGCTATCCAAATCATTTCCTGATAAATCCAATAATGCTCTTTCTCTCGATGAATGGCCTTTTCGTAGTAAGATAATGCACGATCATAATGTGCATTTGCATGCTCCATATCATCTAATAAACGATAGGCATCTCCCATTAGGGCATGTAAGCTCGTATCATCTTTCCCGGCAGCTTCCGCTTTCTTTAAATGTTCTAGAGCATCCTTTGCACGATGTAAAGATATGTACGCATTCGCAATCTGAAATTCCTTCCATGGTTCATGTTCTTTCTCATGGATTTTTTCCAAATATTGAATTTCTCTCTCATAATCTTCTTTTTGATGATAGTAATTTGCTAAATCAAAACAAGCGTCACTATCTGGATCTAATTGATAGCTTTTTAAATAATACTCCAATGCCTGCTCCTTTTTATCAAGTGATAGATAACAAGATGCAGCTTGAGCTAAAAGCCATGTATTATTAGGATCGTCCAATAATGCATCTTCAAAGCAATTCACAGCCTGCTCATATTCATGAGCTTCTTTGAAGCACCATCCAATCTCGCCATGAATCCATGCTTCATCAAATCCAAGCTCTAAAGCTGTCAATAACTCCTCCATGCCTTCTTTGATTCTTCCTTGCCGATCATAACAAAAGCCTAGCTGTGAATGCATCCATCCATCTTCCCCAAACTGATGAATACCTTTCAGCAGATAGATTTCCGCCTCTTGATAACGTTCCATATGATTTAATAGCCATCCCATATTCCCATAATAAAAAGGATCATCTAACGCATATATTTTATATTTCTCCAGCAGAATACGAGCATCTTCTAGTCGATTTTCAGCTAGTAGATCCGCAAATTCTTGTTTATAATCCAAACTCATCACCATCCACTTGTTTTCGTATCTTTATTATATCTCAAATAGAAGATAAAGAAAAGAAAAGCGATTTCTCACAGAAACCACTTAACTAAGAATTTGTAAAATACTTCCAGTGACAAGAGCAATTATAAATAATATACCAAGTATACGGCAAATATCCTTTTTATTATCATACATCTTAAATAACACTAGTAATCCCAATCCAGCACTCGTAATCAGTCCTGCAGTTAATGCACCAAAGCTCACAACACCGTCAATAAACAGTTGTGATAAAATAACGCTGGCAGCACAATTGGGAATGAATCCGACAAGCGACGCAAATAAAGGTTGTAAGAAACTTCCAGCACCTAAAAATTGTGCTAATGCTTCTTCACCAAACTCATGAATGATGAAGGATATGATAAAATTCACACAGAAAATAAAGAGAAAGATTTTCAGTGTATGTAAGAATGCAATCGCAAAGATGGATGGATGTTTTTTCTGTTCTTCATCACAGTGCTCATGAATGTCATGTAAAGGATGATTTTCCTTCATGTGATGCTGTTTCACTAATAGATCTATTAAGTACCCTGAAATGCATCCAATCACCAGTTTTACTGCAATCACCTGCAACAATACATCTAATTGATTAGGTTGCGCAATTAAAATAGGAATAGCTTCATCACTAGTTGATACAAAAACTGCTATCAACGTACCAAGAGTGATAGAACCATTCATATATAAACCACCTGCAATAACAGAAAAACCGCATTGTGGTACAATACCTAGCACAGAACCAACCAGTGGACCAAATCGTCGGGTTCCAGCTAATAAACGTTGCATCTTATCATTGCTTTTATGTTCAAGATATTCCATAAATACATAAGCTGCGTATAAAAAAGGTAGCATACTCAACGTATCATGTAAAACATCAGTTAAAAGATCCTGCATGTTGATTCTCCTTTCGCATCACTTAGCAATTTTACCACTTTTCGATTATTTATACCAGTAGTATGAGTTCTTTATGAATTACTTAAATTAAATCCTATCAGCGAATCAGGCAAGTTGCCTCTTTGTTGAAAAAACATGAAATTTGATGCTAGCGAGTTCCTCACATAAGGAATGTGTTTAGCTTTCTTTCTCTATATAGAAAAAAACCTGTCCTTCTCAGAACAGGTCTTCCTACCTGGCAACGTGCTATCTTTACTGGAGCTCG
>NZ_SMBP01000039.1 GCF_004341945.1 Longicatena caecimuris
ATTGAAGAAGATTAGTACATAGACTTCCCATTTTTTCGCATGGTCGCCAAGTATTCCCGCCGCCTATATAGTTCACACTACATTTCGGCCTGCCAGTCCGTCTATGGACCTCTCGGTTACCCATAACTCCTTCATACGATTTCTCACAAAACCGCACTAGTTTAGACTTTCTGTCTTGCATTGGAGCTCAACAGAGTAGGACTTTCACCTACATGACACCTATCTTTTCAGGATTCATTTATTTTCGTTTATGCTCTGTATCGTAAATACAATCCTTAATAAGAAAGAAAATTCAACCATGCCTGTACATGGTTGAATTATAGCGACTGCCTGTCGCACAAAAAGGCAAGATTTCAGTCTCTTGCCCATTATTTATTTATGATCTAAACGTTTATGGTAAGGTGGATATCATAGAAAATTGTTGCAAATCGCGATTTTGAAGAAATTTTCTAACGGCTTCCCAAATGGAATACATAATATTTTCTAAAACACCAAGCTCCATACTATGAATGATCAGCTGCAGCAGATAATCCTCTTTTCCGGTATTTCGATCATTATCAAACATCAACAACAAAACAGCTATGAGATCATTTTTCTTTAAATACTCCAAATCCTCTTCCACCATATCCCCATTATGAAGTTGCATGGTTTCTTCTCCATGTTGACGTATTTCAGCATACACTTCTTTTGGTATCGCAATACGCCCTTTGCGATAAAATAACTGATCTTCCTCCTGCCATAATACAAAACGATTTGTAAAATCCATGACCCGCTTCGTAAGTGGTAAGCGCCAGTCTTCAAATGGTTCTAATTCGCCACTTTGATTCAGATCTTTAAACGCAAAGCCATCCTGCTCAATTATTTGTATACCTAGGTTGGGATTATAACTTAATGTTTTTCCTCCTTCATTTTCAATGATGTCATGTTCATGTTTATGAGTCAATTTCCATTTCATATAGAAACCTCCTTGTGATCTCTATTGTCAGTATATCACTAAACCCTAGCAAGATATGTCAAGTAATCTTGTGAAATTATGTAATCGTTATTACAAATCCAAAACCTTAGCATGGAACATAGGAAAAGGGAGCTCAGCTCCCTTTATCATCCCTTCTGCTTATTTTGTTTTCACATGCTTTAAGCTACTATAAGAACCATAACATTTCTTTCCATCTATTGTTTTATAGGCTCTTACCTTTACATAATACGTTTTATTTCGCGAAAGCTTTATCGTTTTACTGCTGCCACTCATCGTATAGTTCCATTTCCCCTTGCTACTTGTCGCATATGCAATCTGATAACCGCTGGCACCAACGGCTTTCATGCTTACCTGAAGCTTTCCCTTCGCCGCCTTAACACTTACACTTGGTGCTTTCGGTACAATTTTAAAGTTTTTTACAACCGTGCCGGCATAATTACCTTTTCCGGTTATTTGTACAGTTCCCTTACCAACAGATGTGTTTTTTCCATATTTGACAGTATAATCTTTTCCCCTTTTTAATGTCGTCTTTCCATATTTTATAACAACTGCCGGATTCATTCTCTTCCCTGTATAAGAGCGTGTTGTTAAACCTGAATAACTTAACCCTGATATATTCTTTTTTACAATTGTAAAGGATTTCTTTATTGATCCTGTATAATTTCCAATACCTGTGATTTGGATTGTTGCCTTACCAACCGCTGTGTTTTTAGTATAAGATAACTTATAATCTTTTCCTTCTTTTAAAGTTGTTTTGCCTAGCTTGACTGTCACAGAAGGTTTTATCTGTCCTCCTGTATACGTTTTATTTGGGATGGTTGCTACCGTGGCAGAAAGCAGACTGACTGGCTTCACCGTTATATTAGCGCTTCCCGTTATTGCTTTATAATTAGGATGTTCAATCTTATAATATACTTTTGTTGTTCCTGCACTGGCTCGTAATGGTTTCTTTGTTGTCCATACGCCAGAAGGACTTGTTCTGTAATGTATGCTACTACCCGTTGGATAGCCACTCAAAGTAATACCATGCGCCTTGCATCATACGTTCCAGAATAACCTTTCACCGTAGCAGTAGCTGTTTTTTCTTTAGTCAGAAAGAAGAAACCTTTTTGATTCGTCTTAAATGTTAATACGTTATCCTTTTCTACAGCCCTGCCCGCATAAGAAATGCCATTTGTTTTCGGATCATAATTATATAAATTATAATTACCGTTCGAAAGGTTTTCTGCCCGCATATAAATTTCCGCCATACCAGGAATGATCTTAGCATCCTTATTTATTTCAATCGTGTAAGCATTTTCTAGCTTATGATTTTTAAGATATGTGTTAAGCTGGGTATTGCTTATTTGATCATGCGCTGAAGGTTTAAATGAATTCGTACTATTCGTAATTTTCTTAAACATCATATGATAATCATGAAGATACCCATATTCACCAGAATAGAATATGATCGGCACATCAATTTTCTTTAATGACGTTAATTCTTGAGATGTGAAGGTTGTTGGATGCTTATAATGCATCTTTATCGTATCCTTATACATGCGATAGGCATTTTCACCGTCTGCCAAATCTGAATAAAATGCCCCATCATAACAATATTTGTCATGATCTCCATAATAGTAACATTTCTTTTCTATCACTTGACTCGGTAAAACAAAGGCATTAATTTTATTCTTTTGTTTAGCCATTTGATATTCTTTTATCGCATATTCCAACCATTGATTTGAATTTTTTTGTATTTCACCTGTCGCAACATAATTATAAAAATCCGAATAATTAACAGTAAACTTCGTATTATCAAGGCCAGCTTTCACCCCAGTTATAGTCCCATAAACGCCATTTTTTCCTCGTGTTTTACCATCGATATAATAACGAAAATAGCTATCATGTCCTGTATAATCAAATTCACGATAGATTTCTAAGCTATTTTCATTTTGATTACTTTTACATGCTTGTACTTCTTTTGCCGTTCTTGTCCGATCTTGTTTCTCTGCAGCATACAGTGAACTGACTTCAATTACAGATAATCCCAATAACAAAGCCAAACAAGTAATGAATCCTTTTTTTAAACTAAATTTTTTTAAACTAATTTCAACATTTTCATACATTTCTCCCTTTCCTTTTTAATATTCAAATGAATTCTTTATATCGTAGCCTCATCTCCTTTATGATACAGTCAGTAAATGTCCTAATACATAGATATTTGCTAATCGATCATTGCTTATAATCTTCCATAGCCCATTATCGTTATATACATGATATTATAGTTTTTTGTTAAGTTATAGGTGTGACAGGAATTCCATTTAGAGCAGGCATCCAGCAAATCATGTATAGTAAAAGCTGGCTTGTGCATATCAAGTTACAAACAAGAAAAAAACTGTCAGAATATGAGAAAGTTTTATAGCTTTTCACTAAACTACTTTCCGTAATTCTGACAGTTTCTTTTACAATGCCGATAGCTGATGTTTCTATTTGAGAGGATTCTGCATTTCATAAATTCAGAAAACACAAATACTCACTGTCCGCATATTCTCCCATTATCAACGTTGCTATTTTCATATTAACATCTTTTTTGCACATAACCTTTATCATAAAATATGCTCGCATCCCCTGTGTGGATAAAAGATAACACTATGTAAGTGTTAAGCCCTTTTAAAAATAAAATACTTTTCGATCATCCAAGCGCAACAATGCTAATTGTGTATATGCATTATTTGCCGCACACCCACAGTCAATATTAATCACATGTGCATCTTCTATACTTCTATTTCCTGTCCATATCGTGTACGGTCTGCTATCTTGCAAATATAAGGTAGGCGTATGTCCTAAAATTACGCAACGATCATTAAAAAATGCCTCATCTTTTTCGATTCGCTCCCAAACAAAATCCTCAACACACACCTCTGTATCTTCCAGATCCTTCATCCTTACACAACCACTTTGAAATTGCATGCAAGGATAACCATGCACCAGATAATACTGCTGCTCTTGCACATGTACATCACAATAAGCCAGTGGAAGATCGGCTAGATAAGATAAGATTTCTTCTTGTTCCTTTATTGTCAGCTTTTGAAACTGGGCAATGGTTACCTGACAGTGATTACGCTGCCAGCGATCCAGGATTAACATCTTATCGTATAAATCCATTTTTTCATCTTTTAATGCCTGATAATACTGCAGCATCATATATTCATGATTTCCCATCAGCATCTTCACATTGCTTCGTTGCATGACATCCTGTAAAATGACGATACCATCAGGGCCACGATCAATCACATCTCCTAAGATGTACAAAGTATCCTCTTCATGAATTTTTTCCATCATACGATCATAGCGATCCTTTAATCCATGCACATCACTCATCACATAAACAGCCATAGAATGCCCCTTTCTCAACTAACAGTTAAAATTTTCATAAAAAACTTAACAAATACTCGCTTGTCGTTGCGCTTTTGCTCAACTATAATAAAACCATACAAGGCCATGTATAGAAAGAGGTTTATATGAAATATAGTTTAGGAAATAAAATACGCGAATTGCGCTTACACAAACAGCTGACACAAGAGCAGCTTGCCCAACTTTGCAAAGTAAGCAGTGCAGCGATTAGTAAATGGGAACATGACCTTTCTTATCCCGATATTACTCTTCTTCCTATTTTAGCACGAATCTTCCATGTGAGTACGGACGAATTACTTAATTTTGAAAGTGAACCAAGTGAAGACGAAATTGTAGAAATGGCTAAAAAAGCTTTGGAAATGTATCAAAGCGTTCCTTTTGAAGAAGCTTTTGCCTATACGAAAGAATTGTTATATACCTACCCAAACAGTGAATTACTGAAATTGCGCATTGCGTCAAATACGATGTATGTCATGATGTTTGGCGGTGAAAAGAATGGTGCTGTCTATCAAACATTTGCGAAAGAACTATGTGAAGAACTCATCAACAGTACCAGCGATCCTATCAAGGAAGGAGCTGTTATTTTTCTTGTGGATTTTTATATGATTGAAGAAAAATACGACAAGGCAGAACAGCTGTTAGAAAGCTTTCCAAAGCATTTTGATCCAATATCCATGTTGCCAAGCATTTACTTAATGCAAAAGGATTATGTAAAGGCAAACAAATTATTGCAGGAACAATTATATCAGCATTATCATGCCATCTGCATGAATATAATGTCCTTAGCAACCATTGCCAGAAACACGCATAAGAAGGAAGAAATTAAAGCCTATCTAGATTTACTAAAGGCGCTACAAACAATCTTTCATATGGAAGAGGATATTTCCTTTATGCCGATTACAGAAGGTTATTATGAAGATAAACAAGAAGCCTTGTATTATGTAAAACGCTATGTGGATATGTTGTTGCATTGGGATGAGATGGCAAAACGCAAAGAAGCTTTATTGAAACAAACACTTTGGTTTCAAGAGATTGCATTGGATAAAAACAGCTTACCTACCATTATGGGAAAGGAACAACTGTTACAGCTCTTAGACGATAAAGATTTGGATTATCTAAGAGAGGAAGAAGAATTTCAGGCATTATATAAGAAGATACAAAACAGTTAAATTCGGATGCTGATGCAAAAAGCAACCTATATAGAGAAAGAGTCGTATAAGTGATCATACGGCTCTTTTTAATGAATAGTGATTATTTACATATGTATAGAGTATTCTCTACCCTTTTTCGCCTTGCATCGCATGCCATTTTTGACAATTGCGCAAACGCTCTCCCTGATCTCCTTGCTTTTCATCATAAGCAAAGGATTTTGCTAAGGCGCATGGAAATTGCGCACATTCTCCACAATGGGCAAGCTTTTTTTCTTCAACACAGCTTTTTACCGGACATTGTTCTCCCCAAAATGGTTTTGTAATCTGTAAACAACCGGCACAATTCATCGTGTTTTGAAATTCGCACTTGCTGCAACAGATACCACATCTTGATTCTTTCATCTTCATCACCATCGTAATGACATCATCATTACCGATCCTTTCTTCCCTTATAGTATAAAAGATGAACACCCTTATTTCATGTAAAAAAAGGACATAATTAGGGATCTTCCTAAACGTTACCTAATCATAAGACTTAGCAAAGATATCTAAGCTCTTGCTGTTTGGTAAATACCTTAGGTAACATGGTCACAAACATCAAAAAAGGGATGCTATTACTTCTGATCTGCTCCCTGTCAAGTAGACAGGTGAAATAAATAAAACCAGTAATTGATGACTTGTCGTAAGATAGGTCATCTTTTTCTATGCTGTTGCGA
>NZ_SMBP01000040.1 GCF_004341945.1 Longicatena caecimuris
TTATGGTTAATGAAATTTTTACATCTCGTATTGAAAAATATCTTAAATAGATGTCTTAATCAATTTTACTTACACACTTTTCTTGACAAACCCAATTTTATTATAAGATGATTGATTTAACTTGATTTTATGAGCTAAATTTATTATTATCATATTGTTCTTGATGAATGGATAGAAATCAAACTTGGGTCGGGGAGATTTCTATCTTTTTCTATCCTTTCCGAAAATATATTATAAATGATAAAAACATAAAGCCCCATAAAATGTATAGAAAAAAAGGGTATCCAAAATCTTTAGATATCAGTTTAGGGGTCTATTTCGTATGAAAAGCAGAGAATATGTTTATTACTTTCATAAGACTTCATGGTTATGCTTTCTCCTAAAAGATGAGACACATAATTTATTCTTATATTTTCAAATTGCCGAACTTATTTGATGATGGCTCTATCAGTATCGATATAGTTAAAGTTGTTAACAACACTAAATATATTTATATTCTATGAGCGCTTGTACCTATATGTTACGCTGATTCTTCGTGAAAAATACGTTCTAAAGATAACAATAAGAGAAAAATCAAGCACCTGGTTTTACAGTATATTACCTATATTGTCTTTATTATCGGACAGCACAAATGGATATTCACTAACCGTAAGACTTAGTTAACAAATCTTATCCTTTATTCAAGCTAGACACTGAATATTTGGTTTACAAGAAATCATTTCACAATAAGAAATATGCCTAAATCTCTCAACAATCATAGAAGCCAAAAACGTGTCAACTATAGAGTAAAAAACAATTAGTATATTTATAAAAATAGATAGAATATAACCCAAATAAGAATCAGCTTGGTTTTGCTGATTCCTAATTTTGAACTTTAGGGGTCTTAAATTTTTTGTTAGTTTTCTTCATTCCCCTAAAGTTGCCCCCTAAATTTCTGGCGGAAATCCTTAAAAAAATTTGGTTACCTGAAAAAAACTGAAGCACCATATGTTTTTGCGATGGGCTTCAGTTTCCCGTGTTTTTTTAGATACTAATTTCAAATTAGTCCGATATGGTAACCATGTCATTTTGCATAAGTATTTATATTTGTTTTTCTCTATAATGCAATTCTTTTTCTGCTTTACTAAGATTCCTTAGACAATTATTCAAAGTATTAATATCTTTTTTGTTATTTGTACTTTTTGTTTTCTCCAAGGTTTTACAAATTCTCAATTTCCAATCATTTATTTTTTGGTCAATTTTCAAAATATCTGAAGGGCAAAAATCAAATTTTTTCTCTATAATGAATGCAGAATAAATTCTTAAAATTCTAAATATGTATAATCCCGCTGTTTCTCTTGATTTTAGAGCTGTTTCAAGCTTGTTATCTACTTCACATATAATGTCATATGGATTTTCTACTTTGCAATGCATATTTTTCTCTAATAGAAATCTTGCATATTGTGTATCTAATTGATATGTGTTAAATTCAAATCGCTCCGATGCTATCTCATAAGATTTTTCAAGATGCATCCCTGCCTTATCATAATCATCATTATCCATACTTGCCATCGCATATTGTAACCAATAAAATATATTATCTTTGCAATATTCATTATCTATCAAATTTTCGAAATAACCAATTATGATTTCTTTTATATTAACATCTGCTGACATTTCACTCAATAGAACTCTTAGATTAGATAAAGACAACAAATGTTTTCTATAGTCTTTTTCATTTGACCATTGATTACCAGTAGGAACAATTCCTAATCTATGATAATTATCAAATAATTTTTGTAGTACATCTATAACCTCTTTTTTTGTAAACAAATTTTTTTGAATAAATTTTGAGTAAGGTGCAGAATTGAAGAGCTTATATCCATTATAGTTAAATAATATTTCTTTCATTTTATAATTCTGATTTATAACTTGCTTCATATTAGTTTGATTTAATATAATTAGTATTCTATCTATATCTAACTTTAATTGAATGAGATTATTTATAATAACAACAAGCAATAGTTCCTTATATTTATCTGTATAAAACACTTCTTTTATTTCATCTAATATTTTATTTCCTATTTTTGAATTCTTATCAAATAAAGGGATAATAATTTTTGAAAAATCCCCTTGTTTTCTAGCACTTTTTGTAAAAACATAATTAAGTTTCTTATTAGTTAATCCAATTCTAGAATAGTATTTTTTAATTTCCAAAAATTCCTTGTTATCAATCTGATCGAGACTATGCCATGAAATATCATCAATTTTGATATGAAAATAATCTATAATTTCATATTGACTTACCAAATTATTTCCTGTCCGTGAAGTAAGGATAATTTTTAAATTCCCCCTATCCTCTCCTATTATCTCAGCTATTTGCTTCAAAATTTCTAAATGTTGTGTGTAATCATCAATAAATAAAAATATCTTTTCGTCATTCATTAGTAGTTGAACTAATTCTTCCTTTACATCATCATAGACGCTATCAAGCGTATATATTTGACCTATATTAGATAATTTACAAGATAATTGCTCAATCAAAACACTTTTTCCGTTCCCTAATCTTCCTGTCAACATATAAAGAAAGTTATTGCTGTTTAATATTGCTTCCTCCATTTCATATAGAACGGATCTTGAAAACAAATATTTATTATCATCTAAATGTGAACTTAATAATGCTTCATTTATTTTCCCGCCATAAATTACTGACCAGATTGCAGAAATATCTTCTTTAATATATTGCAAAGGTAAATTGTAACGAGGTATAAAAGAACGATATACAAGATCATCATGAATCTCTATATTTTCTAATGAAGACATAATATCACAAAGGCCATCAATACCTATATAATGAACGGTTCCTTTATTCTCAAAACTTTTAACTTGCATTTTTTCAAACTGGTTTAAATTGTCTTTATGTTCAAAAATAAAATGTGTTTTTTCCCTTGTGTTTGTTGCTATTAATAATCTTGAGATATCTAAGTCAAATTCTAGAGAGAGTCCAATAAATATTATTGCTCTCGCTTCTAACAAATCATGATTCATAATCTGTTTTATTTCACTTTTAGAAAAAGAATCACTTTCATAACTTACAGAAGTTAATTTAAATTCATCTTTAAACGAATCTGTTGTCATGCATCTAACATAACCATTAGTATGTATTATGCAACTTTTTGATTTATATACGTCCCTCATGCTATCATTGGGTAAAATAGTGTTTCTTACTCGCCCAGCTTGCTCAGATGCCTCTTCAGCTACATTATCATAATTGGTTGTATAAATCCTCATCCACGGAAACTTCATAATTTGTAATTGGCTATCAGTTACTTTACTGCATAGAAAATTTTCTTGAATTAATTTGACAAGGTTTTGTGCCTTAGTTTTATAATCTTCATTTTGATATCCTTCTAGATATAGCGTGGCAATTTTACATAAGCCCATTTTTCTATCATCATCTAAGCCCATAAGTCCAGCTATTTTATTAGATAATTCAGTTGAAGAGCATAAATTTTTACCTTTGATATTCTCCGCATCTTTAGAATAACCTGAGCCTATAAAAAGTAATGCTTTTCCTTCTTTTGCTAATTTTAACGCTTTAGTTAAATTTTCTTTTTTTGTTTCCATAAGTTTCCCACCCTTTAATGCTATTTAAATACTAGCACTATATTTAAAATTTTATCATGAATGAGATAAAATATAAAGGTAAAATTTTTGCGCTATTTAAATTAGTGTTTTATGCTCACTATTAATTAGCGTTGACAATAGAAGTATATCTTTAATTAAACACCACCTTTATAATTATTTATAGCATCCCTATATTCTTGTAGTATTTCTTCTATTATTTCTCTTGGTTCCAAAATAATCACATTTTTACGAAAAGGTGCAAAATATGATTTGAATTGCATTTTCGAACAATCAAAACAATAAATACCCTCATCTTTTTCGCTGTTCAATAAAGGGCTAGGCCTTTCAAGATATCTTAATTTTAATAAATTCTTGCCTTGTTCTGTTAATTTAACCTTATAAATAGTATCTTCATTAATTGAAAATTGGACTCCATTGCGTTTCATTTTTTTGAATTGCTCTTCTATATGAGGTTGAAATGTTAACAGGTTTGTATCAAGATGAACACTTGAAATATTATATATGTGTATAGTTCGAGCAAGATATTCTCGTTTTTCATTATTATAAACTTGATATAAAAGATAATTATATAGACCTTCTTGAGAAGTACAAATTTCTTTAGGATTAATAGATTGAATTCTATTATTATCAGATTTTGTTATAATACGTATACTTTGCTTATTTTGGATTGCTTCATTTAGACTTTCTATAATATCTTTACATATGATTTTTTCTCTTTCATATTGAGGCTCTTTTAGGTAAGAATAAATAATATTAGCTAAATATTCAGATTCACTAGCATTTTTAGGACAGGAATCGATGATGAAATCCAATTCAGAATCATCCTTCTTTTTCCTAATACTAATCTTTTTTTTATGCTCATTTTTATCTTTTTCAATAACGAGTGTTTTTTCACATAAATATTTAGTTACTTTCCAAGCTATGTTTAAATATTCGTCATCATTAAACTGGTGATTTATGTTTTCACTCTTAACTGCATCCTTTATCTTTTGCTTTAGTTCATTAATATTAAAATTGTATTTAGAATAATGATTAATAATGATTTTTCTTATCAACTCTGATTTGTTTGAACCTGTTTTGAATAACTCTTGATCTTGTATTATATTTTTATAAGCTATAGGATTTAAATAAATAGTAATAATATCATCTGTCATTGTTTATTTCTCCTTTTATGCATATATTTTGTAAGTGTTTATATAAACTATAATATTACAAAAAGCTAATATACTCAATGATTTTGTATATTTTTTGTAAGTGGATAAATAATACAAAAAACCATATATTTAGTGGTTGACACCTAATATAATATAGGTATAGATAAATTTAAAGAAGGAGGTGTATTATATGGCTGTACATCACGGTGGTAAAGTTGGAAAAGCTGGTAAGACTTTATCCAATAAAAATAGCAGTAGCTCCGCAAAATCAAAAGCCGGTACTACTTTAGCAAATCATAAAAATAAATGTCATTAGCGATAACTACTATAAAGAAGAGAGGTGATAACAATGTATAAAACAGGTGAAAAACCAGGTAAAGGGACTTACATTTGCACATCATGTGGAACAACTGTTACACTTGATGATACAACAGACACTCTACCACCATGTCCCAAATGTGATAATACTACATTTTATAAATTGTCATAAGCAAAACCTAAAGAATAATTTGCATGTATTATAAAAACAAAAAGTGCTGTTGGGACTATATTTTCCAACAGTATTTTTATCCAATTAATATTTCTTGATAAACAAAATCATTATACATATTATAGCTTTAGTTATAAATCTTTTAAGTGATGTTAAAAAGAAAAGTTAGTCAAAAAATCCCATTATTAAACTAAAGAATATTTATAATATGAAGAGATTGGAGGAATATAGAAAATGTTAGAAGATATTATTAGTTATTATAGAAAAATGTGTACACGCACTGGGCAATTTGATATTTTGCTAAATATTTGGGTGTTATTGATTGTTATATTTGGAGTTGGAGGATTAGCAGGACTTATCATTTTTATAAAATTAGATAGCATTCATGAGATTATAAGATTATATTTATCATTGCTCGCTATATTCGCTGTTGAAATTATTTATCTTTTTTATTCACAAATTTATATTTTTTATAAGCAAAAAAAATATGTGATAAAGGAATTAACTTCTCTTATGGAAAATGGAAATAGTAAACAAGTCAAAAATAATATTCTAATGAAATTAAACAATATAAGCGAAAGTAATTTCAAATTTCAATATATTGAAAGAACTTATTATATTGATACATTATATAATAAATTAAAATTCAATGAATTTTTAAAAATTTCGAAAATAGATTCAAAAAACGTTGAAACAGTAAAAGAAAATATAAAAGAGCATATTAAAGATAAGAGTAATTTTAAAGATATTATAGACATAGCTTTTTGGGGGCTTATTTGAGAGTGTAAAATAAACTGTGTAAGTTAAGAGCGTACGACTTAACGATACACAGTTTTTATATGCTTATGATACAATAAAAGAAAGTAGAGGAA
>NZ_SMBP01000041.1 GCF_004341945.1 Longicatena caecimuris
TATGAAACTTGCAAGTCGCTCTTGGGTTCGTCGATAACTACGCCCCGAGGGATTTTCACCCTAGATATGTGGCATGCCCGCCACACATGAAAAAAAGGAATATCCTAACAACGTGCATATTCCTTTTCAAAATGATTGTTATGTTGTTTTATAGCGCATCCCATATCCAAAAGCGAAGCTTCTTTTGCCATGACAATGTTGTAAGAACATGAGCTCGCTGCGTTTGCCATTGCGATTGCAGTTGTTGTACATCCTCTTTCGTAATCTCATGCTGCGAAAAGCGTGCTTTTTCCACAAGTTGTAATGTTTCTTGATCAATCTTCGCTCCATATGGGAATAAATCTTCTAACCAGCCATAAAGCGTTAACAGCTTTTGTCGTTGTTTCATGCTTTCCAACTGTTTCCGGCGATACTTTCTTCTTAGGCTTGCCTGTGCATAAATGAATAGGGGCAAGGTAAGTACAACGAGAACTGGTAACAAGAAAGAAGGCAGCGAGGAAGAGGCAGACGTTGTTGTCGTGCCATTTTCTTCCATTAAGTGTTGCGTAGGCTGTTGGATTGGTTTCGGCTCTTCCTTATTTTCAAGACCGGGGGTAATTTCTGATGGCGTTGTTTGCGTGAGAGGCTGTTCGCTTTTTTGTATGGTAGAATCGTTATCTGCTGCCGGCGTTACTTCCACAGGCATCCATCCATAGGTTTCATCAAAAATTTCCACCCAGGCATGTGCATCAGAATCTTTGACCTGTGCATGTCCTTCATGATCATAAGCATTGCTATCCACACGATACCCTTCTACATAACGGGCTGGGACGCCATAATAGCGTAATAACAATACAGCAGAGGATGCATAATGAACACAATACCCTTCCTGATTTTCCCATAAGAAATAGGAAACAAAATCCTTGGAAAGGTCAGGCGATCCCGGATAAAGTGTATAGCGGGTATGAGCATACAAATAGCCTTTTACATAGTCAATAATTTCTTCCGTAGACGCAAAACGATGGAAGTTATCTTGTAAGTCTTCTACCGTATTAAATTTTTCTTTTATATCTTTAGGTAGCTGTAAATACTGCTCCTTAATAAAATCCACATATTCCTTATAGGATGTTCCCTGTGGTACATGCAATATTTTTTGTTCATCATCCCAGATTTCATAAGTAACAGCATCCTTTGTTGAATTGCTCCATGCTGCATAGCCATCATAATAAATATTCATATCCTGATTGATGTGCTTAAGATAATATGGCACAATGGCATATTGCGTATTGGCGCGCATATCTTTGATCATCAATGAATTCGCATGAATATCTTTCGGTAATGCCGCCTGATTCATCCAAAAACGAATCGTTGTCCAATCAATATTGGGATATTGACGATATTGTTTATGCGCAAGGGATTTCCATGTATGTCCATCATAAATAGCACCGCTATAGGTTTTTAAATATAAGCGAGATGCCTTAGGATAAGTAAGTTCCATTTGGATAGCACCGGTATAAGAACGATTCCCCGCTCTTCCTAAGTCAATTTCACCTATGCTTTCTGAGCCATAACGTAAGTTATAAGTGAACTGCTCAATTGTCTGTAACAGTTTTTGACGCATATGACTGCTAGTGGAGGAGACTTCATACTCCTTTTCTGGTAATAGGATAAAAAGCGTACCAAATATAAGAGAGAAGCAAAGCAGAACATAGCCAAACAGCTTGCCATAATGCCATGAACGTGTACTATGTCTTCTGATATAAGAAAGAAACAATAAAGAAAACCAATCCATCAAAAGCAAACAGGTAAGCAGCCATGGCTGTTTGACACTATACAGCATCGTTGGAAAATATAGCAGAAAGCTGATGGCAAAGGCTGGGAAATGTCGTTTCCAGCGAATGACAAAAAGGTATTCCAGTAACATGATCAACAGATACAACGCTATCCAAACTCGTGAAAACAAGAAAGGAAGCTCTTGTTGTGACAGTGTCACTTCATAAACTTGAAACGTATAGTTGGAAGAATGAGCATACACAGATGTGATTTGATTATATATGGCATTAATGGTATCACGAAAGTTAATGATCAGACTTAAAAGTAAAAGCATTATCAGAGCACCATAAATAGGTATTACCCATTTTTTCAGTTTTGTCGTTTGTAAGAATAGAAAAAGCAGTGTTGCGATAAAGGTCGTACATAGTACGACACCATTCAGCATTTGAAAAACCCATAGGAAGATAAGGAAAGGAAGATAACTTGTTAAGACGAAAAGAAAGCGATCGGTAAGTGAGAATGTCTTATGCATGCACATCACTTCCTTTCTCATCCATAGATGTTTCTATCCCGCTAGAGCGTATGCATACGTGTGTCCCCAGCTGTGAACGGTAAAGAACATTGTCCTCTTCTTCCGCTTTGGGATGTGCGAGAATTGCCTGTAAACAACGTTTTAAGCTCGCTTTATCATAGACCTCCTGTTCCAAATTGCCATCTTTAGAATTCCAACAGACAATGGCACTCATAGAACGCTGTATCCATTCTATAGCACAGGCATAAAAGTGTCCCAAAACCTGCTCGCATTCCTCAACACTTCCATGCAAATCTAAATATACAAGCAGTTGTTCCTGTTGGTAAGAGGCAAAAGTACGTATCATTGTCTTCGCTAATTTGTAGCTTAATTTATGATGAATATGGCGCAAATCATCGCCAGGCTGGTATTCTTTCACTTCATGTGTATCTTCTAAGATGCCACCGTGTTGAATATGACCTTCATATACATGTTCCTGATCTTGTAAGATATCATGAATTTGTGATGATATAGTGGTCCCAGTTGCATGAGGATATAAATAATAAGTACGCTTTTGATGACTGTGATAACGACGTTGAAATAATCCCAGCATATCCTGTAGTACAAAACCATCAAAGCATAAGCGAATTTTTCCCATCGTTGCCTCATGGGCAATCATAGGAACATACACGATGGTATCACTTGTAAATAAGGTCAGATTATCTTGAGTTTGCTCATCCAAAAAGATATTCTCTTGTTGGATGTTGATTTTGAGTTGAGCAAGCGGGAACCATTTCCCACTGGCGCAATAAAAGTAACTGCCCTCTTTACGGCGTTGAAAGTCTACTTGTAAATGATTTGATGAAATCAGCATGGCAAATAAACTAATCAAGGGCAGCGCAATAACACCTGTCAAAATTATCAGAAATAAATAGCCGCCTAAAAAGATGTAGAGCAGTGCACACACTGCCAACAAAAGCAGATAGCGGCACCAGGCGCGAAGCATTATGCTTTCCTCAGCTGCGGTTTTTCAATCTCATCTAAAAGGTTTTGTAAAACAGCAGCAGTCGTGCGATGATCCTTAACAATATCGTTTTTCATTACTATACGATGTGCAAGAACATCGTGGAAGACTTGAGTGACATCTTCCGGTATGACATAATCACGATCGGCTAAATAGGCATGTGCTTTGGCCATAGCCGTTAAGGCAATACTGGCACGTGGACTTGCCCCTTGATAAATTCGCTCATGATGACGAGTAGCATTCACCAGATCAACGATATATTGATAAATATCCTCATGTACAAAGATGGCATCGCATGCGTTTTGCATTTCGATGACATCCTCTACACTGGCAACTGGTTGTATCTGATATTGCTTTTTAGCCTGTTTTCGCTTTAACATTTCAACCTCATCCTGTGCACTTGGATAGCCGATGCTCATACGTATCATGAAACGATCCAACTGGCTTTCCGGTAAAAGCTGTGTACCGGCAGAACCGTATGGGTTTTGTGTAGCGATGACCATGAATGGCTGTGGCGCCGTTTGCGTATATCCATCTATGGTAATTTGTTTTTCTTCCATGACTTCTAGTAAGGCCGCCTGTGTCTTACTTGACGTTCGATTAATTTCATCAGCTAAAAAGATGTTGCAAAAAACAGCGCCCTCATGCAGATGAACTTCTCCACTAGATGGATCAATTACACTATAGCCAACCACATCGCTTGGCAAAACATCCACGGTAAATTGCATACGCTTGCTGTTAAGCTGCATAGCTTTGGCAAATGCCATCGCCAATGTTGTCTTTCCGACACCGGGAATATCTTCCAAAAGAATATGTCCCTTAGCTAAAATCACCATCATAACTTTTTCGACTTCTTGTTTTTTTCCAATCATGACCTTATTCACTTCTTGTAAAATTTCTGTTGTTTTTTTCATAATCGCTTTCCCTCTGTCTTGTTTATATAGTTTTAGCGTATGTCATTTTTGTGTATTTGTCAATTTTGAAATACAAAAGAAATCTTAAAAAATAACCATTCCGATAAACTGCTTTTATCTGACTTGACAAGTTTGACCCCTTTCCATTCTCGCATTCTTCCCCTTACCGTATACTTCCTAATGTAATAAAAAAAGATCCTAAATCAGGATCCTAACGTTAAATTTTCTGGACGCATGCATTGTAAATCATCCTCTTCCAACTGTAAGCGAGCATATGGAATTTCCTGTTTCTTAGGGCAAGCCATTGGTTGGATCATAAAGCTGCATAAGGTACAATATCCGTTTGAAGAGCTGCGTCGTATACATTCATATGCGCACTTCTTGACACAATTCTCATCACACCACTGTGCCAGTTTGATTGCCGCATCATTGGCTAAGCGACAGCTAAATTCTTTTGGTAAACCACTGTCCATAAGATAGCGGCTTAAAATATTGGCATAACACAAACAATATTCTATGATAAAGAAGTTTTCTGCATTATTTTTTTGTAAGTGCTTAGGCCATTGCGCTATATCAATTGCTAAAGCTTCATAGCGTTCTTGGGCAATGTGTGCTCTTGGCTGCTGTAAACATTCATGTTCGTTTTCACGACAGGCACGTAAAAATTCTCCCATCGTTTTTAACAGTTGGTATTTGAAGGTCGCAAAGTCAATTGTCACCTGAAATTCGGTTTCTAATTTTTTGAATGCTTCCGCACACATGATGAGCGCTGCATCGACAGTTTCTGCCTCAAATACGGATAGTCTTGTAATCGGAGGTTCTAGAAACATGAGTAATTCTTTTCCATTGATATATTTCATTTTTTATCACCTTTTGTAATAGTACACTATTTTTATAAGATTGCAACTACCTTATGCAAATCTTTGCACATTCAGGTGGTACAGCATACGTTTATGAAAAAAAATCTATACTTTCTTGTTTAGCAATTGCCTTGCCAAGTTTATACCTTCTAAGATTAATGCAATAAAGATCCCGATACTTCAGAATCGAATGTGTTTATTAGATTTCTTTATGCAAACGATTCATACCTTCTTGTTTGGCAACTGCCTTGCCAAGTTTATACCTTTTAAGATTAATGCAAAAGAAAGTAGGCGATAGTCATTAAACTACCGCCCCTTATCAAACCGTACGTGCCCTATTAAGGCATACGGCTTACCAATATGCTTATTTATGTT
>NZ_SMBP01000042.1 GCF_004341945.1 Longicatena caecimuris
GATCAATTTTTGTGCTCTTACCAGCACTTGTTTTTGTCATGCTTTTTTAATCTTTTTCAAAAAGGCTTGACTTCTTAATAGCTAGCTCCTTTATCTGTTTGCATCCTCAATCCATGAATCCAGCTTTTCTGCCAAGGAAGTGAATCCTATTTCCATCTTTGGCAATTCATGAATGATCTTGCGTTTGCGCATAGAACGAGCTTTCTTTGCCTCTACAGCTTTTAAAGACAGTTTGAAGTGGGTGCCATCTTCATCAATATCAAGAATTTTCACTTTTACCCGCTGATTAATTTTCACATACGTATGCACATCACGGACAAAGCGTTCACTGATTTCGGAAATATGAATCAGTCCATTATGACAATTATCTAAATAGACGAATGCCCCATAAGGCTTGATGCCGGTAATCACCCCTTCAACGACTTCACCAACCATATAATGCATCTACTCACCTCATTTCGCTCGTGTTAATTATAGCACGTTCTTTTCTAAAATTAACAGTCCTTTCCATATGTTTTATATGACATTACATCATAGGAAGGGAAATTGCTGGCAAAAAGCAGACAACTATCAATAATTTTTGTTTTTGTGCTATAATAATGAAGACGAGAACTTTTTCTCTTTAATGAGGTGATACTTGCATGAGTTCCATATATCCCCTGCTGGCAGCTTTATTTGCCAATGTATTGGCGCAGGTCTTAAAACCTGTTGTCCTTTATTTGCGTACACAGAAAGTCGATATTCATCAATGTATTGCATGCGGAGGATTTCCCAGCTCTCATAGTTCCACGGTCACTGCATTGACGATGGCAATTGGATTGAGTGAAGGCTTTGATTCCACCTATTTCGCGATTACATGTGTATTCAGTTTCATTGTTATTTATGATGCTGCAAATGTACGTTATTATGCAGGGCGAAACATACAGCTGACCAAACAGCTTATATCAGATTTGGAAGGTATGAAGGGTCTGAAATTAAATGATCCGATTTATCATGAAAAAATCAAAAGTGTTTTAGGACATAAATTTGTTGAAATTATCGGCGGCATGATCTTAGGCTTTTTCGTATCTTTACTTATGTATCAGCTGCTGCATTTATAGAAAGTAGGTGAATGTATGATTAATAAAGAAGATGAAATACGCAATGTCATTGAAAAAATTCGTCCTTACATACAGCGCGATGGTGGCGATGTAGAATATGTTTCTTTCACGGATGGCATCGTTCGTGTACGTTTGTTAGGAGCCTGTGTTGGCTGCATGTCCATCGGTGATACCTTAAAGGATGGCATTGAGGCAATTATCATGGATGAGGTTGCCGGTGTCAGTGAAGTACGTTTAGCAGATGAAGAATAAAAGGGCTCAGGCCCTTTTTCTTTATTATCAGATGGATGAGCAAGCACCTAAATCATTAAAAAGAAAAGCATACGTATGCTGTAAATCTTTAAACTTTTTGATAAGCATCTTCATTCCTATAGAAAAAGCATGATGAAGTTGGGAATACTTCACCATGCCAAGTGTTTTCACTAGTTCTTTTTCGCAGTCGTTTTTCCTTTTTTGGCATTTGCCATTTCTACCGGTTTAGGATCAGGATCATCAAAATAACGTCCTGGTTTCGATAAGTCAAAATACAAACGACTATCTTCACTCATACCGAAGTTACGGTTACTGCCATCATCCGTAATCTTATTCAACGCCTCACAGAACAATGCATTATGCGCTTCTTCACGCTCAAGTAAAAACATGATTGTTTCCTTTACATACTTATCGTCAATCTGGCGATATAAGTATTCATAAACGACTTTCGCACGCTGCTCACTGGCAATATCCGCTAATAAATCTGCTGCTAAATCGCCAGTCACGGTAACATAATCAGCTGTCCATGGATTTCCACTTGAGTTAACTAAAGCCGGATTTAAACCAAAGGTCACCATTGTTTCTAATTCACCATTTTCAACCTTTTTGTAATCAACATCACCGCCGTTTAATAAATTAATCGTTTCTGCCACCATTTCCATATGGCTTAATTCTTCCGTACCGATATCTAAGAATAAATCTTTAAAAACGGGATCTTTTGCACGAAAGCTCTGAGATAAATACTGTAAAGCTGCTTTTAATTCACCATTGTTTCCACCTAACTGCTCCTGCATTAGTACTGCATATTGCGGATTTGGACGTTCTACTTTTACTGGATGCAATAACTTTTTCTTATGTTCAAACATATCATCACTCCTTTTTCATCTTTAGTATGGGTATGTTGAAACGCCTTATTCGTATTTTTTATAAAAAACAAAAGTATGCAAAGCCACTTGTGGTAAAATAAAAACAGGGAGGGATTCTTATGCATATTTTTCATAAACCGAAAAAGAAAATTGTCCATGCACATAGCAAGGAAAAGATTGTAGCAGGAATGCGATTTGAGGATTATCAAAAAGCATTAGCTGATGAAGATTTTGCGCCCGGTTGGGATGTGATTGAGGATAGTTTTGCCAAATGTTATCCTAATCAAAAGCCAAAACATTACGCAACTACATTAACATCTCGTGCTTTGTTTGGAGGAAATGAATATTTGGATGGCTATAGTATTTATACTTCACCAAAAGGATATCAACATATTGTTACCTATGGTATGACCAATCTATATGGTGATGAACAGGCATTTGGACAAACATATAGTCGCTGGGGCTATGAAATGACCATGAAGCTGCAAGAACATAGCTATGAAGATTGTGTATGGGCTTGTAATATGTTGGGAAATCTTGCCCGTTATACCTATACGACAAAGCGCTTTTTTGAAGAAAATCAATATGTACTTGGTAATCAAGAACCAATCAAGCAAGGCTCTGATAGTAAAATTACATCGCTGCTTATCATAAAAGACAATGAGATTCCTGAAGTAGAAAGCGTTCATGGACTCGTCACTTATTTACAATTAGTTGGCATTTTATGGGAAGAGGCTTGTGCAATTAGAGAAGATCCATCAAAAATTCCTATTCTTTTAGAAAACATGCGGAAAGATAATCCGGATGGTGTTACGGATCTTAAAAGAGTAAACTCTTACTTATAACAAGAGAAGCTAGCTTACATTCTTTGCAATAGTATCACCAAACACCTTATCTATTACATAAAATAGCATAAGAAAAGAGATGATAGAAAGCTTATGAGATAATACTTTACGCTTTTTCCTCATCTCTTTTTTCGTGATCGTTTTTAATACCCATATGCTTCCGCAATCAAAATTACGCGGATACGATCTTCCTTATCATAGTTGATCTTAACATAACTGCTGCATATGCGATCTTTGCTGTAACAATCTTGACAGCTTCCTGTCTTGCTGCAAGGTGTCTGCTTATGCAAGCGTACACTATTGGCTGGGGCAGCAATTTCACGGATACGTTTCTTTGCCGCCTCTTCATTTTCGACAATTTTATTATACCCGGCTACGATAATGACTTGCTTCGGTCCAAAAATCATAGCACTGACCCGGTTTCCATGACCATCGATATTCACCAATTCTCCTTGCAAAGTTACCGCATTGGTACTGGCGATAAAGGTATCTGCTGAAAATGCTTTGCGTGCCTCTGCATCACTTTCTTCCCGTGTCATCATAGGATCACTGTGTGAATGAAATACAAGATCACGATGATTTAGCATATCCAAAATACCGGTTTCTTGTAATGTCATCGTCCCACCATCACATACTGTTTCATGATCTTTGATCATCGCATTCACTAATTCTCTGGCAGCCTGTGCATCTTCCACAAGATATGCTTTCATACCATTTTTCTCTAATGCCTTTTTACAGGCTTCCATTTTAATTCTGATAATTTCCTTTACATTTGCATCCATCTTTACATCTTGTATTATTTAATTAACCAAGAAACAGGTAATTAAATAGTATCTTCCTTTCTTGGGAATTCATTAAGCTATATAATTAGCTTAGGGCTGTGG
>NZ_SMBP01000043.1 GCF_004341945.1 Longicatena caecimuris
CCTGTCTTTAGAAGTTAAAAGTAAAAAAATGGTGTAAACTCGAAATTATAGCTAACGAGTATGCATCATTTTTATTTGTTTATTGGTAAGATAATAATTTGTGATTGGTTGTTTTAATAGAGCTGAAAGCTTGGTGATGAAATCAGAAGAACGTGTCATGTTGATGTATCTTGAATCGTTGATCTGTACAACTTTAAACTCCTTGATAAAACTACATATATCACTTGTTGAGTATTCGTTATTTAGTATCTTGAATTGAAACAGTCGTATTAGTAGTACCGTAGTATAACATATAAGAAAATGTCCTTTTATACTATTCTCTTTTTGAAGATAGACAGGTCTTGCGTCTAATTCACTTTTCATAACTCTGAAAGATTCCTCAATCCTCCATAAATTATGATATGCTTCATATATCTGTTGATCTTCCATTTTGTATTCGGAAGTGATTAGAAGATTAAAGCCTGCTAGTTTTCTATCCATATCTATCTTTTCTTCATTTAGTACTGTATGGGCTTTTTTACCATCTCTATCCACAAAATTTACATATCTCGCACTTTCCCCATACTCTTCTTTCTTTGCTTCTGATGCTCGTAATCTTTGCGCTCTTTCAATCATTTTGTCGATTTCCATTAACTTTTTTCGTTGTAGCTTTGGGGAAAATGTACAAACACGTTTTTCTTTTACTGTCTTTGAATGTTTGATTCCATTTTCGTCTTTATATTCATATGTGTAGTTATCGATACATGATTTGTATCGATATATTATATTTCCTTTGCTGTCTAAAACATCATGAAAATCATTTTCAAGGAGTACCCATGTCTTTTCTTTATCAACTAGCTGTTTGACCGATTTTGAGAATATATAACCATCGCATTTATCTGTTGCTTCGATGATATTGCGAGCACAGTTCAACCCCTTATCTGCGATTTGTATAGTCCTTCCATTGATGTTGTTTTGTGATTTCAAGTCATTGATGATATTGCGGATAATAGGCTTCTCTGACTCATTACCGGGATACATCCTCATACCGATGGGGATCATATTGGCATCAAGTAATAGACCTAGCCCAACAATGGGATCATGACGCATTTCTTTAGATGGGCCACGTCTTTGAAAATCATTTTCTTTATCGATTTCAAAGTAGAAGTTCGTACAATCGAAGAAAGTATGTTTTGTATCAATACCAAAATTATCAGCTGTAGCTACCGTAAGTATTTCAGTGAACTTCTGATATTCACTCCCCAGAAATTCAACGGCATCTAATAATTGATCATAGCTGAAGTCAACTTCATTCAAAAGGGAAGGAAGTACATCATGAAACGTTTTGTGTTTAGACAAAGGTGCTACAGCACGTGCAAATACAAGAGATGAGAATATATCATAGACATTAAACTGAAAGTAGCGAGTAGACTGCATATAGTTAAAATGATCTTTTACATCTAATGTGTTAAGAATGTTGGCAAGAGGAAAATAGCCGAGATACTTTTCAGGAGAGACTTCACCAATAAGTCTTTGATTTATCTTTGCATTCGCATTTTTGAGTTTTCTTTCTTCATTCATTCTAGCCACTTCAGCTTTGTAGTAGGCAATAGGATCATCAATCCCAGAATCAATAAGAGACTGAAGATTACCAAGTTTTCTAATACTGCGATGCTTGGTTCCCTTAACATCAGGAGAATAAAAGCTTTCGTAAATAGATAAATAGGTACGATTTTGTTGTTTAGCAACCTTAAGGAAATAAGCCATAAGAACACCTCCGACATGAATACACCACGGCACCATCATTATAACACAATTAAATAAAATATGAAAGTATTTTCGCACATAAAAACCCGCATAAATACGGGCTCTGATTAACATTTGTTTTTTTGCTCCTAAAGAAACATGGTGCTAACTTCTAAAGACGGG
>NZ_SMBP01000044.1 GCF_004341945.1 Longicatena caecimuris
AGAGGCTGTAACGAATAAGAAATAGCCTCACAAATAAAAATACGTCAAACTCATAAGAGAATGGCGTATTTTTTTGGTATAATTTAACTATGGAAAACATCAATGTGTTCGAGTTAAATTATCCGTATCTGAACAATATGGATTATACTACACAACAGTTGATTTTACCACTGGATTTAGGAAAAAAGTTAAATTCTTCTGATCCGGTGTTCAGTTTTCTTAAAGTGATGGAAGGAGTAAATTGGAATACATATCTGAATCGACCTTCACATAAAGGTCGTGAAGAATACAATCCCTTTAAGATGATTAAAATCGTTCTGTTTGCGTTCATGAATAAAATTTATAGTTTGAGAGGTATTGAACAGGCCTGTAAAACGGATATCCGTTTTATGTATCTTATGGAAGAAGAAACACCCAGCCATATGGCAATTCAAAGATTTATTGAGAAATATCTGAAAGATTCTATAGAAAATATATTTAAGGATATTTTTGAATCTATCTGTACACTAGACGACGTTGATACAAAGACTTTATGTATAGATGGAACAAAACTAGAAGCAAATGCCACAAAATTCTCTTTTGTATGGAAAAAGACCGCGGTCAAAACAAGAGATAAAACATTTACACGCATCAATGATGAAATACAGAAACTGGAGAATACAGAACCTAAAGATACATGGGCACCGGAAGAATTAGATGTCATCCTTGAGGCAATATTATCGCAATGTAAAAAGCAAGGATTCTCTTTTGTTTATGGTAAAGGAAAGAGAAAAACGCCGATACAAAGGATTTATGATAACCTTGCGGACTATAGAGATACCTTAGAAAGCTGCCTGACCAGAATTCAGATATGCGGTGAAGGCAGAAACAGTTATTCAAAAACAGATCACGATGCGACAATGATGCATATGAAAGAAGACTACTACATGAAAACCGGAATCTTCAAACCGGGATATAATGTGCAGATAGGTGTATGTGATGAATATATAGCATACGCATGTGTTTTTCAAGAGCGCAGTGATCAAAAGACATTTATCAAATTCCTTGATCGGTATTTAGAACAATATAGAAAACTCCCAGCAGTCGTAGTCGCAGATGCGGGATATGGAAGTTATGATAATTATATGTATTGTCTAACCCATAATATAGAAGCATATATAAAATATAGCATGTATAGCAAAGAGAAAGAAAAGAAATACAAAAAGAATCTATATAATAAAGCAAACTGGATGAAAGACACAAGCGGCAGATATATCTGTCCGGCTGGACATGTATTCACATGTATATCAGAAAGGGTAGATAAACGTAGCAAATATATGAGAATCAATCAAAGTCATAGCTGTGGCAAATGTGAAACCTGTGAACAGAAGAATGTATGCACAACCGCAAAAAGAAATCGCATTATTACAGTGAATCCGATACTAAATGAACTTCAAACAGAGGCAAAGAAAAGACTAGACAGTGAAGAAGGAATACAGTTAAGAATGAAGCGGTCTATTGAAACCGAAGGAGCGTTTGGAGTTATCAAGACAGATAACAAGTATGACAGAATTCACAGAAGAAGCATAAAAAATGTGGAAATGGAGATACAGTTAGTATCTATTGGATTTAACTTAATGAAATATCACAATAAAAAGCAAAGACCAAAGTATTCAGCATAGAGAATAAAAAGGGGGAGATGTTTTTATAATGCCTTAAAACAAAGGTTTATTCCTTTATCTAAAAATAAGAGATGTTTTTTCAGAACAAAGCATAGAAAAAAGAGGTGTAACCTCATAGACTTGTCAATTCAGTCTATTTCGTTACAGCCTCTTT
>NZ_SMBP01000045.1 GCF_004341945.1 Longicatena caecimuris
TCGACTTGCATGTATTAGGCATGCCGCCAGCGTTCATCCTGAGCCAGGATCAAACTCTCCATTTGATTTAGCTCAAAACGTTTACTAACGTTTTTTTATTTGTTTATCCGAGAATTACTTCTCTTTTTCATTGAAATTGACGTTTCCTGTTCAGTTTTCAAAGACCGATAGCATCCACTGTTTGGTGGATGTCACTCTCGTTGAGTGCCTGTTTATAATACATCAATTTATCTTTCATGTCAACGCTTATTTTTTATTTTTTTCACTTTTTAATGATCTTTTTTATCTTTTCATACTGTAAACGATTACATCCAAGATATCAAACTTTTCTTATCTTTTCATTCCTTATTTCCATATCATCTCTTTTCCGATTACACATCCAATGGCTTATTATCTAATCGAGTAGGGTGAAATAAATCACCCTCTCACACCACCGTACGTACGGTTCCGTATACGGCGGTTCGTTTTAATTTCAAAGCGTGTCTCTCTATATAGTAATCTAAACAACTGACTAGTCCTTTTTGGGCTAGTTTTTCTTTTGATATTGCTCTTACCACACATGTTTTGGTTACGACCCATTGATAATGGTCTCCCATATACGATGTCTGTCTTGCTCTATCTTTTCTAATCCCAAGTTTTTGTAATCCCCATTGTCGCTTGCTGGGTACTTTCCACTGCTTCCATATAATTACTCGAAGTCTTGTACGAAGATGTTTATCTATATTCATCATATGTGTTTTCATATTACATATGGAATAATAGTTTATCCATCCTCGTATTACTTGGTTCAGTTGTCTTATCCTTTCATTTAAAGCCATTGTGTTCTTTCTGATTGTTAGCTGTTTCAGTTTCCTCTTAAATCGTTGTATGGAACTTGCGTGTGGTCTTGCACAATATTTCTCAGCTTTGGTATCATAATAAAATCCAAAGCCTAGATATTTTAATTTGTTAGGTCTTGTGATATGCGTCTTTGTCGCATTCACTTTCAGTCCCAATTTGTGTTCAATCCACTTTGTGATTGTATGCATCACTCTGTTCGCACTGGCTCTACTTTTTACCGCTATCACGCAGTCGTCTGCGTATCTGGTAAAGTGTAATCCTCTGCTTTCTAATTCTTTGTCTAATTCATTTAGGATAATATTACTTAATAATGGCGATAGGTTTCCACCCTGTGGTGTTCCCTTTTCACTCTTTTCATATTTTCCGTTTATCATGATACCTGCTTTAAGATATTTTCGTATGAGCGACTCTGTATCTCCATCATTTATGATGATGTGTACATAACTCATCAATTTATCCTGTGGCACGTTGTCAAAGAATTTCTCTAAGTCAATGTCTACTATCCATTCATATCCATCATTGATATATTCCAATAATTTCATTATGGCCTGTTCACAACTCCGATTTGGTCTGAATCCATAACTATAATCCGAAAAGAACGTTTCACATATTGGGCTTAATACTTGTACCATTGCCTGCTGGATGAT